>CAZMTA010000035.1:0-3766 GCA_964569085.1 uncultured Gemmatimonadaceae bacterium | reverse complement strand
CTCCTGGGCGCCCGGGCGCTGGACGAGGCCGAAGAAGCGCTCCTGGACGCCTCCCGGGTGGCCGTCCTCTCCCCCGCCAGCCGGGAGGTCCTCTGGGACCCGGTCCTCCAGGCGCTGGGCGAGGACACCGACGCCGTCTACCTCCACGTGGACCTGGACGTCCTGGACGCCCGGGCGGGGCGGGCCAACGCCTGGGCCGGCGAGGGCGGGCTCGGCCGGGAGGAGCTCCTGGACGTGGTGGAGCGGGCCGTGGCGCTCTGCCCGGTGCGGGCCGTGGGCTTCGCCTCCTACGACCCGGCCGAGGACCCGGAGGGCGCCGTGGCCCGGGTGGCCGTGGAGGTGGCGGAGCGGGTGGCCGGGGCGGCGGAAGGCCGCTGATCGGCGCTCGTCCCGGAGCGCTTCCACCGGGCGGATGCCCAGGGCCCGCCGGGCAGGCACCCAGCAGGCCCGCCCCCCAGAAGCCCCTCAGCGGAGCTCGAGGCCAGGCACGTCCTGGAAGTCCGCCCGGTTCAGCGTCCAGAGGGCACCCCCCCAGGACAGCGCACACGCCGCGATGGCCAGGTCGACCTCCCTACCCCGTGGTCGGGGGAGGACCCGGTAGAGCTCCGCGGCCCGCGCCGCCTCGGGTGGGGCGAAGGGAATGGCCGTCTCGGCCGGGAACAACGCCTCCTGAGCCGCGAGCTCCTCGGGACGGCGGGGACCCCGAAGCCACTCGTAGAGGACCAGGGTCGGAAGGAGGATCCGCTGCCCTTCCTCGAAGGCGGCGCGGAGCTCACCCGCCATGGTTCCCCCTCCCAACGCCTCCACCAGGACGGACGTATCGAGGACGATCACTCCCCGACGCCTCCGCGGCCTCCGGCCCGGCGCGCGGCGCGGATCCCCTCCCGCTCGGCCCGGACCTCCTCCGCGGGTCGGTCCGGGATCTTCGGAACCACCCGGTCGAACACCGCGAGCTTCTCGGCCCGCTCCTCGTCGGTCAGTCGCCCGAGGTGCTCACCGTACAGGCTCACCGCCTCTCGCACGACCTGGCTCTTCGAGATGTCGAGCCGTCGCGCCGCACGCTCCAGCTCCCGAGCGGCGGCCTCGTCCAGCGTGAAGGTCATCTTCTTCATGGCGGCCCCCATGGTTATTGCATGCCATAACTATGGCACCCCGTCCGTCGTCGCGCCATCGCCCCCCGTCAGCCGCTCGCCCACCTCGCGCAGCCGGTCCTCGCGGGTGGCGGCCGCGTCGGGAAGCCGCACCCCCTCGGGGACGCGACGGTACAGGCGGAGCGCCTTCTCCAGGCGGTCCCGGGCGTCGTCGTCCCGCCCCTCGGCGGCGGCCACGACCCCGTCCACCCGGAGCGCCTCGGCGGCGAGCCAGAGGCGTCCCGGATCGGCCTCCTCCCCGGCGCCCAGGACGGCTTCCAGGCTGTCGGCGTCCAGGAGGCGGGCGGCGGCGAGGTCGAAGCCGGCCGTCCCCGCCACCCGGGCCAGCTCGTCCTCGGCCCAGTCGAGCCCGCCGGCCCCCGCCTCCTCGATGGCCTTCTGCACCCGGGCCTCGAGCTCGGCCAGGCGCTGGAACTTGTCGGTGTGGAAGAGCGGCACTCAGCCCTCCGAAGGGGGCGCTCCGCTCCCGCCGCCCTCGCCCTGCTCCGGCTCGCCGGGCTCGGTGGCGTCCTCGGTGGGCATGGTCTCGGCGGCGCGGAGGGTGAGCACGGTGAGCTCGGGCTGGCAGCGGATGCGGACCGGCACCGCGCTGAAGCCCACGCCCCGGTTCACGTAGAGGTTGTTGCCCGCCGCGCCGATGGAGTCCACGGCCCACCCGTCGGCCACCACCTCGCGCTCCCGGGCGATGTCGAGCCAGCTCCGCGAGGGCAGGAAGGGCAGCCGCACCTGGCCGCCGTGGGTGTGGGCGGCCAGCGTCAGCCCCCCGGAGTGGGGCGGCATGTCCCGGAAGGCCACCGGGTTGTGCATGAGGACGACCCGGGCCGCGCCCGAGGGCACGCCCGCCATCGCCTGCTCGGGCCGGCTCCGGCCGGCCCACTCCGAGCCGATGCCCACGACCCAGAGGTCGTCGCCTTCCCGCACCGCCCTCGCCTCGTTCTCCAGGACCGTGATCCCCACCCCCTCGAGCTCCTGGGCCAGGTAGGCCGCCAGCTCCTCCGAAGGCTCGTCGTCCTCCTTGGCCAGGGAGTAGTCGTGGTTGCCCAGGACGGCGAGCACGGGCACGTCCCCGTCGGCCAGCGGGGCCACCAGCGCCACCGCCTCCCGCACCACGGCGGAGTCGGCCTTGTAGACGAAGTCCCCGGCGATGAGGATCGCGGCCGGATCCGACGCCAGCGCCTCCTCCACGATCTTCTCCACCATCCCCGTGTTGTCCCACCACATGCCCACCTGGAGGTCCGCCAGGAGGGCGATCCGCTCCCCCTCCCAGGCCTCGGGGAGGCCCGGAACCGGGGCGTCGTGGGACTGGACGTCGAGGAGGAAGCGGGGCTCCACCGCGCTTCCCCAGAGGAGGACGACGAGGAGCAGGCCGAGGAGGAGTCCGCCGAACCACTTGAGGGCGCGCATGGGGTGTCTCCGGTGCGGGAGAAAGGGGCCGTCGCTCGCCCAGCCACGAAAAAGTCGTGCCACGACCGGCCGGGGGCCTCGCCCGGGGAGCCCCCCGGGGCTAGGCTCCCGGGGTCCGTTCCGCCTTCCCCTCCCCCCGTCCCGGAGCCGTCATGTCCCGCCGCCGTCGCCCCCGTCTCCAGCGCGTCCTCGCCTGGGCCCTCCTCCTTCCCGTCCTCGCCGTCCTGGGCTGCGACGCCCCGGGGGACGCCGGCGGGCCCGACGCCTCCGACGGCCCGGGCGGGGCCGCGGGCGCTCCCACCGCCGAGGGCGCCCCCCAGGCCGGAGGAGGCGCGGGGGCCTGGACGCCCTCGCCGGAGGAGGAAGCGGAGATCGTGGCCGCCGTGGAGACCGTCTTCCACGCCCTGGAGACGGGGGACGGGGACCGGCTGCGCGGCATCATGGCGCCGGACGTCGTCATGCGCTGGGCCGAGATCCCCGGAGGCGAGGACGTGCTGGGCCGCGCCACCGTGGACCAGCTCGTGGCACGCATCGAGGGGAGCCCCGAGCCCCTCGTCGAGCGCATGTGGGATCCGGAGGTGCGGGTGGAGGGACGCCTGGCCACCCTCTGGGCCCCCTACGACTTCTACGTGGGCTCGGAGCTCAGCCACTGCGGCGTGGACGCCGCCACCCTGCTCCGGGGCGAGGAGGGCTGGCGCGTCGTGGGGCTCTCCTGGACCCGGGACCAGCCGCCGGCGTGCGCGCTGCACCCGGACGGACCGCCGGAGGGTTGAACGAAGCGGACCCTCGGGGTGTCGATCCGGTACGCCGTCCCCGGACGTCCCGGGCCTCCCGGGCGTCGGGCGCGGCGCCGAGCCCGTCCACCCCTCCCCCCTCCCCTCCGCCATGCCCCAGACCCTCCCGTCCGCCGCCGACGAGCCCGCGTCCTCCCCGTCCCGCCCGCGCCGGCCCCGCGCCGGGATCCGGACCCTCGCCGGGCTCGCGGTCCTGGCCGGTCTGGCCCTCCTGGCGCCCCGACCCGCCGCCGCCCAGGCCGCGTCCGGGGCCCAGGAGCGGGCGATGCCGGAGCGCCTGGCCGTCTTCCTGGACTGCACCGACTGGTGCCAGCAGGAGTTCGTCCGCCAGGAGATGACGTGGGTGGACTGGGTGCGGGACCGGGAGGTGGCCGACGTCCACGTCCTGGTGACCGAGGAGAACACCGGCGCCGGCGG
>CAZMTA010000034.1:0-38542 GCA_964569085.1 uncultured Gemmatimonadaceae bacterium | reverse complement strand
CGCCGCCCTCCGAGGAGCCGGTGGAGCAGACGCCCACCGAGCCCGAGCCGAAGCCAGAGCCCGAGCCGGAGCCGGAGCCGGAACCCGAGCCGGAGCCGGAGCCGGAGCCGGAGCCGGAGCCAGCCGAGGAGGAGCTCCCCCCCGCCCCGGAGCCCGAGCCCCGCCCCGACCCCGGCCCCGTCGCGCGGCCGCCCCTGGCCGCGGCGGCGACCCCCATCCGCGACGACGCCCTCCTGCCCCGGGAGCGGATCGTCGCCTTCTACGGGAACCCGGCGTCCACGCGCATGGGCATCCTGGGGGAGCTCCCGCCGGACCAGATGCTCGCCCGCCTGGACCGGGAGGTACGGGCGTGGGAGCGGGCCGATCCCTCCATGCCGGTGAAGCCCGCCCTCCACCTCATCACCACCATGGCCGCCGGCGACCCGGGCCCCGACAGCCTCTACCGGGTCCGCATGCCCTCGTGGCGGATCCGCGACGTGAAGGAGTGGGCCGACTCCCGGGACGGGCTCCTCTTCCTGGACATCCAGCCGGGACGGAGCACCGTGGCGGCCGAGCTGCCGCGCCTCCGGGAGTGGCTCACGGACCCGGACACGCACCTGGCGCTGGACCCGGAGTGGAACATGGGTCCGGAGGGGCTCCCCGGTCAGACCATCGGCTCCATGTCCGCGGACGAGGTGAACCACGCCATCCGCTTCCTGGCCGAGATCGTGGAGGAGCACGACCTGCCGCCCAAGGTCCTGGTGGTGCACCGCTTCACCCAGCACATGGTGCGCGATGCCGGGGAGATCCTGGCGGACCCCCGGGTCCAGGTGGTCCTCCACATGGACGGATGGGGCCCGCCCGCCCAGAAGCTCAACACCTACCGGAGCATCGTGGCCCCGGAGGCCGAGCAGTTCACCGGCTTCAAGCTCTTCTACAAGAACGACGTGCGGGGCGGCTCGCGGATGCTCAGCCCCGACGAGATCCTCGCCCTCCGGCCGATCCCGGTCTACATCCAGTACCAGTAGGGCGGCGGCCGGGGCCTCCCGGCCCACCCGCCCGCGGCTACTCGACGACCCGCACCGACTCCACGAACCAGATCACGTCGAAGGTCCGGTCCAGCGTGTTGCTGGAGAAGTCCTCCATGGCCATTCCCCTGGGCCAGGCCACGGTCTGGCCCGGCTCCAGCGCGACCCGGGGACCGGCGAGCCAGACCTCGCCGTCCTCGGTCCCGACCCGGATGTAGCTGTAGCTGGACGAGGGGATGACCTCGAGGACCTCGCCGCGGTTCCCCGCGGGCACGGCCGGCGCGGGGCGCCAGGCGTCGAGGAACAGGATGGACTCGAAGGTCCGACCCAGCTCCTGGCTGGTGAAGTCCGTCATGCCCATGGCGCTGCCCAGCGACACGGTGTCCCCCACGGAGACGTCTCCCTTGGGTCCGGCCACCCACATCTCCTCTCCGTCGGCGTCGACCCGCGCGTAGACGTAGTCGGTGACCTCCTCGATCTCGAGCACGACGGCCGCGGGCCCGGCGGCGGCCCCGGAAGCGGGCCCCTGGTGGGCGTACGGCGAGGTCTCCAGCGGCGGGTGGCCCGGCGGAAGCGCGCCGGCGTCGGCCGCGCCGGGAGGGGGTGCGGGCTCGTCGGCGCAGGCGGCGGCGAGGGCCGTCAGGACCAGGAGGACGGCGGGGCGGGCGATGCTGGACATGGAAGCTCCTCGGATGCGGCTCCGGCCCGGGGCCGGAGAGGCGGGTGCGGTCGCCTTCAAGATAACGAGGGGCCGCGTGGGAGATCCTCCGCGTCCACATGTGGGGCGGCCCGCCCCGCCGACGGGCGGGACGGGCCTCCGGGTGCGTCGGTCCTGGCGCGCCGCGCTCAGCGGTTGGCCTCCACGGCGATGCGCACGTCCACGTCCGAGCCCACCACCGCGGTGGCGGCCCAGCTCCCCACGCCCACGCCGAAGTCCCGGCGATCCAGGGTGAGGGCGGTCTCGAAGCTCATGACCTCGGTGATGCCGCCCAGCATCTCCTGCATCTCAGCCGGGATCTCCTTCCGACCCAGGATGGTCACGGGCAGCTCGACCTCGCGGGTCACGCCCTTGATGGTGAGGGGCCCCCGCACGACGAGCTCGGTGCCGGAGACGACCTCGACCTTCTCGGAGCGGAAGGTGATGGCCGGGAAGCGCTCGGCCTCGAAGAAGTCCTCGGACATGAGGTGGGCGTCCCGGCGCTCGTTGGCCGTGTTCACGCTGGCCACGTCGATGCGCACGGTGACCGAGCTGTTCTCGGGGTTGGCGGCGTCGTAGAGGAGCTCGGCCTCGTAGTCCTCGAAGGAGCCGGCCACGGGGGTGAAGAAGTGCTTCACGCTGAAGTCGATGCCGGAGTGGGGCACGTCCACGTTCCACTCGTCGGGGGCGGGAGCCGCGGCGATGGAGAGGGAGGCGAGGGCGACCACCGCCCCGGAGAAGATTCGGTTCTTCATGATGTCCGTCCTGGTCTCTGGGTCATGGGGGAGCGCCGACGTCCGGCGCGCCCGCGGCCCGGGTCCCGAACCGCCGACCCCATGGGGGCCGCGGGTCCCGTTCCATGGAGGGATATTAGTACAATCTTGAAAGGTTGTCTAGTGGACTTTTAGCATCCCAAGGAAGAAGCCGCCCCCCGGCGCGCCCCAGGCGGTCGGAAGCGAACCCGGGACGCCCGACCGGGGTTGAACGCCCCATGACCCTTGCCCGCCCCCGTCCCGGACTCCGCTTCCTCCTGGCGCTCGCCGCCGCCTGGGTCGGAGCCGCGTCGGCCCTCGCGTGCGGGGGACCCGCCGAGCTTTCCGCCCAGGAGACCGTGGCCGAGGCCACGGTCACGCCCGAAGGGACGGCGGACGCCTTCCTCCGCTCGCTCCGGGCCATCCGCTGGGACGCCACGGCCGCGCTCCTCCATCCGGCCACGCTCACCCGGTTCCACGACGTGGTGACGGCGGTGGTGGAGGCGGACACCACCGGACGGGTCCGCGCGACCCTCGTGGGCGTGACCGCCCCGGAGGCGTACGCGCGCCTGTCCCGGGAGGAGGTCTTCGCGCGCTCGGTGGGGACGATGATCGACGCCATGCCGGGGCTCATGCACGCCATCTTCGACCGGGACGACCGGGTGGTGGGCCACGTGTCCGAGAGCGCGGACACGGCCCACGTGGTCTACCGGACCACCCCGCGCATCAGCGGCGGCGTCTCCGAGGTGAACGTGCTCCAGCTCGGACGGACGCCCGGGGGATGGCGGGTGCGGTGGAGCGACGAGCTCCAGGTGCTGGACACGGCGCTGCGGGGCTTCGCGCGGCCCACCCGGCCGCCGCCCCCTCCGGGCTGAGGGGCCGGACCCGCGCGTCCGGCGGCCCGACCCCCGGGGTCATCCGGCCCCCGGGCCCTCCCGCCGATCGGGCCGGGGCCGCCCCCGCTCCTCGTCGTCGTCCCCGTCCTCGTCGTCCTCGTCCTCCCGGTCCGGACCGGAGCCCTCGTCGGCCTCGGCGACCTCGTCCTCGTCCATGATCTCGGCCCGGGGCCCGTCGTCGTCCTCGCCTCGGGGCCCGCCCCCGTCGTCCCCATCCTCGTCGTCCTCGCGCGCGGATACGATGGTGTCGAGCATGGCCTTGAGGAGGGCGATGACCAGCGGCCCCGCCACGATCCCCGGCAGCCCGAAGGCGAAGACCCCGGCCACCAGCCCCAGGAACATCCAGTAGAAGTCCAGGACCTTGGAATGGCCCGCCGCGATCTTGGGCCGCAGGTACATGGAGATCACGCCGGTGCAGAGGACCGCCGAGAGTCCCACCATGAGGGCCGCCTTGGCCGGCGAGTCCTGGAAGACGAGCAGGTACACGCCGGTGGGCAGGTAGATCGTCCACGCGCCCACCACCGGGAAGAACCCGATGACGAAGACCAGGAGCGCCAGCGTCAGCGCCAGGGGGACGCCCAGCGCCAGGTTCAGCACCAGGATCACCCCGGCCTTGAGCCCCTGGCTGAGGAGGGTGGCGTACACGGCGCCGTAGAGCGCGCCGCTGGCGTTGGCCTCCAGGCTCTGGAGGAGGGGCAGGTACCGCTCGGCCACGCGGCAGCGCAGCCAGTGGACGATGGCCTCCGCCTGGGTGAGGACGTAGAAGGCGGTGAAGAGGAAGACGGAGAGCGCGACGGCGGTGGGGCCGGCCGCGCCCTGGAGCGCCGCCGGAAGCTCGGTGGCCCACTCCGCAGCCCGCTGCACCCCCTGCTCCACCTGGGCCGTCGGGTCGCCGTCCACCATGGGAAGGCCCCGGAGATGGCCGGCGATCTCCGCGGCCACCTGGCTCCCGTTCTCCGAGAGGTACTCGGCGGCGCGGCGGAGCTCCATGTACCCGTACACCGCGGCGGCCAGGGGCGGGATCAGCAGGATGGAGAGGGAGGCGATGCCGGCGGCCGCCCGTCCCACCCGGTCCTCGAGCCGGCAGTGGAGGGGGCGCAGGTAGACGGCGACCACGACGCCCAGGATCGCCGACAGGAACACCGGCCGGACCATGAAGAGGAAGAGCCCGACCACCACCAGGAGGACCACGGTGGTGACGAGCATCCGGCGGACCTCCGCCACCGTGAGCTCGCCCACCCGGGTCACCTCGAAGTCCGGGGTGTCCGCCCCGCCGTCCTCCCCGGGCTCGGTCCCCTCGTCCCGGTCCGCCTCCTCCGGTCGGTCCTCGCCGTCGGCGCTCACCGGGGGCCGCCCCGGAGCGAGACGTGGAGGTGGTCCGCCGTCCCGCGGTGGCGGAGGGCGTGGAACCCCAGGAGCCAGAAGCCCAGCTCCACCCCCCGGTTCCCCCACTCGGGACGGCCCCGGGTGCGGAAGTCCACGGCGTGGGCGAAGCCGTCGCCCTGGCGGAAGTGGAGCGACGCCTCCGAGGCGGAGAGGCCCAGGAGGCGGTAGTCCTCCACGGTGCGGGCGCCGTCGACCATCACGCGCCCGGGGTCGGCCAGGAAGATGAGCCCGGTGGCCACGCGGAGGACCGGATGGAGGGACCGGTACTCCGCCCGCACGCCCTCGCCGGGGGCGTGGGAGGCGCCCACCCAGATCACCCCGTAGAGCACGAAGGCCAGCCCCAGGGCCACCGCGCCCCGGTTCAGGACGCGACGGGTGCCGGGGCCCGTCCCGAGCCACCGGCCCACGGCCCAGGAGTAGAGCGCCAGGATGGCGGAGATGGCCACGACGCCCACCCCCAGCGAGGCCCAGGGGCCGAGCCCCCACCCTCCCTGGACGGCCACCGCGGTGCGGACCAGCACGAAGAAGGGGGCCACGGCCAGGAGGACCGCGACCACCGTCCAGGCCGCCAGCCCCCGGAGGACACGGCCCGGCGAGAGGCCCGGGGCCGATGGGCCGTCGGGCCGACGGGCCTCGTCCTCCACCAGGCCCCGCAGCCCTTCGTAGTCCACGCGCATGTCGCTCACCGCGCCACCTCTCCTTCGCCGCGGGTCAGGTCCGCCACGGCGCGCTCGAGTCGCTCCAGGGACTCCTCCGGCACGGCGCACCGGTAGCGCACCGTGGCCCCGTAGTCCTCCTCGTCCACCCGCACCTCCAGCTCCTCCAGGAGCCTCTGGAGTCCGTCCACGTCCGCGTAGCCCACGGTGATCTCCACCGGGACCCGCGCCACCCGCTCCCGGGTGGGCAGGCTCTCCAGGGCAAGCTTCACGCCACCGGCGTAGGCCCGGGAGAGCCCTCCGGTCCCGAGCTTGGTGCCGCCGTACCAGCGGACGCAAACCGCCACGATCTCCCCGACCCCCCCGTGGAGGAGCGCGGTGAGCATGGGGCGGCCGGCGGTGCCGTGGGGCTCCCCGTCGTCGCTCATGCCCATGCGCGTGGTGCTCCCCGGCGGCCCGGCCACGAAGGCCCAGCACCAGTGGGTGGCGTCGGGGTGCTCCTCCCGCATGCGCGCCACGAAGGCGTGGGCCGCCTCGGGCTCCGGCGCGTGGGCGAGGACGGTGCGGAAGCGGGACCGCTGGATGGTCTCCTCCACCGCGTGGACGCGGGCGGGGACCGGGTAGCGCGCGGGGGCGCTCAACGCGCGGGCCCGCTCCTCACCGCGCCGCCATGCGGTCCAGGAACTCCCGCTCCGCCTGGGTCAGGGAGGCGGGGCCGTCGGCGTCCACCTTGGCCAGGAGGCGGCTCACCTCCTCCCGGTTGATCTCGTGGAGGCCGTCGGTGGAGATGCTCTGCCACCGGGCGCGGCTCTTCCGCTCCGAGCCGCCGGTGCCCTGGGGACGCATGGCCTTCTCGAACGCCCGCCGGTCCGAGCCGGTGCGCCACTCGCTGATCTTGAGGTAGGCGAAGCCGAAGGCCAGACCGCCCAGGTGGGCGAAGTGGGCGGTCCCCGCCTGGGATCCGGTGATCCCGGCGTAGAGCGAGCCGCCCACCAGGAGCGCGGCCAGGAGCCACGCCTCCACCGGGAGGATGCCCCAGATGTAGATCTTCTCCCGAGGCCAGAAGAGGGCGAAGCCCAGGAGGATCCCGTAGACGGCGCCCGAGGCCCCCACCACCGGGTACTGGCGGGCGAAGACGAAGCTCCCAACCGCTCCGCCCAGACCGGACAGGAAGTACAGCCAGAGGAAGCCCTTGGAGCCCAGGCGCATCTCCAGCCGCGGCCCGAAGAAGAAGAGGCCGATCATGTTGAAGAAGAGATGGCCCAGCCCCGCGTGGAGGAACATGTACGTCACCACGGTCCACGGGCGCTGGAAGACCGCCGGCGGGTAGAGCACCAGCCAGCGGTCCGCGCCCGGGAGGAAGGGCAGGACGAAGAACACCGCCACGTTGGCGATGAGGAGCCGCTTCACCCACGTCGTCATCGGAAACATGTCGGCCCCTACACCCCGACGCGGAGAGGGGTTCGGCCCCGGGGGGCGGCGCCGGCCGGACGGCTCAACGGCGGCCCCCGTTCCCCGTCCCCCCGGTGGCCTCGTCCTCGTCCGCCGGCGGGGTCCAGAAGCCCGGATTGTCCGGGGCCCGGTCCGCCACCGCGTCGGAGTAGAGCGCCGCGTTGAAGAGCACCTTGAAGGTCCCGAAGGGCTGGGCGCGCCACTGGGGGCGCATCCCGAGGAGGAGCACCCGGCCCTCGCCGTGCTCCACCTCCAGCGCCGCGGCGTACCCCTGGACGTGCTCCTCGCCCAGGAAGTAGCCCGACATGAGGGGCGAGCCCTCGGCCGGGTACCGGGCCAGGACGTGCCCCCGGAAGCCCTCCTCCGTGGTGAAGACCGGGCTTCCGCCCACCATCACCGGCGCGCGGGGCAGCATGCCGCTCATGACCGGGTGGGAGGGGTCGGTCTCCAGCTCGATGATGGCGCCCCGGGCGAAGTACTCGTCGGCCTCCAGGTCGGCCACCACGTTCCGCACCGGGAGGTGGAGCTGCTCCACCGCGAAGCGGGAGGACCCGTTGAGGGCCACCAGCGTCCCGCCGGCGCGGACGAAGGCGTCCAGCTCCCGCGCCCCGGACTCGCCGATGCCCCCGGCGTAGCGGGGCGGGACCTCGCCCTCCTCGAAGCCCTCCAGGATCGTGCGGGCCGACATGTCGGCCAGGACGATGACGTCGTACCGGCCCCGGAGGTCGCCGGCCCGGACGTCGGCGTTGCGCAGCGACGTGAAGGGGAAGCCCCACCGCTCCAGCGTCCACCGGGTCCACCCCTCGTCCATGCTGGCGTCCCACGGGCGGTACAGCCCGATGCGGGGCTGGGGCACCCGGGCCCCGGCGGAGCCGCCGGAGGCCTGGAGGTGGAGCGTCTCGACGAGCTCGCTCCGGAGGCTCCCGGAGATCCCGCTCACCGCCCAGTACCCGGACGAGCCGGGCTCGCCGGGCTCGGCGGCCGGGTTCCCGGGCACGAAGCTCACCGTGCCGCCGGCGTCCCAGGCCCGGTTGAGCGCCTTGTACGTGTTGTTCTCCGCGGCGTCCAGGACCAGCGCGCCGCCTCCCCCCGCCCGCCCGGCGGGGGGGACGATGGCCCGGGCGTTGGCGTGGGTGTCGAAGCCCACGTCGGCGGGGGAGTCGAAGGCCTCGGCGTCCCCTTCGAACTCCCGGGGGAGCGGGTCGGCCCGTAGCTCGCCGGCGGCCGCGCGGGCCGAGGCGTCCAGGGGCGAGCGCGCCTCCACGACGCGCACCCCGAACTGGTACGGGAGCGTCCAGCCCGACACGTCGTAGGGCTGGTCCGGCGGGCCCTCGGGGTACTGGCGCAGGTCGGGGTACTCCTGCACCTCGAAGAGCTGGCGGGCGAAGTTGGCGTTGGGCTGGTCCATGAGGATGATCCAGTCCCCCGCGGCCCAGGTGAGCCCGTCCACCGTCACCGGCTCCGTGAGCTGGCGCACCTCCACGTCGTTGAAGGCCAGCCGGCGGAGCATCTCCACCGCCGCCACCGGATCCCGCTGGTCCCGCGGGATCACGTAGGCGTAGGGCGGGCCCTCCCGGTACTCGGCGGCCACGTCCCGCGCGGCCTGCCACCGGTTGAAGAGGAGGTCCTCCTTGTACTTGGCGGCCAGGTCGAGGACGGACACCGACGCGGTGAGCATGTAGTCCACGGCGTCCCCGATCCGCCACCACCCGCCCTCCCAGGGGCTGGCGTACATGGACCCGGGGCGCAGGTCCTCCGAGCCGTCGGGGAAGTCGTCCACGGTGTAGAAGTGGGGCGTGGCGTAACGGTACAGCGCGGTCTCCGTCAGGAAGGAGGCCACGTTGTGGAAGTTGTTGGCGTGGTCGATGAAGCCCGGGTACCAGTTGTCGAAGCCGCTCCCGTGGTGCACGGCCCCCTTCTGGCCCCGCTCCTCCAGCGCCTGGGCCATGGCCATGCCGGCCAGGTTCACGGTGCGCCACATGAGGGGGTGCACCCGGGGGCTCACCGGCTCCGCGAACGGCGGGATCCAGATCCGCGTCGGGAAGGGCGAGGTCTGGTGGTGGTTGTACAGGATCTGGGGCTCCCAGTCCCGGATCGTCCGCGTCGTCACCCGCGACTCCAGGGTGTTGATCATGTAGCCGTCGCGGTTGTTGTCGTGCCCCACGTACTTCTGGTACAGGAAGGGGATGGAGGCCACCTCGTACGGCGTCCCCAGGTTCTGCTCGTACCAGTCGGCCACCATGGTCTGGCCGTCGGGGTTGATGCTGAACCAGAGCACCAGGACCACGTCCTCCAGGATGGCGGCGATCTCCGGGTCGTCGTCCCCGGTCACCAGGTCGTACGCGAGCTGGATGGCGTGCTGGGCGTGGGCCACCTCGGTGGCGTGGAGCCCGCCGTCGATGTGGACGACGGCCTTCCCTTCCCGGGCCAGCGCGCGGGCCTCGGCCTCGCCCACCTCGCCGGCGGCCAGCGTCCGGGCGATCTCCCGGTGCCGCTCCACGTTCCGGAGGTTCTCCGCCGAGGAGATCAGCGCCAGGTGCCAGGGGCGTCCGTAGCTCGTCGTCCCCACCCGCCGCAGCTCGACCCGGTCCGAGGCCGCGTCCAGGCGCTCGAAGTAGGCGAGGGCCTCCTCGTACGTGGCCAGCTCGAAGTCGGCGCCCACCTCGTGACCGAGGACCGACGCGGGCGTGGGAACGGCCTGGGCACCCAGGGCCGCCGGCGCCGCGGAGGAGAGGAGGACGGCGGCCAGGGCGGCGAAGGTCCGGAGGCGGGGCGCCCGGGCGGCGGGCGAGGGGGAAAGACGCATGGCGCGGACGGGAAGAGCGGAGCGAGGTCCCGGGGTCGGGCGGGCGGCGCCCGACGGTCCCCGGGGGAGACACGGGAAACTGGCGTCGCCCGACCCGCGAGGCCAGGCCGCCGCCGCCCCCGGCGAGGGGTCCGGGCCCGCGCCGCGAAACCATCGGGCCCCGGGCGGCGTCCGAGTTGGGGAGTCCCGCGTGGATGGAGGCCCGGTGGCCTCCACGAGTCGCGCTGTGAGGACGCGGGCCCGGCCCGAGAGGAGGGACGATGACGGGATGGACGAAGGAAGCGGCCCTGGCCCTGCGCGGCCTGACGCGAGCCCGTGGCTTCACGGTGGTGGCGGTGCTCACCCTGGCCCTGGGGCTCGGGGGAAGCGCGGCGGTCTACTCCCTCCTGGACCGGGTGGTCCTGGACCCCCTCCCCTACCCCGACGCCGACCGCCTCGTCCAGCTCCGGAACCAGGTGCCCGGGGTCGGTCCCGACGAGCGGTGGTCCCTCTCCACCGCCCAGTGGGCGCACTTCACGGACCACGCCCGCACGCTGGAGTCCGTGGGGCTCTACCTCCCCATGGGCGGCAACCTGGTCACCGCGGAGGGGCCCCGGCGCGCCCGGGGGGTCCGGGTGACCGAGAGCATGATGGGCCTCCTGGGCGCCCGGGCGGTCCGGGGACGGGTCCTCCTCCCCGCCGACGACGAGCCCGGCGCCCCCCGGGTGGCCGTCCTCTCCCACGCGTTCTGGACTGACGTGCTGGGCGCCGATCCCGACGTGGTCGGCCGCACGCTCACCTTCTCGGACCGGCCCGTGGAGGTGGTGGGCGTGCTCGAGCCCCGCGTCGGGCTCCCCGGCGTCTCGCCGGCGCTCCAGCCCGATCTCTGGATGACCCTCCAGGTGGATCGCGCGGGCCGGTTCGTCAACCAGCACGTCTTCCCGGGGTTGGGACGGATGGCGCCCGGGGCGACCCCGGCCGCCGTGGAGGCCGAGGTGGCCCGCCTCACCCCCAGGCTGGCCGAGTCCTTCCCCGAGGCCTATTCGGAGCGGTTCCTCGACCACTACGGCTTCCGCACCGAGGTGCTCCCCCTCAAGGAGAGCGTGCTGGGCACCCTGGACCGGAACCTCTGGGTGGTCTTCGGAGGCGTGCTCCTGGTCCTGGCCGTGGCCGCGGCCAACGTCGCCAACCTCTTCCTCGTGCGGATCGAGGACCGGGGGCGGGAGCTGGCCATCCGCCGGGCGCTGGGAGCCGGGCGGGGGGCCCTGGCTCGACACCTCCTGGCCGAGAGCGTGGTCCTGACCGGGCTGGGCACGGCGCTCGCCCTCGGGGCGGCGTGGGTGGCCGTGCCCCTCCTGGCCGGGCTCGCCCCGGGCGACCTGCCGCGGATCCACGGGGTCGGCCTCACCGGGGGCGCCGTGGGCCTGACGCTGGGGCTGGCGGTCCTGACCTCGCTGGCGCTGGCCGGCTGGCCGATCCTGGCGCTGGACGCCGCGCCCCGGGACGCGCTCGCCGGGGGCGCCCGGGGCGGCTCGGTGGGTCGGGCTTCCTCCCGGGTGCGCTCGGGGCTGGTGGTGGGCCAGGTGGCCCTCGCCCTGACGCTGTCGGTGGGCGCGGCGCTCCTCCTCCAGACGCTGTCCGGCCTGGCCCGGACGGACGTGGGCTTCGAGCCGGACGGCGTGGTGGCCGTGGACATCCACCTCAGCGCCCGGCGGCACACCGACGACGTGGCGCTGTGGAGCTTCTACCGGGAGCTCCTGAGCCGGGTGGAGGCGATTCCCGGGGTGGCGTCCGCGGGAGTGGGGGAGGAGATCCCCGTCCGGGGAGGCTACGGCTGCACCGTCCAGGGCTTCGAGGACGAAGCGGTCTACGACCGCGTCCGGGACGCGGGCCAGACCACCTGCGCCGGGCAGGAGCGGGTGACCCCGGGCTACCTGGAGGCGCTGGGGATCCCCCTCGTCCAGGGCCGGGCCCTCACCGCCGCCGACCACGACGACCCGGGCCGGGGCTCGGTGGTGGTGAGCCGTGCGTTCGCCGACCGCTTCTGGCCAGGCGAGGACCCCATCGGGAAGGGCGTCGCCCCCGGCGGCCGGACCGAGCCGCCCTTCTACACGGTGGTGGGCGTGGCCGGGGACGTCCCGGCGCGCTCGTCGGACGGCGCGCCCCCCCTGTCCCAGACCGCCATGGCCGTGTACTACCCGGTCCGGAAGCACCCGGACACCCCGGCCCGCTGGAGCTACTGGTGGCCGGGCTCCATGACGCTGGTGGCCCGCACCGACGGCGCGGACCCCTCCGCGCTCGTCCCGGCCATCCGGGCCGCGGTCCGGGAGCTGGACCCCGAGGTGCCGGTCACGGGCGTGACGACCCTCGACGCGGTGGTGGACGAGGCCTCGGCGGAGCTGTCCTTCCTCTCCCTCCTCCTCCTCACCGCCGCCGCGGTGGCGCTGGCCCTGTCCGCCGTGGGGCTCTACGGGGTGGTGGCCTACGTGGTGAGCCGCCGGACCCGGGAGATCGGGATGCGCCTGGCCGTCGGGGCCGGGCCCGGACGGGTGGTGCGGATGGTGGTGTGGGGATCGCTCCGCCTGGCGGCGGCGGGCCTGGTGGTCGGCCTCGGCCTCGCCGCGGTCGGCACCCGGGTGCTGGAGAGCCTCCTGGTGGGGGTGGAGCCGACGGATCCCGGGGCGTGGGCGTGGGCCTGCGCGGTCCTGGCCGCCGTCGCGACGCTGGCCGCCTGGCTCCCGGCCCGGCGGGCGGCGGGGGTGGACCCGGCGGAGGCGCTCCGGGCCGAGTAGGGGCCGCCCCGGGGCCCGCGGCCTTGTCACCCGGCGGGGCGCTCGCCTTCTTTCGGGGCCCGCCCCGGGACGGCGTCGCCGGACCCGGCCGCGCTCCCATCGCCCCTCCACACCCCATGCCCGACGCCCCCTGGACCCCCCGGGACTCCGCCGCCCTCTACGGACTCGAGGAGTGGGGCGACCCCTACTTCGGCGTCTCGGACGACGGCACCGTGCTCGTCCGCCCCGGCGGAGACCCCGCCCGCTCCCTGGACCTCCACGAGCTCCTGGAGGGGCTCACCGCCCGCCACATCGGCGGCCCGGTGGTGCTCCGCTTCTCCGGCATCCTCGAGCACCGCATGCGCACCCTCCGTCGCGCCTTCGACCAGGCCCGGGAGGACGCGGGCTACCAGGGCGGCTACACCTGCGTCTACCCCATCAAGGTCAACCAGCAGCGCCACATCTGCGAGGAGGTCCGGGACGTGGGCCGGGAGATCGGCTTCGGCATCGAGGCGGGCTCCAAGCCCGAGCTCCTGGCCGGCCTGGCGCTCACCGAGGGGCTCAACGACATGCCCTTCATCTGCAACGGCTTCAAGGACGAGGAGTTCATCGAGACGGTCATCCTGGCCGCCAAGATGGGCCGCCGGATCCTCCCCGTGGCGGAGCAGCCCGCCGAGCTCGAGCTCATCGTCCGCGCCGCCCGGCGCCACGACGTGACCCCCCGCTTCGGGGTGCGGGCCAAGCTGGCCTCCAGCGGCATCGGGCGGTGGGCCCAGTCCGCGGGCATCCGGGGCAAGTTCGGGCTCTCGGTCAGCCAGATCCTCTCCTCGATGGACTACCTCCGGGAGGAGGGGCTCCTGGACGGGCTCCGCATGCTCCACTGCCACATCGGCTCCCAGATCTACGACATCCGCACCGTGAAGTACGCGGTGAACGAGCTCACCCACCTCTACGTGGAGATGGTGAAGCTCGGCGCGCCCATGGAGATCCTGGACCTGGGCGGCGGGATGGGCATCGACTACGACGGCTCCCAGTCCGCCCGGGACTCGTCGGTGAACTACACCGTGGAGGAGTACGCCGCCGACGTCGTCCACCGGGTCCAGTCCATCTGCGACGACGCCGGCGTCCCCCACCCCGACATCATCACCGAGTCGGGCCGCTCCCTGGTGGCCCACTCCGGCGTGCTGGCCTTCCAGGTCGTGGGGAGCCGGGTCTTCCCCGAGGAGCCCGACAACGCCCTGGTGGAGCGGGCGCTGGCCGAGTGGGACGAGGACGAGGTCCCCCAGCCCCTCCTGGACCTGGCCGACGCCTGGAACCGCCTCGAAGGGGAGGACGTGGACCCCCTCGAGAGCTACCACGACGCCGAGCACGCCCTCACCGAGGCCATGACCCTCTTCAACCTGGGGTACATGAGCATCACGGCCCGGGCCGCGTGCGAGGAGCTGTACTGGGCCATCGGGAACCACGTGGTGGCCCGGGTGCCCCACGAGGAGCTGCCCGAGGACCTGGAGGATCTCCCCGACCGCCTGGGCGACCTCTACTTCTCCAACTTCAGCCTCTTCCAGTCCCTCATCGACGCCTGGGGCATCGACCAGATCTTCCCCATCATGCCGCTCCACCGCCTGGGCGAGCGGCCCACGAGGCGGGGGGTCCTGGCCGACATCACGTGCGACTCCGACGGCCGGGTGGACCGCTTCCCCGGCGACCGGGAGACGCTCCCCCTCCACCCCCTGGTCCCCACCAGTGATCCGACCCGTCCGGCGGTGGAGTACGAGCCGTACTGGCTCGGGGTCTTCCTGACCGGGGCGTACCAGGAGACGCTGGGCGACCTGCACAACCTCTTCGGGGACACCCACGCCGTGCACGTGAGCCTGAACGGCGAGGGCGGGTGGTCCCTGGACGAGGTCGTGGAGGGCGACACCGTGCGGGACGTGCTCCGCTACGTGCAGTACGACCCCGACGCCATCCGCCGCACCCTCCGCAAGGAGATCGAGTCGGCGCTGTCCGCGGGCCGTATCACCCTCGACGAGTCCGTGAGCATGCGGCGCTTCCTCGACGACGGCCTGGACGGCTACACCTATCTGGAGTAGGCCCTGACCCCCGGATCCCCGGCCCCGGTGGCCGTCGTCGGCGCCGGCGCCGCCGGCCTCATGGCGGCCCTGTTCGCCGCACGCGCCGGGGCCCCGGTCGTCCTCCTGGAGCGCACCCGGGACGGCGGACGGAAGATCCTCATCAGCGGCGGGGGCCGCTGCAACATCCTCCCCTCGGTGGCGACGCCGGACCGCTACGTCACCGACTCCTCCCCGAACTCGCTGCGGAAGATCCTCCGCTCCTGGCCCCTTGCCGAGCAGCGGGCCTTCTTCGAGGCCGAGCTGGGGATGGCGCTGGAGCGGGAGCCCGAGACCGGCAAGCTCTTCCCCGCCAGCCACAAGGCCCGGGACGTGCGGGACGGGCTCGTGGCGCGGGTCCGGGCGGCGGGGGCCCGGGTCTGGACCGAGGCCAGGGTGACGGGTCTGACGCCCCTGGAGGGAACGGACGCGCCGGGCGCCCCGCGCTGGCGCGTCGAGATCGAGGGGGCCCCCGCGCTGGACGCGCGCTCGGTCGTGGTGGCCACCGGCGGCCTGTCGGTCCCGGCCACCGGCAGCGACGGGGCGGGCCACGGGTGGCTCGAGGCTCTCGGCCATCGCCTGAACCCCACCTACCCGGCGCTCACCCCCCTCACCGCCGAGCCCCACCCCCACGCGGAGCTGGCCGGCGTCTCGCTGACGGTCACCATCCGGGAGCCGGACTCGGGGTTCGAGACCACCGACGGCTTCCTGGTCACCCACCGGGGGTGGAGCGGGCCGTCGGTCCTCGACGCCTCCCACCTGGCCACCCGTCCCCCGTCGGGCGGGGGGCGGCGCGAGCTCCTCGTGCAGTGGGGACCCGAGGGCCCCGAGGCGTGGGACGCGGCGCTCCAGACCGGCCCCGGGTCCCTCCTCAACGCCGTGGGCGCCGCCCTCCCCCGTCGCCTGGCGGAGCGCCTGGTGGCCGAGGCCGGCGTGGAGCCCGACACCCTCCTGGCGCAGCTCCGCAGGGAGGACCGGGAGGCGGTCGTCGAGCACCTGACCGCGTACCCCCTCCCCTGGACCGGGGACGAGGGCTACAAGAAGGCGGAGGTCACCGGCGGCGGAGTGGACCTGGCCGAGGTGGACCCCCGCACCATGGAGAGCCGGCGGGTCCCGGGCCTGTACCTCTCCGGGGAGATCCTGGACGCCTTCGGGCCCATCGGGGGGCACAACTTCCTCTGGGCCTGGGCCACCGGACGCGCGGCGGGTCGGGGGGCGGCGGGGTCCTGAGGGGCGGGGGCGCCCTCCCCCCCTGAACGCGAAACCGCCCCGGGCCGGGAACGGCCTCGGGGCGGCGTCGCGGGGAACGCGGAGCGACTAGTAGTCGCCTCCCTCGTCCTCCCATCCGTCGTCTCCCCAGTCCTCCTCCTCCTCCTCGTCCTCCTCGTCGTCCTCCTCCCAGTCGTCGTCCTCCTCCTCCCACTCCTCCTCGTCCCAGTCCTCGTCGTCGTCCCAGTCCTCGTCGGACTCGGCCCGGACGGCGAGGGCGGTGGTGGCGACGTCCTTCTCGGACCAATCCGACTGGCTCATCTGACTCGTTCTCCTGGGTAGGCGCCCCCGGGATTCCGAACCCGTTTCGGGTCTCCCGGCGGCGTCGGCGCGAAAGTGGATGGCGGCGATGACTGTGTCAATGAAAGGTTCGTGCCGCCGCGGGATCAACCGTTTCCGCGCGGCGGGATCCCCGCTCACTCCGCCCCTGCGGGGGTCCCGGCGGCGGCCTCCGCCTCGTCCTCGGCACCCGCCGAGAGGGCGCGGCCCAGGAGGATGGGACCGCCCAGGATGTTGCCGATGATCACGGCCATGGCCAGCGCCACCACGTTGGCCCCGAGCTCGGGGAAGGCCTCCTGGATGAGGAGGACCAGCCCCAGGCTGACGCCTCCCTGGGAGATGAGCCCCTGCCACGAGCGGCGCTGCACGACCTGACCGGCGCCGGCCAGGCGCGTGCCCCAGATCGTGCCCTGGCGGGTGAGGAGGCCCCGGACGACGAAGAGGATCACCGCGGCCACCCCGAAGCGTGCGACGGCCTCCAGGTTCAGCGACGCCCCGGCGATGGCGAAGAAGAAGGCGAAGATCACCACCGCCACCTTCCGGATCCCGTCGATCATCCGGTCGCCGGCCGGCGAGAGGTTCTCGATGACGAACCCGGCGGCCACGCCGGTCAGGAGGAGCTCGACGTGGAGCTCCGCCGCCAGGACCACGATGACGTAGGCGAAGAGGAAGGTCGCCACCGGGGAGCGCGGCTTGGAGTCCTCGTCGCCCAGGTACTGGGAGAACACCCACCCCAGCCCCGCGCCGAGGAGGAGGGCGCCCCCCACCTCCCGGGCCAGGTCGATCAGCGCGTGGCTCGAGAAGGACTGGCTCGGGTCCAGGAGCGGGGTGACCAGCGCCAGCGTCAGGGTGAAGAGGACGATCACCACCACGTCCTTCACGATGGTGATGCCCAGGATGACCTCGGCCAGCTCCCCCTGGGCGTGGCGCTCCTCGATGACCGCCACGGTGAGGTCCGGCGAGGAGTTGGCGGCCCACACCCCCAGGAGGAGCGCCACCCCCAGGGCGGCGCTCAGGGGCAGCTCGGCCAGGAAGGGCACCAGGGGCCGCACGGCCAGCACCGCCCCCACCATGCCGATCCAGACGACGAAGGTGACCACGAGCGTGCCCGACAGGATCACCTTGGCCTGGGGCCGGAGCTGCTCCGCCCGGATCTCGCCGCCGGCCAGGAGCGCGATGAGCGCCAGCGCGAAGCGGTCGATGAGGCGCAGGTCCCCCACGGCGTCCTGGGGGAGGAGCCCCAGGAGCGAGGGCCCGGCCAGGATGCCCACCAGGATGAACCCGGTGATCCGGGGCAGCTTCACCTCGGCGGCCAGCGTGCCCGCCACCGAGGCCACCAGGAGGACGAACCCGACCAGGATGGCCAGAGCCCCGTTCTCCCGGGTGCCCGGCACGCCCTGGAAGCTGAGCCACGCCAGCCCGAAGAGCAGGACCAGCGTGGCCGCCGGGCGGAGGATGCCCGCCTCGGGCCGGAGATCCGGCGGGGAGCTTTCCTTGGAGGCGCTCATGGAGCTCCTGGTGACGAGAGGGCCGGCGAGCGCGGAAGATAGGAAGCGCGGCGCCGAGGCCCAAGCGCGGGCTCAGCCGGCTCGGGCGGCCGCGACGGCCTCGGCCACGGTGGCCACGTGGATCGCCACGGTGTCGGCCTCCCGGCGGGCGTACCCTCCGGCCAGGACCACGGCCACGGGGACGCCCGCCTCCCGGGCGACCTCGAACACCCGCCGGTCCCGGCGCCGGAGCCCGTCCAGGGTCAGCGCCAGCCCGCCGAGCTGGTCCTCCCGGTACGGATCGGCGCCGGCCAGGTAGAGGATCAGCTCCGGGCCCGACGCCAGCACGGTCGGGAGATGCTCCTCCAGGCGCGCCAGGTAGGTCGCGTCCGACACGCCGTCGGCCAGCCCCACGTCCAGGTCGGAGGGCGGCTTGCGCGCCGGGTAGTTGGCCTCCTGGTGCACGGAGAAGGTGAAGACCCGGGACTCCCCGGCGAACACGGCCGCCGTGCCGTTCCCGTGGTGGACGTCCAGGTCCACCACCGCCACCCGCTCCAGCCCGTCCTCCTCCAGGAGCGCCGCGGCCGCCACCGCCACGTCGTTGAGGAGGCAGAAGCCCTCGCCGTGGCTCCCGAAGGCGTGGTGGAAGCCCCCGCCCAGGTGGATCCCGACGCCGTCCTCCCGGGCGCGGCGCGCCGCCAGAAGGGTGCCCCCGCACGCCAGGACGGCGGCCCGCCGGAGCGCGTCCGAGAAGGGCACCTCCAGGGCCCATCGCTCCCGTGTGTCGAAGCCGTCCTCGTGGATCTTCCGGAGGTAGGCGGGGTCGTGTATCCGCCGAAGCTGGACATCGGTGGCGGGCACGGGTGCCACGAACCCATCCTCCGCCACCACGCCTTCGCGGAGAAGCTGCTCGCGGACGAGCCGGTACTTCCGCGTGGGGAAGACGTGGGGCCCGATGTCCACCTCGTACGCCTCGGACCAGACCACCGCCGGCCCCGGCGCCGCGCGTTTCGTCGCCATGGGCCCAACATGACCCGCCCACCCCTGCACCGACACCCGGAATGAGCGACTCCGACAACCCCCTGCTGCGCGACGACTTCCGCATCCCCTTCCACGAGATCCGGGCCGAGCACGTGGAGCCCGGCGTCCGCCGGGCGCTGGAGGAGGCCCAGGCGGCGGTGGACCGGATCGCCGCGGCGGAGGAGCCGCCCACCTGGGCGAACACGCTGGAGCCGCTGGACCGGGCCGTCGAGCGCCTCGAGCGCCGGGTCACGCCGGCCCGCCACCTGGTCTCGGTGGCCGAGACGCCGGAGCTGCGCAGCGCCTACAACGAGGTCCTGCCCGAGATCTCGGCCTTCTGGTCCCGCCTTCCTCTGAACGACGCCCTGTGGGCCCGGGTGAAGGCCTTCTCCGAGACCGACGAGGCCGCTGAGCTGGAAGGGGTGCGCCGCCGCCACCTGGAGAAGACGGTCCGGGAGTTCCAGCGGGCCGGCGCGGACCTCCCGCCGGAGACCAAGGAGCGCCTCCAGGACCTCCGCGTGGAGCTGGCGCAGCTCCAGCAGAAGTTCAGCGAGAACGTGCTGGACGCCACCGCCGCCTACGAGCTCCTCGTCACCGACGAGGCCCGCCTCGAAGGGATCCCCGAGGCCCCGAAGCGCCGCTTCCGCGCCCGGGCCGAGGAGAAGGGCGAGGAGGGGTGGATGCTCACCCTGGACTACCCTTCCGTTGAGCCGGTCCTCAAGCACGCCGAGGACCGGGAGCTCCGCCGGGAGATCCAGGAGGCGTACGTCACCCGCTGCCGCGAGGGCGAGCTGGACAACCGTCCCCTCATCGCGCGCCTCCTCCGCCTCCGGGACGAGCTGGCCGACGTCCTCGGCTACGACGACTTCCCCGACTACAAGCTCGAGGACCGCATGGCCGGGAGCGGCGCCCGGGCGCTGGCCTTCGAGGAGGACCTGGTGGGGCGGACCCGCCCCTACTGGAGCCGGGACGTGGACGAGCTCCGGGCCTACGCCCGGACGCTGGGGCTGGACGACCTCCGCCCCTGGGACGTGGCCTTCGTCATGGAGCGGCTCCGGAAGGAGCGCTACGAGGTGGACGACGAGGCGCTCCGTCCCTACTTCCCCCTGGACCAGGTCCTGGACGGCCTCTTCGAGATCGTGCGCCGGACCTTCGGCTTCCGGGTGGAGGAGCGGGAGATCGAGGAGGTCTGGCACCCCGACGTCCGCTACTACGAGCTCTTCGACGAGTCGGACGACACCCGGGTGGGCGCCTTCTATACCGACTGGTTCCCCCGGAAGGAGAAGCGGCAGGGCGCCTGGATGAACGACTTCGTCACCGGCGGCCCGGCGGAGGACGGCTCGTTCCGCCCCCATCTCGGCGTCATCTGCGGGAACTTCACGCCCCCCGACGACGAGACGCCGGCCCTCCTCACGCACCGCGAGGTCCAGACGACCTTCCACGAGTTCGGCCACCTCCTGCACCACTGCACCTCCCGCGTGGAGGTGCCGGGGCGCGCCGGGATCAACGTGGCGTGGGACTGGGTGGAGCTCCCCAGCCAGCTCATGGAGAACTGGACGTGGGAGCGGGAGGCCCTCGACCTCTTCGCCCGGCACTGGGAGACGGGAGAGCGCTTCCCCGAGGAGCTCTACCGCCGCATGGTGGCCGCCCGCCGCTTCATGGGAGGCTGGCAGCAGATGCGGCAGATCTCCTTCGGGACGCTGGACCTGACGCTGCACCACGAGGTCGCCCCGGAGCTCCGGAAGGACGCGGGCCGGGTCGGGGAGGCGGGCCAGGAGGCGCTGGACGGGGTCCAGGGGGAGGAGGTCATGCAGCGCGCCGAGGCGCTCCTGGAGGCGTTCTCCCCGGACCCGGAGTTCGCCCGGCGCCACGTCCTCACCTCCTTCACCCACCTCTTCGCGGGTGGGTACGCCGCCGGCTACTACAGCTACCTCTGGTCCGAGGTGCTCGACGCCGACGTCTTCACCCGCTTCCGGGAGGAGGGGATCTTCAACCGGGAGACGGGTCGGGACTACGTGAAGGCCATCCTCTCCCGGGGGGACTCGGAGGATCCGGAGGTCCTCTTCCGGGAGTTCATGGGGCGGGACCCCGACCCCGAGGCGCTCCTGGAGCGGAACCTGGGGCCGGAGCCCGAGCCGGAGTCCGAGGCGGCCTGAGGGCCGGGCGGCGCCCGCCACCCGGGCCCTCCCCCTGGCACCCCGGGCGAAACCCCGTACCGTGTGGGCGGTAGAACCACGTCCAGCCGGCGCACCCTCACCCGGGAACCCCCATGCGGAAGACCTCCCTCCTGCCCCTGCTCGCCGCCGCCCTCCTGGGCGCCGGCGCCTGCGACTCCACGCCCCTGGCCTACGGCGATCCCAACAGCATCATCGCCGTGATGGAGCCGGGGATCTGGGAGGAGGTGCAGGACACCGTGTACGCGTCCCTCGAGCCCACCATCCGCACGGTGCGGGACGAGAAGACGTTCACCGTGACCTACCAGGAGCCCCTGGGCGAGTTCTGGGAGAACCTCCGCCGCTTCCGTCAGATGCTCCTGGTGGGCAACGGGGACGAGCCCTGGATGCAGGAGGCCCTCGAGGAGGCGCGGGGCGAGGTCTCCGGCCCCGGCCTCTACCGGGCCTACGACGTCTGGTCCCGGGGGCAGCAGCTCACGATCATCCTCGCCGACGAGGGGCAGGAGCGCGCCGCCGTCCTCGAGCACCTGGACGAGATCAACGCCACGCTGGACGACCAGTACCGGGGGTGGGCCCGGAACCGGATGTTCATGACGGGCCCCGACACGGCGCTGGCCGACACGCTCGGCCGCACCGCCGGCTTCGAGCTCCTGGTGCCCCGGGTCTACCGGTGGGTCCAGCGGGACTCCCTCTACGTCTTCCGCAACGACAACCCGGACCCCAGCGAGCTCATCCGCCAGATCTCGGTGAGCTGGAAGAGCCCCATTCCCCCGGACATGACCCCCGAGGGGCTCCTGGAATGGCGCCGGGAGGTCACCGAGGCGTACGAGGAGCCCCAGGTCGTGGACCTGGAGAACGCCGCCGCCGGCCCGGTGGACTTCAAGGGCAACCAGGCCTACGAGATCCAGGCCGTCTGGGAGAATCCCCCGGAGCAGAACTGGCCCGCCGCGGGGCCGTTCATCATGCGCAGCGTGATCTGCCCCCAGCAGAACCGCATGTACCTGGTGGACGCGTGGCTCTACGCGCCCGGGAAGGAGAAGTACGAGTACATGATCCAGCTCGAGACCATCCTCGACTCCTTCGAGTGCGGACGTAGCTGACGACCCGGGGCGGCGGGGCGGCGGCCGACCCCCTGGTCCCGCGCCCCACCCCTCCGGGTCACGGGCCGACGCCCCACGTGGCGTCGGCCCGTTCGAGGAGCCGGGCGTAGCGCGGGTCGTCCCGGAGCGCTCCCAGGACCCCGGGGAAGAAGTACCGCAGGTACTCGTTGGAGAGCTGCCCCCACTCCTCCACCGTCTCCAGGACGTCCAGGGCCTCCTCCGTCTCGCCCAGCGCCGCGTGCACCAGGCCCCGGGAGACGGGCTCCACCCCCGGGTCGAGCTCGCGGAGGAGCTCCCGGGCCCCGGCCTCCCGCCCCGCGACGGCCCGGCTCGCGGCCCGCAGCGCCCGGATCTGGCCGTGGGTGGGCGTCCGGCCGTGGGGCGGCACCAGCGCCCGGGTCCGGTCCAGGGCGTCCTCCACGTCGTCGTGCCGCCCGAGGTGGTGGAGCACCAGCGCCTCCATGAAGTGGGACATGGGGTGGTCCGGCTGGATCTCCCTCCCGTGCACCGCTTCGTCCAACGCCTCCCCGACCCGGCCGTTGGCGAGGTAGGCCTCGGCCAGGAAGACCCGCGCCGGCGGGCTGAGGGGGTCGAGCTCCACCGCCCGCTCCGCCGGGACCAGCGCGTCGACGGGCCGGCCCACCAGGAGGTGGAGCCACGACATCCAGATGTGGGCGGCGGCCAGGCTCGGCTGGAGGGCCACCGCCCGCTCCAGCTCGCCCAGCGCCGCCGGGGCGTCCCGCACGATGCTCGACGAGAGCACGATGGCGTGGGACAGGCGGGCTTCCGCCAGCTCCGGGTCGAGCTCCAGCGCCCGCTCCACCGCCTCCTCGGGCGACGGGGCGCCGTCCACCGTGGGGAGCGCGTACCAGCGGAGGAGCGACTGCGCGTCGGCGAGACCCGACCAGGCCAGGGCGTACTCCGGATCCGTGTCGATGGCGCGGCGGAAGTAGTCCACCGCCTTGCGCAGGTTCTCCTCCGACCACTGCTCCTGGAGGGACCGTCCCCGGACGTAGAGGCGATAGGCCGCCAGGTCCTCCGTGGGCCGCAGGGGAGCCCGAGCCCGCTCCTCGGACGTCAGCTCGGCGCTCACCTCGGACATGATCCGCGACGCCAGCTCGGTCTGGAGGTCGAAGATGTTCTCCGCCGTGAGCTCCCGGTCGTACCGCTTGGCCCAGCGGTGGGCGTCGCTGCCGGCGTCGGCCACCAGGATGTTCAGGCGGACCCGGCTCCCGGCCATCTGCACGCCTCCCTGGACGACGGTCCCGGCACCCAGCTCGCGGGCGATCTCGCGTAGCGGGCGGTCCGCGTCCCGATAGGCGCGAACCGAGCCCCGCGATATGACCGTGAGGGCCGACGCCCGGGAGAGCTCGGTCAGCAGGTCGTCGTGGAGCCCCACGGCGAAGGGCTCCGCTTCCGCGGACCCGCTCAGATTCTCGAAGGGGAGGATGGCGACGACGGTGGGGTCACCCGCCACGTCCCTGCTCGGGGCCCGGCCCGAATCGGGCGTGCGCTCCACCCCCCGGTCCGTGACGTCGAACGTCCACGTCAGCACCAGGACCAGGGGAAGGCCCACGATCGCCAGGCCCAGGAAGAGCTCGTCGGCCCACGGCGGCACCGTGGTGGCCGGGATGAGGAGGTCCGCCACCTCCAGCCCCCCCACGGCGACCACGGCGTAGAGCGCCAACACCCGGTACACCCTCCGACGCCGGAGCTCGGCCAGGAAGGTGCCGGCTCGCTCGAAGAAGGTGCGCAACGGGTCTCCTCGGGATCGCGGCGGGAGGGTCCCGCGCCGCGGCCCCGGGTCGGCCGGCGCGGGCGCAAGGATGGTGGGGCCCCGTGGAGTATAAAGCGCGCATGCCCTCGGCGCTTCCGGGGAGGCGCGGGCTCCGAGGGCCCTCTCCGGCACCTCCCTCCGTCGCCCACCCGATCCCCCTCCGGCGGAAACATCTGGCGCGGAATCCCCGGAGGGCGCGTCGCTCCGCGCACGGGCCCGGGCGGCGGTTGAGGGCCCGTCCCCCCGGGCGCTACAATCTCCCTGTCGCCGTCCCGCCGCCTCGCACCGCCGCCTCCGTCGTGAGCTTCGTCCACCTCCACACCCACTCCGAGTACTCCCTCCTCGACGGCGCCAACCGCCTCGGGGACCTGGTCCACCGGGCCAAGGAGTACGAGATGCCGGGGCTGGCCCTCACGGACCACGGCTGCATGTTCGGCGCCTGGTCGTTCTACAAGAAGGCCAAGGCCGAGGGCATCAAGCCCATCGTGGGGATGGAGGCCTACGTGGCGCCGGGGGACCGGCGGGACCGCTCCCGCTCCGGGCAGGGCGACCGGGCGTACTACCACCTGGTCCTCATGGCCCGGGACATCCAGGGCTACAAGAACCTCACGAAGCTCTCCTCCATCGGGTACACCGAGGGGTTCTACCACAAGCCCCGGGTCGACCGGGAGGTCCTGGCGGCCCACTCCGAGGGGATCATCGTCTCCAGCGCGTGCCTGGCCGGCGAGGTGGCCCGCCACCTCATGGCCGACGACTGGGACGGCGCCCGCGAGGCCGCCGAGTGGTACGCCAACGTCTTCGACCGGCGCTACTACCTGGAGGTCCAGGGCCACGACTCCGAGGGACAGGCGCTCCTCAACCAGAAGATCTTCCGCCTGGCCGACGAGATCGGGCTCCCGGTGGTGGCCACGAACGACGCCCACTTCCTCCAGGAGGACGACCACGAGGCCCACGACGTCCTCCTCTGCATCGGGCTCGGCAAGGACTACTCGGATCCGAACCGGATGCGCTACGACGAGGGGCTCTACTTCAAGAGCGCCCCGGAGATGGCGGAGCGCTTCCCGGACCGCCCCGACGTCCTGGAGAACACGGTGGCCATCGCGGACCAGGTGGACCTGGTCTTCGACAAGAAGTACTACCTCCCCGAATTCCCCCTCCCGCCCGAGCATCCGGACGAGAACGACTTCCTCGAGCACCTCAGCGTCGAGGGGGCCAAGGAGCGCTACGGCGACCCCCTCCCCGACGAGGTCCGGGAGCGCCTGGACTACGAGCTGGACGTCATCAAGGGCACCGGGTACGCCGGGTACTTCCTCATCACCCAGGACTTCATCCGCTGGGCCCGGGACCACGACATCCCGGTGGGCCCGGGGCGGGGCTCGGCGGCCGGCTCCCTGGTGGCCTTCGCCCTGGGGATCACCAACCTGGACCCCCTGGGCCACGACCTGCTCTTCGAGCGGTTCCTGAACCCGGAGCGGGTGAGCATGCCCGACATCGACATCGACTTCTGCTACGAGCGCAGAGGCGAGGTCATCGGGTACACCCGGGACAAGTACGGCAAGGACGCCGTGGGGCAGATCATCACCTTCGGGACCATGAAGTCCCGGGCGGTGATCCGCGACGTGGGGCGCACCCTGGGCTTCGAGCCCTCGGAGACGGACCGCATCGCCAAGCTCATCCCCAACCAGCCCGGGCAGGCCTTCACGGTGGAGGAGGCGGTCGACGGCCTCTCCGAGGTGAAGGCCCTCTACAAGCAGGACGAGCGCCACCGCCGCCTCTTCGACTACTCCATGACGCTGGAGGGGCTGTCCCGCCACGCCTCGGTGCACGCCGCCGGCGTGGTCATCGCGCCGGGGCCGCTGGACGAGTACGTGCCCGTCTGCATCCAGACGGGGAAGAACGGCGACGACGACGACGCCATGGTCGTCACCCAGTACGACATGAACTGCCTCGAAGAGGCGGGCATGCTCAAGATGGACTTCCTGGGGCTCAAGACCCTCACCGTCATCCACGACGCCGTGGAGATGGTGAAGGCGCGCCACGGGGAGCTGAAGCACCCGACCACCGGCGACGTCTACGAGGACATGGACGCGGTCCCCCTGGACGACCCCGAGGTCTACCGCATGCTGGCCAAGGGCGGCACCTCCGGCGTCTTCCAGTTCGAGTCGAACCTGGCCAACGACAAGCTCCGGGCCATGAAGTGCGACCGCTTCGACGACCTGGTCGCCACCAACGCCCTCATCCGCCCGGGTCCCCTGGACTCGGGGATGACCGACGTCTACATCCGCCGCAAGCTGGGCCGGGAGGAGGTGACCTACCCCCACCCGGACCTGGAGAAGGTCCTGGAGCCGACGTACGGCGTCATCGTCTACCAGGAACAGGTGATGCGGATCGCCAACGTCCTGGCGGGCTTCAGCCTGGGCGAGGCGGACGTGCTCCGGAAGGCGGTGGGAAAGAAGAAGGCCGAGCTCATCCGGAAGGAGCTGGGCAAGTTCGTGGAGCGCTCGGTGGAGCGCGGCACCGACAAGCGGACCGCCGAGGACCTGGCGGAGCAGATCGAGACCTTCGGCCGCTACGGCTTCAACAAGAGCCACTCCGCCGCCTACTCCCTCCTGTCGTACCACACGGCGTGGCTCAAGGCGCACTACCCGGCCGAGTTCATGGCCGCGCTCCTGTCCTCGGTCCTCGACAAGACCGACGACGTGGTGAAGTACATCGGCGAGTGCCGGGACCTGCCCCGCTACGTCCCGGGGCTGGAGGAGGAGGTGGAGGTCCTCCCCCCCGACGTCAACGAGTCGGGGTGGAAGTTCACCGTCACCCTGGAGCAGAAGATCCGCTTCGGCCTGGGCGCGGTCCGGGGCGTGGGCGCCGGCGCCGTGGACTCGGTCCTCCGCGCCCGGGAGGAGGGGGGACCCTTCGTCTCCCTCTTCGACTTCCTGGAGCGCATCGACATCCGGGCCATGAACAAGCGCGCCTGCGAGGCCCTCATCGCCGCCGGGGCGCTGGACGCCTTCGGCAGCCGCGCGGCGCTCCTGGCGGGGCTCGACACAACCTACGGCGAGGTCCAGGCCCGGCAGGCGGAGAAGGAGGCCGGCCAGGCCTCGCTCTTCGGCGCCGAGTCCGCCCTGCCCCGCTCCGAGCCGCCCCTGCCCAACGTGCCCGAGTGGGACGAGCCCGAGCGGCTGGCGCGGGAGAAGGCGGCGCTGGGCTTCTTCATCTCCGGGCATCCGCTGGACCGCTTCCGCGAGGTCGTGCGGGCCTTCGCGCCCGTGACCAGCGCCACGCTGGCCGAGAAGGCCGGGGAGCCGGTCGAGCTGGCGTGCGTCGTCACCCAGGTCTCGCGGCAGATCTCCCGCAAGGACAACTCCGAGTGGGGGAAGATCACCGTGGAGGACTTCCAGGGCACCGCCACCATCCTGGCCTTCCGGGAGACGTGGCAGGAGTACAAGGAGGTCCTGGCCCAGGACGCCGTGGTCCTCATCCAGGGCAAGGTGAGCGGCCGGGAGCGGGACGAGGAGGACCCGCCCCTCTTCCTGGACTCGGCGCGGCCCCTGGAGGAGATGGCCTCCTCCGGCGACCTCAAGGTCCAGATCGAGCTCGAGCTGGGCTCCAAGGTCCCGGAATCCGCCTTCGTGGAAGCCAAGAAGGTGCTGGAGGACCACCCGGGGCTCGCCCCCGTCGAGCTCCAGGTGGGCCCCGACAACGGGGAGAGCGCGCCCCGCTTCCGCTCCCGGTCCCTGAAGGTCACGCCGGACCAGGAGACCATGGAGGGGCTCCAGAAGCTCTTCGGCCCGGGGAACGTCCGCCTGGTCCGCACGTACGCGCCCCCCGTGGCCGAGCCGCCGCCCTTCTGGGCCCAGTAGGCCACCCTCCCTTCCCCCGGGGAAGGTGGCTTTCACCCGCCCGGCGCCTTACCATTCCGCGATGTCGTGGCGGAGCCGCGACGCGCTCCCGACGGCGCGCGTCCACCCGGGTCCGCCGAGGCATGCGGTCCGGGCGAAAGTCGCTCGGCGCCGGCGCGTAGGTGCAGGTGGTCGGACGCACGTTCCGCCCATCCCGTTTCCTCCGCGCGCGCACCCGAGGCCCCCTGAAGGGCCCTATCCGCTCGACCGGTCGCGGCACGGCCGTCGAGCCCGTCCCCGCGGGCGGGCAAGCTGACTCTCCCATGGAGATCGCCATGAATTCCAGACTTCGTTCGATCCTCGTGCTGGCCGCGGCCGGCCTCGTGGGCGCCCTGGCGGCGCCGACGACGGCCCAGGCGCAGTCCGGCACCGTCGTAGGCCAGGTGGTGGACGCCCAGAGCGCCCGCCCCCTGCAGGACGCGCAGATCTCCATTCCCGGAACCGGGGTCGGGGCTCTGTCCAACGCCAGCGGACGCTTCACGCTCCTGAACGTGCCCGCCGGGCAGCAGACGCTCCGCGTCGACCTCATCGGGTACAGCTCCGTCGAGCAGACCGTGTCGGTGGCCGCCAACCAGACGGCCCAGGTCACCTTCCGTCTCGAGCAGGACGCCATCTCCCTCGAGGAGCTGGTCGTCACCGGCGTCGGGCAGGAGACCGAGCGCCGCAAGCTCTCCACCTCCGTGGACGTCATCAGCGCCGACGAGATCTCCCAGGCGCCCGTGACCTCCGTGGACCAGCTGCTCCAGGGCCGGGTGGCCGGCGCCTCGGTGAACGCCCAGTCGGCCCAGGCGGGCACCGCCAGCCTCATCAACTTCCGGGGCGTCTCCTCGGTGTTCGGCGCCCAGACGCCCGTCATCTACGTGGACGGCGTCCGGGTGGACAACGACCAGTCCACCGCGGCGGGCACCGGCGGCGAGCAGTCCTCCGCCCTGGCCGACCTCCTCACCTCGGACATCGAGCGCATCGAGGTCACCAAGGGCGGTGCCGCCTCGACCCTCTTCGGGTCCGACGCCGCCACCGGCGTGATCCAGATCTTCACCAAGAAGGGGCGGCCCGGAGACACGCGCTTCACCTTCCGGACCGAGTACGGCTACGACATCCCCGAGCTGAAGTACATGTTCGACGTGGACCTCACCTTCCCGAGCATCGTGGAAGCGGGTGAGGTGAGCCCCACCTTCATGGAGGACAACTTCTGGCAGACCGGCTTCAGCCAGAACCAGTACCTCGCGGTGAGCGGCGGGACGTCGGACCTCACCTACTCGGTGAGCGGCCGCATCCAGAACGACGAGGGCGTGCAGCCCAAGAACGAGAGCACCCTCTACTCGCTCCGCGGACGGGTCGAGGCCAACATCACCGAGGACGTCACCATCGACTTCTCCGGGAACTACACCCGGAGCAACTTCGACCGGCTCTACAACGGGACGGCCATCGCCGACCCGCTCACGACCTTCGAGGTCGGGGACGCCCTCTTCTTCTCGGGCGCCGGGAGCCTCCAGGAGGCGTACGACATCTTCCTGATGCCGGACATCGACGAGACGGTGAACCGCTTCATCTTCTCCACCGGCATGCGCTGGAGCATCACGCCCGACTGGAACTTCCGGGCCAGCACCGGCGTGGACTACCGGGCCAACACCCAGCGCATCCTGCAGCCCATCGGCTTCACCCCCGGTGAGCCCACCGGCTTCCTGAACCGCTACGACCGGAGCTTCAACTCCTTCACCTTCGACGCCGCCACGGGCTACAACTGGGCCTCGGCGGACGGGGACATCAGCAACCAGATCTCCGTGGGCGTCCAGGGCTACCGCACCGACGAGAGCATCATCGACGCCGACGGGACCGGGTTCGCCCTCCCCGGCACCGGGAACTTCGACGAGGCGGGCGAGATCGACGCCGGCGAGTTCACGCAGGAGCTCTTCACCGGCGGGCTCTACATCGACGAGAGCCTCGACCTCTGGAACAAGCTCACGCTCTCCGGTGGCGTCCGCTTCGACGGCTCCACGGCCTTCGGAGACGAGGTGGACTACGAGGTCTACCCCAAGGCCGGCGTGGCCTACCTGATCTCCGAGGAGGGCTTCTTCCCCACGGGCCTCGTCAACCAGTTCAAGCTCCGCGCCGCCTACGGCGAGACCGGAAAGCCCCCGACGCCCTTCGACAAGGACCGGAGCTTCAGCGCCGTCTCCTTCCGCGGCGAGTCCGCGCCCCGCTTCGACAACCCGGGGAACCCGGACCTGAAGCCGGAGCGCACGAGCACCGTCGAGGTGGGGCTGGACGCCTCCCTCTGGAACAACCGCATCGGCCTCGACCTCACCTGGTACGACGCGGTCACCTCCGACGCCCTCTTCTTCGTCCCGGAGCAGCCGGTGACGGGTCAGGGCACCCAGCTCCGGAACGTCGGTGAGATCACCAACACCGGGTGGGAGCTGGCCTGGAACCTCCAGATCCTCAACACGCAGGCGCTGGGCTGGACGGTGGGCGGCACCTGGCAGACGGTGGACAACCGCGTGACCGACATGGGCAACGCGGCCCCCTTCAACGTCGAGTCCCAGAAGCGGGTCTGCGGCCCGCCCAACGACTGTGACCCCAGCACGCCGGGGCTCGAGGAGCTCCCCGTGGGCGCCTGGTACGTGACCACGCCCATCGACACCAACGGGGACGGTCTCTTCGACAGCTCCGAGCTCCGGTTCACCGGCGGTCAGCCGACCCCGGACCAGAGCGGCTCCTTCAACACCTCCCTCCGCATCGGGGAGAGCTGGACCATCAGCTCCATGGCCGACTTCGCCCTCGGGCACCAGGTCATGGACTACGGCTCCGTGTGGTCGACCTTCAACGGCATCTACCGCCGGGAGGAGATCGAGGGCGTGGAGTTCCCCGTCCGCTACAACCGCAACGGTGAGGAGCTGGGCCGGTACAGCCAGTCCTCCGCCCGCGCCGCCTTCATCTACGACGGCGACTGGTTCAAGTGGCGGGAGCTCAGCGTCCGGTACCAGCTCCCCGAGAACCTGGCCGCCGCGGTCCAGGCCGACCGGGGCAGCATCTACGTGTCCGGCCGGAACCTCTGGATCTGGTCCGAGAACGCGCTGATCGACCCCGAGCTCAGCGGGCTGTCGGGCTCCGGCCTGGCGCTGGGCAGCGAGAGCAGCATCACGGCCTCGCCGCCGACCCGCTTCCGCTTCGGCCTCGAGCTGAGCTTCTGATGGCGCACCGAACCCTTCACCGATCCAGCGGAGACGAAGAGATGAACACGACGCATGGAACGCAGCACGGTGGACGCGGTCTGGTGCTGCGTCTGCTCCTGGCCACCGTCCTGGTGGTCAGCGGATGTGACTTCCTCGACCCCACCGAAGTGGAGAACCCCCGGACCACGTCCGAGGATCTCGCCCAGGCCCAGAACCCGGTGCAGGCACTCCTGCCGGGGCTCCGGGCCGAGTTCGCCCGTCTCGTGAACACCGCGGGCGTCCTGCCCGAGGTGGTGAGCGACAACTTCTCCATCCACGGCACCGGGCTGAACGGCAACTACGACTACCCGGCGCTCATCCAGGCGTCCGACGTGAACTCCACGGGCGACGCCACCGGGCTGTACTGGAACGCCCAGGAGCTCAAGGCGCTGGCGTCCTTCGTCATCGACGACATCGCGCCCGAGGACGGGACGGCGGCCGCGGCGGACATCGCCGAGGCGTACTACTACCGCGGGATGGCGTACCTGACGCTGGCGGAGAACTTCGCCGCCGCGCCCCTGGAGGCGGACGGCGCGCCCGTTCCCGCCTCGGACCTGCTGGGCCTGGCCATCGCGGACCTGAACCAGGCCGGAGCCTTCGGCGTCGCCACCTCGGCGGCGCTGGCCCGGGCGCAGCGCTGGGCCGGGAACAGCGGCGCCGCGGTGAGCGCGGCCGACGCCGCGCTGGGCGCCGACGCGGACTTCGCGTTCCTGCAGGAGTTCGACGCCAGCTCCATCACCAACTCGGCGTGGGCCTACCTGGTCTCCCGGGCCCTCCAGGAGATGCAGCCGCTTCCCCGGCTCGACTTCCTGGATCCCAAGTACCTGGACCGGACCCAGGGCATCGCCGTGGCCAAGGCCGAGGAGATGCTCCTCATCAAGGCCGAGGCGGCGCTGGCCAGCGGGAACCTGGGCACCGCCCGGACCCACCTGGCCGCGGCCATCGACATGGCCAAGAGCCGGTCGACGGAGACCTTCTCCGACGAGGACCAGCGGCTCAACGCCGACCTCTCGATCCGGCCCCGCAGCGCGTCCATCATGGTGCGCGCCGACGCCAGCAGCCCCTACCGGGCCGGGCTGGTGCTCGACCGTCCGGGGAGCGTGGTCGTGCCCACCATCAGCGACACCTCGCTGGACGCCGACTCCATCATGGGGCTCGGCAGCGCGGCGGAGCTCTGGCACTCCCTCTGGCTGGCCCGCCAGGAGATCCTCTTCCTGGAGGGGCGCCGCATGGCGGACCTGGGCATCAAGCTGCCCATCATGCTCCGTGAGATCGACGCCAACCAGACCATCGATCCCGGCGACCTGGGGACCGAGGCCAGCGTGCCGGCCTGGTTCCCCCCGGAGAACGACCTGGACCTCTTCACCCCGTCGAGCCCGTACGACGCCGACGGCAACCTCCTGACGGACGAGGTCACGATGGTGGTCGACCTGAACAAGCTGCTGGCCGCGAACAACATGAGCCCCTTCAACTGAGGCTCGCGACGCAGCGTTGAGCCGGCCTCCGGGCCGCGCTCCCACGAGGCCCGGCGCCGCCCCGCGGCGCCGGGCCTCCGTGCGTCCGGGAGCGACGCCGCGGAGGGGCCCGAAAACCGCCGAAAACCGCGCAGTGGGGCCATTTGACGCCCCCGGACCCGATGGGCCGAAAGCTGGCACGAGGGTTGCACTTACTAGGGGGTGAATCGAACGTGCCCAACCCTCCGAACGGAGCTCCCAACCATGGCCCTGTGGCGACTGCTCAAGAAGAGCCCGGTTGCACAGCTCCTGGTCGTCCTGACCGCGCTGAACGTCTTCATGCTGGGAGGCGGCTCGGCCGAGGCGCGGACCCCGGATCGGGCCCCCGCCGCCGAGATCCCCGCCGTGGACGCCCGGACGATCTCCACCTCCGAAGCCGAGCCCAGCGAGACCGGGGCCGGGCTGCCGGACACCACGACCGTGGTCGCCGGACCCGACGCCGACCTCTCCGAGCTCGGCCTTCCGGACACGGTGTCCCCGTGGGTACCCAACGGGCGCTGAGCGTGTCGAGCCCTCCGGGCCCGACCGGCCGCGGTGACCCCCTGCGTGTCACCGCAGCGCATCCCCGGTCGTTCTCCTGGACGGCCGGACGTCATCATTCCTCCGCACGAGCCCCGACATCACCATGAGCACGAACACCCGACTCCTGTCCGCGCTCCTCCTCACGGCCACGGTCGGCTTCGCCGGCTGTGACGAGGGGGACGACGTCATCACCATCCCCGAGCCTCCCGCCGAGTACCGCGTCGAGGTCAGCGGCGAGAGCTTCGTCGTCCGGGCCACCACCCAGGAGGCCGTCGACGGCCTCGACGCCCGCCTGGCCTCCGGCGAGGCAGGCGTCATCATGGGCGAGCTGGCCGCCGGCGACGGCGGCTTCAACGATCCCTGGAGCTGGCACCTCGAGGCCGGCACCCTGGGCACCCCCGACATGGCCATCGAGGTCTGCGACGGGCGCCCGAGCATGGTCGAGAAGGACCTCGACTACTGGCTGAACAACGTGGAGCGCTTCTGCCCCTGGGGCGCCGTGGTGGTCGAGCGTCTCTGACGCCGCACCACCCTTCCCCTCCCCGGGGAAGATGAAGAGAATACGGGGCCGTCCCTGGAGGGGCGGCCCCGTTTCTGCGTCCGGGCCCTCCGGACCTCCCGCCGCGGAGCCCCGCCCGGGCTCCCCAACGCCGCGCATCTCCATGACCAAAGACGCCATCTTCGCCGCCCTCGGCCTCTCCGACGACAACCCCGGCGGCTTCTCCGGGGAGTGGGTGGGCTCGGGCCCGTCCGTCGAGGTCCACTCCCCCGTGGACGGGGCCGTGCTGGGCTCGGTCCGACAGGTGACGGAGGAGGAGTACGACCGCATCGTGGACCGCGCCCACGCGGCCTTCCTCGAGTGGCGGAAGGTGCCCGCCCCGAAGCGCGGGGAGGTGGTGCGCCAGCTCGGCAATCGCCTGCGGGAGAAGAAGGAGGCGCTGGGCGCCCTGGTGACCCTGGAGATGGGGAAGATCCGCGCCGAGGGCGAAGGCGAGGTGCAGGAGATGATCGACATCTGCGACTTCGCCACCGGGCTCTCGCGACAGCTCTACGGCCTCACCATGAAGTCGGAGCGCCCCGACCACCACATGCGCGAGACCTGGCACCCCATGGGCGTGGTGGGCGTGATCAGCGCCTTCAACTTCCCCGTGGCCGTGTGGAGCTGGAACGCGGCGCTGGCGGCGGTCTGCGGAGACGCCACCCTGTGGAAGCCGTCGGAGCGCACGCCTCTCACGGCGGTGGCGGTGACGCGGATCGCCGAGGAGGTCTGCCGGGAGAACGACGTCGACCCGGCCGTCTTCAGCCTCGTGGTCGGCGAGGGCGCGACCATCGGGGAGCGGCTGCTCCACGACGGCCGCGTCCCCCTGGTCTCGGCCACCGGCTCGTGCCGCATGGGCCGCCGGGTGGCGGAGGTCGTGGGCACCCGCCTGGGGAGGACGATCCTGGAGCTGGGCGGCAACAACGCCATCGTCGTGACGCCCCACGCCAACCTGGACCTGGCCCTTCCCGCCATCCTCTTCGGGGCCGTGGGCACCGCGGGCCAGCGCTGCACCAGCACCCGCCGCATCATCGTCCACGCCTCGGTGCGGGACGAGCTCGTCGAGCGCCTCGTGCGGGCCTACGGCGACGTGAAGATCGGGAACCCCATGGACCCCGACACCCTCATGGGGCCGGTCCTGGATCCGTCCTCGGTGGACGCGCTCCTGGCCGCCAAGGAGGCGGTGGAGCGCGAAGGCGGGGAGATCCTCTACGGCGGCGAGCGCCTCGAGGGCGACGCCTACCCCGGCGGCCGCTACGTGACCCCGTGCATCGCCGCGGCGGAGAACCACTGGGACATCGTCCAGAGCGAGACCTTCGCGCCCATCCTCTACGTGCTGACCTACGGGTCGGAGGACGCCACCCCCGCCGAGGCGGTGGCCGAGCTCGACGAGGCGCTCCGGATCCACAACGACGTCCCCCAGGGGCTGTCGTCGGCCATCTTCACCGACCACGTCCGGGAGGCGGAGTACTTTCTCTCCCACCGGGGCTCGGACTGCGGCATCGCCAACGTGAACATCGGCACCTCCGGCGCGGAGATCGGCGGGGCCTTCGGCGGGGAGAAGGAGACCGGGGGTGGGCGCGAGTCCGGCTCCGACGCCTGGAAGGCGTACATGCGGCGCCAGACCAACACGGTGAACTGGAGCACCGAGCTGCCCCTGGCCCAGGGAATCGAGTTCGGATGACGGACGGCGCCGGGCCCATGACCCCCGACGAGCGGGCCATGCTGCGTCACTTCCTGGCCGCCCTCGCCTACCGCACCCAGAAGGCGCTCCGGGGCGCGCCCCGGGACTTCGGTGACTTCGAGGCGGGGAACCAGGTCCGCTCGCCGAAGTCGCTGATGTGCCACATGACCAGCGTGCTCGGCTACGCCCGCACCCGCTTCCGCGGCGGCGAGTACCGCCCCGACGCCCTGGACACGCTGGACGCCGAGGTCCTCCGCTTCCACGAGATGCTCGAGTCCCTGTCCCAGCATCTGCGGGTCGGGGACGAGCTGCGGGAGACCACGCCCCAGCAGCTCCTCCAGGGCCCCTTCTCCGACGCCATGACCCACGCCGGCCAGCTCGCCATGCTCCGGCGGCTCCACGGCCGCCCCGTGGCGCCGGAGAACTTCATCACGGCCGACGTGGACCCGGAGAACCTGGGGCCCGACCAGGCCCCGCCCCGGAGCCCCGACGCCGAGTGGCCCGAGGCCCCGGAGTAGCAGGCCCCGGGTCGGGAGCGGCGCCGGCCCGCCGGTCTCCTCAGCCCGCCACCAGCTCCCGGAAGCGCATGGCCAGCCGGGGCCCGGCCCCGGCTTCCTCGTGCTTGAAGAACACGAAGGCCCGCTCCCACCCGGCGTCCCCCACCCGCCCCGCCCACCGCCCGAGCGCGGCGTCGTCGTAGCCCGGACGCCTCAGGCGCAGGTAGCCCCACGGGGCGGTGCGGACCGGGTCCTCCTCCTCGGCGTCCTCGGTGTCGGCGTGGACCAGGGCGGCGCCCCGGGCCTCCAGGAGGGCGTGGACGGCCGGGTCCCGCCACGACGGATGGCGGAACTCGAAGGCCGCGGGCACCTCTCCCGGGAGCCTCGCCAGGAAGGCCTCCAGGCGCGCCGGATCGACCTTCATGTTCGGAGGGAGCTGGAAGAGGAGCGCGCCCAGCCGGGGCCCCAGGACGGAGACGGTCCCCACCAGGTAGTCGGTGGCGTCCGCGGTGTCGGGCTTCAGGCGGCCGAAGTGGGTGATCTTCCGGGACGCCTTCAGGGAGAAGCGGAAGCCCGCGGGCACGTCCGCCGCCCAGCCCTCCAGCACCGAGGCTCTGGGCATCCGGTAGAAGGTGTTGTTCACCTCCACGGCGGAGAGGCGCCCGCCGTACCAGGCGAGCATGCCGTCCCTGGGGAGATCCTCGGGGTAGAAAGGCCCCTTCCAGGCGTCGTAGCTGAAGCCGCTGGTTCCGACGAAGAGCTCCATGCGCACCTCCTGGATGGCGGAACGGAGCCCTGGAAATGGAGCGCCCCGGACCGGCGGGCGCCAGGCGGGAGCGGCCCGCTCGGCGGGTGACGCTTGCGTCCCGGCGCCCCGGGGCCGACGCTTCCAGCCTCCCCTTCCGCTGGAGGTCCCATGTCCCGCCCCGTCCGCCGTCCCTCCCCCGCGGCCCCCGCCCGGCCCTTCATCCTCCTGGCCGCCCTGGTCGGGTCCGCCCTCCTCCCGGCGGCCCTGGCCGCGCAGACCGTGGACGACCCGCGCCTGGGCGCCATCGCCTTCCCCAACTCGGGCGCCGCGGACGCCCAGCGTCCCTTCCTGGAAGGGGTCCTCCTCCTCCACTCCTTCGAGTTCGACGACGCGGCCCGGGCCTTCCGCCGGGCCCAGGAGGTGGATCCGGGCTTCGCCCTGGCCTACTGGGGCGAGGCCATGACGTACAACCACCCCCTGTGGCGGGAGCAGGACCGGGAGGCGGCCCTGGAGACGCTGGCCCGGGGCCGGGCGGCGGGCGCCGAGCCGGCCACGGAGCGGGAGGCCCGATGGCTCGCCACCCTGGACGAGCTCTACGGCGAGGGCACGAAGGCCGAGCGGGACCGGCGCTACATGGCCGCCATGCGCCGCCTCCAGGACGACTTCCCCGACGACCACGAGGCCCGCGCCTTCCACGCGCTGGCCATCCTGGGCAGCACGGACGGCGTGCGGGACTTCGGGACGTACATGCGGGCCGCGGCCACGGCCCAGCCCGTCTTCGACGCCAACCCCCGCCATCCCGGCGCGGCCCACTACATCATCCACTCCTTCGACGACCCGGTGCACGCGCCCCTGGGCCTGCCGGCGGCCCGGGCCTACTCCGGCATCGCCCCCGACGCGGCCCACGCCCAGCACATGACCTCCCACATCTTCGTGGCGCTGGGCATGTGGCAGGACGTGGTGGACGCCAACGTCCGGGCGCGGGACGTCCAGAACGCCCGCCGGGCGGAGCTCGGCCAGGGTCCCGCGCCCTGCGGCCACTACACCTCCTGGCTCCACTACGGGTGGCTCATGCAGGGCCGCCCCGACGCGGCCACGGCCGGCTTCGAGCGCTGCGCGGAGCGGATCCGGGCGGGCGGGAACGCCGGCGAGCGGGGCTACTTCACGGACATGCGGGCCCGCCAGATCCTGGACCTGGAGGACTGGAGGGCGGCGGAGGAGTGGACGGCGGACTTCTCCGCCTGGCCGGAGCGTCAGGCCGAGCTCGACTTCGTCACCGCCCTGGCGGCCTTCAGGCGCGGCGAGCCCGCCCGGGGCGAGGCCGTCATGGCCGACATGGCCCGGACGCTCGGTCCCCGCGAGGGGTGGAGCCCCCGCCAGGAGATCGCGTACCGGGAGCTCGAGGCGCTCCGGGCGCTGGCCGCGGGCGAGGGCGCCGCGGCGGTGGAGACGCTGCGGGGCGCGGCCGAGCTCGAAGCGTCCCTCCCCTTCCAGTTCGGCCCGCCGGCCAGCCTCAAGCCGCCCCACGAGCTCCTGGGCGAGGTCCTGCTGGAGACCGGCCGGCCGGCGGAGGCCGTGGAGGCCTTCCGCGAGGCCCTCGCCTTCACGCCGCGGCGGACCCTCTCCCTGGTGGGGCTGTCCGCGGCGGCGACGGAGGCCGGCATGATCCGGGTGGCCGAGGACGCGGACGCCGAGCTCGCCGCCGTCTGGGCGGACGCCGATCCTGCCTTCCGCGCCCGGATCGGGCTCGGAGGCTCCTGACGAAACCGCGAGCGCCCCGCTCCCGTCCGGGTGGTTCCACGCCGGACGTCGTCCCGCAAGGAGGGACCCGCATGGAGGTCGAAGTCTGGATCGCCGTCGCCGCGGTGTTCGTGAGCGGCGGCGCCATCGGCACGGCAGGCACCCTCCTGGCCCAGTGGGTCCTCCGGGGCTTCGCGATCCAGCCCCAGGACTCCGACCCCCTGGCGGCCGCCGAGGTGACCCGTCTGCGGAACGAGCTGCGCTTCCTGATGCGCCAGGTGCGCAACATGGACGAGCGGCTGGACTTCCAGGAGCAGCTTCTGGGCGGGGGGAGCCCCACCCACACGCCGCCGCCCCGCCTCACGGGCGAAGAGGCCGGGCACGGGTCCGGGGGGGAGGTCGACGCGGAGGCCGGTGCGGGGCCGGCCGACGAAGCGGGCGGGGGCCCGGCGGGGAGCGGCGCCGGCTAGGGTCCCTCGCGGGGCTCCCGGGTCGTCCGCACCGGCCGCACCGGCCGCACCGGCCGCACCGGCCGCACCGGGATCCAGACCTCCTCCACCGCCTCGGGC
>CAZMTA010000033.1:0-38880 GCA_964569085.1 uncultured Gemmatimonadaceae bacterium | reverse complement strand
AGTTGGCGGTGCGGGCGCGGAACGAGACGCGGAAGGAGATCGTGGGGGAGATCCTCGCCTACTACACCATGGGCGTGCTCCGGAATCCCCGGAATCTTTGGCTGGCCTCCCCCGAGGGTGGGAACCTCGCTTCGCACCTCAACGCGACGTCGCTCGCCTACTATGAGGCCACGGTGCTGAACGACCCCGAGCACCCTCTCCTCCACCCTCCGGACGACGTCGGCGTCTTTCCGGCCGGCGCGTGAGGAGGCGTTGAGAGCCTTGGATTTCGAGGCGTTCAGGACGATCGCCGAGACGGCCGAGGCCATGGACCCGCGCCGCCTGCCCCTTCCCTCTTCTCGTCGAGGTTTCATGAGCCAAGCCGCCTTCGTCCGCCTGTCGACGGTCGTGTTGCTGACCACGGCCTGCACGTCCGCCGACCCCGGGAGCGCCGAGGGGGAGGACTGGAGCGACGCGTCGGTCATCGTCGCCGCCCGGGTCTTCGACGGAACCGCCCTCCTCGAAGGGGCCGACGTCGTCGTACGCGACGGCCTGATCGAGTCCGTGGGTTCGTCCGACCACGTGCCGACCACGGTCCCACGCATCGACGCTTCCGGAGCCACCCTGCTCCCGGGGCTCATCGACGCGCATACGCACACGGCGGAGGTGGGGCAGCTCGAGCGGGACCTGAGGTTCGGCGTGACGACCGTCCTCGACATGTGGACCCGAGCCGAGGTCGCTTCGACGCTGCGACAGGCATCGGCCGAGAGAAGCGACGTCGCGGGCCTCCTGTCTTCGGGGCTCCTCGCGACCGCCCCGGGCGGCCACGGCACCGAGTACGGCGGGCCGGAGATCCCCACGGTGGGTGGGCCGGACGAGGCGGCGCCCTTCGTCGAAGAGCGGGTGCGCGACGGCGCCGACTACTTGAAGATCGTGCTCAACGGTCAGCGGGCCCAGGGTGGGATGCCTACGCTGGACGAGGCCACGGTCCGGGCCCTCGTGGAGGCTGGAAAGGCCCATGATCTGCTGGTCGTCGCCCACATCGAGACGCACGACGACGCCCGGACGGCCGTCGAAGCCGGGGTCGACGGGCTCGCGCACGTGTGGCGCGTCCCCGGCGCGCCCGCGGATCTCGTGGAGATGATCCGCGACCGTGGTGTCTTCGTCGTCCCCACGCTCTCCGTGGTCGGGAGCTTCGACCCGGACCTTCGGCCCTCGTTTCTCAACGATCCGGTCGTCCAGCCCTTCCTCGACGAGGACGCCGTGGAGCGCTACACCCCGGTCGCGATGGAAGACCTGCCCGCGCCGCAGCGCGCTCAGATGGAGGCCGCCCTCGAGCGGATGGGTCTCGACGACGCTTCCGGCATCCTCCAGTACCACCTGGACTCGGTCGAGGCCTTGCACGAGGCCGGCGTGACGATCCTGGCCGGGAGCGACCCGCCGAACTTCGGGCTCGTCCACGGGATCGCCCTCCTGCAGGAGCTGGAGCTGCTGGTACAGGCAGGCCTCTCGCCCGCGGAAGCCTTGAGTGCCGCGACGGCGCGAACGGCCGATGCGTTCGGCCTCGACGACCGGGGGCGGATCGAGTCCGGGCGCCGGGCCGACCTGCTCCTGGTCGAGGGGGATCCGACGGTGGACATCACGGCGCTCCGCGCCATTCGCCGTGTATGGCGTGGGGGCGTGGAGCTGGATCGGGATCTCTAGATCCGGATCGGACCGGGCTTCGGGTGCCGACCCCCCCATGGGTGACCTGATCCTCGTGAAGCATGCCGCTCCCGACATCGACGGGAGCCGGCCCCCCGCCGAGTGGGTGCTGTCCCCGGACGGGCGGACCCGGAGCCTCGAGCTCGCGGACCGCCTCACGCGGCACGCGCCAGCGTCGCTCTTCTGCAGCGAGGAGCCGAAGGCGGTGGAGACGGCGGAGGTCGTCGGGTCACGGCTCCATCTGTCGGCCAGGGCCGTCCCGGGCCTCCAGGAGAACGACCGGTCGGGCGTGCCCTTCTATCCCACGGAGGAGCGGTTTCGCCAGCGGGTGCGGGCGTTCTTCGAGCGGCCCGACGAACGGGTGATGGGCGACGAGAGCGCCGACGAAGCGCACGCCCGCTTCGCCAGGGCGGTGGATCGGCTTCCCGTCGGCGGGGACCCGGGGGCGACGGTGGTCGTGACGCACGGCGCGGTGCTGACCCTGCTCGTCGCTCGCGCGAACGGCCTGGACCCGTTCGCTTTCTGGCGTGAGCTGGGCTTCTGCTCCTTCGTGGTCCTCTCCACGCCATCGCTGGCCCTCCGGCACGTGGACCGCCCGTCCTAGCCGACGCCTGGACGGGATGCACCCCGCCGCGTCCACGGCCGTCGCGTACGAGGCGCGGCTCGGCGGCTGATCGGACCGCCTAGGGCGGGGGCTCCGACCCGTCCCGCTACGCGCCCTCGACGGGGGGCGGTGGGTTGGCGCCTCCGGCGCTCGCTCGGCATCTTGAGCGCGCCACCTGCTCCCGAACCCGTCGGGGGGAACCGGACCCTCCGGGGCGAGGGTCGGTGCGTGGCGTGCCAGGCTGTTCAGCCAAGGAGGTGAGCCGTGGTCTCTCCGCAATCCTCGGGGATCGGCGCGGTCGTGAGCGCCGACATCGCGGTGCCGGAGCACGAGCGGGAGCTGCGGTTCTACTCGAGCGTCCTGACGACCGGGGACAGCCCGCTCTGGCGCGACGACCTGCTGAACAGCAGGGGCATTCCGATCATCGGGCTGGGTGCGCGGGATCCCACGCTGGAGGACCTCCCGCTCCAGTGGATGCCCCACATCCAGGTGGCGGACGTCGGGGCCAGCGCCGAGCGGGCCCTGGCCCGGGGCGCCCGCGCGCTGATGCGCCACGACGAGGACCAGTGGGCCGTCCTGGCCGACCCCGACGGAGCCGCGTTCGGGATCGTCCCGGTCCTTTCCCCCGAGGCGATGCCCCCCCTGGAGGGCGGCCGCATCGCGTGGCTGGATCTGACCGTGCCCCACGCGACCGAGACCCGGGACTTCTACCAGGACGTCGTGGGTTGGTCCGCCGAGGCCGTGCCGATGGAGGACGCGGCGGGGCCGTACGCCGACTACAACCTCTGCGCGCCGGACGGAGCGGCCCTGGCCGGCGTCTGCCACGCGCGTGGCGTGAACGCCGACCTCCCGCCGGTGTGGTTGATCTACCTGCCCGTCGGAGACCTCGAGGAGAGCCTCTCGCGTGCACGCAGGGAGGGCGGTGAGGTCGTGCACGCGGGGAAGGGGAGTGCGGTGATCCGTGACCCGGTCGGCGCGTACGTGGCCCTGGTACCGGGCTGAGGCGGCCGGGAGACTCCCGGCGCTGGTAGGCTGAGCGCCATCGTGGGCACTCGACCTCAGAACGTCACGTCCACGCTCCGTCCGCACACCTGGCCGCTCAGGCGGCCGGTGTGGTCCGGGTGGAAGAGCATGGTGAGGCGCATCTGGCAGCTCTCGGCGGCGGTGGCGCCCCACTTGAAGCCGCCGCCGAAGGAGATGGACGCGGTGCCGGACTGGGCGCCGTTCAGGAACGTGAAGGTCCCGGCGGCGGACAGGTACGGGTCGCCGTTGAGGACCCGGCCCCCGATGCAGCGCCAGTCGGTGATGGTCTCCAGGACCTGGAGGAAGAGGGCGCCCGAGCCCGTGTCGTCCACCGAGCCGGTCAGGTTCCCCGACACCTCGATGTGGCCGCCGGCGGTGCAGTTGGTCCGGTGCTGGAGCTGAACGCGCACCGGGGCCGCGGCCGGTCCGGCGGCGCTCGGCGCTGCGGCACCGCCGGGAGCCGTGGCCATGCCGCCCATCCCGTTGGAGAAGGCCCGGGCCACCTGGCCCGCGAACGCGTCGGCCTCGCCTTGGGTGAAGGAGTCCTCGTCGTCGGTGCCGGTGAGGTCCGAGCAGGCGGCGAGGGTGAGGAGGAGGAGGAGGAATCCAGGGACGCGCGTCATGGCCGGCGCTCCAACCCAAGGGTGGCTCGAGCGGGCAGGAGAGGCATCGCCTGAAATATAGCGAGCCGGGTTCCCGTCATCGACGGCCTGGGTCCCGCGTCCGGCGTCGTTCCCGACGGCAGGATCGCCACCGACACCCTTGCCGAAAACCTGGACCCGAGTCCATCAGTGGAAGCCACCCCTCGAGACGGAGCGTCGGCCATGTCCACCTTCGAGTACGTGATGGTCCTCTTCTCGATCATCGTGGGTCTGGCGATCACCACCCTGATCGACGGCCTGGTCCGGACGCTCCGCCGTGACACCGATCTCCGCCCGGGGCCCATCCACACGCTGTGGGTCGTCGCCACCCTGGCCTACATCATCCTGTTCTGGATGGGCCGGTGGGACGTCGGCGGCATCGTCACCGAATGGACCCCGGGGTTGGTCCTCACCTCCCTCGTCCTGCCCATCCTCGTCTACGGATGGGCCGCGCTCCTCTTCCCCCCGGGGGGAGCGCACGTCGACCTCGACGAGTACGTCATCGCCAATCGCCGACCCTTGTTCGGAGTCGGCATCCTCGTCCTCCTCGCCCAGATCGCGGGTGGGTACATCCTCCTGGGCCCCGTCGGGATGTACCCGGACGCCCCGGTGACGGCCATGGCGCTGGCGTTCGTCGGCGTCGAGGCCTTCCTCATGTGGACGCCGAACCGACGTGTCCACCTCGTCGGGGCGGTCCTGGGCCTTCTGGGCAGCGTCGTGTTCTTCGTGCGCCCCCTGACCATCGTGCAATGATGCCAACGCTCCGCGGCTTCCGGGCCCTGGCGGTCGTGGTCCTCGCGGGCACGGCGGGGTGCGCCGGGCGGGGCGTCACGGTCGGGCCCGGCCTCGCCCAGGCCACGTCGAGCGCCGGGGGCCGCGCGGAGAGCGCCCTGGGCCCCATCGTGAGCCTGAGGGCGGGTGTGGGGGAGGGCATCGGCTTCGCCACGTCCCTCGATCTCCAGCCGTTCCGCGTGCGGAACCCGGCACGGGACGAAGCACACCGGATCCTCTACCTGATGCCCATGCTGTCGCTGGGGAACGGGGAGGTCTTCGTCCTGGGCGGCCTCGGGCTCGGCGTCTTCCACTTCACGGGAGCCGACTGCGTCTGCGGTCCCGACGCCGGCCCGGCCGTGGGCGCGTCCCTCGGGCTCGCGTCCCTCGATGTCCGCGGGACCCCGGTCTCCGTCGAGGTGCTCTGGCGGGAGGCCGTGACCGGCGACTCCGAGCTGAACGGCCGGATCCTCGGGATCCAGGTCGGGTGGCCGATCTCGGGAGGGTAGTTCCCGGACGGCTACGTGGCGTACGGCGCGGTCCTGACGGGGTCCGCGCTGGCTCCAGCCGCGTCGTCCGTCGAGCCCGGAAGGCCGCCAGCAGCGACGTGAGGAGGACGGTGACCGCCAGGCCCAGGACGAAGGAAGAGGGCGACGGTCAGGAACTCGAAGGAGGTCATGGGCTCCCGCCCACGGGCGGAGCCGCGTGGGGGGGAGGGCCGGGGGAGTCCGCAGCCGCGTCCGGCCCATCCGCCAGGTGGGGCTCCAGCAGGGCGCGGAAGTCGGCGGGGAAGAGCTCGCCGAACCGCTGCCACGCCGCCCGGATGGCCTGGCGCCGCCCGAACATCGAGACGGTGCGCATCGTGACGCCCCACTGCTCGTCGTCGACCTGCCCCCGCTGCCGGGCCTTGTAGAGCGCCCACCAGAACTGGAAGACGGCGTATTCCCAGAGGACGTGTCGCTGCTGGTCGATCTCGTCCAGCGTGTCGAAGCGGTCGGTCCCGGCGGCCCACCACTCGGCCGCGTCCCGATCCAGCGCCACCCCGCTCGAGAGCGTGGCGTTGAGGTGCGTCCACATGCTTCCCACCAGCGGGATGGGCGCGAGGCGCCCCCCCCGAATGAATGTAGGAGGGGAGACTGGCCGAAGGTTCTATAGGGCGGCCCGAGGGGAGGTGGCATCCTTAGCGCACGGGTGCCGCCGGAGGGACGCGGCGCACGGCGATGCGTCCCCACGGTGCCCGAATCTGCCCCCCCTGCGTGTCCGAGCCCGGACCTGGAGAGAACCCGATGAAGCACCGTTTTGCGGCACTCGTTGCGCTGACCCTCGTGGCGGCCTGCGGAGAGACCCCCACCGAGCCCATGCCGCTGGACCTGGCTCCGTCCTTCTCCCTCGTGGCCACCTCCCCCGTGGCGCTCGCCAACCCGGGCTTCGAGTCGGGCTACACCGGCTGGACCTTCAACAACGTGGATGTCGGGCCGTTCTGGGATGCGGCGGAAGGCTCGCTCTCGGCCGACCTGAACGCGTTCGAGGCCGGGTTCGTCAGCCAGGAGATCCCCACCACCCCTGGCGCGTCGTACACGGTGCTGTTCGCCCTGGCGGGCAACCCCGGCTGGCCTCAGAACGTGAAGCGGATGCAGGTCGAGGCGGCCGGCGCCTCCCAGATCTACTCGTTCGACACGGACGGCCGCTCCGGCACGAACATGGGGTGGGTCGAGGAGTCCTTCGAGTTCGTGGCCACGGCGGCGACGACCACGCTGACCTTCCGGAGCCTCCACGCTGGCAGTCCCTACATCTGGCAGGATCGGGCGCAGGGAGCGGCCATCGACGACGTCCGGGTCCTCGGTCCGGCCGCCGACCCCCAGACGGTCGACGACTGCAAGAAGGGTGGCTGGGAGCAGTACGGCTTCCGGAACCAGGGCCAGTGCGTCCGCTTCGTCCAGACGGGGAAGGACAGCCGGTAGCCCCCCCACGGGAACCCCGGCAGGTGCCCTCCCCTCGGGCGACCTGTCGGGGGACGGCCCCCGGCCCTCCACGAGGGTCGGGGGCTCGTCTTTTTCGGGACGCCGTGAGGCCCGCGGCGGCCCCGACCGTCAGGGGGCGACGGGGGCGGGGCGTCGGAACGTGCTCAGGTAGGCGTACAGGGCGTCGATCTCCTCGTCGGTGTAGTGCCGGAAGCGCCCCCGGGCCACCTCGGACATGAGCCCCACCTCGCGGTCGCCGAGGGCGAGCCCTTCCCGCATCAGCCGCCGGAACTGGTCCGGGTCGTACGAGCCGACGACGGCGAGGGGCGGCGTGACCATGAACCCCGTCGACCCCTCCAGCGCCGTGCCGTGGCATTCGGTGCAGATGCTGCGGGCCAGGTAGGCCCCGAGAGTACGGGCGTCGCCGCCGCGCGGCGCTTCCACCGGGGGCGGGTCGTCCCCCACGAGGTCCGGGATGGTCCGGACCTCCCCCAGGGCGATCATGCCCCGCAGCGCCGGGCCGATCCGCGTGGAGGGGAGCGAGTCCTCCGCGGGTGGCACGCTCCGGAGGTAGGCGATGATGGCCCCGAGGTCGTCGTCGGCCAGGTGGTGGAAGGCCTGGGACGGCATCGCCGGGATCAGGGCCGTTCCGTCGGGACGCACCCCGTGGCGGATGAGGCGGACCAGATCCTCGTCGGAGTAGGTCTCCCGAACGCGGGTCAGGTTGGGCGCCGTGAGGCGGCCCACCATGAGGTCCTCCGCCAGGATCCCCCCGCCCAGGTCTCCCCCGTGGCATCCCGTGCAGCCCTGGATGCGGGCCATGCGCTCGCCGTGCGCCACCGTCGCCGGGTCGGTGCGGATCGTGATCGTCCGCGGGGTGACGTCGTGGCGGCGCCCGAGCTCCACGGCGCTCATCGCGTACAGGACGCCCGCGGCGACCCCCAGGAGCAGGAGGCACCCGGCCATCGCCAACCCCAGCCATCGGACGACCTTCGCCACGATCTCCTCCTCTCTCTCGATGCGCGCTCGACGGGGACCTGCGACGGACCTTCCACGAATGGGCACGGGGAGGTGGAGGGCAAGGAGAATCGATGGCGCCGGTCGACCGCGCTCCCCATTCTCTTCCACCGAGCGGGTTCCCCTTCCACCGGAGACCGGCACGATGATCCGACGCGCCCTCTTCCTGCTCGCCGTGGTGGCGGGCTGCACGGCTCCCCCCGCGGACGAGCACCCGGTGACCACCGATCCCGAGGTCGTCGATCCGGACTACCCGCCTGCCCTGATCGAGACGAAGTTCGAGAGCGGAGGCACGGTCCTGAGCGGCCTGGTCTACGTCGCGAACGGGCCCGGTCCGCACCCGACGACCGTCTTCCTCCACGGTTTCCCCGGCAACGAGCGCAACCTCGACCTCGCCCAGGCGCTCCGCCGGGCCGGGACCAACGCGGTGTACTTCACCTACCGCGGGGCGTGGGGGAACGGGGGCGGATTCTCCCCGGACCAGGCCCTCGAGGACGCCGCGGCCGTGCTGGCCACCGTCCGCGATCCCGTCTGGGCGGCCGAGGCCCGGGCGGATCCGGACCGGGTGGCGGTGGTGGGCCACAGCTTCGGAGGCTTCGTGGGGGCCCTCGTGACCGCCCGCGACCCGGCGGTGCGGTGCTACGCGCACCTGGCGGGCGCCGACCTGGGGGCACTCGGCCTGGCGGCCCGGGAGGACCCGGCCGTCCGGGCCGCCGCGGGCGCGGCGCTGGGCGTCGATCTCGTGGCCGCGGGGGGCGTCATCGACACGCACCTCGACACGCTCCTGGCCCAGGTGGAGGCGGGGGCCGAGGCGTACCGGACGCCGGCCCGGGCCGAGGCGCTGGCCTCTCGCCCGCTCCTGGTGGTGGCGGGCACGCGGGACGAGGCGACGCCGAAGGAGCTGCACCACGATCCCTTCGTCGCCGCCCTGGCTCGCGCGGGCGCGGACCGCGTGACCGAGGTGGTCTACGACGACGACCACGGCTTCTCGGCCCACCGGGTCGATCTGGCCCGTCGGCTCGTGGACTGGCAGGCCGAAGCGTGCTGGTGAGCGTGGGCGCGGGCGGGCGGAGGTGGGTGGCCGGCGGGGCCTGGGCGCTGCTGGCCCTCGCTCTCGGGGCCTGCGCCTCGAGCCCGTCCCCTCCGGCCCGGGACACCGGAGCCGTCATGCGCCTCTGGATCGAGGGGGTCTGGCACCAGGGTAGGCTGGAGCTGGTCCCGGAGCTCGTGGCGCCGCGCTACGTACGGCACGAGGAGGCGGGCACGTACGCCGTCACGCCGGCCGAGTACGCGGAGCGGATCCGCGACCTGCGCCGGCGGTTCCCGGACCTGCGGTACGAAGTCCACGACAGCGCGACGGTCGGCGACCGGTTCTGGATCCGGTACACCTTCCGGGGCGGCCCGGAGGCCACCGGCCCGTGGCCCAAGCGACCGGGCCTCCAGCTCTACAGGCTCGAGGACGGCCGGCTGGCCGAGACGTGGATGCTGCTCCGCCCCGAGGGCACCGAGTGGACCGATCCTCCGGCGGGGGCGGAGCGCTAGGCGTCATCTTCCTGGCGACGGCGGCGTCCCGGGGGGTAGCTCCTCCGGGCGGGCCGGCGTGCGTGAAGCCCGGGTGTTCCTCCCGGGCGGCTGACGGCCGCGGGCCGGCCGCGCGTTGCGCGTGTCCTGCGCGAGCGCGTACGATGCTGGCGTGCGGCCGCCTGTCCGGGCGACGAGTCCGGCGTCCGGGTGGTCGCGGGCACGTTCCGGAGGCGGGGCATGGTGGCCGAGCGACGCAGGGACATGGGGGGACGCTCGTTCCCCCGAGCGCAGGGCGCGCCGCTCCAGACCGCGCTGCTGGCGGGCGTCCTGGCGGGCGTCCTGGCGGGCCTCCTTGGGGCTTTCGTCACGCCCGCCGCCGCCCAGGAGGGACGACCCTTCACGCTCTTCGGACGGGTCGTGGACGGGGTGACGGGGGGGCCGGTGTCGTACGCCCGGGTGCGCATCGCGGAGCTGGAGCGCACGGTGCTCGCCGACTCGCTGGGACACTTCCACGTCCGTGACCTCCCGGCCGGGACGTACACCTTCGAGACCCGGCGCATCGGGTACCGGGACCACCGGGAGCCCTCGCCGGTGCGGGACGGGAACGTGCTCTTCGTGGCGCTCGAGCCCCTGGCGGTGGAGCTGGAGGGGCTGGACGTCGTGGCGCCCCGGGCGGCGCTGAAGGCGAGCCTGGACGCCCGGCTGGCCGCCCTCGGATCGCCGGGCACGGTGCGGGAGGAGGAGGACCTGAGGGCCGACGCGGCGCCCAACCTCCGGGAGCTGATCTCGGAGGGCTCCCGCCAGTACTTCTATCCCTGCATCAACGAGTCGAAGACCTGCCTCGTCGTCCGCGGCCGGCGGCGCGAGATCAAGTTCTACGTGGACGACCTGGTCCAGCCGGAGGGCGCCGCGGTCCTGGAGATCTACGACCCCAGCGAGCTCTACCGGGTGGAGGTCCTGGGCGAGCTCGGGCAGATCCGGATCTACACCCGGGCCTACGCCACCTGGATGGCCGCCACCGGGGAGGAGCCGCGACCCATCTGCGTGGCGTGCTGAGGCGTGCGGCCCTCCAGGCGCTCGCCCGGGGGCGGAAAACCCGCATCCTACGCGGATTGAACGATCCTTGCGCGCGCCGGGCGCCGGGCACGAATGTGGGCGCGTACGGCCCGTCCCACCCGACCTTCCACCATGCCCGACGTGCGCCTCGAATCTCCCGAACGGGTCCTCGACGGGAGCGCCGCGAGCGAGCCCCGCGAGGGGGAGCTCGCCCGCTTCTTCGGCTACTCCCACGACGTCCTGACGATCATGGACGGCGGCGGGCGCGTGCTCCGCATCAGCCCGTCCGTGGAGCGAGTCCTGGGCTACCATCCGGCGGAGCTGATCGGCGTGCCCGTGCTGGAGCTGGTTCACCCGGAGGAGCGCCCCCTCGCCCGGACCCAGGCGGCGGCCCTCCTCGAGGGCTCGCCCATCGGGGACCTGGATGTCCGCATGGCCGCCGGGGACGGCCGGTGGGTGCCCATGCGCTGGTCCTTGGCGGTCGGGCGGGACGGTCGGATGTACGGGGTGGGTCGGGACCACACCGACCAGGTCCGCCATCGGGCGGCCCTCCTGCGCCACGAGATGGCCGAGCTCCGCCTCCGCACCGCCCGGGAGCTCCACGACGGCATCCTCCAGACCCTGACCGCGGCCTCCCTCCGCATCGCGGTGGCCCGCCGCCTGGTCCGCGCCGACCCCGAGGCCGCGGAGGCCGGGCTGGAGGCGCTGGGCGCCACGGTGGCCGCCGAGCAGCAGGAGCTGCGCCTCTACGTGGACGAGCTCAAGGGGCGCCACCCGGTGTGGGCCGACGTGGGCCGTACGCTGCCGGACCGCATCGAGGACCTCCTGCACCGGGTGGCCGCCATCTGGGGCGTCGAGATCTCCGTGGACGCCCACGGGGCCGCGGGGGTCACGGGCGAGCTGGGGCGGCAGGTCCTGCGGATCGTGCAGGAAGCCACCGTCAACGCCGCGCGGCACGGCTCGGCCCAGGCGGTCCAGGTGCTGGTGGCCCGGGAGGGGGAGACCCTGCTGGTGCGGGTCGAGGACCGGGGCTCGGGGTTCTCCTTCCTGGGGGACTACGACCACGACGAGCTGCAGGAGAAGCGCCTGGGGCCGCTCAGCCTCAAGCACCGCGTGGCGGAGGCCGGAGGGCGCATCTCCATCCGCTCCACGCCGGAGGGCTCGACCCTCACCGTCCGGCTTCCGACGGTCCCGGAGCACGAGCGATGACGCTCCGCCTGATCCTGGCCGACGACCACTTCGTGGTGCTGGACGGCCTCCGGGCGCTCCTGGCCCTGGAGGACGACCTGGAGGTGACGGCGTGGTGCACCGACGGGGTGGAGGCCATGGAGGCGGTGCGGGCCGGCCCGCCGGACGTCCTCGTGATGGACGTCTCCATGCCGCGCTGCACCGGGCTCGAGGCCCACGAGACCCTCCGGGACGGGGGCGTGCGGGTGCCGACCGTCCTCCTCTCCGCCACGCTGGACGACGACATGGTCCTGCGCTGCCTCCGGGCGGCGGTGGACGGGATCGTCCTCAAGGAGTCCGCGGCCTCGGTCCTCATCGACGCGGTGCGCACCGTGGCCGCCGGAGGCCGGTGGATCCCGCCGGAGCTGGCGGCCCGGGCCGCCGAGGTCATGGCACGGCCGCCGTCCCCGGAGGAGTCCCTCACGCCCCGGGAGCTCGAGGTGGCGGCGGAGGTCGCGGCGGGGAAGTCCAACAAGCGGGTGGCGGCCGACCTGGGGATCTCGGAGAGCACGGTGAAGCTCCACCTGCACAGCGTCTTCGGGAAGCTGGAGCTCACCAACCGGGTGCAGCTCAGCCTGGTGGCCCGGGAGCGGGGCTGGATCTAGGGGGAAAACGAAGTCCTTGACTCCGGGCGGCGTCGGGCCCCACCAAGGGGTAGCCGGCCGTCGCGTCCATGTCGACGGTCGGAGCCCCTCCCCAGGAGGTCTCCGATGCAACGACGCACCCCGCTCCTCACGCTCCTCCTCCTCGCCCTCCCGACCGTCCTGTCGGGCCAGGATCACGAGGCCCTCACCCGAAGCGCCACCAGCGCGGGTCCGACCTCCATCTCGGCCGAAGCGGCCGTGCTGGACTGGGAGCTCAACGAGATCCGTCCGGGATCCAACGGCTGGACGTGCCTTCCCGATCGGCCCGACACGGAGGGCAACGACCCGTGGTGCGTCGACGGGCCGTGGCTGGACTTCCTGAATGCCTACGTGAGCCAGACCGACCCCACCTACGACCGGATCGGCTTCGCGTACATGCTCCAGGGTGACTCGCCGGTGAGCAACAGCGATCCGTACGCCACCGAGCCCACCGGTCCCGAGGACTGGGTGACCGGCGTGGAAGCCCACATCATGATGCTGGTGCCGGATCTCGCCCTGCTGGAGGGCGTCTCCACCGACCACCTGAACGGCGGTCCCTGGGTGATGTGGCCCGGAACCCCGTACGCCCACCTCATGATCCCGGTGGCGGCGCGCTGACCCGGGCGCGGGGAAGGCCGGAGCCGATGGGCCCGCCTTCCCCGCGGCTCGTCCGGGTCAGAGGGTGGCCATCTGGGCGTTGGGGATGCTGGTCCCGTTCCCCGCCCGGTGCGCCACCTTCCGCTCGATGCCCTCGACCACGGCGGCGGTGAAGTTCTTGTCCGTGGCGTGGCGCGCGACCCCCAGGCCGGCGGGGCTGAAGACGTTGATCTCCATGATGCGTCCCCCGGCGATGTCGAGGCCCGCCAGGAAGATCCCGTCGGCCACCAGGCGGGGCCGCACCAGCTCGGCCAGCTCCAGCATGTGGTCGGTGACCTCGGCCTCGGCCACCATGCCCCCGGCGGAGACGTTGGTGCGCACGTCGTCCTCGGCGCCGATGCGCTGGATGGCCGCGTACTCCCCGTCCACCTGGAGGGGAACCCCGTTCATGAGGATGAGGCGGGTGTCCGAGTCGCTGGCGTCGGGGAGGTACTCCTGGGCGATGACGTACCCGTGGCGCGCGATGGCGTCCACGATCTGGTTGAGGTTCTTCCGGCTCTCGGGCGTGACCAGGAAGACGCTCTCCCCGCCCGATCCCTTTAGGGGCTTCAGGACGATGGGTCCCTCCTGGTCCGCGAAGGCCCGCACGTCCGCCACGTCCCGGGTGATGAGCGTCCGGGGCCGCACCTCCTCGGGGAAGAGCTGCAGGTAGAGCTTGTCGACCGCCCGCGAGAGGCCGTCGGGGTCGTTGAGGACCAGGACGCCTCGCTCCGCGGCCAGCCGCCCGAAGCGGATGCCGACGTTCTCGGCCCACGGACGCTCCCGGGCGTCGTCGGAGGGGTCGTTGCGGAGGAGGAGGACGTCCAGCTCCTCCACGCAGACATCCATGGGAGGGCGGCCCTCCTGCCGCACCGCGTCGAGGAAGTCCTTGCCGTCCTCGAAGTCACCCTCGGGCACCGGGGCGCCGGCGGCCCACAGCCGTCCGTCGGGCGCGTAGACGAAGTCGCCCGCGCTGAGGTACCACACCTCGTGGTCCCGGCGCAGGCACTCCAGCGCCAGGCGGGTGGTCGTGTAGTTGCCGATCTCGGTGGCCAGGTCGTTGACCAGGATCGCGATTCTCATGCCGCCACCTCCTCCACCAGGTCCATGACGCCACAGGGTCGGCACGTGTCCAGCCGCTCCCGGGCCCGTTCGTCGTCCAGCCAGCGCGGGCGCGTGGCCGGCGGATCCAGCACCTCCCGGAGCACCAGCTCCTGGATGGCTTCCCGGTGCTCCAGGGCGATCTTCCCCACCAGCAGCGGCTGGAGCGACGCGTCCTCCCGGCCCAGGTAGGCCAGGAGGTCCCGCAGCCCCTTGAGGTAGAGGGCGTCCTTCACGAACCCCCCGCCGCGGTAGACCCGCATCACCAGGTTGAAGGCGGAGCGGGGACGGAATCCGTCGTCCTCGACCAGGGCGGTCCACGTCACGTGGAAGGGCTCGCCGTCCAGCATGCTCCGCACCGCCAGGACCCGGGCGGCGAGGGTCCGGGTGCGCGCCGGGGTGAGCCCGCCCACCACGTACTCCGCCAGGACCGCCAGCCCCTCCTGGAGGGGGTCGTAGCCCGCCAGCCCCGAGGCGAGGAGCTTGAAGGGCTGGGCGTTCCCGTTGCGGTACGTCACCAGATGGGTGCCCACCTCGTGGTGCAGCAGCGCCTCCACCCGACGCCGGGGCACCGAGAGGCGGTCGGACACGCAGAGGGTGTCCTTGAGGACCACGAGCCCGGAGGTGATGTCGTCCCGGATGTGGGCGTGGGCGTGGAAGCCCGGGTCCGCCGCCTGGTAGCGGCGGATCTCGGCGCGGGCGGCTTCCAGGAAGGGCTCCGCGGTGACCCGTTCCCGGTCCTCGGCGCCTCCGGCGGAGGAGGCGGGAAGGCGGTCGAGGATGGCTCGGGCCAGCTCCACCAGGTCGTCCTCCACGGGGCCGTAGAGGAGCCGGCTCGAGTGCACGAAGTCGTCGGTGCCCACGTCGCGCAGGAGGCTGATCTGTCGGTCCATCTCCTCCTGCTTCTCGCGGAAGAGGTGGGCCAGGAGGGGGTCGTTCACTTTTTCTATGGGCACGTCGAAGAGACGCCTTTTCAGGGATTCGGGATCGAAGGGCAGGGGCCGGTACCGGAAGTCGGGCTCGGTTCGGCACCCGTCGTCGCGGAAGCGGGTCCACGCCTCCTCGGCGTTGACCGGGGTGACCTGCAGGAGGAGGTCGAAGGAGCCGTAGACCTCGGCCAGGCGCTGGTCCACGAAGCGGGCGGAGCGCCCGATGCTGGTCCGGGCCAGGGCCCGGGGATGGGGTGCGTCGAGCTCGGTGCAGTCCAGCGTCCAGGCGAAGAGCGCGTCCTGGAGCGCGCCGGCCAGGGCCGCCCCCACCGCGTTCACCACCCGGGGGAAGGCGACGCCGTGATCCCCGGTCCGGTAGAAGGGGCTGATCTCCAGGCCCAGGCGCCGCAGGCGCCCCGTGGAGTCCGTCGGCTCCAGGGGGAGGAGGTCGGGGGGCGAGGGCTCGTCGGACCGGACGACCTCCACGGAGGCCAGGCGGTCCGGCACGCCCAGGTCGCCGCCCCGGGGGGAGGCGATGCGCATGGCGCGCAGGCTCTCGGCCACGGCGTCCACGAGGGCGTCCGGTGTGCCCCGCGGGGCGTGCACGGTGACGGTGGGCTCGCTGGCCGTCCGTCCGGACGCCGCCGTCCCGGAACCGTCCGCGGAGGGGGCGGGCTCGTCCGGGAGGACGTGGGGGCTCCACACCTCCAGGAGGAGGACGTCTCCCAGGCGCCGGGCGGTGGCGTCGCTCCACGCGGTCAGGAGCTCCCCGAGACCGCGGGCCTCGCTGGACTTGCCGGACACGAGGCAGTACGAGGCGAGGCTGGTGAGGAGGTCCGCCGTCCCCGCGTCCTCCCGACCCGGGGGGGTGCGGTGCAGCGCGAGGAAGGGCAGGGGCCGGTCGAAGAAGAGGCGGCCCTGGCGGGGCAGCGTCCGGAGGAGGCGCGCGTTGTCCTCGACGTGGGCCCGCACCTCGGCGGCCACCCGGCGGTACGGGTCGGCCGGGGCGGGCCCCCGGTCGGTGGGCTCGGCGCAGGACGAGGGCGAGCTCATACGCGCTCCAGGGCCGCCAGGACCGGGTCCCGGGCGGCGCCGAGGCAGCGGGCCACGGCCCGGTGGCGGTCCGGGTCGATCTCCCCGGTCCACTCGTCCATGAAGATCTTCTTCACCTCGATGGCGAGGGCGCACACGCGCTCGGGGAAGGTCTCCCGGACCCAGCGGGACAGGTAGCCGCCCTGGAACCGGACGTTCTCGCGGACGTCGAGGCGTCCGCCCCGGTAGTCGGCCGCGGCCACGGTCTCCATGAAGGCGTCGACCACCGGGGCCCAGCGCTCCCGGTCCAGGTTCCCCGTCCCCAGGTTCACGTCGGGGTTCTCTTCCTGGGGCGCGGAGGGGGCGTCGGGGCCGTCCCGACGGTGGTTGTATGTGTGGAGGTCGAACACGACCGCCCGGGGGTGGTGGGCGAGGATCCGCTCGAGGAGTCCCCGCAGGGCCTGGTAGAAGCGCCGGTGCAGGTCCAGGGACCGCTCCACGAGCCCCCCCGGGGGCGCGTGGCGCCACAGATCGAGGCCCCAGGCGTCCTCGGGCTTCCGGTACACGGCGTCCTCGAAGGGCCGGTTCAGGTCCACCTCGAAGCGCGAGGTCCCCACCACCACCTGGTGGTCGCCCATGCCGGTCCAGCCGTCGCTCGCCGGGTCCTCCTCGTGGAGGCGGGCGGCGTCGTCCAGCGCCGTGAGGTCCAGCACCTCGGGGCGGAGGTGGTGCCCCGCGTGGATGGCGGTGGCCACCAGCGGTCCGCGGGCCTCGCGGAACGAGAACCCGGGAGCCAGGGGGTCGAGCCCCGGGCGGGGGTGGCCGTGGTCGGGGGACATGGGGGGAGGGTGGTGGGGGCACGGACGGCGAAGGCCCCCCAGCGGGGAGCCGCACCCCTACCGGTGCAAGTTGGATGCCTGACCGCCCGGGGGCGGTGACGGGCCGTCGTTTGCCGGGGCGCGGGGCGGGTGCGTAGCTTGTCCGCACCGCGCGTGCCGCCGCCGTCGCGGGTCGCGCGCCCTCCTGAAAGGAGCCGCCCGTGCGCCGCCTCTCAGCTCTTCCCGTCCTCCTCCTGGCCCTCGCCTGCGGTGGCTCTCCCGACACCGACCTGGACCGGTCCGTCGAGCGCGTGGACAGCGCCGGGGTGGAGCTCGTCCTGAACCGGGTGCCCCCGGCCGAGCTTCCGCGCCACGCCCTTCCGGAGGAGCCGGTGCGCGAGCTGCGCACCACCGAGGACGACCCGGCCCTCTACCAGGTGGCGGACGTGCTGCCCCGGGGCGACGGGAGCGTGGTCGTGGTGGTGTCCGGCGCCGCCACCGTCGTGGACTTCGGGCCCGACGGCCGGGTCCGCAGGACCTTCGGACGCCAGGGGAGCGGGCCCGGCGAGCTGCGGAGGCCGAGCCGGGTCGTTCCGCTGCCGGCGGACTCCCTGGCCGTGTACGACCCGTCTCCCCCCCGGCGGCTGACCGTCTTCCCGCCGGACGGGGGAGCGGTCCGGACCGTGGACCTCTCGAGGCACCTGCCCGGTCGCTCGTGGTCCTCGCTCCATCCGGTGGACGGGGGGCTGGCGCTGGTGGGCGAGGGCGGGATGATCGGGAGCCGGCCGGCTCCGGGGATGTACCGGGACACGGTCCCCTCCCTCCTCGTGGACGCGGCCGGGGACACCGTGGTCTCCTTCGGCTCGTGGCCCGGCCTGGAGCTGGGCTACGGCGAGGGGATCTTCGGTGCCCTCGCGTTCGGCGGCCGGCTCGCCTCGAGCGCCTGGGACGGGCGGCTCGTCCTGGCCTGGGGCGAGGCCCCCGAGGTATGGGAGCTGGGGCGGGACGGGGCGCCGTTCCGCATCGTGCGCTGGCCCGACGAGGACCGCCGGGTATCCGACGAGGAGGCGCGGGCGCGGCTCGAGGCCGAGCTGGCCCAGGTGCCCGCGGAGCAGCGCGACGCCATGCGGGACCAGCTCGAGACCATCCCCCACGCCCCGCGCCACCCCGCTCTCTGGGACCTGGTCGGGTCCGACGCGGGCGAGCTGTGGGTGGGAGACTACCCGGGGCCGCCGCGGCGCGGCCAGCGTCCCCCCGCCCGGGACTGGATGGTCCTGGACGCCGACGGGGAAGCGCGGCGGGTGGTGCAAACCCCCGAGGGCTTCCGCCTCGTCACCGTGCGGGAGGGGCGGGTGTGGGGCGTGTGGGTGGACGACCTGGGCCAGGAGACCGTGCGGGCCTACGCGGTGCCCGCCGCCTAGCGCCCCGCGCCCTCCACGGTCCCCACTTCCATGAGGAAGTCCTCCACCACGATCCAGGTGTCCTCCACGTCGCCGCCGACCCGCTCCTCCACGAGCATGGAGGCGCCGTGCACGCCGGGGTCGGCCACGTACGTCCGGTGGCCCTGGGCCTCGAACGTCTCCATCTGCTCCCGCACGCTCGCCCGCTCCATCTCGGAGGCGGGCCGGAGGACGAGGACCGGGGCCAGGAGGCCTTCGGTGGCCTCCTCGCCGAGGCAGCCCGCCACGGCCTCGCCGGAGGCGGGGGAGAAGGCCACCACCGCGCTCACGTCGTGGTCGTGGAAGTCGGCGGCCTGGAGCGCCAGCGCGCCGGAGTAGCTGCTCCCGAAGAGCACGAGCGGGATGTCGGCGCGGCGGGCCCGCACGTAGCTGATCCCGCCCAGGATGTCGGGCTCGGCGGCGCAGTAGTCGCCGGTGCCGGGGTCGGTGCGGTTCTCCGTGCCGAAGCGGTCGCCGCCCTCGCGGAGGTCCACGGCCACCACGTCCCACCCCAGGTACGTGAGCCGCTCGATCATGGGCGCGTACTCGCCGCGTCCGTCGGCGCCGGCCTGGTGGAGCGCCATGATGACGCCGCGCGCGCCGCCGCCCACGGCGCCGTACCAGGTGGCGTGGACGGTGCGCTCGTCGGAGGTCTCCCAGGTGACGTCCTGGGGTGCCTGGGCCGAGGCGTGGGTGGGGGCGGCCAGGGCGGCGAGCCCCACGGCGAGGCCGGCGGCGCGGAGAAAGGACGCCACGGGGGCGCGGGAGGAAGCGTCGGTCATGGGAGCGGGGCGGTGGGGTGGGTCCGGGCGGCGTCGGCGCCCTCCGGAAGCTCCCTGAACCTACTGGGCCGCGGCCCCACCTGTCAGCCGGGCGGCCTCGGCGCGGGCCCGGCGCACGTGGGGCTGGAGCGCCGCGTCCGCGTTCTCCCAACGGTCCGCGAAGCGGGTCCAGGCGTCGGCGGCGTCCTCGGTGCGCCCTATCTCTTCGTAGCTGCGGGCGAGCACCCGGAGGAGCTCGTGGAGGTCGCGCTCCCGGTCGTCGGTCCAGTCGAAGGTGTCGTGATGGAGCAGGGTCTCCATGTGGACCACCGCCGAGTCGGGCCGACCCATGGCGAGGTGGGCCCGGGCCAGCTCTCCGCGCAGGCAGGTGACGCAGTCCGGATTCTCCCGGCGGACGTCGCGGAAGAACTCGACGGCCTCCGCGCCCTCGCCGAAGGTCATGTCGAGGTAGGCCTCGAAGAACCGCTGGCCCCGGCGGTGTTCGGGCGTCTCCCTCTCCTCCTCCGGGGTGGCGGCCGTGTTCCGGCTCCACCACGTTCGGGCCCGGTCGGCGTCCCGGCCCGCCCAGGCCCAGGTGTAGGCGAGGTTCCCGTAGGGCCGCTCGGACTCGGGAACGTCGGCCATGGTGCGCTCGAAGGTGGCTTCCAGATCCCGGATGAGGGCCAGCGTGTCGGCCCGGCTCGAGGCGGCGATCAGGTCCAGGCGGAAGACGTCCGACGCGGCGAAGAAGGCCAGGCGGCGATTCTCGGCGGCCCACGCCTCGGTCTCCTGCTCGACGAAGAACTCCCGGGCCTCGGACACCCGACCCTGGGCCCGGAGGAGGTCGGAGTGGAGGCGCGCGAGCCTCTCCCGGGCGAAGTCGTTCTCCGAGAAGTCCTCCAGCGCCTGGAGGGCGGTGGCCTCGGCTTCGTCCAGGTCCCCGGCGGCCCAGAGGAGCATGGTCCGGTGCCGCGGCATCCGCCACTCGTAGGGGTAGCGCTCGACCCAGGCGTCCAGGACGGCCATGGCCTCGTCCTTCCGACCCTGGTTGTAGCGGGCGATGACGAGGTTGTTGAAGGCCGAGCCGCTGCGGCCGGGACCGTTGACGGCACGGTCGTAGAGCTCCGCCGCCGCGTCGTAGTCGTTCCGGTCTCCGTAGTACAGTCCGAGGTTGTTGAGGGCCACCGGATCGTGGGGGTGGTCGGCGAGCACCCGGCGGTAGGCGTCGGCCACGGCCTCCTGATCGTCGGTGACGGTGTAGTGGTAGTACGCCTCGGTCAGGCTGCGCTCCCGGCTCGTCAGGCGATTCCGGTGACGGTACGCCGCCTCGGCGGCCGCGACCTGGGCATCCCGGTCCTGGCCCCGGTTGGAGTGGATCACCGCGATCTTCCGCCACGCCATGGAGAAGGTGGAGTCCATGGCCACCGCCTCCTCCAGGAGGTCCAGGGCGAGGCCGCCGTCCCCCTGCTCCTCGGCCTCGTCGGCCCGGACGAAGAGGCGGAGCGCCTCCAGGGACGAGGTGGTCACCGCCTCCAGCGGCTCGCCGGCGCGGATGTCCCGGAGGGACTCGCCGGCCTTGGTGCGGAGCTGCTCCGACAGCTCGTCGATGGCGGGGAGGATCTGGTCGTCCCCGTCGGCGGTCTGGCGGAAGGCCGCGAAGGCCCGCCCGTCCTGGGGGTTCACCAGGCGGGCCGAGAGGAGGTAGCCCGACCCGGCCCGGGAGATCTCGCCCTCGACCACCGCCTTGATCCCCTCGCGCACCGCCACCTCCCGCGCCACGTCGGGGGTGAGGGACTCGCCGAGGCGCCCCATGCGCCGGAGGGCGTCGTCCACCAGGCCGCCGTCCACCAGCGTCACCACCTGGGACTCCAGCAGGTCCACGCGGAGGGCGTCGGTCACCACGGCGCCCAGGCTCTCGTCGCCGGTGCGGTTCTCGAAGGCGGCGAGGAGGACCGGATCCCGCTCGTCCAGGACGCCCTGGGCCACCAGGGATCCCATGGGCCCGATGCCCGCGGCCCACATGACGAAGTAGGCCGCCACGGAGACCGTGAGGAGGAGGGCGGCGCCCACCCCCCCGAGGATGGCATTGCGCCAGGTGAAGACCGCGGCCCCGTGCCGGTCGTGCTCCGGGGGGCGCTGCTCCACGTCGTCGGGAGTGAGGAGGTCCACGTCCTCCTCGTCCTCGAAGGCGGCGTCGGGCCGCATGCCGGGGACGCCCTCCTGGAGGAAGGCGGTGGCCGTGGTGACGGGGAGGCCGATGAGGAGGAGGAGGAACGCCATGGTGGGCGTCCACTCCGGCAGCCCCGCGAAGTCGGTCATGTAGTCCACGACCTGGAGCACGCCCCACGAGCCGGCCATGTAGATGCCCAGGACCTGCCAGAGCGAGCGCCGGTGGACCTCCCGGACGACGCGGCGGAGGAGGTCCATCAGGCGGCTCCGCGGTGGTTCGGGAGGGTCTTCATGACGCCCCGGCCTCCCCGGTCAGCCGAGCCGCCTCGGCCCGGGCCCGGCGCACCTGGGGCTGGAGGGCTTCGTCGGCGTTCTCCCACCGGTCCGCGAAGCGGGTCCAGGTGGCGGCGGCCTCGTCCGAGCGGCCCAGCTCCTCGTAGAGCCCGGCCAACTCGGGAAGTACATCGGCCATCTGGAGCTCCCGGTCGTCGAAGAAGTCGAAGCTGTCGTGCCCGAGGAAGACCTCCAGGTGGACGGCCGCCGAGTCGGGGTTGCCCAGGAGGGCGTGGGCCTCCGCCAGGTTCCGCCGGTAGCATTCGACACACTCCGGGCGCTGCCGGGTCAGGTCCCGGTAGAGCTCGAGAGCCTCGGCGGCCTCGCCCCGGACCAGGTGGATCCTCGCCTCGTTCGACTGGATGTCCCGGCGCGCGCCCGGCGAGTCGCGCCGTTCCTCGGGCGTGGCGGCCCGGTCCCGATCCCACCAGCTCAGGGCGCGCTCCGGGTCCCGGCCCAGGAGGGCCCACATGAAGCCGAGGTTGCCGTAGGGCCGGGCGACCTCGGGCACGTCGGCCATGGTCCGCTCGAAGGTGCGCTCGAGGCCCCGGAGCAGCGCCAGGGTGTCGGCGCGGCTCGCGGCCGTCATGAGATCGAGCCAGACGAGGTCCCGGGCGACGAAGAACTCCTCGCGGGGCTCCTGGGCTCCCCGGGCCATCGCCTCGGCCTGGAGGAGGATCTCCCGGGCTTCCCCGACGCGCCCCTGGGCCTCCAGGACGTCGGAAAGGAGGTTCCGGAGACGGAGCTGGACGACGCCGTCGTCGGAGAAGTCCTCCAGCGCCTGACGGGCGGTGGCCTCGGCTTCCTCCAGATCGCCGGCGGCCCAGAGGAGCAGGGTCCGGTGGCGCGGCATCCGCCATTCGTAGGGGTAGCGCTCGACCCACGCGTCGAGGACGGCCATCGCCTCGTCCTTCCGACCCTGGTTGTAGCGGGCGATGACGAGGTTGTTGAAGGCCGAGGGGCTCCGACCGGGGCCGTTGGCGGCGCGGTCGTAGAGCTCGGCGGCGGCGTCCCAGTCGTTCCGCTCGCCGTGGTAGATCCCCAGGTTGTTCAGCGCCACCGGATCGTGGGGATGGTCCTCCAGCACCCGGCGGTAGGCTTCGGCCACGGCGTCCTGGTCCTGGGTCACCGTGTAGTGGTAGTACGCCTCGGTGAGGCTCCGCTCCCGGGCGGTGAGGCGGTTCCGGTGGCGGTACGCCGCCTCCGCTGCCTCGATCCGGGCGGCGGGATCCACCCGACGGTTGGAGTGCACCACGGCCAGCTTCCGCCACGCCATGGCGAAGGTGGAGTCCAGCGCGACCGCGTCCTCCAGGAGGTCCAGGGCCCGGTCGTCCTCGCCCGCATCCTCGGCCTCGGCGGCCCGGACGAAGAGGCGGAGCGCTTCGAGGGACGAGGTGGTGACGGCCTCCAGGGGCTCCCCGGCGCGGATGTCCCGGAGGGACTCGCCGGCCTTGGTCCGGAGCTGCTCCGACAGGCCGTCGATGGCGGAGAGGATCTGGTCGTCCCCGTCGGCGGTCTGGCGGAAGGCCGCGAAAGCGCGCCCGTTGCCGGGGTCCACCAGACGGGCGGAGAGGAGGTAGCCGGATCCGGCCCGGGAGACCTCGCCCTCCACGACGGCCTTGATGCCCTCGCGTACCGCCACCTCCCGGGCCACGTCCGGGGTGAGGGCGGCGCCGGGACGGCCCATGCGCTGCAGGACCTCCGCCACCAGCCCGCCGTCCACCAGGGTGACGACCTGGGACTCGAGGAGGTCCACGCGGAGGGCGTCGGTGACCACGGCGCCCAGGCTCTCGTCGCCGGTGCGGTTCTCGAAGGCGGCGAGGAGGACCGGATCCCGCTCGTCCAGGACGCCCTGGGCCACCAGGGATCCCATGGGCCCGATGCCCGCGGCCCACATGACGAAGTAGGCCGCCACGGAGACCGTGAGGAGGAGGGCGGCGCCCACCCCCCCGAGGATGGCATTGCGCCAGGTGAAGACCGCGGCCCCGTGCCGGTCGTGCTCCGGGGGGCGCTGCTCCACGTCGTCGGGAGTGAGGAGGTCCACGTCCTCCTCGTCCTCGAAGGCGGCGTCGGGCCGCATGCCGGGGACGCCCTCCTGGAGGAAGGCGGTGGCCGTGGTGACGGGGAGGCCGATGAGGAGGAGGAGGAACGCCATGGTGGGCGTCCACTCCGGCAGCCCCGCGAAGTCGGTCATGTAGTCCACGACCTGGAGCACGCCCCACGAGCCGGCCATGTAGATGCCCAGGACCTGCCAGAGCGAGCGCCGGTGGATCTCCCGCACGATGCGTCGGAGGAGGTCCATCAGGCGGCTCGCATCGGGGCCGCGTCGGGGCGGCGGTGATTCGGGAGGGTCTTCATGGGGGCCCTGGGGCAGGGGACGTTCCTGTCAGAATGCGCCGCGAACCCCCGGAATACAAGCTCGATCCGCGCCCCGGCTCCCGGAGGAGGTCCCCTCCCGGCTCAGCGCCGCTCGCGTCCCGCCTCGTCCTGGGCGGCCGGCTCGCCCTCCCGGACCGCGATGTAGGAGAAGTTGAAGCACATCTCGTCGTACGAGCCGAAGCCCCCGTAGACCGTCTCGTCGGTGGGGTTCAGGTAGGTGCACTCCACGCGCAGGCGGGTGCCCTCGAGGTCCTCCCGGAGGAAGATCTTGGGCTCGGTGAAGGTGAAGTCCCTCTGCCACGCCAGGTCCCAGCGGGGCACGGAGAGGAGGACCTCCTTGCGGCCGTGCCCGTCCACCAGGCTGATCTCGCCGGAGTGTCCGAAGGCGTGCATGTGGAGGTTGGCCGAATGGATCTCCAGGGCTTCGATGCGCTCCTCGGGGACGTCGGTGACGGAGGCCACGTATCCGGTGAGGCCCCCCAGGTCGTCGGTGAGCTCGTAGGTGGCCATCTCCCCCGGGGGGATGACCATGGAGCCGTTCCGCTCCGCGCCCAGCCACATGTTGCGGGTCTGGGCCAGATGGAAGGCGGGCCGCTCCACCCGCTCCGACAGCTGGAAGTCGAGGTGCGAGCCGGCGTCGCTCTGGCCCGGGGCCTCCTCGCTGTAGTAGTGCATCTGGGTCACGATCCCCGCGCCGGGCTCCAGGAGGATCCCGGTGCCCTCGGGGAAGACGTGGCCGTCCATGCCCGGGGCCCAGTGGGCCAGCCAGAAGTTGCCCCGGGAGAGCTCGCGGACGCCGTCGGGATAGCGCTCCTCGTAGGCGGCGCGCTCGTCCCGGTCGCCGAGGCGGTCGGGGAGGGCCCCGCCGAAGCACTGGTAGCCCAGGCCCTCCTCGGCGTCGTCCAGCTCCCGGAAGCGGTCCACGAGCTCCGGGTCCACCGCGTAGACGACCACGTGGTGGGCCACGGCCAGGTTGCCGGGCACCGCGCGGAAGCCGGTCAGGTACGTCGGCTCCGCTCCCGTCCACTCCGAGACGAAGCAGCGGTAGTCGTCGGACATCTCCTGGTCGGGGAGATAGGTGGCGCCCGGCATGATCTCCACCGAGGCGTCGGGCCGGAAGGTGTGCGCGGTCGTGGGGGGCTCGGGGTCGGGACGGGGAGCTCCCTCCGGGTAGCCCGCGTCCCGCCAGGCCCGCACCATGGCCACCGTCTCGTCGGAGAGGGAGAGATCCCCCACGTACTCCTGGTGGCCGGGCTCGGCGATCCACGGCGGCATGCGCCGGTCGGTGATCATCTCGGCCACGGCCCGGCGGCGGCGGAGGCCGTCCTGCGGGTCCTCCATGGACCACGCGATCCCGTCCTCCGCGTGGCAGCCCATGCAGCTCTCCACGAGGACCGGCCGGACGTCGTGGTAGTAGTCCTGGGCGGCGACCGGGGCGGAAGCGCCCGACAGGGCGGCGGCCGCGACGAGGGCGACGGGAAGGAGGACGACACGGCGCATGGGAGCTCCTGGGCAGGGTACGGCGACGACGGGCACGGCGCCGGGACCGTCCAAGATAGGCCGGGTGTCCACGGGCTGTCACGGATCACGTTCCGGCGTCCACGTCGGCGTTGCGCCGGTGGGGGCCGCCCGGCATGGTGGGGGCCCGGACGCGGGCCGGGAGGGACCGGCCGCCGCGGAGCGTGGACCAGGAGCGGGGAGAGGGCATGGACGGAGACGGCGCGGGGCGGTTGGCGCTCCTCATCACGACGCGGGCGCGACCGGGGAAGCGGGACGAGCTCAGGCGACTGTGGGAGGAACACCTCAAGGGGAGGGTGGAGGAGAACGACGCCCAGGAGGTCTACGTCTACTGCCTGGACCGGGAGGACCCGGATCTCATCCACCTCTTCGAGGTGTACAACGACCCCGCCGCGCTCTCCCGGGCCGGGGCCTCCGAGTGGTTCGAGAGCTACATGGCGGCGGCCGCGCCCCTCATGGCGGGCCCGCCCACCATCGTCGTGGCGGACCCGATCTGGGAGAAGCTCCCCGGCGCCTGAGCGCCTGAGGCGCCCGGCTTGCCCGGCGAGGCGTCGTCCTCGAACGTCCGTGGACCCGGTCCCATTCCCCCCAGGAGCAGCCCATGCGCCGAACCGTCGTCCCGATCCTTCTCGCCCTCCTGACGCTGGCCCCGGGCCTCGGGGCCCAGGGCCGCGAGGCCGCGCCGGAGGACGTGCGCACGCTGGACGGGATCCTGCGCGCCTACTACGAGGTCGTGTCGGGCCCCGCGGGGGGCGTGCCGGACCGGGCCCGGGACCTCACGCTGCACCTCCCCGGAGCCGTGGTCGGGCTCCCGGTGGCGGGCCCCGACGGGAGCCCGCGGATCGCCACCATGTCCGTGGACGACTACCACGACCGCTTCGGTGGTCCGCGCGCCGAGGCCTTCTGGGAGCGGGAGATCCACCGGGAGGTCCAGCGCTTCGGGAACGTGGCCCACGTCTTCAGCACGTACGCCTCCGCCACGACCCCCGACGGCGAGCCGTTCGCCCGGGGCATCAACAGCATCCAGCTGACCTGGGACGGCGAGCGCTGGTGGATCGTGAGCTGGGTCTTCGACCAGGAGCGCCCCGGGACGCCCATCCCCCAGCGGTTCCTCCCGGGGGCGGGGGAGGGGGCGTGAGTCGACGGGGTCCGGTCGTCGCGCTCCTCGGGGTCGTCTTCCTGGCCGCCTGCCTCGACCGCTCGGACGAGCCCGAGGCGGGTCCCCGCCTGGTGGCCGAGGAGGGACAGGTCTACGGCGAGGCGGGAGGGCCGGGCGCCCTCTCCTCGGTCTTCGACGTGGCGGTCTCCTCCACCGGACGCGTCTTCGTCTCCGAGCCGTCGTTCGGGCGGGTGGTGGCCTTCGAGCCCGACGGCTCCTTCGGGGGGGTGGTGGGGGAGCGGGGGCCCGGCGAGGAGCAGTTCGTGGCGCCGGGGAAGCTCGGATGGCGCGGCGACACGCTGACCGTCGTGGACTTCCGTCGGGGGATCACCCTCCTCTCCCCGGAGGACGGCGGCTACCACGGGCGGGTGGCCTTCCGGGGCGGAGGCTCCGACCCGGCCTTCCCGATCCACCCCTTCGTCCTCCTCCCGGAGGGGGGCGTGGCGGCCATGGCGCCGATTCCCCCGGGGCTGGTGGCCGAGGGCGCGGTGACCACCGAGACCTGGCTGCGCACCGACCGGACGGGCCGGGTGCTCGACACCCTCCTGTCCCGGGACGCGCGCGGGGCCGCCTCGGTGGTGGAGCTGGAGGGGCGCCGGGGCACGCTGAACCACCCGCTGGCCTCGGACCCCCTCTGGCTCTCGGCGCCCGACGGCACCTTCTTCGTCCTGGTGGACCGCCGCCCCCCCGCCGACGCCGAGGACGCGGCCTTCCGCCTCTTCAAGGTGGATCCCCGCGGCGACACGCTCGTGCGGGCGACCGTCCCCTTCCGGCCCCGGGTCGTCGACCGGGAGGTCCGGGACAGCATCGCCCGGGCCGTGGCCGTGCCCTGGGCCGAGCGCACCGGGCTGCCGGCGGAGCGGGTGGCGGCGACCCTCGACAGCCAGATCCCCTGGGCCCCCTTCCAGCCCCCCGTGACCCGGCTCCTGGTGGGCTCCGACCACCGGATCTGGCTCCGCCGGGAAGGACCGGTGGGCGACTCGGTCCGCTGGGAGGTCCGCGACGACGCCCTGGGGCCCGCCGGGCACGTCTACCTGCCGGACGCCTTCGACGTGAAGGCGGCCACGGCGGGCCACGTCTACGGGGTGGTGCGGGACCCCGACGGCGGGCCCACGGTCGTCCGCTTCCAGGTCCGGCCCGAAGGGGGCTGACGTGGACCGGCGCCTGGTGGTCGGGCTCCTGGCGGGGACGCTGCTCGTGGCCGGGTGCGTCCGTCAGGGGCGGGACCTGGGGAGCGGCGAGGACTCCTTCTGGCTGGCGTCCACGGGCTTCCCGGAGCGGGCCGAGTGGCCCTCCACCGTGCTGCATCTGGGCCGGGACGCCATCGGGGGCGAGCGGAACGTGAGCCGGCTCCTGCGCGAGGCGCCCGGGGTGGCGGCCCTCGAGGCCCGGGACCTGGGGTGGGGCGTGCACCGCGTGGATTCCGCGGGCGCCCGTGTGTGCGAGCTGGCCGTCTGGTTCAACGGCTCGGAGGCGGCGCGGCCCCCGCTGGCCTCGCTGGAGGACGTGGACGACCTCGTGGACGCCCAGCGGCTCTCCGGGCTCGAGGTGCACCTGGGCGCCGACGGCCCGGTGCGGGACCCGGACGGGTGCGGCGCGCTGCTCCTCTGGAGCGAGGATCTCTTCACGGGGTGGGACCGGCCGTTCCGGGGGCAGGTGGCCGGGCGCGTCCGTGGCGAGCTGGCGGACACCGTGGAGGCGGTCCTCCTGGAGCCCGACGGACAGCGGATCCGGCCCGACGCCCAGGGGCGGTATCGCACCGCGGGGGTCCTCCCCGGGCTCTACGAGGTGGTGTTCATGGCCCCCCAGGGGCCGCTCCTGCGCCGCTGGACCCGGGTCTACGCCCTGGCCGAGACCCGGGTGGACGTGGAGGTGGAGCGCGACCCGGGATGAGCCCGCTCAGTCCTGACGGTCGTCCCGGGTCGTGGTGAGGAGGAGCGCCGTGTCGTCGAGGGCCACGATGTCCTGGGCGTGGCCCGGCCCGAAGAAGAGGAACTCCCCGGCGCGCAGCTCCTGGTCCTCGTCGCCCACCCGGTAGCTCAGCCGCCCCTCCAGGACCTGGAGCGTCATGGGCGTCTCGGCGTGGTGGGTGCCGACCTCGACCCCGTCGCGGAGGACGGTCACGGTGAGGACGAGGGGGCCGGCCTTCACCAGCGTGCGCCCGGCCCGGCCGCTGCGCACGTAGCCCTCCTCCTCGCGGATCTCCCCGATGATCCGGGGAAGGTTGAAGGTCAGGTGCTCTCCGGCGAGCGGTCTGTCGAGCGACGGCATGGTGGTCTCCGAGGGTGGGTGGGTTCCCGTGTCGCCCTCCAGCATAGGCGGACGAGGAGCGGGGCGTCAAAGGCGCGGCCGGCCGGCGGGTGCTTGCCGCTTCCCGCCCGGGACGAGCATTCTCCCCGGGCCCCCGACGTCGAGGGCCCCGCCCTCGTCCCCTCTCCCGTCCCGGACCGCCATGCTCCGCTCCCTCTCGTCCGCGCCGCGCCGCCGCCGGGTCCCGGGGCCCGGGACCCGGCACGGCTCGCTCCGCGGGGGCCGATCGGGATGAGGGTCCTCCTGTGGGTGGCGGTGGCGTGGCTCGCGTGGGCGACCCTCACCTTCCTCCTCCAGCGCCGCCTCATGTACCCGGGCACCTCCATGGAGCCGGGCGGGCCGGGGGACGGTCCGCCGTCGGGGGTGGAGCGGATCTGGATCGAGCACGACGCCGGTCGGTCGGAGGCGTGGCTCCTGCCCGCGTCGGGGGCGGAGGCCGGATCGCCGCGACCCGCCCTGATCTTCCTCCACGGCAACGGCGAGTTCATCGACGACTGGGTCGAGGCGCTCCGGCCCTTCCCCCGGGACCTGGGGGTGAGCCTCCTCCTGGTGGAGTACCCCGGGTACGGCCGTTCCACCGGCGCGCCCACCGAGGCCCGCATCGTCGGCGTGGCCACCGCGGCGTGGGACCGGTTGGCGGCGCGGCCCGAGGTGGACGCGGCGCGGATGGTGGCCATGGGCCGCTCCCTGGGCGGCGGGCCCGCCGCGGCGCTGGCCCGCCTCCGCGATCCGGCGGCGCTGGTCCTCCTCTCCACCTTCACCGACGTGGCCGATCTGGCGGTGCCCCGCTTCTGGGTCCCGGCCTTCCTGGTCCGGGACCGCTACAGGAACCTGGAGGCGGTCCGGGCCTTCCCGGGGCCCGTCCTGGTCATGCACGGCCGGAACGACGCCGTCATCCCCGTCACCCACGGCCGGGCCCTGGCCGGGGCAGGGGACCACGTCGTCTTCCGGGAGATGGACTGCGCCCACAACGACTGTCCGCCCCCCGGGGCGGAGTGGTGGGAGGCGGTGGAGGCCTTCCTCCGGGAGGCCGGGGTCCTGGAGCGGCGGGAGGCGGTGGGGTGAGGCGGCGCGTCCGAGGGGCCGCGTGGCCGACGCTCGCGGTGGCGTGGCTGTCGGTCGGAACGGCGTGCGGAGGCGGCGCTCCCCCGGAGGAAGGGGCCGCGGGCGCGGACCCGGCGTCGCCGCTTCCCGCGTGGCGGGTCCAGCACCGGGACAGCACCGCGCTCTGGGTGGGGCTCCACGCCCTGGACGCCCGGACGGCCTGGGTGGCCGGCCACGGGGGCCGGGTCATGCGCACCCGGGACGGGGGGGAGACGTGGGAGGGGGTGGACGTCCCCGACGCCGGGGACATGGCCTTCCGGGACGTGCACGCCTTCTCCGCCGACGAGGCGGTGGTGCTGGCCATCGGCGCCGGGGATGCCTCCCGGGTCTACCGGACCGACGACGGCGGGGCGAGCTGGACGGCGACCTTCCGGAACCAGGATCCCGACGCGTTCTTCGACTGCCTCGCCTTCTGGGACGACGAGCGCGGGTTCGCCTTCAGCGATGCCGTGGAGGGCGAGTTCGTCCTGATCCGCACCGGGGACGGGGGGAGGAGCTGGACCCGCGTGGACCCGGACCGCGTCCCCGACGCGCGTCCCGGCGAGGGCTCCTTCGCCGCCTCGGGCACGTGCGCCGTGGCCCGCCCGGGGGGCCTGGGATGGTTCGCCACCGGCGCCTCCGGCGTCGACACCCGCGTCGTCCGCACCGACGACTGGGGGGAGACGTGGCACGAGGCGGTCACGCCGGTGCCCAGTCGGGAGGGAGACGAGGGCCTCACCTCGCTGGCGTTCGCCGACGACCTGCTCGGCGCGGCCTTCGGCGGGCTCACGCTGGACTCGGCGGTGAACGTGGCCGTGACGCGGGACGGGGGAGCCACCTGGGAGGCGACGGCGTCCGGCGTCCTGGACGGGACGGTGTACGGGAGCAGCGTGGTGCCCGGGACCCCGGGGCCGGCGCTGGTGGCCGTGTCGCCGGCGGGCGCCGCGTGGTCCCCGGACTTCGGCCGGAGCTGGACCCGCTTCGACACCCTGCTGGAGCACTGGACCGTGGACGTGGTGGGGCCCGGGCAGGGGTGGGCCGCGGGGCGGGGGGTGGTGAGCCGGCTGGTGGCGGGCGCGCCGTAGGCGGCCCGGGGGGGAAGCGCGGGCGGGCTAGCCCGTCTCCTGGTCCCGCTCCGGCGCCGGTCCGGCGGGCGCCACCACGACCCGGTTGCGCCCCTCCTCCTTCGCCTCGTAGAGCGCCGCGTCGGCGCGCTGGAGGAAGCCGTCGGCCGAGCCCTTGTCCCGTCCCTCGCGGGTCACGAGCCCGACGCTCGCGGTGACGTGGAAGCGGGATCCGTCGGCGGCCTCGTGGGAGCGGTCCTCGAGGCGGTCCCGGAGGCGCTCGGCCAGCGTGTGGGCTCCCTCGCCCCGGGTCTCGGGGAGGAGGATCGCCAGCTCCTCTCCACCCAGCCGGGCCGGGAGGTCCACGTCCCGGCAGACCGAGCGCATGATGTCGGCCGTGGCGCGGAGCACGGCGTCCCCGGCGGCGTGGCCGTGGGTGTCGTTCACGCGCTTGAAGTGGTCCAGGTCCAGGAGGACCAGGGAGATGGGACGGTCGTAGCGCTCGGACCGCTCCAGCTCGCCCTCGAGCACCTCCATGAAGTGCCGGCGGTTGGCGAGCCCGGTCAGGGGGTCGGTGTTGGCCAGGCGCTCCAGCTCCTCGTTGGCGGAGCGGAGGGCCCGGGTGGTGTCCCGGAGCTCCTGCTCCATGCGGTCCCGGGCGGTCACGTCCCGGAGGAGGAGGGCGGTCTGCCCGCCGGAGCGGTCCTTCCGGCCCAGGGGCGTGAGCGTCACCTCGAACACCCTCCGGGGCACGGGCTCCTCCTCGGTGGGCTCGGCGCCGAGGACGGGGAGCGTGACCCGCGCGTACCGGTCGGCCCGGTCCCGGGCCGACGCCCAGAGCGTGCCCAGGGCCAGGGGGACGTCGCCGTAGACCTGCAGGCCCAGGGTCCGCTCCGCCGCCCGGTTCAGGTCCACGATCCGCCCCCGCCCGTCCAGCACCACCAGGGGGTCGCGGAGCTCCACCATGACGAGGGTCCGGGCCACCGGGCCCAGGTCCAGGAGCCGGTGCCGGAGGATGCCGAGCCCGAGGAGCGCCACGGCCAGGGCGAAGGCCGGGGCCGAGAGGTCCCGCCAGGGGCGGAGCGCGACCGCGGCGTCCGCGGTGGCACCGGGGAAGACGGTCGCCATCTGCCCGACCACGGGAAGGAGGACCAGCACCGCGGCGACGCCGGGGAGGGCCGCCCGCTGTCGGGTGGCGGGGAGGCGGAGGAGGCGGGCCACCACCAACGCCGCGCCCACGGATACGGCCACCACCCGGATGGCCAGGTGCATCCAGTACCAGAGCCCGGGGACCACCGCCAGGGCGAGGTAGCCGCCCTCCGTCGACTCCACCCGGGCGGAGCGGATGAGCAGCTCGTGCCCGCCGCCCTGGAAGACCATGACCACCGTGGCGCCCGACGCGAGGTAGAAGACGAGGGCGGCCAGGGAGGCGAGGGCCTCACGCCTGCCGGAGACCAGCAGGCAGAAGACCACCCATGCCACGGTGACCAGGGCCGACAGGACCAGGCCGGCCTGGAAGAAGACCAGCTTGGCTTCCCGGTCCGGGATGGACATGCCCAGGAGCTGCACCGCGGCCCACAGGCCCACGGCGCCCGCCAGCACGAGGAGCGCGATGCTTCCGGGCTCCCTGCGCCGCGGCCAGAGAAAGGCCCACTCCCGCGCCAACACCAGGAAGGCGATGAGAGGAAGCAGGACCCAGGGGGTGAGCTGGAGGCTCCAGACCATAGACGGTTTCGGGGGAGGGCGTCGGGCCGCGCGGAAGGCGCGGAAGACGGAGGATCGTATCGTCGGTCGAGCGTGCCCCCCTCGCGCAATGTAGGCGCGTCACGGGCTCCGGCGACAGTCCGTTACGGCATCACCACCCGGGCCTGGAGGATGCGGTCCAGCTCGGGGAACTCGGCGTCGAGGTAGGCGTTTCCCTGGCGTTGGGCCTGGAGGGCGTAGGGCCCCTCCCCCCTCGGGGGGCCGTCGCCGTACCCCGAATGGAAGGAGTCCACCACGTCCATGCCCTCCACGACCCTCCCGAAGGGCGCGAAGCGCTGGTCGTCCAGGCCGGGGTTGTCCTTGTAGTTGACGAAGACCTCGGTGGTCCGGGAGTTGGGGCCCGCCTTGGCGAAGGTCACCATGCCCCGCTCGTTGGACTGGAGCACCGGGTCGTCCATGAGGAACTCGTCCCGCCACTGGTAGTCCACGAGGGGATCGCCGTGGATGCCCCACTGCACCATGAAGTCGTCCACGACCCGGTAGATCCGCTGGTCGTCGTAGAAGCCGTTGCGGACCAGGTTGTAGAAGCGGTCGGCCCCCCGCGGCGCCCAGTCGCGACGCACCTCCACCACGAACGCGCCGGCGGTGGTCTCGAAGCGGACCTGGAAGCGGTCCGGGGCCGTGTCGTCCAGGCGGGCGGGGTAGAGAAGGGGCTCGGCCGGCTCGGACGGTCGGTCGGGCTCTCCCCCGCAGGCGCCCAGGAGGAGGGCGGCGACGAGCAGGTGGGGCAGACGGGCGGGGCGTGCGGACATGATGCGGATCGGCGGTGGGGGCGGGGACGGCGCTCCTCCAACGTCGCTCCCCGGGCCTGGGAGTGCCAGAGCCGGGTCGCAGGGCCCTCCTGGATCTTTTCGGGGGTGGTGGCGGTATAAGCCCGGGCATCCCCTGTCCCCATCGACAACGAAGGACGAGTGTATGGCGCGTGAATGGTTGGAGGGCGACGACCTCTCCGTATACGTGGTATCCGGTGTGCCCAAGAGCTTCAACAAGCAGCTCAAGTCGATGCTGCAGAAGAAGCAGGGAGACGGCGTGGAGTCCATGCGGCTCGACGACGACCTGGCCCGCTGGGTCCTCGCCCGTGTGCGGGGGGAGAAGCGCGCGAGCTCCAAGCGCAGCCCCGCCTCCAAGGCTCTCTGGCGCGCGTTCCGCGCGCTGGCCGCGGCCCGCTACCACCTCCGGGGCGACCCGGAGATGGACGAGGAGATCCGTGGCCTCCGGGATCACGTGGAACGGCTGTGGTTCAAGCACAGCCCCATGCACCAAGCGGATGACGAGGAGGAGTAGCGCCCTCCCGCCCCGCCGGGCGGGGCGCTGAGCTCGCCGGGCCCCGGGCCGGCTCGCCTCCAGGGGCGGGTCGGCCCGTCGTGCGTCTGCGACCCTCGACCATGAGCGTTCCCGCCTTCCCCTCGGCGCTCCTGGCGCTCGCCGTGCTGTGGGTGGCCCCGGGTCCGGCCTCGCCGACGGCGCTCCCCGACCTGGAGGAGCGGTGGGTGGAGGCCGGGGGCGCCCGCTACCGGGCGCTGTGTACATCCGGCGACGTGGAGGTGGTCCTCCTCCACGACGAGGACGGACGGGCCGAGGACTGGCTCGGCGTCCTCCAGGCGCTGGACGGCCGGGTGGGCGCGTGCGCCTGGGATCGGACCCCCGACGGACGCGAGCCCTCCCGGGGCTGGTTCGAGCTCCTGGACGAGCTGGCCCTGGTCCACGGTGCCCTCGCGGATCCGGCTCCGGTGGTCGTCGGGCACGGTGCCGGCGGCCTGTACGCGCGCCTCCTGGCCGCGGACCGGCCTTCCGCGGTGGCCGGCCTGGTCCTGGTGGAGCCCTGGACCGAGGGAGCGCTGGAGCGGATGCGCCGGGGCATGCCCGAGGAGGTCTGGGCGGCCCGCCAGGCCGCGCGGGCCCGACCCAACGCCGACGGGGTCCGGGTGGCCTCGCTCCTCAGGCGGGTGGAGCGCCGTCGACTCCCCGATCGCCCGGTCACCGTGGTGACCGCGACGGAGCGGCCCCGCGGGGACGGGTGGGAGCCCCGCTGGATCGACGAGGCCGCCCGGCGGCACCAGGGCGCGGTGGTGGCCGGCGTCCGCCGGGGCCGGCACGTCCCCGCGCCGGGGAGCGGCTACGCCGTCCCCACCGAGGCCCCCGACCTCGTGGCCGAGGAGATCCTCCGCCTGGTGGGCGGCCGGGCCCGCTGAGCGCCCGGGGGCCCCTCCCGTGTCCAACTCCCGGGAACCCTCGGGTTCCACGGGGGGTTGGCTGGGGAAACCCACGGGAGGTCCGGATGGCGGAGCGCGAGGGAAGGAGACGGGAGACGGCGGTGCTGGGAGGCGGCTGCTTCTGGTGTCTGGAAGCGGTGTTCCAGGAGGTCCTGGGGGTGCTCGAGGTCCAGTCCGGCTACGCCGGCGGGCACGAGCCCGACCCCACCTACCGCCAGGTCTGCTCGGGCACCACGGGACACGCGGAGGTCGTGCGGGTGGTCTTCGATCCGGACCGGGTCTCGTACCGGGAGCTGCTCCAGGTCTTCTTCACCATCCACGACCCCACGACCCCGGATCGCCAGGGGGCCGACGTGGGACCCCAGTACCGGTCCATCGTCCTCTACGCGGACGAGGAGCAGGCCGAGGTCGCCCGCGCCGTCGTGGCCGAGGTGGACGAGGAGGGGCCGTGGGACGATCCCGTCGTGACGGAGGTGGAGCCGCTGGAGACGTTCCACCCGGCGGAGCCGGAGCACGACGACTACTACCGGCGCAACCGCTACCAGCCGTACTGCCAGGTCGTGGTGTCGCCGAAGCTGGCCCGCTTCCGGGAGCGGTTCCGGGGGAGCCTCCTGGCCGGAGGATGAGCCCCGCGCGCTTGTCCCGAACCGGGGTGGCGGACATCTTGCACCAATCCCGCCACGAGTCCGATCCCCTCCTCCTCTTCCCGAGGCTCATCATGGATCGTCGTGTCGGCGTATGGTATCGCTCCGTAGTGACGGTGGCTCTCCTGGCCCTCCCCTCCGGCCTCGCCGCCCAGAGCGCCCCGAGCACCGGGCCGGTCATCCAGGACTTCGGTCCGGTCTACGACATTCCGGACCCCGACATCTCCGCCCCCACCGACCAGGTTCTCCGGGTCGTCTTCGACGTGGCCCAGGCCGCCCCGGAGCCGGGCCAGGTGAACCGTCGCTTCGAGACGCTCGCCCGCTACCTCAACCTCCACGCGCGGGCGGGGGTGCCCCGGGAGAACATGAAGCTCGCCCTGGTGGTCCACGGGGGGGCGTCGTGGGAGGTGGTGGACAACGCCGCGTACCGGGCGCAGTTCGGGGTGGACAACCCCAACCTCCCGCTCCTCGAGGCCCTGGACGACTTCGGCGTCGAGCTCCTTCTCTGCGGACAGAGCCAGAGCTCCCGCGGCATCCGTAAGGACCAGCTCGCCGAGCCGGTCCGGCAGGCCCTTTCGGCGATGACCGCCCTGGTCGACCTCCAGGGGCGCGGATATCACCTCATCGCTTTCTGACCGAGAGGCGCGCACGCTGGCGCCTCGTCGTATATTGTAGCGTCATCTTTCAATTTGGTACGCTCCTCGCCCCGGAGGCCGAACTCATGCCCAAGCCGCCTGCCACCCTCGTCGTGAAGTGGCGAGACCTCGCTGAGGAGGGGTGGCTCTACGCCGAGATCGCGCGGAAATTCCCCAAGTATTCCGTCGATCAGGTGCGTCACTACTGCCTCGGGCACACCGGCCGTCACCTGCCCGGTCCCATCCAGGAGGTGAACCGCTGGAGCGGCTCCAACGTCTGGCTCCGGGGGGAGAACTCGCCCCACTCCGAGCTGTCCGAGGAGCAGGCCCGCGCCGTCCTGGACGACTGGGACGACGAGAAGGACGGATGGGGCACCTCGGGGGCCGAGTGGGCCCGGGAGCTCGGGGTGTCGCCGAGCACGATCTACATGCTCCGCCGCGGCGAGACCTGGGGATACCTGGACCATCCGAACCAGGGTCGGAAGCCGCGGAAGAAGAAGCGGAACCGCAGAAAGCGTACCTGACCGACCCCGCGTCCGAGGGAGCCGTCCCGCCGCTGGTGGGCCCCGCCCGGCTCCCTCTATCTTCACGCCGCGACCCGAATTCCTTCCGGAGGTCCGTGTGCGTGCCAGCTTCTCCTTCTGCGCCCTCGCCGTCGTCCTGACGACCGCCTGCGGGGCGCCTTCCTCCCCCGCCGCCGACGTCCTCATCCTGGGGGGCTCCGTCCTCGACGGCTCCGGCGACCCCGCCCGCGCGGCCGACGTGGCCGTGACCGGGGACCGCATCACCCTGGTGGGCGACGCCGCCGCTGCGGGCGTCGAGGCCGCCGACACCGTGGACGCCACCGGCCTCCTGGTGACCCCGGGCTTCGTGGACATGCACTCCCACGCCGAGCTCGACGAGGATTACGGCCGGGACGGCCTTCCCTTCCTCCACCAGGGGATCACCACGGTCTCCCTCGGCCTGGACGGAGGCGGGGACAACGAGGTGGCGGCCCGCATGGCGGCGTGGGACGCCGAGGGCATCGGCGTCAACGCCCTCCTCTACGTGGGGCACAACGAGGCGCGCCGGTCGGTCATGGGCATGGACGACCGGGCGCCGACCGCGGAGGAGCTGGAGGCCATGGAGGCCTGGGTCCGGAAGGGGATGGAGGAGGGGGCGTACGGCCTCTCCTCCGGCCTCTTCTACCTCCCGGGCAACTACGCCGAGACCGAGGAGGTCGTGGCCCTCAACCGCGTCGCGGCGGAGTACCCCGGCGCCATCTACGACACCCACGACCGGGACCTGGGCGCCGCGTACCCCCCGTTCGGCTACCTCCGCTCCATCGAGGAGGGGATCCGCATCGGCGAGGAGGCCGGCACCAAGGTCATCTTCAGCCACTTCAATCCCCAGGGGGCCCACAACTACGGCCGGGCCCCGGAGGGGGCGGCGCTCATCGAGGCGGCCCGGGAGCGGGGCGTGGACGTGCGGGCCGCGCAGCACGTCTACACCGCCACCCAGTCGAACCTCCGCTCCTACACGGTGCCGGGGTGGGCCGCGGCGGGCGGCGACTCGGCCATGGTCCGGCGCTTCGACCATCCGGACACGCTGGCCCTGATCGACGAGCAGACCCGGGAGATGCTGGCCATCCGGGGCGGGGCAGGAAACCTGCTCTTCGCCGACCCCCGTCCGGAGCTGAACGGGCGGACCCTGGGGGACGTGGCCGAGGAGTGGGGGGTCCCCGCCCCGGAGGCGGCGCGGCGGATCCTGCGCGACGGCAACGCGGCGGTGATGAACCTCCGCCTCTACGACGCCGAGAACACCCGGATCCTGGCGCAGAAGCCGTGGATGATGACGTGCACCGACGGTCGGGATCCGGGCCCGGGCCAGTCCGTGACCCACCCCCGGGTGTTCGGGGCGTTCACCAAGAAGCTCAAGGACATGGTGGTGGACGAGGAGCTCCTGACCTGGCCCTTCGCGGTACGCTCCATGACGGGCCTGGCCGCCGACTTCCTGGGGTGGACGGAGCGGGGCTACCTCCGCGAGGGCTACAAGGCCGACGTGGCCGTGCTGGACCCGGACCGGGTGGAGGACATGGCCACCTACGAGGAGCCGGCCCAGTTCGCCCGCGGGACCGTGCACGTCCTGGTCAACGGCCGCTTCGCGATCCGGGACGGCGAGGCCACGGGCGCGCGGGCCGGGCGCCCCCTCCTCCGGGGCGGAGGGGAGTTCGGCGGGTGACGCCCGTCCCTCCGCCGCCCGGGGGCGCCCCGGACGTGCGGGTGGAGGACCATCCGGGGCGGACGCTGGTGGGGCTCCGGCGCGTGATCCCGCTGGCCCCGGCCGCCATCGGCGCGCTCTGGCGGGCCTTCCGCCCCCGCGCGGGCGAGGTGGTGGGTCGGGTGGACGACCGCTTCGTGGCGGCGCGGCTCCCGCCCGCGCCCGGGCGGCCTCCGGAGCCCGGCGCGCCCCTGCCCCAGTGGGCCGGCGTGGAGGTGGAGGCCGGAGCCGCCGTCCCCGACGGGATGGAGGCGCTGGCGGTGCCCCCCGGGCGTTGGGTCGTCTTCGACCATCGGGGGCCGCCCTCGACCTTCCCCGCCGTCGCCCGATGGCTCTACGGGAGCTGGATGCCGGCGGCCGGGCTGGAGGCCGACGCCCGGCCCCACTTCGAGCGCATCCCGCCGGGGTGGACGCCCGGCTCGCCCGAGGCGGTGGAGGAGGTCTGGATCCCGGTGCGGCCGGTGCGGCCGGTGCGGACGACCCGGGAGCCCCGCGAGGGACCCT
>CAZMTA010000032.1:0-41457 GCA_964569085.1 uncultured Gemmatimonadaceae bacterium | reverse complement strand
CTTCGGCCGGCGACCTGGATCGATGCGTTCCGCCCGGAGCTACGTGACGTAGCTCCGGGCGGTTCGGCGTTCAGGGGCGCTGGAGCCGGTGGGACATCCGGCGTCCGCGGCTCGTTCACGCCATCCTCCGCTCAGAAGCTGATCCACACCCCGCCGTTGAACGCCCGCCCCTCGAGCGGGGCCCAGACGTCGGTGATCCAGCGTCCGTCGGGCGTCCGGGAAGGCCGAAGCAGCGGATCGAACTCCGTCTGACGGGTGTCCAGGATGTTCTCGGCGTTCAGGAACACGCGGAACGGGCCCAGCTTCCGGTCGATCAGAAACCCGAGGATGAAGTGGTTCGCGGAGACGTCGCGGAAGGGGTCGTCGTCGAGCTCCTGGCGACCGGTGAAGTACGCCTCGATCCCGATCCGCCCCCAGTCCTCCTGTTCGTAGGCGCCGACCACGCCGACCGAATGCCGAGGCGTGAGCGGGACCTCGCGTCGGCCTGCGCCGTCGGGATCCGGCTCGGTGGACCGGAGGAAGGCGTGCGAGCCGATCAGGCGCCAGGGGCCGGTCCGCAGCGCCGCGAAGACCTCGGTACCCCAGGTCTCCACGGACCCGTCGGGGGCGTTCCGGATGGTGAGCGTGCCGTCCGGCTCACGAATGGTCTGGAGGGGGTCGTCGATGACCGAACCGAACAGGCTCGCATTGACCTCTACGGGGCCGAGGGAACGACCCACGTCCACCATGGCGCTGCGGGCGCGCTCCTCGATCCACTCGTCGGGCTCGTTCAGGCGGCCGATCCCCACGGCCTCGACCTCCTCGGTGAAGGGCGTCGGCGCAAAGAATCCGGTCCCGGCCGAGACCCGCGTGGTCCACTCGGAAACGCGGGCGAGCGCGGACACACGGGGGCTCATGACGCCACCGAACCGGCTGTGGTCGTCGTACCGGAGGCTCGCCGCGAGGGTCAGCCACTCGGCGACGTCGACCTCGTCCTGCGCGAAGATTGCCGGGACGGTGTAGTCGAAGTCGAAGGCCGGGTACTGCTCGTGCGCGTAGCCGTCGTGCTGTACGGCGACGCCGAGCACCCAGAGGTGTCGCCCGTCCTGCCCGGAGAGCGCGATCTCGGCGAAGCCCGTGCGGTGCTCGTCCTCCTCGCGCCGGTCCCCGAACCGGTGGTCGTGCCCTTGCAGCGACCCGGAGACCCGGGCCGAGACCACCCGCGCCGCGGAGAAGACCTTCCGCATGCTCAGCCCGGTGTCGATCCGCCGCGTGTCGAGCGACTCCACGTACGGCGACCCGTCCGGCGCTGCCTCGCCGGGCAGCGTCCCCCCGGCCCGATCCTCCGCCATGCCTCCCACGGTGAAGACCGCCGAGCCGCCTGCTCCGTCTTCCCAGAAGAGGCGCGGCCGGACCGACACCCGCTCGAAGCTCGGGACATCGGCCCATGCGTCGCCATTCACGTCCGCGTGGTCCTGGCGATGCGCGCTCGCCAGAAGCGTATAGCCCCATCGATCGCTCAGCTCGTCGGCCAGCCAGCCCACGACGTCGGTCCCATCGAGCGTGGACTGGTTGAGGATCAACTCGCGGGCGGGATCCGGCCGCCGCGAGATCAGGTTCACCACGCCTCCGAGGGCCGTCGGTCCGTACAGCGCCGACGCGGCCCCCTTGATCACCTCGACCCGCGCGAGGTCCATGGGCGGCACCTGGAGGGGGCCGAGCGCGCCGGCCTGCCCGCCGTACAGCGGCATCCCGTCGGTGAGAATCTGGGTATATCGGCCGCGGAGACCCTGGATGCGCACGCTCGCACCGCCCAGCGAAGGCGCGGTCGGCTGCACCCTGAGCCCCGCCGTTTCGTTGAGCAGCATCCCGATGTCGCCCGGCGTCATGAGCAGCTTCTCCTCCACCTCCTCGCGCGACACCGCCTCGATCCGGATCGGCTCCTCCTCGATGCGGCGTTCGGTGCGCCCGGAGGTGACGACGATTCCCTCGGTCTCGATCGCCGCCTCCTGGAGGTCGATCACCAGGGTGGTGTCACGAGCGGTGGCCAGGACCAGCACGGCCTGGGCTCGGGCGAATCCGATGCGCTCCGCGGTCACGGACCACGTGCCCGCCGACAGCGGGAACGTCGTGCGGCCGTCCGTGTCGGTGAGTCCGCTCCTGGAGGGGAGACCGCCGGTACCGTCGATGGTGACCACGACATCCTCGACCGGGCCCAACGCGCTGGTCGTGCGAATCGTCACGGTGGCCGTATCGATCGGCGTCTGGCCTCGGACCTCCCCGGCTCCCAGCGTGATGAGGAACAGCGGGAGAAGGCGGAGGCGTAGGGACGTGCGAGAGGTCATTCGGTGGACTCGGCGATGCGGGTCCCGCAGCGCGGGCATTCGAGAGAGGCGCGAACGGGGTCGGAGGCGACCCGGTCCGCCACGGAGAGGAGGAGCGATACGTGTTCGTCTGCATGGCGATACCGGACGTATCGACCGTCTCGCTCCCCGACGACGAGACCGCACCCGACCAGGCAGGCCAGGTGGTTCGAGGTGTTCGGCTGGGAGAGCCCAGCCCGGTCCGAGATCTCGCCCACGCTCAGCGGGCCGTCCTCGAGGGCGTAGAGGATCCGGAGTCGAGACGGCTCGCCCAGACCGTGGAAGAGCTGCTCCCGTCGCGCGGGGAGCGAGGATGCCGGCATCAGTCTCGCCGACCCGTCACGGATTCGTCATATCAGTCATCGGTGATATGTAGCGGAGCAGCCGGGGCGTGTCGACTCGGCCACCCGGCCGCACCGGTGCGGCGACGTCGGGGGCGAACGCGTCCGCAGGTGCGGACAGCTTCACAGAGAGCGAGAACTGCCTGACCGGACAGAATCACTCGGAATGCCCGGACAGAATCGACGACGGAGCCTCAGGCTCCAGGGGCCTCAGCGAGACGCGCCGGCCACGGTGATGTGGAACACCGGCTGGCCGCGCTCGCGGAGGTTCAGCACCCTGCCGTCTCGCTGCAGCTCCTGGAGGACGGCGCCGAGCTCGCCCTCCAGGTGGGGCGCGTGGCGCACGGCGAGGGTGTCGAGACGGGTCCTCACCTCACTCCGTAGGGTGGGGGAGAGCGGATCGCCGGAGTCGGTCGTGAGCGACGGGTGGTCGAGCGACCGGGGCGCCGCGAAGCTGAGGTAGGCCACGTCCAGGGTCGTGCCGAACTGGTGGGAGCTGGTCGTCTCCGCCGCGTTCGCGTTGCGACGTCGGAGCGCGGCCTGGTGCCCATTCGTGCGCAGCACCGACGTGATGTCGAGCCGGAAGGGGGGCAGGCCGTGCTCGTCGAGGCGGGCGTGGAACCGCCTCCCGATCTCCTCCAGGGCGTCCCGGGTCGCGGGCGTCAGGTAGGGCAGGGACCGATCCAACTCCCTGAGCACCCACCATCGGGTGGAGTCGGACAGCTCCACCAGCTCCCCCGAGCCGAGGAGCGTGGCGACGTGCGCGCTGTCCCGCACCGGACCCACGCCGTTGCGGCGGGCCGACGCCACGTGGGCGTCGTTCAGGTGGCGGCGCATGTCCCGCCGGATCGACGCGATCAGCCCCGGCAGGCGCTGGACCGACGAATCGATCTCCGCCAGCCGCGCATCCAGCTCGACGCGGACCTGCGCCTCGGCCGCCGTATCCCTCGCGGCCGGGGAGGCGGGTTCCTCGGTCGCCTCGACACGGGGGGTCTCGGCACGAGGGGCGTCGACGGGGGCGTCGAACGCCCGGTCCTCCTCCGAATGGCACGCCGGAAGGCTCCCGAGGAGCAGGCATGCCACCAACAGTTTATTGGCTGTCATGGTTCCATGAGGCGAGCAAGTTCGAGGCCACCGGGGGCGCTCATCGACTTCGTGCGGGCGTCCGGCGCCCAGGCTCCGCATGACCTGCCCGGCGTCCTTCCACGCGGCCCTTGCGCGCTGGGCGCTTTATAGTGCAAAGTACTGTGCGCGTGGCCGTGCTCCACTTCGCCACCGCATCGCCCATCCCCCACAGGAGCCCATCATGACCGACCGTTCCTCCCTGGCCCGTTCCGTTCTCGTGCTCTTCCTGGTGACCCTCGGGATCCTCGTCATCCCCCTCGTGGCCAACCAGTTCATCGCGGGCGAGGGGTGGAGCCTCTTCGACTTCCTGCTGGTCGGGGGGCTGATCTTCGGCACGGGGACCACGTACCTCCTGGTCGTGCGGCGCCCCGCGGGCTTCGCCTCCGCCGCCGGCACGGCCCTGCTCGCCGCGCTGGGCGGGGCAGCCGTGATCGTGGGGGAGGTGGACGACGCGCCGGGGCTCATCCTCATCGGCTTCGTGATGGTCGGGGTTGCGACGCTCGCGGGGCACCGGGCCGCCAAGCGGGGGGCGCCGTCCCCCTGACGGGCGGGCGGGGCCCGCGCTTCCCCGGGGACGGCGGCCCGGCCACGTCCTCCCCTGCGGCATGCTTGTATATCGGAGGGCCAGAGCGCATTCTCTGAAGGGTTGGCTCCCCCTGCCCGGATCCCATGAGCACCCTCCAGCGCCTCATTCGAGAGGTCCACCGCCGGTCCGTCTGGCAGGTGCTCTCGGTCTATCTCGTGAGCTCCTGGGGAGCTCTCCAGGTGGCGGAGACCGTCACCGAGAACGCCGGGCTTCCCGACTGGGTGCCTCCCTTCGCCCTGATCCTGCTCGTGATCGGGCTCCCCATCGTGGTCGCCACGGCCATCGTGCAGCGGGGGCTGCCCGGGCAGGAGTCCGGGGAAGGGGCGGCGGATCCCGGGGAGCCGGTCGAGGAAGAGCCGGCGATCGCAGCGGGCCCGGCGGCGCCCTCCGGCCACCCGACCCGGACCGGACGCCTCTTCACCTGGCGGAACGCCATCCTGGGAGGACTCGGCGCGTTCACCCTCCTGGGCGTGAGCCTGGTGGCCTACTTCGTGATGTGGACCAGCGGGATCGGGCCGGTGGGCAACCTGGTGGCCCAGGGGGTCATCGACGAGGGCGACCGGGTGATCCTGGCCGAGTTCGCCGACGCCACCGGCGAGGGCCTGGGGGCGGTCGTCACCGAGGCGCTGCGGGTGGACCTGGGGGAGGCCGCCGTGCTTCGCCTGGTGGAGGAGGCCGACCTCCGGCCGGTCCTGGCCCGGATGCAGGTCGAGCCGGGCACGCCTCTCGGCGCGGAGCTGGCGCTGGAGGCCGCCCAGCGGGAGGGGATCAAGGCCGTCATCGACGGCGAGGTGGCGTCGGTCGGCACCGGCTACCTCGTGACCGCCTCCGTCCGCTCCGCCGCCGACGGACGGGCCATCGCGTCCTTCCGCTCCACCGCCGACGGCCCGGACCAGATCATCCGCTCCATCGACCGGCTCTCCCAGGACATCCGGGAGAAGTCGGGGGAGTCGCTCCGGACGATCCGGGGCGGCGAGCCGCTGGAGCAGGTGACCACCCAGTCGCTGGACGCGCTGCGCCTGTACACCGAAGCCGACCGGACCTTCGACCAGGGCGAGTACCGGCGCACCATCGAGCTCCTGGAGGAGGCCACGGAGCTGGATCCCGCCTTCGCCATGGCGTGGCGGCGGCTGGCGGCGGTCTACAACAACGCCGGCCTGGACGAGGCCAGCCAGCGGCTGGCGGTCACCCGCGCGTACGAGAACCGCGACCGCCTCACGCCCCGGGAGCGGTACCTCACCGAGGGCTACTACCACAGCGAGGTGACCGAGGACCGGGCCGCCACCATCGCCGCCTACCAGAACGTCCTCTCCATCGACCCCGACGACCGGGCGGCGCTGAACAACCTCGCCAACGAGTATCATGGGATCGAGGATTTCCCCCGAGCGGCGGAGCTCTACCGCCGCGCCATCGACGGGCCCGGGCGGTCCAACACCGCCTACCAGAACCTCGTCCGGAACTACGTGGGACAGGCCCGTTTCCAGGACGCCCACGACCTGGTGAGCGAGTACGAGGAGGCCTATCCCGGCGACGCGGGCATCCCGGAGATGCGGTTCTGGACGAGCTTCTTCCTGGGCGACCTCGACGCGGCCGTGGCGGAGGCGGAGCCGTACGCCCGGGATCCGGCCCAGCCGGCCTTCGTACGCGCCGACGCCCTGGACCGCCTCGCGCAGGTGGCCTACTGGCGGGGCCGGCTGGACGAGGGGCGCGCCCTCATGCTGGAGGCCGAGCGGGTCGGAGCGGACGTGAGCCCGGCCTTCGCCTGGGCGCGACGCAACTGGACCGCGTGGATCGAGCGGCAGGTGGGGGACGAGGCGTGGGCGCTCGAGCACCTGCGCCGGGGGCTCCGGGAGGGCGCGTTCGAAGCCGTCGAGGACCCGGTGTCCCGGAACCACTTCTTCACCGCGCTGAACCTGTCCACGGGAGGCGCCCACGACGACACCGACCGGGTGCTGGCCGACATGGCCGCCCTGGGCGACCTCCTGGGCGAGACCGCCCGCCTGGACATGGCCCGGACGGAGCTCTACGCGGAGGTGGCCGTCGGGCGCGCCGACGGCGCCCTGGCCCGGCACCAGGCGCTCCTCGCCGAGTCGGGGTGCGCCACCTGCTGGCGCGCGGAACGGGCCTGGCTGGCCGAGCGCCTGGGGAATCCGGGAGGCGCCATCGAGGTGCACCGAGCCATCGCGGAGGGCGGGGACCCCTTCCTGGAGGTGAACGGGCCGTACAAGCTCCGGGCCATGCTCCGCCTCGGCCCGCTCCACGAAGAGGTGGGGGACACCGCCGGGGCGTTGGACGCCTACCGCCTCGTGGTCGAGCGGTGGGCCGACGCCGACGCCCGGGGGATGGAGAAGGTCCGCCACGCCCGCGCCCGCATCGCCGCGCTGGGAGGCTGAGCCGTGGACTCCCTGAAGAACCTCGTCCACGAGATCCACCGCCGGTCCCTCTGGCAGGTGCTGGGGATCTTCCTGGCGGCCTCGTGGGGCGTCATCGAGGTGGTGGACGTGCTCACGGAGCAGGTGGGGCTCCCCGACTGGACGCCCACCATGGCGCTGGTCCTCCTCCTCATCGGGCTCCCCATCGTCCTGGCCACGGCCATCGTGCAGGAGGGGATGCCCGGCGAGGGCGGGGGCGCCGCGGGCGACGGGGGCGGGCCGTCCGCGGGCGCGCCGGAGGCGGGCTCCGCGGCGGCCTCCGCCGAGACGCCGGACCGGTCCGGGGCTCCCGCGTCCCAGACCCGACGCTTCCTGACCTGGCGGAACGCCATCCTGGGCGGGGTGGGGGCTTTCACCCTCCTGGGCTTCAGCCTGGTGGCCTACTTCGCCATGTGGACCAGCGGCATCGGGCCCGTGGGCAATCTGGTGGCCCAGGGCGTCCTGGAGGAGCGGGACCCGGTCGTGCTGGCGGACTTCTCCGACGACACCGGCGAGGGCTTCGGGGAGGTCGTGACCGAGGCGCTGCGGGTGGACCTCCTGGAGTCACCGGTCCTGTCCATCGTCACCGGGGGCCAGCTCGCCCAGGCGCTCCAGCTCATGGACCTGGGGCCCGACACCGAGCTCACGCCCACCCTGGCCCGCGAGGTGGCGCAGCGGGGCGGTTTCAAGGCCTTCATCCGCGGCGAGATCGCCCCGGCCGGGAGCGCCTACGTCCTCACGGCCGCGGTGGTCAGCGCCGAGTCCGGTGACGAGCTCAAGGCCTTCCGCGTGACGGCCCGGTCCAACGACGACCTGGTGGACGCCATCGACGAGCTCTCCCAGGACATCCGGGAAGGGGTCGGGGAGTCCCTGCGGACCATCCGGGCCGGTCCGCCCCTGGAGCAGGCCACCACCTCGTCCTTCGAGGCGCTGCGGAGCTACACCGCGGCCGAGGCCGCCGAGGCGCGGGGGGACTACGACGAGGCGCTCCGGCTCCTGGAGGAGGCGGTGACCCTGGATCCGGCCTTCGCCATGGCCTACCGGAAGATCGCGGTCCTCTACAGCAACCTGGGGACGGATCCCCAGCGGGCCCGGGAGGGCGCGGTGCGGGCGTACGAGCACCGCGACCGGCTGACGGACCGGGAGGCCTACCTCACCGAGGCGTACTACCACGACAACGTGACCGGGGACGAGGCCGCCGAGGAGGCGGCCTACCGCAACGCGCTCCGCGTGGCGCCGGACGACGGCTCCGGGCTGAACAACCTGGCGCTCCTCCTCCGGCAGCGCGGGGACTACGAGGAGGCCATCGAGCTCCTGCAGCGGGCCGTGGACGGACCCGGGGCCTCCGCGGTGGCGTCCTGGAACCTCCTGGCGACCCACGCCCAGATGGGGAACGCCGAGGAGGCGGCCGAGGCGTACCGGCGCTACGCGGAGGCGTATCCGGGGCACATCTTCGGCATCCTCGGACGGGTCTTCGTCACCAACGTCGAGGGGGACGGAGAGTCGCTCCACGCCATCACGCGGGAGATGGAGAGCGCGCCCCCGGGCGCGTTCCGCTGGATGGCGGCCCTGTCCACCGGGAGCCACGACATGGCCCGGGGGCGGTGGCGGGAGGGCCTGGCCCACATGGAGGAGTCGGCGGACATCTCGGAGCTGGACGGCCGGCCCCCGGAGGCGGTGGGACGCCGGCTCTTCGCCCACGTGATGCTCCGGGTCCGGGTCACGGGCGACACGGCCGCGGCGGCGACGCAGCTGACGAGGCTGGCCCAGGCCTTCGAGTCCCTCGAGGGTCCCGATCGGCCCTGGGACGACTTCGTGGAGGCCCACCTGGTGGTGGGAGACGTGGCCGGCGCCCGGGCGGCCTACGAGCGCTGGGCCGAGGAGGTGCCGGAGGAGGCGCGCCCCGAGGGGTACGCCGGCGCCCGCACCCGCGCCCGGGCTCGACTCCTCCGTGCCGAGGGCGAGCCTGCGGCGGCGGCGCGGGAGCTGGAGGGGCTGCGCCGGGAGAGCCGCTGTCGCGTGTGCGTCCGCCGGACGCTGGCGGAGACCTACGTCGACCTGGGCCGGACCCGGGAGGCCATCGAGCTCCTGCGGCAGGAGCAGGAGTCCTACTCCGACCTCACGCTGCACGCCCTCACGCGGGTGCTGGCCACCCGGGACCTGGGCGCGCTCTACGAGGCCGCCGGGGACACGGCGGCCGCCCTCGAGCAGCATCGGGCCCTCGTCGAGGCCTGGGGGGACGGGGACCCGGAGCTCCAGCCCTCGGTGCGCCACGCCCGGGAGCGCATCGCCGCCCTGGGCAACTGACCCGACCGGGGACGCTACGGAGCCGAAGGCTTCCGGTAGAGTCCCTTGGCGGACACGCGGCGTCCCCGGTCGCTCCCGCCCTCGCCGACGGTGGTCGGGGTCTCGACCCGGAGCCCGTGGGCCCGCATGGCCTCGTCGAGCTCGGCGGTCTCCAGGAGGACGGCGGGCCCGCCCGGCAGGGCGCCCTCCCAGAGATGGGGGCTCCCCGGCACGGGCCGGGCCCCGGCTCCGGTGAGGTCGGTCCGGGGCGTGAACTGGGAGATCAGGAGCCGGCCTCCGGGCGCCAGCACCCGCACCGTCTCGTCCGCCGCCCGCTCCCACTCCTCCCAGCTCGTGGCGTTGTGGAGCAGCCCCAGGGAGACCACCAGGTCCACGCTTCCGTCTGCGAGGGCGGAACGCTCGTCCATCCGGCCCGGGCGGACCCTCCGGCGGGCCTCGTCGGCCCCGAGCACCGCGCCCAGGCGGCGCCGCGTCTCGGCCACCATGGCCTCCGACGCGTCGAGGGCGTGGACGTCGAAGCCCCTCTCGGCCAGGAAGACGGTGTTGCGGCCGCCGGCACACCCGGCGTCCAGGACGCGGACCTCCTCCGGCCGGGGGTATTCCTCCACCAGGGCCCGAAGCCGGAGGTCGGGCTCCCGCCCGGCGAAGCGCGCCACCACCTCCGGGTCCTCCCAGAACCCGGGGTCCGCGGCGCCCCTCCCCCTCTCCGCGTCCGGGCTCACCGCGCCTCCCCTCCACCCATCTCCCGCCACCGCCCCTCGAGCTCCTGTCCCACCCGCCGCGCCACGTCCTCCGGCACCCCCTGCTCCCGGGCGCGGTCGGGCCAGCGGGCCACCGCTTCCCGGACCTCCTCCAGGATCCGGTGGGGGGCGCGGATGCCGAACTCCCGACCGACCTCCAGCAGGTCCGCGCGGGTGATCCCGGACCGCTTGCCCCGCACCCGCATCTGGTGGGTGGCGGTCCAGCCGCCTCCCTTGGCGAAGGTCAGGTCGTAGGCGGGGGTGAGGGACCAGGTGCCGGTCGGGTCCATGTGGAAGGACAGGTTCTTCACGTGGTCGTCCTGGTTGACGGCCAGGACGTTGAAGACCATGCGCCGGTAGCCCTCGATGACCGCGGCCGGGGGGAGGCCCAGGCGGAGCATCGTCCGCAGGTACTCCTCGTAGCTGCTGGCGCCGGGGTCGTTGTAGTCCACGTGGAGGAGCCCGCCCAGCGTGTGCTGGTGCAGGCGGCCCTCCGCGGCGTGGTCGAAGCGGGGGATCAGGAGGTGGGCGTGCCCGGCCTCGCTCTCGAGAACGCGGACCTCCACCGCCTCGAGGCCCGCCTCCCGGGCCATGCGGGCGTAGGCCGCCTCCACCCGGTTGAAGGGCTGGGGCTCGCCGAGGCGGTCCCCGACGGCCTCGTCCGCCACGCCGTCGAACTTCAGGATGCAGGGCACGTCCCCGGGCTCCGCGGGGGCGAAGGCGGAGCGGATGCGGTTCCGGGCCTCGTCGTAGAGCACGACCGCCTTGGGCCGCATCCCCCCGGCCGAGGAGCCGACCCGGTAGATCTCGGGGATGGCCACCTCCGGGTCGCCGGCCAGGATCCGCCGGGCGTCCCGCACCAGCTCGGCGATCTCCAGCGCCTCGGCCTCGGCGGGGCGGGGGAGCGACTCGGCGGGGTGGAACTCGAGGGCGCCCAGGGCGCGGGGGCCCACGTAGAGGAGGTGCTGCACCGGGGAGAAGGCCTTCCGCTCCTCGCCCCGGGCGGTGTAGTAGGCCCGGATGACGGTCGTCCCGAAGGCGTCGGGGAGGGCGTCGGCCAGCACGCCGGGAAGGCCCCGGAAGGCCTCCTTGCGCCGGAGCTCGTCGAACCGGACCGGTCCCCGGGTCGTCAGCGGCAGGTGGAGGGGGGAGATGGGGAGCCCCGACGTCCGGAAGGCCGGGTCGTACTCGAAGACGACCGATCCGTCGTCCAGCTCGGCCACGCCCCCCACCGTCCGGTCCCAGAGACGGACCTCGGCGAAGGCGAAGACGTCAGCCACCGCGTCGCCCGTCCCGGACCAGGGCCATGGGGCTGACGTCGGGCTCCGGCAGGAAGCTCTCCAGGGCCTCGAGTCGCCCGTACACCCTCAGGAGCCGGATCACGGTGAGGAGGGTGGGGTTCTCGCCCCGCTCCGCCCGGGAGACGGTGGTGCGGTCGAGGCCGGCCCGCTCCGCGGCTTCGGCCTGGAGGAGGCCTGCCGACTCGCGGATCCGCGCCAGACGCCGGCCCAGGACCGCCAGGATCTCGGGGTCGGTTCCTTCGGAGAGGCGTTTATCCATCATTCACCCAGGTGGAGGTGTGCACGATGTATGAATACATCATAACGCATCCTCCACCCCTTTCACAACGGTATGACGGATATACGCCGCAGGAAGGCAAGTTCACCCACTCGTGTGGGATATATGATGCACGCCGGGCAGCGTGCTACGCCGCTCCCACCACCAGGGTGAACGTCGATCCCTCGCCCTCGGTGCTCTCCACCCGGAGCTCCCCGTCCATGAGGTCGGCCAGGCGACGGGAGATGGCGAGGCCGAGCCCCGCACCCGAATGGCCCCGGGTCAGGCCCTGGTCCACCTGGAAGAAGGGCTCGAAGATGTCGTCCACCACCTCCGCCGCGATGCCGGTGCCCGAGTCCTCCACCGCGAGGAGGACCCGCTCCCCCTCCCGCTCGGCGCGGACCTCCACCGTCCCGTCCTCCGGCGTGAACTTCAGCGCGTTGGCCAGGAGGTTCACCAGGATCTGGCGGGCCCGCTCGGGATCGGCCAGGGCGGACAGCCCTTCGGGGACCGGGCGGATCCCTACCTCCACTCCCTTGGCTTCGGCCTGGGGCGCCACGAGCGAGACCGCCTCGTCCAGCATCGAGGCCACTTCGAAGGGACGATTCATGACCTCGATCCGGTCCCCCTCGATGCCGGTGAGGGCCAGGAGGTTGTCCACGAGCATGAGGAGGTGGCGGCCGCTGGTCTCCAGGCGCTCGAGGTGGGCCCGCTGCCCGTCGGTCAGCGACCCGTCGATCTCGAGACCCAGGAGGTCGGCGTAGCCGACGATGGCGTTGATGGGCGTTCGGAGCTCGTGGCTGACCGTGGCGAGGAAGCGGCTCTTGGCCTCGTTGGCCTCCCGGGCCTCCGCCAGGGCCCGCTCGGCCCGCTTCCGGCTGCGCACGTGCTCCGTGACGTCGGACCCGTGGGCCACGATGCCGCTGACCGTGTCGTCGGCCTCGACGATGGGGTAGTAGACGAGATCCACCCAGCGCTCCTCGAGCTCCTCGTCCTCGCCTCGGATGAGCTCGACGGGCCGCTCCCGCCCCACGTACGGCTCGCCCGTCTCGAGCACCCCGTCCAGGAGCTCCTGGTATCCCTGGCCCCGCACCTCGGGGAGGGCGTCCAGGAGAGGACGGCCCAGCAGCTCCCGGTCTCCCACCAGCTCCCGGTAGGCGTCGTTCACGTACTCCAGGACGTGGTTCGGTCCGGAGACCACCGCCATGAACGAAGGAGCCTGGGCGAAGATCTCCCGGAGACGCTCCTCCGCGCGCTGGGCCTGGATCCGGGCCCGCCGGCTCTCCCTCTCCGCGAGCATCCTCCGGGTGGCTTCGTGCACGATGTTCAGGAAGGCCACCAGCTCCCCGTTCTCGTCCCTCACGGGGCTGAGGCCGAAGGTGAACCAGGCGTTGGGCCCGTGGTCCGGCGCGCCGTCCTCGTCCCGTCGGACCACGAAGGGCGCCTCCTCTTCGTAGACGGGCGGTCCCCCGGCGCGGATCTGCTCGAACATGGGCTCGATGTCCGGCCAGATCTCCGACCAGACCTCGGGTCCGGGACGGCCCAGGGCGTCCGGGTGCTTGACCCCGAGCACCTGGGCGTACGCGTCGTTGTAGACCAGGTTCAGCTCCGGCCCGCACCAGAGGTTGATGGGGAAGGGCGAGGCCAGGGCGGCCCGGACCGCCGTGCGGACCGCCGGGGACCAGTCCGCGGGGGGACCGAGCGACGTGTTCGCCCAGTCGAGCTCACGGCCCAGGGCCGCGACCTCTCCGGCGCCGGAGAAGGGGTCGTGCGCGTCGTTCGGATCGGGGCTCAAGGACGGGGCCCGGGGCAGGAATGGGAGGGGGAAACAGGGTGTGGGGCTGCAAGGGGCGTTCCAGTGCGACGAGGGGAGGGCCGGCCCCTCGCCGGAAGGGCCGGGTTGCCCCCCGCTCCTCGACACCCGAGGATGCTCCCATGAGCGAGCACGTCGACGTCCTCGTGGTGGGGGCCGGGCTCTCCGGAATCAGCGCGGCCTGGCACCTCCAGGACCGCTGCCCCGACCGCACCGTCCGGATCCTCGAAGCCCGGGACGCCCTGGGCGGGACGTGGGATCTGTTCCGCTATCCCGGCATCCGCTCCGATTCGGACATGTACACCATGGGGTACCGCTTCCGTCCGTGGCGGAACCCCGAGGCCATCGCCGACGGCCCCGCCATCCGCGCCTACATCGAGGAGACGGCCCGGGAGGAGGGGATCCTGGAGCGGATCTCCTTCGGGCACCGCATGGTGGGCGCGTCGTGGTCGTCCGAGGACGCCCGGTGGACGGTGGAGGTCGAGGTCGGCGCGGAGCGACGGCCGGAGCGTCTCACCTGCTCCTTCCTCTACACCTGCACCGGCTACTACCGCTACGACCGGGGCTACACGCCGGAGTGGCCGGGCCTGGATCGATTCGAGGGGACGCTCGTCCATCCGCAGCGCTGGCCGGAGGACCTGGACCACGCCGGGAAGAGGGTGGTGGTGGTGGGGAGCGGCGCCACCGCGGTCACCCTGGTGCCCGCCCTGGCGGAGAGCCCCGGCGCGGCGGAGGACGTGACCATGCTCCAGCGCTCGCCCACCTACATCGTGGCGCAGCCCGCGGAGGACCGGATCGCCAACGCGCTGGCCCGCGTCCTCCCCCGGGGCGTCGCGTACGCCCTCGCCCGGTGGAAGAACACGCTGCGTCAGATGTTCTGGTTCCAGCTCTCCCGTCGATGGCCCGGCCTGATGAAGCGGCTCATCCGTCAGGGCGCGCTGGACCTGCTGGGGGACGACTACGACGTGGACACCCACTTCGCGCCCCGGTACGACCCGTGGGACGAGCGTCTCTGCGTGGCGCCCGACGGGGACTTCTTCCAGGCCATCCGGAGCGGTCGCGCCGCCATGGTCACGGACGAGGTGGAGGCGTTCACCCCGACGGGGATTCGGCTCCGCTCGGGGCGCCACCTGGACGCGGACGTGATCGTCACGGCCACGGGGCTCGAGATCCAGCTCCTGGGTGGCGTGACGCCGGTGGTGGACGGCGAGCCGGTGGACCTCTCGAAGAGCCTGACGTACAAGGGGATGATGTACAGCGACGTCCCCAACCTGGCCTCGACCTTCGGCTACACCAACGCCTCCTGGACCCTGAAGTGCGACCTGGTGGCCGAGCACGTCTGCCGGATCCTGAACCACATGGCGCGCCGCGGCTGGGACCGGGTCACGCCGCGGCGGAACGACCCGACGGTGGTGGAGGAGCCGGCCCTGGACCTGACCTCCGGGTACGTGCGACGGGCCCTCCCGGAGCTTCCCAGCCAGGGCTCGAAGGCCCCGTGGCGCCTGCACCAGAACTACGTGAAGGACCTCCTGGCCCTCCGCTACGGGCGGGTGGACGACCCCGCGCTGGAGTTCGGACGACGGCGGGCGACCGTGGAGGCGGTGGGGTCCGGCGGCTGAACGGCGCCCCGTGCCGATTTGACAGGAAGGCGACCCGCCGCATATGGTGCGCTGTCGCTCGTCCGGCCCCCCTCATCGTGACGGCGCGCCCAGTACCCGAGCCCCCCGCTCGGTGCCCCTCGGAGTCCCGAGCCGCGGCCTGGCACGCCATCCGACGGGCCTGCCCTCCCGCCCCCGCTCCATGCGATCCATCCTACGATCGTCGACCCTCCTGGTGGTGCTCTCCGGCCTCGCCGCGTGCGGGGAGGCCGATCCGCCGCCCGCCGTGGCGGGCCAGGCCTTCTCGGAGCCACCGGTCCTGGCGGATCGGAACGCCGCGGACGGCGTCGTCGAGTTCGAGCTCGTCGCCGCCCCCGAGCGCCTGGCACTCCTCCCCGGCACCGTCTCCGACGTCTACGCCTACAACGGGACCTTCCCGGGACCCACGCTGCAGGTCGAAGAGGGCGACAGCGTCGTGGTCCGCCTCCGCAACGAGCTGGACGAGCCCACGACGATCCACTGGCACGGGCTCCATCTTCCGTACCACGCCGACGGGAGCCCCTTCCACCCCGTGGAGCCCGGCGAGACGTACACCTACCGCTTCACCATCCCCGAGGGCACGGCCGGCACCTACTGGTACCACCCCCATCCCGACGGCCGCACGACGTGGCAGATCGGAAAGGGGCTCCTGGGCGCGTTCGTGGTCCGGGATCCCGACGATCCTCTCCCCGACGGGCTCCGGGAGCGGCTCCTCGTCCTGACCGACAACCGGTTCGAGGAGGACGGGACCCTCTCCTTCCCGGAGCCGGGAACCCGGCAGGCGGACGTCGACTTCCAGAACGGGCGCGAGGGCCCGGTCTACTTCGTCAACGGGCAGGTCATGCCCCGCATGGAGATCCGCCCCGGCGAGGTCCAGCGCTGGCGGATCCTGAACGCGACGGGCGCCCGGGTGTTCCGCCTCGCGCTCCCGGGGCAGACCCTCCTCCACGTGGGGAGCGACGGCGGTCTGTTCGGCGCCCCGGTGGAGCGGGACGACGTCCTCCTGGCCAACACCGAGCGGGTGGAGGTCCTGGTGCGGGGGACCGGCGAGGCCGGAACGGAGGTGGAGCTGACCGACCTCCCCTACGACCGGTACCGCCCGCTCTACCGTCCCCGCGACTGGGACGAGCCCCGGGGCGTCCTGACCCTCGCCACCACCGACGAGGACCCGGTGGACGCGCCGACGATTCCCGCCACGCTGCGCCCGGTGCCTCCCCTGGAGCCCACCGACTCCACGCCGGTCCGGGTCCTGAACCTGACCCAGGGCAGGATCAACGGGAACCTCATGGACATGGACCGCGTGGACGCCCGGGCTCGCCTGGGCGAGACCGAGGTCTGGGAGCTCCGGAACCTGGTGGGGATGGACCATCCGTTCCATCTCCACGGCTTCCGGTTCCAGATCCTGAGCGTGAACGGCCGTCCCGTCCCGTTCCGCCAGTGGAAGGACACCGTGAACGTGCCCAAGCGGGCCACGGTCCGCATCGCGGTCCGGTACACGGACTACGCCGGCAAGTGGATGTTCCACTGCCACATCGTCGACCACGAGGACTTCGGCATGATGGGAGTCCTGGAGGTCGAGACCGACTCGTGAGCTCCCCACCTCGGGGGGCCGCCATCCCGAAGCACAGAGAGGACCTGCCATGATCCGTCCCAGAGCCCTGTCCGTCCTGACCCTCCTGGCCGTGATGCCCGCCCTGGCGGCGTGCGGCGGCTCCGACGCCGATCCGGCCGGGGAGGAGGAGTCCGCCCCCGCGGCCGCCCAGACCGTGGCCCAGGCCTATCCCGATCCCGAGCCCGACGTGCCCGAGGGCGCCCATGTCGTGGAGATCGTCGCCGAGGACTACGCGTTCGAGGCGCCCGAGCAGATCGAGTCCGGCTGGACCACGCTCCGCTTCCGGAACGGGGGGGAGGAGACCCACTTCGTCTACGTCACCCGCCTGCCCGAAGGCCAGACCTACGACGACTACGTGGCCGAGGTGGGCCAGGCCATCAACGAGGTCTGGTACCGGATGCGTGACGAGGGGCTGGAGAAGGGCGCCGCGCTCGAGGAGCTGGGGCCCGCCGTCCCGGGCTGGTACTGGACGGGTGCGGAGACGTTCGGCGGCCCGGGCATGGTGGTGCCGGGCGGGGTCTCCCAGGTCACGGTGGAGCTGGAGCCCGGGAGCTACGTCCTGGAGTGCTTCATGAAGACCGCCGACGGCGAGTTCCACTGGGTGGAGGGGATGATCCGCCCCATCGAGGTCCTCGAGGACCGCTCCGACGCCGGCGAGCCCGAGGCGGGCGTCCGCCTCACCCTGGACGGCGAGGGGATCCACCAGGAGGGCACCCCCGTGGCCGGCTCCAACACCGTGGCCCTCACCTTCGCGGCCCAGCCCGAGGTGGGCTTCGGCAACGACGTCCACGTGGTGCGCCTGGACGACGGCATGACGCCCGAGTCCCTGGTGCCCTGGATGGACGCGTTCAACCTCGAGGGTCTGCAGAACCCGGCGCCGGCGCCTTTCGTGGGCGGGTCCCACGAGCGGAAGGCCGGCAACACCGTGTACTTCAGCGTGGACCTGCGCCCGGGCCGCTACGCCTGGATCACGGAGAACAGCGACATGGGGGGCGGGCTCTTCCAGGAGTTCACCGTCCAGTAGGGATCCCGGGGAGCCTGGGCGCCCGCCCAGGCTCCCCGACCCTCCGCTAGGCAGGGGCGGTGGTGAGCTCCTCCCCGTCCGGGCCGGATCCGACCTCGGTCGGGAGGGCGCCGAGCCCCGCGTCCTGCGCGGGCGCGGCGAGGGCCGGCTCCACCGCACGGGGGGCTCCGTCCGCGACGTGGTCGGCGGCCTCCCTGGCCTCGGCCTCGAAGTCCTCGATGCCGTACACCCGCTGATAGGTCTCCCGGAAACGCCGCCAGTGGCGCAGGTGGCACATCCAGTCGTCCCCTTCCAAGGCGTGGGTGATGACCTTCAGCGTCTTCACGTGGCCGTCCCCGCCCAGGCAGCCCAGGAGCTCCTCACGCTCCACGTCGGTCGCGGCGGACAGGACGTCCTCCAGGTCGGTCGCGGTGCGGATCCCGTAGTGGCGCAGGACGTCCAGCGCCTCCTGGCGTGTCCCGCCCGCCTCGCCCTCCCCGTCCGCCCCGCCCTCGCCCGCGGCCGCGAGCTTCTCCTTCGGCGGGAGCCGTACGTCCCGGGTGTGGAGGTAGAGGATGGCCTGGTCCACCAGGTCCACCAGGCGTCCCGTGGGGATCCGGGTGCCCAGCATGAGGTCCACCAGGTTGTGGTGGGCCAGGTTCTCCACGTTCTCGATCCCCTCCTCCAGGAGGCGGGCCCGATCGTAGAGGGTGATGCCCTCCAGCTCCGTCAGCGGCATGCTCTCCTGGAGCATGGGGATGGCCCGTCCCACCAGCGAGCTGCGGCTCTTGACCCACTCGTGGAAGATGGCCGGGCCCGACTCCGGGACGATGCCGATGAGGAAGGCCGTCACCAGGAGGAACACCGCCACGGCTCCCACCTGCTCCGCGCTCCCCTCGGGCGCGCCGGCCGCCATGGCGGCGCCGGCCAGCTCCCGCCCCCAGGGGAGGGCGCCCAGGACCCAGACCAGCACGATGGCGATGACGACGCGCATGGCCACGTGGCTGTAGGCCTTGGGGCCCAGGTCTCCCCGGACGTACCGCCGGAAGAGCATGTTCAGCGTGAAGAAGTAGACCCCCAGGAACCCGAAGGTGAAGAGGGTCTGGTGGGGGAGGAAGTAGGCGTGGAGCACCGCCGTCCCGGGGAGGGCCGCCCGGCCCAGGATGTCGGCCGCCGTCGGGAGCAGGGTGGCCGTCCAGCCCAGGGTGATGAGGACGGTGCCGATGGCCAGGGGCAGCCCCGACACCCGGAAGAGCCCGCCGGCCGTGCGGCCTCCGTACTCCTTGTCGATGGCGGCGCCGTAGGCCTCCACCGCGTCGTCCAGCGTCTGGATGGCCGGGTCGAGCCGCATGACCTCGCGGAAGAAGCGGCTTCGGACCTCCTTCATGTGCTGCCGGTCGAAGAGGTAGAAGAGGAGGGCGGGGAGGGTCGAGACCACGCCCACGAAGACGATGAAGAGGAGGAGGTGGAGGCCGGTGGACACCCCGATCTCCTGGCCGCCCACCTCCCGCACCCCGAGGAAGTTGAGCTCCCACAGCTCGCCCCCCACGAGCACCGCCGGGAGCCCGAATCCGATGAGGCCGATGCTCACGATGCCGCTCCACCGCTCCAGGGCGCCCATGGCCGAGAGCGCCAGCCGGAGCGCCGTGCGCTTGGTCTCGCGCCAGCCGCCCACGCTGTGGATGGCCAGGACCAGGGAGACGAACAGGACCCCGGACCAGTACCAGACCGCTGCGGAGCCGGTGGGCTGCCAGACCACGCCGGCCATGGCGCCCATGATCACGACGCCGACGAACGAGCTCAGGAAGTCCCCGGACCAGGCGATGGGGGTCTCCACCGCCACCGGGCCGTAGCGGACCAGGCCCCGGTTCACCCACTTCTCGATCTCGTCCCGGGGGATGCACCCCGGACGCACCTCGCGGGAGGTGAAGGGCGGGACCACCAGGTCGGTGCCCCGGGCGCGGATCCGGAGCCGCCGCAGCGTGCGGTTCTCCAGCTTCCAGACCACGGAGGGCTGGGGCGGCGGGGCGGAGGGCGTCGGCGCGTCGGGTTGGGGCGGGGGCCCGGGGTCGGGCGCGTCGACGGGGGTGGATGCGTCGGGACGTGCGCTCATGGCGACTCCTCCGCGGCCGGGTGCCGCGTCCGTTCGAGGATCGAGCGCCTCGGGGGGGAAGGCGGAAGCCGGGGGGGAGGCCTGGCTCCACTATGTCGGGCGGGCCCCGTCGGGGCAACGGATTTCCGTCGCGGGGGGCGACCGGCCGCGCGTCCCGCGGGGGCGGACCCGTCGGGAGCCCGCCGGGGTAGCACGCCCCGAACTTCCACGCCTCCACCCGGCCGTCCGTGTCCCGCTCGCTCCTCCTCACCCTGCTCGCCGCAGCCCTGGCGCCCCTCGGCGCCCTGGGCGAGGTGTCGTCCGGCGAGGGCGGGGCGCTCCTGGAGTCCGGGGCGCCGTGGGCCGAGCGTGCCGCGACGACGACCTTCTCGCCGGGACCCGACGGGGCCCCGGATCTGCAGGGGTCGGGCGGCGGGCCCACCGGCGCGGGTGCTCCCGGGCGCTCCTCCGACCCCCGGCTCCGGCCGCAGCACGGCGCGGGCGCCCTCTCCTCCCCCGCGGGGGCCCGCGTCGCGCTCCACCTCTCCCGCTGCGGCCACCTCTCGGGCCGCCTGGACCTGCCGCCGCCCCTCCGGGCCGTGGCTCCGGCTTCCAGGGCTCCGCGGCGCTAGGGCTTCTCCTCGGCGACGTCGGGGTCCGTGACCCCACTTCGTTCCGAGAGGATGTCCCCATGATCGTTGCAGCCCTTCCCACCGCGCTCCGCGCGTCCGTCGTCCTGCGTGCCCTCCGGGCCAGCGTCAGCAGCGAGCCCCGGATGCTCGCCGTCTACCTCCTTCTCCTCGTCGTCCCCTGGGTCATCTGGGAGGGCGTCCGCACCCGGGGCGAGGAGCCGCCGGCTCCGAGCGGGAAGGAGAAGCCCCGGAGCCGGGGCGGGAGCCCGGGCGCCCGGAAGCCGTCGGGACGGACCGAGCGGCGCGCCAGGAAACGGCGGCCCGGCCACATCGACTGGATCCAGTGAGGAGGGCGGCTCCCCCGCGGGCCCACGCCCGTGGGGGAGGCCGCTCCCCGCTCAGTCGCCCCGGGCCACCCGGGCGAGCTTCTCCTCCACCCCCGCCATGAGCAGGGTGTCGGACTCCTTGAGGGGCGCGTCGGGGTCGGGCACCGGGCGGATCTCGTCCCCCAGGAAGTCGTGCACCGCCACGACCGACACCTCGAACCGGTTGGGGAGCTCGAGCTCCCGAAGGGACTTCCCGACCCACTCCGCGGGCACGGCCATCTCCTGGAGGCTGAAGTGCTGCCCCAGCGTCACGTAGTTCAGCAACGAGTGGCTGGAGATCCGCTTGCCGAGGCGCATCCCCGACTCGCGCTCGGGGAAGACCGTCTCCGTGACGCCCATCTTCTCGATGAGCCGGGTGTGGGCCTCCGAGACCACCTTCACGTACACCTCCGGCACACCCAGCTCCTTGAGCACCAGCGTGCACATGGCGGAGGCGGTGATGTCGTCTCCGGTGCTGACCACGGCGGCGTCGGCGTCCTCGGCGCCCATGCGTCGGAGGGTCTCGGCCTCGGTGCCGTCGCCCACGGCGGCCCGGCTCACGGAGCGGGCCATGCGGTCCACGGGCTCCTGGGCCACGTCCAGGGCGGCCACGTCGTGGCCCAGGGACTGGAGGGTCTCGGCCACGGCGGAGCCGAAGTTGCCGAGCCCGACGACGATGAATCGCTTCATGGTTTGCTTCCTCAGCCGATGATGACGTCTTCGTGTGCGTACCGGAAGCCGCCCGGGTGGACCCGGCGGCGTAGCGCCACGGCGGCGGCGAAGGTGAGAGGACCGACCCGACCCACGTACATGAGCAGGACCGTCAGGACCTTGGTGAAGGGAGCCAGGCCGGCGGTGACGCCGGTCGAGAGCCCGACCGTGTTGAAGGCGCTCACGGCCTCGTACATGTAGTCGAGGAAGGTGCCCGCCGGAGCGGCCCCCAGGGGCCGGATCTCCGCCACGCTGAAGAGCAGGATCCCGGCGGTGATGGAGGCGAAGCCCACCACGAACAGCCCCACAGCCCTCTGGACGGTGTCCTCGGGCACGGTCCGGCTCCACGCCGCGGTGTGGGCGCGGCCCCGCAGGCGCGCGAAGGCCAGGAGCGCGAGGAGCGCCACGGTGGTGGTCTTCATCCCACCCGCCGTGGACCCCGGGGAGCCGCCCACCGACATGAGGAGGATGGACAGGAAGTTCGTGCTGTCCGCCGCCGCGGCCGGGTCGACGGTGTTGAAGCCGGCGGTGCGGGTCGTGACGCTCAGGAAGAGGCCGTTCAGCGCCTTCTGCCACGGGGGCAGGGCGGCGAAGGTGTTGCTCCACTCCAGGAAGGTGAACCCGATCCACCCCCCGAGGAGGAGGACCGCCGTCACGCTGAGGGCCAGCCGCGAGTGGAGGGAGAGGCGGGCGGCGGGGCCGTTCCGCCCCCGGGCGTGGAGCTCCTCCAGCGTCAGGAAGCCGAGGCCCCCGGCCACCACGAGGAGCATGACCACGCCCAGGACGCCCGGCGCGCCCTGGAACGCGGTGAGGGAGTCGGAGAAGGTCGAGAAGCCCGCGTTGCAGAAGGCGCTGACGGCGTGGAAGAGGGCATGCCACGCCGCCTCGCCCGGCCCGAAGCGGGGGAGCCACGTCAGGAAGAGCGCCGCGGCGCCCGCGGCCTCGAAGATCAGGGTGAACAGCACGATCCGCCGGACCAGGTGGCGGAAGTCCACCCCCGGAGCCACGTCCGCCACCTGCGCGGTGACCGCCTCGTGGTGCAGGGAGAGACGGCGGCCCAGCGCCAAGATGATCAGCGTCGTGAAGGTCAGGATCCCGAGGCCGCCGAGCTGGATCAGCAGGAGGATCCAGAGCTGGCCGGCTCCGGTGAAGTAGGTGGCGGTGTCCACCACGATCAGCCCGGTCACGCAGACGGCGCTCGTGGCGGTGAAGAGGGCGTCGAGCCAGCCGAGCCCCGGTCCCGTGTAGAGCCCCGGGAGCACCTTCAGCCCCAGGGTCCCGACCAGGATCAGCCCGAGGAAGGAGACGAGAAGGAGGCGGGGAGGCGTGAGGTGGGGCCGCAGTCGGGCCCGCAGCCCCGGTCGCCCCAGGTCTGCCCGGTCCCGGGCGCGCCGTCCCTCCGGTGAGAAGGCCTGCCTCAACGCCAGAGGTCCCGCTTCAGGAGGAAGGTCTCGAGCCCCTCCGCCAAGCGACGCAGCGCCTCGGAGGCTTCCTCCGATCCGGCCTCGACCTCGAGGCGCGCCCGGGCCGTCAGCTCGTCGATGCGCTCCAACTCCCCCAGGAGGGGGGGATCGGCCCGCCCGCCCAGGTCCAGGAGCGTCGACTCGATCCCCGCCAGCTCGGAACCGGCCTCGTCGTCACGTCCGAGCAGATGGTACCGGTAGGCGTTGTACGCGCGGGTCTTGGCCTCGTACACGGGCAGGTAGACGCCGGAGAGGCGCCGCAGGGTGAGCTCCGCCCGTTCCAGCGCGTCACGGGCTTCGCCCGGCTCCTCGGTGAGGGTGGCCCGGGCCCGGGCGATCTCCTCCAGGGCGGCGTCGGTCTCCTCCCCCACGAAGGTCGTGGAGGTCTGCTCCAGGACCGGGGTCCAGCCTTCGGGTGTCTCGGTGCACGAGGCGGTGGCCAGGATCAGGGCGAGGCCGCCCGCTCGGGCCAGGGTGCGGATCTGCATCGGGTCCTCCATGCGCGGCGATCGGGCGCCGCGACGCTCCAGGAACGGGGGCCGGGGCGAGGGCCGCCGGCCGGGTCGTCAGGTGGAGGGAGGCGGGGGGATGGAGGCGAGGGTGGGACCGGCGCGGAGCGCGCCCAGGGACCCCGGGGCGGGGCGGGGGCGCGTGGCCGTCGGCCGCTCCGTCCCCACGGAGGGAGGCGGCGGCGTCGAGGCCGGACCCGGATCGGGGCGGGGTTCGAGCTCCCCGTCCGCATCGGCGTCCAGTGCCGCGGTGCCGGGATGGCCCACCGGAGCTGGGGTGGGCGCCGCCGGAATGCCCACCACGGCCACGTCGCCGGGGCCGGGCGGGACGCTCCGGTCCTCGGACCCGGTCCCGGGGGCGTCGATGGCCACCAGGAGGAGGAGCAGCAGCAGGGAGCGGAGCCAGGCGGAGGAACCCATGGGCTCGGGGTACCCACGACGCCGCGGGGTGGTCCGACGGGGCCTCGCCGGCCGCTCAGCGTCGGAGGCGGCTCCAGGCCCAGGCCCCCACCCCGACCCAGAGGAGCACGACGAGGGCCGCCACGAGCCAGGCCAGCGGCCCGGGACGGACGGGCCCCGCCTCCCGCGCCCGCTCGCGGCACTCGGCCCACACCTCGTCGGGGACGAGGCGGACCACCAGGGCGATTCCCAGGGGGACGAGGAGGAGGTCGTCCAGGTAGCCGAGGACCGGGACGAAGTCCGGAATGAGGTCGACCGGGCTCAGCGCGTAGGCCAGCACCGCGGCGGCGACCGCGCGGGCCGCCGGCGGCGTGGCCGGGTGGCGCAGGGCGAGGCCCACCGCCGCCAGGTCCTCTCCCAGGCGGCGGGCCCACGCTTCCACCCTGTGTCGGAGGCCGGCCATGCCTCCATGATGGCGGCAGGCGGACCGCGGGTGTAGCCTCCCCGTTGCGCCGGACCCGCACGACCCCCGATCCGCGAGGACGCCATGCCCGAGCCCACTCCCTCCCGTCCCCTCTCCCGCCGCGCGGCCCTTCGCCTGGGCGCCACGGCCGCCGCCGCCCCCCTGGTGGCCCCCTTCGTGGGCCGCGGCCGGTACGAGCTCTTTGCCGGCACGCCCTGGGCGCAGGAGTTCAGCGAGCGGGCGGTGCGCCTGGTGCGGGAGGCCACCGTCATGGACATGCTCTGCCCCTTCGACATCGCCGGAGGCAACGTGGGACGGTGGATGAGGGATCCGTCGTCCTTCACCGAGGAGGACTTCGCCTACTACCGGGACTCGGGGATCGACGTCTTCCATCCGACCGGCGGGGGGACGTCCGGCCGGGACGCGCACGAGGCCGCCCGGACCTACTTCGGCGAGTGGAACGGGTTCATCGCGCACCATCCGGATCGGTTCCTCCGGGTGACCGAGCCCCGCCACCTGGACGAGGTGAACGGATCCGGGAAGCTGGGCGTGATCCTGGGGCTCCAGAACTCGGACCACTTCCGCGAGGTGGACGACGTGGACGTCTTCCACGGGCTGGGGCAGCGGATCTCCCAGCTGACCTACAACTCCCAGAACCGCATCGGCACCGGGAGCATGGAGGACCGGGACGGCGGGATCTCGGACTTCGGCGCGGACGTGGTGGCCCGCATGAACGAGGTGGGGATGGCGGTGGACGTGGGCCACTGCGGGGACCGCACGACCCTGGACGCCTTCGAGATCTCCACGGCCCCGGTCCTCATCACCCACTCCAACGCCCGCGCCCTCGTCCCGGGGTTCCTGCGGAACAAGACCGACGAGGCCATCCGGCGCATGGCCGAGACCGGGGGCGTCATGGGGATCACCATGGTCCGGAGCTTCGTGGCCGCCGACGAGCCCACGACGCTGGAGTCCCTGCTGGACCACTTCGACCACGTGGCGCGCCTGGTGGGGGTCGAGCACGTCGGCATCGGGGCCGACACGGACATCCGGGGCGGGTACGACGCGTCCCCGCCGGAGCGGTGGGAGCGGATCGGGGGTCGCTACCGGGCCGAGTACCGCTTCCGCCACAAGATCGACATGGACGAGATGCCCACCCAGAAGCGCACGTACCTCCTCACCGAGGGGCTCGTCCGCCGGGGCTGGGGCGACGACGAGATCCGCCTGATGCTGGGCGGGAACTTCCGCCGGGTGCTGAAGGAGATCTGGGCGGCCTAGCGTCGGTGCGGGTTTGCCCGGGGGCCACCCCCCGGGCCGGCCGAGTTGGCACGGAGCGTGCAATTCTGGAAGCCGTTCGAGCCGTCCCCCCGGGCGCGGCTCCCCCGCCACCTCCGATCATCACCGGGCCCGTCCCGCCTCCGCCTCCGGCGGGGTGGGGAACCCGGAAGGCCGACCTACATGAGCGACCCGTTCCGCGATCCCGTCCCTCCGGCCGAGGAGACCCCTCGCGCCGGCTTCCCGGCCCGACCCGACCTCCGGCCCTTCGGTGCTCCCCGGCCGGGGCTGGGACGCCGCCCCGGCATCCTGCCCGCGGCGGCGCGCGTCCTCGTGGTGGACGACGAGCCCTTCGTGGTCCGCGTGGTCGAGCGCCTGCTCCTCCGGGCCGGGTACCGGACCGCGTCCGCCCTCGACGCGCCGGCTGCCCTGGACCTGGTGCGGCAGGCGGAGGATCCCTTCGACCTCCTGGTGGCGGACCTGTCGCTGTCCGGGGGCGGAGGCGCGGGGCTGCTCCGGAGGGTCCGGGCGCTCCACCCGGGTTTGCCGGTCCTCTTCATGCGGGGTCGCATGGTCGAGGCGCCCTCGCCGGAGCCCGCGGCCCCGGTGCTCACGAAGCCCTTCGGGTCGCGTCAGCTCTACGCCACCGTGGCCGGACTCCTGGAGGGGGTCCGGGGCGCCGGGAACGGGGCGGCCGCGGGTGCCCCGCTGGCCGCGGACGGCGGGGCGACGGGATCGGCCCGGGCCGGGGACTGAGGAGGTCGAAGGCCCGGACCGGCCCGCCGACCCCCCGGGATGGCCCCGATTTTGCATTCTGGGCCAGCGACTTCATCCGGGAGGACGCATGCAGCGTGATTGGACCGATCCACGAGACGGGTGCGACTGGCTGGTGACCCTCACCCCCATCGGGGGGTCCGCGGCCATTCCCGACCGCCTCCTGCCCGGGCGCTACACCGTCGCCTTCCACCGGCCGGGGGAGCTTCCCATCTGGACGCCGGTGGACCCGGCGGTCCTCCTGGACGACATGGAGGACCAGCTCCTCATGGATCTCCTGGACGCGGCGCGCAACGGGCCGAGCCTTTCCGGTATGGCGGACCCGGACCGGCGGACGAGCCGGGACCCGGCACCCCGCTGAGGCGGGGGGCGTCCCCCGCGAGGGTGCCGTGCCGCCGTCCTCCTCCTAGGTTGCCCGGTGTCGCAGCCGGTGTCCCGCCAGGAGGAGGAGCCCCCGTGAGCACCCCATCCCCCCGCGTCCCGTGAGCGCGCCCTTCGAAGGCGTGCCGATCCTCGTCACCGGGGCCACGGGCTTCATCGGAGGCGCGCTGGCCCGCCGGTTGGCGCGGGAAGGCGCCGCCGTGACCGGCACGGGCCGCGACCTGACCAAGGCCGCCGCCCTCCGCGCGGAGGGGGTCGAGCTCGTGTCGGCGGACCTCCGGGACCCGGGCTCGCTTCCGGCCCTGGTCGAGGGCCGCGAGCTGGTCTTCCACGCCGCCGCGGCCCTCCAGGCGGACCCCGAGACCGCCCGTGCCGTGAACGTCGAAGCCACCGAGGCGCTGGCCCGGGCCGCCGCCGAGGCCGGGGTCCGGCGCTTCGTCCACGTGAGCACCGTGGGGGTCTACGACATGGAGGGGCGGGACGCGGTGGACGAGACCGCGCCCCTGGCCGTGGACCACCCGGCCACCTACCCCCGCACCAAGGCCCGGGCCGAGGAGGCGCTCGCCCGGGTGTCCGCGGACACGGGGCTCGAGGTGTCGATGGCGCGGCCGTCCATGGTCTACGGGCCCGGAGAGGGCATCTGGACCACGGGGATGTACCACAACGTCTGCGAGGGCGATCCGGTCTTCCTCGGCGACGGGTCCTTCGGCTTCAACCCGGTCTACCTGGACGACGTGGTGGACGCCCTCCTGCTGTGCGCCACCGAGCCCGACGCGGTGGGTGAGGCGTTCAACGTCTCGGCGGAGGTCACGACCTGGAAGCGGTTCATGGCGGGCTACGGCGAGCTCTGCGGGAAGGAGCCCAAGGGCGTGCCGGTCCTGGTGGCGCGGGCCATGGCGCTCGCGAACCGGATCCCCGGCGTCTCGACGCCCATCGACCAGGGCTTCATCGAGATGGCCACGGCCCACAAGACCTTCCCGGTGGAGAAGGCCCGCTCGGTGCTGGGCTGGGAGCCGAAGGTGCCGCTGGCGGAGGGGATGGAGCGCACGCTGGCGTGGCTCCGGGAGGAGCGGGGGGCCTGACCGGACCCCGCCTCGGGGGTCCGGCCGGCCACGCCCGTCCGGGACGTCACTGGACGGGGATGCGCTCCCCGTGCCGCTCCAGCCAGTCGTCGTAGCTCATGAGGCCCGGATGGAGGCTGCGGCTCCGGTCCACGGGCCGCTGGGCCCGGAAGGGCTCCTCGAACTCGACGTAGTACTGGAACATGTTGCCCAGGTCCTCGGACCCGTCGAAGTCGAAGGCCCGGTAGGCGTCGAAATCCAGGGGCACGTACGTCACGTCCTCGCCGACGACGCGACCCAGCCCCTCGGCCATCTCCGCGCCGGAGACGTGCTCGCCGGCGATCCCGACGTACTGCCCGGCCAGCGACGGGCCCTCCTTGAAGATCCCGTACGCGCACGCGCCGATGTCCTCGGCGGCGATCCCGGGCATCTTGGCGTCGGCCACCGGGAGGAAGAGCTTGAGCTCGCCGTCCTCGCCGCGCTGGGGACCCATCCCGAAGTGGATGAGGTTGTCCCAGTAGAAGGAGGTGCGGAGGAAGGTCACCGGCACGTCCGCCTCGTGGAAGAAGCGGTCCGCCTCCCCCTTGGAGTCGAAGTGCGGGACCTTGTAGCTCCCCTGGAGCGTCGGCATGCGGTCGTCGTCCAGGGGCACCCGCTCCCGGGTGTCCTCGAGGGTGGACCACACGACGTGCTCCAGACCCGCCGCCTCGGCCGCCTCGGCCAGGTTGCGGGCCTGCTGGGTCTCCCGGGCCGGGGAGAAGTGCTCCCAGAAGTTGGTGACGCAGAAGGCGCCGTAGGCCCCCTCGAAGGCGGCCCGGAGCGTCTCCGGCTCGTCCAGGTCGGCCCGCACGACCTCGGCCCCCTGCTCGGCCAGCGCGCGGGCGGCGTCGGAGTCGGGGTTCCGGGTGAGGGCTCGCACGGCGAATCCGCCGTCGGGGTCGGAGAGGATGGCGCGGGCGAGCCCGCCGCCCTGGGCGCCGGTGGCGCCGGTGACGGCGATGATTCGGGGAGCCTGGTCGGACATCGGAGGTCTTCCTGAAGGGAGGGTGGGCAGGGAGGGTCGGGACGGACCGCGGGGGCATGTGTTTCAAGCTTATAGTAACGCCCCGTCGGCCGGGGCGCCAGCGCGTGCCCTGGGCCCGAGCGGAGGCGCGCGCTCCGGGGGAGGCTCGAGCCGGCGGGGCGAGGCCGTCATGCCCTCCCCCCCTGTTCGCGCCCCCCGCGGGCGCCGAGGTTGCCGGGAACCGTTCCCTCGACCCGGAGCCCCGATGCGCCGCACCGTCCTCGCCTTCGTCACCTTCTTCCTCGCGCTGACCCTCGTCCCCGTGGCCGGGGCCGGCCAGTCCCTCCTGATCCGCGGCGCCCGCGTCGTGGACGGGACCGGCGCGCCGGGCCGGACGGCGGCGGTCCGGGTCGAGGGGGACCGGGTCGTGGCGGTGGGGGCGCTCGCCCTCCGGGCCGGAGAGGAGGTCGTCGAGGCCGACGGCCTCGTCCTGGCGCCGGGCTTCATCGACACCCACAGCCACCACGACCGGGGCCTCCTCGCGGAGCCCGGCGCCCTGGGGGCCGTGAGCCAGGGGATCACCACGGTCGTGGTGGGGCAGGACGGGTCGTCCAGGATCCCGCTGGCCGGGTTCTTCCAGGCGGTGGCGGACACGGGGGTGGCGCCCAACGTGGCGTCCTACGTCGGGCACGGCGCCCTCCGCTGGCGGGTGATGGGCGAGGACCACAGGCGTCCGGCGACGCCCGGCGAGGTGGCGGAGATGACGGAGCTCCTGCGCGCCGAGATGGACGCGGGGGCCCTCGGTCTCTCCACCGGCCTCGAGTACGGCATCGCCAACCTGGCCGGCACCGAGGAGGTGCTCGCGCTGGCCCGGGAGGCCGGTCGGGCGGGAGGGCGCTACATCACCCACATGCGGAGCGAGGACCGGGCGCTGTGGGAGGCGGTGGAGGAGGCGATCCGCATCGGCCGGGAGGCCGGGGTGCCGGTCCAGATCTCCCACATGAAGCTGGCCATGAAGGGTCTGTGGGGGGACGCGGAGCGGCTTCTGGACCGCCTGGATCGCGCGCGACGGGACGGGGTGGAGATCACCGCCGACGTGTACCCCTACACCTTCTGGCAGTCCACCATGACCGTCCTCATCCCCGAGCGGGACTTCGAGGACCGGTCCGCCTTCGAGTTCGCCCTCCGCGAGCTCGCCCCCCCGGAGGGGATCCTCCTGGCCCGCTACGAGCCGGAGCCAGCGTACGAGGGGCGCACCCTGGCGGAGGTGGCGAGCGAGCGCGGGGAGGACCCGGTGGACACGTACATGGCCCTGACCCAGGAGGCGGTGGGGCAGGATGCCGAGGAGAGCATCATCGCCACGAGCATGGCCGAGGAGGACGTGGTGCGCCTGCTCCGGTGGCCGTACGCCAACGTGGCCTCCGACGGCGCGCTCCGGGGCGGACATCCCCGGGGCTTCGGCTCGTTCACCCGTGTGGTGGGGCCGTGGGTGCGGGAGGGCCGGCTCACGCTGGAGGAAGCGGTCCACAAGTCGACGGCGCTGGCGGCGGCCCACGTCGGGCTCCCCGAGCGCGGCGTGATCCGGCCCGGAGCGCCCGCCGACCTGGTGCTCTTCGACCCCGCGACCGTGGGGGACCGGGCCACCCCGGACGACCCCTGGGCGGTCTCCACCGGAATCCACCGGGTCTGGGTGGGGGGAGAGGTGGTCTACACGGCCGAGGACGGGGCCACCGGCGCCCGCCCGGGGCGGGTTCTCCGTCGGACGGGGGCCGCGCCTTCCTTCTCCGCCCCGGCGCCCCGGCGGCTGCCCCGGGGCTCGGTGTCCGACTCGGTGGCCGCGGGCATCGACGCGGTGTTCGCCGACATCGACGACACCCGGACGCCGGGCTGCGCCGTGGGCGTCCTCCGGGACGGCGCGCTGGTCTTCGCCCGGGGCTACGGCATGGCGGACCTGGAGCACGGCGTGCCCCTCTCCCCGACGAGCGTCTTCCGCATCGGCTCCGTGTCCAAGCAGGTCACGGCCGGCGTCGTCGCGCTCCTGGACCTGGAGGGCGTCCTGGACCTGGACGACCCGGTCCGGCGCTGGATCCCCGAGCTCCCGGACTACGGCCCGGAGTTCACGCTCCGGAGCCTTCTCCACCACACCAGCGGCGCCCGGGACTACCTGACGCTGGCCACCCTCGCCGGGCTGGAGGACCAGGACTGGTACTCCGACCAAGACCTCCTGGAGCTGGTCACCGCGCAGCGGGAGACCAACTTCCCGCCGGGCTCGGAGCACCTCTACAGCAACTCCGGCTACTGGCTCCTCTCCCAGGTGGTCCTCCGGGCCACGGGTCGGACGTTGGCCCAGGTGGCGGAGGAGCGGCTCTTCCGGCCGCTGGGGATGGACGCCACCCACTACCACGACGATCCGGGCCGCATCGTGCCGGACCGGGCGGTGGGGTACGCGCCCCTCGAGGAGGGCGGGTGGCGGATCAGCACGACCACGCTCCCCATGATCGGCGACGGCGGGGTGTTCACGTCGGTGGAGGAGCTGGCCCTCTGGGCCCGCAACCTGGTCGAGCCCGAGGTGGGCGGACCGGCGTGGCGGGAGGCGATGCTCCGCCGGGGGGTCCTCACCACGGGCGACACCCTGACGTACGCCCTGGGCCTGGAGCACCGGACCCACCGGGGGCGCCGGACCGTGGGCCACGGCGGCTCCTTCGTGGGATACCGGGCCGACCTGACCCGCTTCCCCGACGACGACCTCACGGTCCTCACCCTGTGCAACCGCGCCGACGCGAATCCCTCCCGCCGGGCCCGACGGGTGGCCGAGGTCTTCCTCGAGCCCATCATGGACCCGGTGGCGGAGGAGGGCGGGGGAGGGAGCGACCCCGACGGGACCGCCCCGGCCGCCGTGGCCCTCGAGGCCGGGGAGCGGGCGGCGTGGGCGGGGCGCTACCGCAGCGACGAGCTGGACGCGGTCTACCGCGTCGTCGAGGAGAACGGCGGGCTCCGCCTCGAGGTGGGCAACTTCCTGGACGGGCCCCTGGAGGCCCGGGACCGGGACACGCTGGCCCGCTACGGGGTCACGCTCACCGTCGTGGAGCGCGCCGGGGGCCGGGTGCAGGCGTTCCGGGTGGCCGCGGGGCGCGTGACGGACCTCCACTTCCGCCGGGTGCCCTGAGGCGAGTCCGGACACCCTGTCGGCGGCTGCACCCGGCCCCTACCTTCTCCGCCTTCCCGGGCCTCCCCCCGGCGTCGTCCCCCGCCGGGACGGGTCGAGGAGGCGCGGATCGACCCAGATACGAACCGGAAACGGAGACGGCATGAGCGAGCGGATCGAGCGACGACGCTTTCTGAAGACGGCGGCCGGTGCGGCGGCGGCGGTGGGTGTGGGGGGCGCGTGCGCGCCGGAGCAGGCCGCGCTCCAGGACGGCGAGGGGGTCATCTCCGGCCCCAACGTCCGCTGGCGCATGACCACGAGCTTTCCCCAGAGCCTGGACATCCTCCACGGCGGCGCCGAGCGCTTCGCCGAGCGGGTGGGCCAGCTCACCGAGGGGCGGTTCCAGATCCGGGTCTACGCCGCGGGCGAGATCGTGCCGGGCCTCCAGGTCATGGACTCGGTCCAGCAGGGCACGGTCCAGTGCGGGATGACCCCGGGCTACTACTACATCGGGAAGGCCCCGGCGCTGGCCTTCGACGCGGCCGTCCCCTTCGGCCTCAACACCCGCCAGCAGGACGCCTGGTTCTATCAGGGCGGCGGCATCGAGGTCATGCGGGAGGTCTACTCCGACTTCGGCATCGTCAACTTCCCCATGGGGAGCACCGGCGCCCAGATGGGCGGCTGGTTCCGGGAGCCGGTGAACACCCTGGCGGACCTCAACGGGCTCCGCATGCGGATCCCCGGGCTCGGCGGCGAGATCATGACCCGCCTGGGCGTGAGCGTCCAGGTGCTGGCGGGCGGGGACATCTTCCCGGCGCTGGAGCGCGGCGCCATCGACGCCACCGAGTGGGTCGGGCCGTACGACGACGAGAAGCTCGGCTTCCAGGAGATCGCGCCGTACTACTACATGCCCGGATGGTGGGAGCCCGGCGTGACCAACAGCCTCCTGGTTGGCCAGCAGGCGTGGGACGAGCTGCCCGAGACCTACCGCGAGATCGTCGCCATCGCGGCCAAGGAGGCCAAGCAGGACATGATGGCCCGCTACGACACGGAGAACCCCCAGGCGCTCCGGCGTCTCGTGGAGGGCGGCGTGAGCCTCCGCGCCTTCTCCGAGGAGATCCTCGACGCGGCGTGGCGTGAGAGCAACGAGTACCTGCAGGAGATCGCAGCCGGCGACGCCCAGTTCAAGCGGGTCTACGATCACGTGATGGCGTTCCGGGACGCGGCCTTCCCCTTCTTCGCCGGAAACGAGCTGCACTACGCCGCCTATGCCTTCCGCCAGATCGAAGGCCTCCCGGTGGAGGGGCCCCGGCCGGCGTACATGGGCACCGCCTGACGCCCACCCGGCCAGTCGGACCGAGCGGCGCCCCCGGGATCCCCGGGGGCGCCGCTCTGCATTCCGGGCCCCCCCTCGAGCTACCGTCGGCGCGGCCCCACCGCCCTCGCTCCCGGGACCTCCCGGGGCCGGGCCGGGCGGGCCCCGGACACGCCGGTGGCGGCGGCGGGCTTGCACCAAAGGGTGCAAATATAGTGTCGTCCAGGCAACAATCTTTTCGGAGGGCGGACCCCCCTCCATCCCGGCATCAGCCCCGTGCCTCCAGGCTTCTTCCGGCCCCCGCGCGGACCCAATCCGCAGACCGGCGTCCGTCCTCCCGGGGTCGTTACGGCTTCGTGACCGGATGTTTCCCTTCACCTCGGCGGGGAATCGTTACAGTCTTGGCTCGACACGGGAATTTTCCCGGTCGTGTCACTCCCGCCACTCCCTTCCCGGAGGGAATCCCACATGCGTTTGAGCAACTGTCTCCGCCTGCTGGCCGCGGCCGCCCTCGTGCTGCCCGGCGCGCTCCAGGCGCAGAACACCGCCACCGTCACCGGCCTGGTGACCGACATGAGCGGGGCCCCGCTGAGCGGCGTCCAGGTCGTGATCGTCAACCAGGTCTCCGGCCTTCAGAACGGTGCCCTCACCCAGGGCAACGGCCGCTACACCGTCACGAACCTCCGTGCCGGCGGCCCCTACACCGTCGAGGCCCGCTTCATCGGCTACGGCCTCCAGGTCGTGGACAACGTCACCCTGGCCGCCGGCACCACCCGCACCGTGGACTTCCGGCTCAGCCAGGAGGCCATCGCCATCGACGCCATCGAGGTGTTCGCGTCGCGGGCGCAGGAGCGGAAGACCCCGGTGGCCTTCACGGACGTGAGCAAGGTCCAGATCCAGAACCAGCTCGGATCCCGGGACCTCCCGCTGGTCCTCAACGTCACCCCCAGCGTCTACTCGACGCAGGGCGGCGGCGGCGCCGGCGACGCCCGGGTGAACGTCCGCGGCTTCAGCCAGCGCAACACGGCCGTCATGATCAACGGCGTGCCGGTGAACGACATGGAGAACGGCTGGGTCTACTGGTCCAACTGGGACGGCCTGGGCGACGCGTCCACCAGCGTCCAGCTCCAGCGCGGCCTCTCCGCGGTGAACCTGGCCACGCCCTCCATCGGCGGGACGCTCAACGTCATCACCGACCCCTCCGCCATGCGCCGGGGCCTCTCCTACAAGCAGGAGTTCGGCTCGGGCAACTTCCTGAAGGAGACCTTCGTCGGGCACACCGGCGAGTTCGGCGGCGGCTTCGCCGTCACGGCCTCGCTGGTCCGCAAGACCGGCGACGGGATCTTCGGCGGCGGCCCCACGGCCTCCCTGGACAACGAGGCCACCTGGACGGACGCCTGGGCCTACTACCTGGCCTCGTCCTACCAGATCAACGCCCGGAACCGCCTCGAGCTCTACGCGGTCGGCGCCCCGCAGCGCCACGGGCAGAACCTCTACATGCTGAACGCGGGCACGCTGGACGCCGACTTCGCCCGCTCGCTGGAGGGATACGATCCGGCGGCGCTGGAGGAGTTCCCCGAGGCGGGCCGTGACTGGAGCCCCAACGTCGGTCCGGTGAGCCCGAGCTACACGGGCCAGCAGTACAACAGCACCGGCCCGGGCAGCGGCGTCTCCGACCGCTACGACCCGAACTACCTGAACGAGCGGGAGAACTACTTCCACAAGCCCCAGGTCAACCTGAACTGGTACTCGTACTTCGGGAACGGCCTGACCCTCTCCACGGTGGCCTACTACTCCGGCGGGGCCGGGGGCGGCACGGGCACCTACGGGTCGATGGTGTGGGACTACCGCTACACCCAGCGCTTCCCCGACTGGAACGCCACCATCGAGGACAACCAGGAGAACGCGGCGGCCGGCGAGGGCGCCCGCGGCATTCTGCGCAACTCGGTCAACAACCAGTGGACCGTGGGCGCCATCTCGAAGCTCCGGAAGGACTACGAGAACGGGTGGACCAGCGAGATCGGCATCGACTGGCGCACCGCCTCCATCGACCACTACCGCGAGGTCCGTGACCTCCTGGGCGGGTCGTACTACGTCGACTGCTTCCGGGGCTGCAGCTCCGACTTCTGGACCAGCGAGGAGAGCCGTCGGGTGTTGGGGGACAAGATCAACTACTTCAACACGAACGACGTGAACTGGTTCGGCTCCTACCTCCAGGCCGAGCGGGCCACGCAGGACGGCTCGTTCTATGGCATGGCGGGCTGGAACGTGAACACCTACGACTTCACGGACCACTTCACGGCCGGCGCCGACGGGCAGCCTCTGGAGATCTCCTCGGGGAACCTCTACGGCTACCAGATCAAGGGTGGCGCGGTGCGCAACGTCAGCGACGAGCTGTCCCTCTACGGGAACGCCGGCTGGGTCTCCAAGGTGCCGATCTTCGACGGCGTCATCGACGACGTCAGCGGCATCAAGAACGAGGATCCCACCAACGAGACGTTCCTGTCCTTCGAGGCCGGCATGACGTTCCGGTCCAACGACCGGGGGCTGTCCCTCGACGCCAACGTCTACCACACCACGTGGCGGGACCGGACGTACAACATCTTCGTCCAGGATCTCTACGGTCCGGAGCGGGACGGCCTGGCCAACCTGCTGGGCGTGGACGCGCGCCACATGGGCATCGAGGTCCAGGGCGCCTACCAGCCCAGCGAGACGGTGCGCTTCGACGTGGCCGGCTCCATCGGGAACTGGGAGCACATCTCCGACGTCTCGGCCACCTTCCGCCCCGAAGACCGTCAGGGCGAGAGCTTCACCGAGCAGCTCTACCTGGACGGCATCAAGGTGGGGGACGCGCCGCAGACGCAGTTCGCCTACGCGGTGAGCCTCTTCCCGGTGCAGGGGGCGTACTTCCGTCTCCAGGGCAAGACCTTCGCCGAGCACTGGTCGGCCTTCGAGCCCTCCGGCCGGGACGACGCGTCCGAGGCCGGCGTGCAGCCCTGGAAGGCTCCGGGCTACACGGTCTTCGACTTCCACGGGTCCTACCGCCTGGGTGACATCCTCCCGGCGGCCGGCGACCTCCGGCTCTTCGCCAACGTCTACAACCTGTTCGACGCGGAGTACGTCCAGGACGCCACGGACAACTCGCGCTTCAACGGCTTCGACGGCGACCACGACGCCGACGACGCGGAGATCTACATGGGTCTGCCGCGGACCTTCAACCTGGGCTTCGAGGTGCGGTTCTGATCTCGTAGCCCACGGGCCGGCGCGCGCTCCGCGCGCCCGGACCGCATGAAGGGGGATCGGCCCCGTCACCTCCGGGTGGCGGGGCCGTTTCCGTTCGGGGAGGGCGCGGCGGGATCTCCGTCTTGACCTCGCCCGACAGGCACGAAAAAGGCGGGCCGGAGCCCGGAGGCCCCGCCCCGCCCGTGCCGCTCCCCGGGGGGAGCGTCGCCCTCGCCGCCGCTAGTAGCGGTAGTGGTCCGGCTTGTACGGCCCCTCCTGGGGCACCCCGATGTAGCGGGCCTGCTCCTCGGAGAGCTCCGTGAGGCGGGCGCCGAGCTGGTCGAGGTGGAGGCGGGCCACCTTCTCGTCCAGGTGCTTGGGCAGCACGTAGACCTTCTTCCCGTACTCGCCGGCGTTGGCCGCCAGCTCGAGCTGCGCGATGACCTGGTTGGTGAAGGAGGCGCTCATGACGAAGCTCGGGTGGCCGGTGGCGCACCCCAGGTTCATGAGGCGACCCTCGGCCAGGATCAGCACCGAGTGGCCGTCGGGGAAGCGGAACTCGTCGTACTGGGGCTTGATGTTGGTGCGCTCCAGCCCGTCGATCTTCTTGAGGCCGGCCATGTCGATCTCGTTGTCGAAGTGGCCGATGTTGGCGACGATGGCCTTGTCCTTCATGCGGGCCATGTGCTCCGCCGTGATGATGTCCTTGTTCCCCGTGGCGGTGATGAAGATGTCCGCCGTCTCGAGAACGTCGTCCAGCGTGAGGACCTGGAAGCCCTCCATGGCGGCCTGGAGCGCGCAGATGGGGTCGATCTCGGTGATCACGACCCGGGCGCCCTGGCCCTTGAGCGCCTGGGCGCACCCCTTGCCCACGTCCCCGTAGCCGCAGACCACGGCCATCTTCCCGGAGATCATGACGTCGGTAGCGCGGTTCAGCCCGTCCACGACCGAGTGCCGGCAGCCGTAGAGGTTGTCGAACTTGGACTTGGTGACCGAGTCGTTGACGTTGATGGCGGGGAAGAGCAGGGAGCCGTCCTTCTCCATCTCGTAGAGCCGGTGGACCCCGGTGGTCGTCTCCTCGGACACGCCCCGGATGTTCTCCACCAGGCGGTGGTAGCGCTGGGGATCCCGCTCCAGCGAGCGGCGGAGCACGCCCAGGATCACGCCCCACTCCTCGGGCTCGCTCTCGGCGTCGAACTCCGGCACCGCGCCGGCGTCCTCGAACTCCACGCCCTTGTGGAGGAGGAGGGTGGCGTCCCCGCCGTCGTCCACGATGAGGTCGGGGCCGGAGCCGTCGGGCCACTCCAGGGCCTGCTCCGTGCACCACCAGTACTCCTCCAGCGTCTCGCCCTTCCAGGCGAAGACCGCGGCGCCCTCGGGCTCGTGGGCGGTGCCGTCGCGGCCCACCACCACCGCCGCGGCGGCGTGGTCCTGGGTCGAGAAGATGTTGCACGAGACCCACCGCACGTCGGCGCCCAGGTCCATGAGCGTCTCGATGAGGACGGCGGTCTGGACGGTCATGTGGAGGGAGCCCATGACCTTCATGCCGGCCAGGGGCTTGTCGGGTCCGTATTCCTCCCGGGCGGCCATGAGGCCCGGCATCTCCTGCTCGGCCAGGCGGATCTCCTTGCGGCCCCACTCGGCCAGGGAGAGGTCCTTGACCTTGAAGGGCGGCCGGGACGTCCCGGTCGTGTCGTTGATCTGCTCTTCGGTGAGCAGGGCGGTGTCGCTCATGATTCCTCGTCGGTGTTCGGGTTCGTGAAGCGGTGCTGCTCGGTCGTCGTCTCGGGCGTCAGGATCCGTCCGGGCCGGGGCGCCGGCCCCGGGCCAGGAAGAGAAGCGGGCCGCTGGCCTCGGGATCCGGCGGGAGCGGGGCGGCGTGCACCGCCTCGAAGCCCGCCGCGTCCAGCCACGCGGCCATGTCCTCGCCTTCGAAGCCGGGCCACACGTGGCCCATCTCCTCGGCGTACTCGGCGCCCCGGTCGTGGGCGCGCATCTCCACCACCAGCAGCCGGCCGCCGGGGCGGAGGACGCGGTGCACCTCGTCCAGCACGGCGGGCGGGTCCACCACGTAGTGGAGCACCAGGCTCACCACCGCCAGGTCCAGCGAGCCGTCCTCCAGGGGAAGCGCCTCGAGCTCGCCGGCGCGGAGCTCCACGTTGGAGGTCCCGGCCAGGCGGGCCCGCGCCGCCTCCAGCATCTCCGGGGAGCGGTCCACGCCCACGACGCGCTGCACGAAGGGAGCCAGGAGCGCCGTCAGCCCTCCGGTGCCCATGCCCAGGTCGCCCACGGTCCAGTCGGGCTCCACCAGGCCGAAGAAGGGGAGGAGCTCGGCCCGGTCGCCGAAGAGGTCCCGCCGGAGGTGGTCCCACCGGTCCGCCGACGCCGCGAAGAACTCGGCGGAGCGCCGCCGGCGCTCGTCCAGCACCTGCCGCGCCCGCTCCCCGTCCTCGGCGTACACCCCGGCGCCGCCCAGCTCCGCCCGGACCACCCGCCAGAGCTCCCGGGCGGCGGGCTCGAGCTCCTCGGCCAGGCGGTAGTGCCGGTTCCGGCCCTGGGTCCGGTGCTCCAGCCAGCCGTCGTCCGCCAGCGTCCGCAGGTGCCGGCTCACGGTGGGCTGGGGGATCTGGAGGACGGCGCACAGCTCGGACACGGTGAACTCCGAGCGCTCCAGCAGGACGAGGAGGCGCGTGCGCGTCTCGTCACCCAGGGTGGAGAGGCGGTCCAGGATCGGGGGAGGGGCAGTCGTATTCATGGATGTGAATTTGAAAATACAAGGCGGGCCGACCATCCCCAACCCCCGTCCAGCCGGCGCGACCGCCCGCCCTCCCGCGCCACCGCGAGGTCACGGGACGCCCGGACGGCCTCCGGGAGACCGTGCTGCGGGGCGGCACGAACCGAAATGGCGTCCGCCGTGTATCAGCCCGTGCCGGAAACTCCGCGGTTTGGCCCCGTCCAGCCCGCGTGTTAGCTTGCCGGCCATCGGAGACCGAAGGCCCTCCTCCCCTGCAGAACCGGAGCATCCCGCCGTGGCCCAAGACCACAGTCACGCCCACGACGACATCGTATATCCGAACACGATCCCCTTCATCCTCGTGCACATCGCGGCGTTGGGGGTCTTCTGGACGGGGTTCCCCGCGTACGCGGTGTGGATGTGCGTCATCCTGTACGTGGTGCGGATGTTCGGCGTCACCGGCGCGTTCCACCGCTACTTCTCGCACCGCTCCTACAAGACGAGCCGGGTGGGACAGTTCCTCCTGGCCTTCCTGGCGCAGACCTCGGCCCAGAAGGGCGCGCTCTGGTGGGCCGCCATCCACCGGCACCACCACCTGCACTCGGACACGCCGGAGGACGTGCACTCGCCCCGGCACCACGGCTTCCTCTACTCCCACGTGGGCTGGATCTTCTCCGAGAAGAACTTCAAGCCCGACTACGGCACCATCCGGGACCTGGCCAAGTACCCCGAGCTCCGGTGGCTGGACAAGTACGACGTCCTGCCCGCGGTCCTCCTGGGCATCGGCTGCTTCGTCTTCGGCGGCTGGCCCGGCCTCTTCGTGGGCTTCTTCCTGAGCACGGTCCTGGTATACCACGGGACCTTCCTCATCAACTCCCTGGCCCACGGCCTGGGCAACCAGCGCTACCTCACCGGGGACGACTCCCGGAATCACTGGTTCCTGGCTCTCGTGACCCTGGGTGAGGGGTGGCACAACAACCACCACCACTACCAGAGCGCCACCCGCCAGGGCTTCAAGTGGTGGGAGATCGACATCACCTACTACATCCTGAAGGCGCTCTCCTGGACCGGCTTCGTGTGGGACCTCCGGGAGCCGCCCGAGGAGATCGTCCGGGGCGAGAAGCCCGTGGGCCGCAAGGTGGTGGAGAAGGTGGCCGGCGACCTGGCCGCCACGGTCCACCTGGACCAGGTCGTGGCCCGCGTGCGGGAGAAGTGGGCCGAGTCCCACGGGCTCGAGGAGCTGGCCGTGAAGGCGCGCAACGCCCGGGACCAGGTGGAGGCCCGCCTGGCCGAGATGTCGCTGCCCCACCTCCCGACCGTCCCCGAGCTGCGGGATCGCGCCGAGGAGATGTTCATGGAGTCGCCGTCCCTGGACGCCATCGTGAACCGCGCCCACGAGATGCTGGCCGAGAGCGTGGCGCACCGACTGCTGGAGCAGACCCGCGCCCGCGCCTGAGGCCGACCCCGCCCCCGGGAGCCCCGCGCTCCCGAACGGGCCCGCCGCGTTCCCCCGACCCCTCTCGCCGCCTTGCCTGGCGAGGGGGGTCGGGGCATTGTAGGGGCTGCCCGGGGGCCCGTGGCTCCCCAACCCTCCTCATCCGGACCTGCGCATGCTCTGGCTTCAGTCCATCGTCGACTTCCTGGATCAGTACGTCGTGAACCTCGGGATCTCCGTGGGGGACGAGAACATCCCCTTCATGGTGATCCTCCTCCTGGGGACCGGCTTCTACCTCACGGTCCGCACGGGCTTCGTCCAGATCCGGCGCCTGGGGCACGGCATCGCGGTCACCACGGGGAAGTACGACGACCCCGACGAGCCCGGGGACGTGAGCCACTTCCAGGCCCTCACCACGGCGCTCTCGGCCACGGTGGGGATCGGCAACATCGCCGGCGTGGCCATCGCCATCCACTGGGGCGGCCCCGGCGCGCTCTTCTGGATGTGGGTGACCGCGGTGGTGGGCATGGCGACCAAGTTCGCCGAGGTGACGCTGGCCCAGAAGTATCGGGACGTGGACGCCGAGGGCGGGGCCCACTCGTGGGAGGGCGCGGCCTCGGGCGGTCCCATGTACTACATCGAGCGCGGCCTCGGGCCGGCGTGGAAGCCCATGGCGGTCTTCTTCGCGGTCATGCTTGGGTTCACCGCCTTCCTCACCGGGAACGCGGTGCAGGCCAACACCGTGGCCGACACCATGAGCACCACCTTCGGTGTGCCGGTGGCCGTCACCGGGTTCATCACGGCGGCCATCGTGGCCACGGTGATCCTGGGCGGGATCAGCCGCATCGGGCGGGTGACGTCGATCCTGGCCCCGCTCATGGCGGCGGTCTACGTGCTGGGCGCCCTGACCATCATCGCCCTCAACGCCGGCCAGGTCGTGCCGGCCTTCGCCACGATCTTCACCGAGGCGTTCAACCCCTCCGCCGGCGTGGCCGGCGTGGGCACGG
>CAZMTA010000031.1:0-42698 GCA_964569085.1 uncultured Gemmatimonadaceae bacterium | reverse complement strand
CCTCCTGGCGCTGGTCTTCGGGATGTTCCTGATCTACAACGCCATGACCTTCTCGGTGGTGCGCCGCCGGGAGCGGCTGGGGAGCCTCCGCGCCCTGGGCGTCACCCGGCGGGAGATCCTGGGGGGCGTGCTCCGGGAGGCGGCCTGGATCGGGACGGGGGGCGCGCTCCTGGGCGTGGGGCTCGGCGTGGTCCTGGGACGGGGGCTGGTGCGCATGGTCACCCGCACCATCAACGACCTCTACTTCGTGCTCTCGGTGGAGCGGCTCGAGCTCCCGCCCGAGGTCCTCCTCAAGGGCGCGGCGCTGGGTCTCGGCGCCACCCTCCTGGCCGCGCTGGCCCCGGCGTGGGAGGCGGCCTCCGCGCCGCCCCGCCTGGCCCAGACCCGCTCGGTGGCCGAGGGTCGGGCCCGCCGCGCCGTGCCCCGCGCCGCGGCGGCCGGCCTCGCCATGGGCCTGGTCGGCGGGATCCTCCTGGTCGTGCCTACCCGGAGCCTCCTGGTGAGCTTCGCCGGCCTCTTCCTGGTCATGCTGGGGATGGCGCTCCTGACCCCCGCGGGCACGGTGCTCCTGGTGGGCGCCGCCCGCCCCCTCCTGGCCCGCTTCTTCGGGATCCTGGGCTCCATGGCCTCCCGGGGCGTGGTGACCGCGCTCTCCCGCACCGCCCCGGCCATCGCCGCGCTGGTGGTGGCGGTGAGCGTCACCGTGGGGCTGGGCGTCATGATCCAGAGCTTCCGGAGCACGCTGGTGAGCTGGCTGGACGGCACCCTCCAGGCCGACGTGTACGTCTCGCTGCCCGCGGTGCAGGCCACCCGGCCCTCGGGGACCATGCCGCCGGAGCTGGTGGCGGCGCTCTCGGGCCACCCGGAGCTGGCGGGGCGGAGCACGTACCGGGGCGTCGAGGTGGCGCTGGGGGACGGGCCCGTGCGCCTGGTGGCGCTGGAGCTGGACCCCCGGGGCGAAGGCGCCTTCGACTTCCTCGAGGCCGATCCCGAGGCGGCCGTGCGGGCCTTCCGGGAGGAGGGCGCCGTCCTGGTCTCGGAGCCTCTGGCCTACCGCGCCGGCCTCGGCGTGGGCGATTCCCTCACGATCCCCACCCCGGCGGGGGCGCGGGGCTTCCCGGTGGCGGGGGTCTTCTACGACTACGGCTCGGAGCAGGGCGTGGTGATGATGGCGCGGTCCACGTACGACCGCTTCCACGACGACCCCGGGGTGACCTCCCTGGGCTTCTTCCTGGACGAGGGCGCGGACGCGGCGCGGGTCGTGCGGGAGCTGGAGGAGCGGGTCCCCGCGGGGCTCACCGTCTCGATCCGCACCAACGAGGCGCTCCGCCGGGGCTCGCTGGAGGTGTTCGACCGCACCTTCCAGGTGACCGCGGTGCTCCGCCTCCTCGCCTTCGTGGTGGCCTTCGTCGGGGTGCTCTCGGCGCTCATGGCGCTGGAGCTGGAGCGGGCCCGGGAGCTGGGCGTGCTCCGGGCCAACGGCCTCACCCCGGGGCAGGTCTGGCACCTGGTCACGACCCAGACCGGGCTCATGGGCGTGGTGGCCGGGATCCTGGCCGTCCCCATGGGCCTGGTCCTGGCCGTGGTCATGATCCACGTGGTGAACAAGCGCTCCTTCGGGTGGACGCTCCGCATGGAGGTGGGCCCCGACGTCCTCCTCCAGGCGATGGCGCTGGCGGTGGTGGGCGCCGTGGTGGCCGGGCTCTACCCGGCGTGGCGCATGTCGAGGACGTCGCCGGCGGAGGCGCTCCGTGGGGAATAGGCGAGGGCGGACGTGGTCCGGGGGGCGTCGGCGGGCGTGCTCCCTCCCGGGTGGGCGGGCGCTGGCGATGGCGGGCCTGGTCCTCCTGGTCGTGACGGCGGCGTGCGCCGACGAGCGCCTGGAGCCCCGGGCCGCCCTCTCCCTGGTGGAGACGCTGGGCGGCGCGGACACCGTGGGGTACGCCCGCGCCACGGAGGTGCGGCCCTTCGCGTTCCCCGCGGACCACGGGCCCCATCCGGACTTCCGCACCGAGTGGTGGTACCTCACGGGGAACCTGGAGACGGCGGAGGGGCGCCGCTTCGGGTACCAGCTCACCCTCTTCCGGAGCGCGCTGGCGCCCACGCCCCGGGCCACCCCCTCGGCCTGGGCCACGAGCCAGGCGTGGATGGGCCACTTCGCCCTCACCGATCCCGAGGGCGGGAGCTTCCATGCCTTCGACCGCTTCGCCCGGGGCGCGGTGGGGCTGGCCGGCGCCCGGGCCGAGCCCTTCCGGGTGTGGCTCGAGGACTGGGCGCTGGAGGGGCCGGGCGGGGCGGAGGCCGGCGCCGCCGACCCGGCCGGATCCCCCGACGGGGCCTTCCCCATGCGCCTCGTCGCCGCCGACGGGAGCGGACCGGACCCGGTGGGGCTCGACCTCGTGCTGGAGCCGGCCAAGCCCCGGGTCCTCCAGGGCGATTCCGGGCTCAGCCAGAAGGGCCCCGAGCCCGGCAACGCCTCCTACTACTATGCCTACACCCGCCTCGACAGCCGGGGGACCGTGCGGGTGGGGAACGACACCCTGCGCGTCGCCGGCCTCTCCTGGATGGACCGGGAGTGGAGCACCTCGGCGCTGTCCGAGGGGCAGGTGGGATGGGACTGGTTCGCCCTCCAGCTCGACGACGGGTGGGACCTCATGATCTACCAGCTCCGCAACGAGGACGGCTCGCCCCACGCCCTCAGCGACGGGGTGCTGGTCGCCCCCGACGGCACCCGCACCGAGCTGACGTGGGGGGAGGAGCTGAGCCTGGAGGCCACGGGCTCGTGGCGCTCGCCGCTGGACGGCTCCCGCTACCCGTCGGGGTGGCGCATCCGCATCCCGGAGCGGGGGTGGGACCTGAGCGTGGAGCCCGTCCTGGAGGACCAGGAGCTCGACCTGGCCTTCCGCTACTGGGAGGGCGCCGTGGACGTGACGGGCACCACGCCCCGGGGCTCCGTGACGGGGCGGGGGTACGTGGAGCTCACGGGCTACGCGGGCGCGCGGCCGGAGCGGTAGGGCCCTCGGCCGGAGCGGTAGGGCCCCCGTCCGGAGCGGTAGAGCCCCGGTCCCTCAGCCCGCCGACGCCCCGAAGAGGTCGGCGAAGCGCACCCCGGCCCGCACGGCCTCCGGCGTGATCCAGTGGCCCACGTCGTGGTCGGAGGCCTGGAGGCGGACGCCGGCCTCGGCCAGGCGGGCCCGCCCCTCCACGGCCAGCTCGTGGGCCACCGCCTGGTCCCGCAGGCCGTGGGCCCAGAAGATGGGCGGCGCCTCCGGCGAGAGCTCGACCCCGTCCAGGGGCGGGCCCTCCACCAGGAAGCCGGAGAAGGCCAGCACGACCCCCACCCGCTCCGGCCGCGTCAGGGCGTACGCCATGCTCACCGTGGCGCCCTGGGAGAAGCCGCCCAGCACCAGGGCGCCGGGCTCGAAGCCCACCAGGTGGGGGAGCTCGGTGAGGAAGGCGTCCAGCGCGGAGAGGCTCCGCAGGAGGCCCGGCGCCTCCACCCGGGCGCCCTCGTCCCCCCCGGACCGCCGGTACCACGCCCACCCGGGTCCGTAGCCCCAGGGGTGCCCGGGGTGGGGAGCCTGCGGGGTGACCAGGGTCCACGCGTCGGGGAGGCGGCCGCGGAGGCCCTGGAGATCGCCGCGGTGGCTGCCCCGACCGTGGAGCAGCACGGCCACGGTGTCGCCGTCCTCGGCGCCGGGGGGACGGCTCAGGTCGAATCCGAGCACGGGTGGGGGGCTGGGGGAGCGAGGGATGGGAACGGGAGGATAGGGGAGGGGTCCGGGCGGAGGCCAGGGGCGGCTCAGCCCGGGGCGCCCGCCCCGTCCTCGCCGGCCTCCCGGGGGGCGTCCCGCCCGCCCTCGCCGGCGTCGTCCTCGTCGTCCTCGAAGAGCTCGGTGCTCAGGTACCGCGCCCCCGAATCGGGCGCGATGCACGCCACCCGCGCGCCCTCGCCCAGCTCCCGGGCCACCTCCAGCGCGGCCTGGACGATGGCGCCGCTGCTCATCCCCACGAAGACGCCTTCCTCCCGGGCCAGGCGCCGGGCCATGGGGAAGGCGTCCTCCTCCCAGACCTTCCGGACGTCGTCCAGGACGCTCCGGTCCAGGTTGGGCGGGAGGAAGCCGGGCCCCATCCCCTGGAAGCGGTCCTTCCCCGGCTCCTCGCCGGAGATGACCGCGTTGCGCGCCGGCTCCACCGCCACGATCCGCACCGCCGGGTCCTGCTCCTTCAGGAACCGCCCCACCCCCGAGATCGTCCCGCCGGTGCCGCTTCCGTAGACGAAGGCGTCCATCCGTCCGTCCATGTCGGCCCACAGCTCCGGGCCGGTGTGCTCGTAGTGGACCCGGGGGTTGGCGGGGTTGGCGAACTGGTTGGGGAAGAAGGCGCCGGTCTCGTCCCGGATGCGCTCGGCCACCTCGATGGCCGCCCGCATGCGCCGCTCGGGGTCGGTGAGGACGAGCTCGGCCCCGTACGCCCGCAGCGTGCGCTTCCGCTCCACGCTCATGGAGGCGGGAAGGCAGAGCTTGAGCCGGTAGCCCCGGGCCGCCGCCACCTGGGCCAGCCCCACGCCCGTGTTGCCCGAGGTTGGCTCCACGATGCACCCGCCCGGCTCCAGGAGGCCCCGCTCCTCCGCGTCCACGATCATGCCCAGCGCCGTGCGGTCCTTGATGGAGCCGCCGGGGTTCATCCCCTCGAGCTTCACCCACACCTCGGCCATGCCCGGCTCCACCACGCGCTGCAGCCGGACCACGGGGGTGCCGCCGATCCACCGGTCCACCCGGGGGGCGGCGTCGGTCGACTTCTCGGGGGTGGGGCTCATGGGGTCCTCGTGGGGCGGTGGGGTGGGGGCGGGGCACGAAAAAGGCCCTCCCGGCGGGGGGAGGGCCTGCTTTCGGAGCCGGCTCGGCGTCAGCGCGCCGGCGGTCCGGTGGACGCGCCACCCTCCCGGGGCGCCCCACGGCGTCCGGGCCGACAACAGGCGCAGGCCTCCCCGTGGAGGGGGGCCGCGGCGTGGAGGTCGGCGGGTAGGGTCATGGGGTGGGGACGGGGCGGAGGGAGCGTGATCCGGCGATGTCGTTCGCGCCCCGGTACCCTGGGGGCGGCCCGGTGTGCCGGGAGGCGGCGCGGGTGGGGGCCGCCGCGCCCCGCGCTCACGCGCCCACCGACTCCGCCGCGGGGCTCCCGGCCAGCACCACCTCCTCCGCGGGCTCGCGGAGGTTGTAGCGGGAGGACATGGCGTGGCCGTAGGCGCCGGCCGTGGCCACCAGGACCACGTCGCCCTCCCGGGTCTCGGGGAGGGCCCGGTCCATGCCCAGCCGGTCCCCGGTCTCGCAGATGGGACCGACCACGTGGGTCAGGCGGTCCGCTTCGTACTCCAGGCGGGAGAGGTTCACGATCTCGTGCCAGGCTCCGTAGAGGGCGGGGCGCAGGAGCGAGTTCATTCCGGTGGCCAGGCCCACGTACTGGATCTCGTCCTTACCCTTCACCTGGGTGACCCGGGCCAGGAGCACGCCGGCCTCGGCCACCAGGTAGCGCCCGGGCTCCATCCAGAGCTCGAGCTGCGGGTGGGCGTCGGTCAGCTCGGCGAGCCCGGCGGCCACCGACTCCATGTCCAGGGGCTCCTCGGCCGGCTTCTCCGGCACCCCGAGCCCCCCGCCCACGTTCAGGCGGCGCACCTCGGGGAAGTCCTGGGCCAGCTCCGCCAGGAGCCCGCCCACCTTCGTCCAGTGCCCCGCCGAGCGGATCCCGCTCCCCGAGTGGGTATGGAGCCCCACCACCCGGGCGCCGGCGGCGTCCACCAGGCTCCGGAGCTCCGGCAGCTCCTCGAGGGGCACGCCGAACTTCGAGCGCTGCCCTCCGGTGACGACCTTCTCGTGGTGGCCCTGCCCCCACCCCGGGTCCACGCGCACCATGATCTCCCGGCCCCGGAAGAGCTCGGGCCAGTGGGCCAGGGGGTGGAGCGCGTCCAGGGTGAGGTGCACCCCCCGCTCGGCGGCGAGGGCGTAGTCCCCCCGGGGGGCGAAGTTGGGGGTGAAGAGCACCCGGTCCGGGTCCAGCCCCGGGAAGAGGTCGAACACCCGGTCCATCTCCCCGGGGGAGACGCACTCGAAGCCGGCCCCCGCGGCCTCCACCCGGCGCAGGATCTCCGGGTGGGGGTTGGCCTTCATGGCGTAGAAGAGCCGGTCCACCGCGCCCAGGTCACCCAGGCGGCGGAGCTGCCGCTCCACCGTCTCCAGGTCGTAGACGTACGCGGCCTCCCGCCCCTCCATGAGCTCCAGGAGGTCGGCGCGCCGGCGCTCCCACCACCGGACCGGGCGGGGCTCGTCCCCCTCGTCCAGGTGGAGCTGCTGCCAGGAGGGCCCGAAGGTGTCGCCGGGGCCGGGCTCGGCCACCAGGAGGGCGTGGAGCTGGCGGGAGAGGCGCTCCGCCTGGCTCTCGTCCACCACCACGGTGAGGTTCAGGTCGCTGGCGGCCTGGGAGACCAGGTGGATGCGGTGCTCCTCGAACGCCTCGAGCGCGGGCCCCAGCCGGTGCAGGAGCCCGCGGATGCGGTTGCCCACCAGGCTCACCGCCGCGCAGGGACGGATGACGCGCACCGAGCAGAAGCGCTCCAGCTCCTCCACCACGTCGGCCAGGAGCCGCTCGTCCAGGAGGTTGGCGCCGGCGTCCAGGCTCACGGTGATGTTGGTCTCGGAGGTCGAGACCAGGTCCAGGGAGAGGCCCGCCGCGGAGAAGACGGCCGCGCAGCGCGCCAGGAAGCCCACCTCCTGCCACATCCCCACCGTCTCCATGGAGACCAGGACCACGCCCTTCTTGGCGGAGATGGCCTTCACCTGGGCCGGGCCCGACTCGATCTCCCCGCGGATGACCGTGCCCGGGAGGGCCGGGTCCACCGTGCTCCGAAGGTGGATGGGGATGCCGCGCCGCCGCACCGCGGGGATGCACCGGGGGTGGAGCACCTTGCTCCCGCTGGTCGCGATCTCCTGGGCCTCCCGGTAGTCCAGGTGGTGGAGGAGGCGGGCGCCGGGGGTCACGCGGGGGTCGGCGGTGAACATCCCGGGCACGTCGGACCAGATCTCCAGGCGCCCCGCGCCGAGCTTGCCGGCCAGGTACGCCGCCGCGGTGTCCGAGCCGCCCCGGCCGAGCACCACGGTCTCGCCGTCGGGGTTCCGGGCCGTGAAGCCCTGGGTGAGCACCACGCCCTCGCCGGCCAGCCTCCGGGCCAGCTCCGGCTCCGGGTCGGGGCTGCACTCGGCGGAGAGCCACGCCGCGGCCCCGCGCCGCTCGGTCTCGGCGGACACCAGCAGGTCCCGCGCGTCCATCCACGTCACCGGCACGCCCCGGGACTCCAGCCAGGCCGCGCCCAGCCGCGTGGCCATGCGCTCGCCGAAGGCCAGCACCCGGGCCCGCACCGCCGGGGTCACCTCGCCCAGGAGGGCCATCCCCTCGGCCACCCGCTCCAGCTCGGCCCGCTCGTCACCCAGGAGGTCGGCGGCGTCGAGCCCCAGGCCCTCGGCCAGCTCGTCGTGGACGCGGTGGAGGTCGGCCAGGGCGGCCTCGTGCTCGCCGGCCAGCGCGCGCTCCGGGAGGACGGCCAGGAGGTCCGTGACGCCGGTGAGGGCGGAGTGGACCACGAGCGGGCGCTCGCCTGCCTCGAGGTAGCGCCGGAGCGCGGTCTCGATGGTGGGCCAGCGTTCGGGGGAGGAGACGCTGCTGCCGCCGAACTTGGCGACGACGGCAAAGGGGGGCTCGAAGGTCATGAAGGTGGGGCGGACGTGCGAAAGGCCGGAACGGCCGGAGGATAACCCGGCCGCTCCGGCCTCGCACCCGTGGAGGGGGGTGCGGGGGTGGAAGAGGGCCGCTCGGCGGGGGTGTTTACGGCCGCCGCCCGCGCTCGCGCGGGTCCCACCACCCCCGCCGCCACCCGAAGGGTCGTCCGGTGCGGCGGGCGTGGCCATGGCCCGACGGGACGACGGCCGGCCCCGGGGGGGGCGGGGGGCCCGCCTCGGTTCCCGAGTCCCCAATCGACCGACGTCAACTGACCGATCTTCGGTGCCTGACGGTCGTGGGAGGCAGTTGACGTCGCCTGGAGCGGTGAACGCGGAAAACTACCGAGCCCACAGCGGGATATCGGGCAATTGACGTCTCCTGGAGCGGGAAATGCGGAAATCTCCGCCGACCCGGGCCGACTTTGGTCACTTCACGTCGTCGGGGGCGTCCAGGCCCGGCCGCCCCGGCCTCGCACCCGCGGCGGGTCCGTCGGTGGTCGGGTCGGGGCCTCGCGGGCACCGCCGGGGGCGGGACCGGGCCGTCTCCCCAGGGCCGCTCGCGAACGGCGGGGCCGCACCTCCGGCGCTCGCTGAGCGGTGCTGGGGCGGCTGGGGGCGGGGCGTCCGCCAGGCGGCCGCGCGACCTTGCACCGATCGCCCTGGGGAGACGCCCCGGTCCCACCCCCCTCCGGCCGGACCGCCATCACGGCCGGGTGGGCACCCCCCCGTGGCAGGCGGCCCGAGGGAAGCGGGAGGGCCGCACCGCCACCCGGACCGCGCGAGCGAAGCGAGCCGCGCCCTCCCCACCCAGCCGCCCCGGAGCGGCGCCCACGGGCGCCCGCTCCGGACCCCCATGCCCCCGGGCGCCAGCGCCGCGCCGCGCCCACCCCCTCGCGCAGGACCGGAAGGGGAGGGGGAGGCAGACAGCCACCCCCATGGTGCCCCACCACCCGGGGCGCCCAAAACGCTCCTGCCTCCCTCAGGCCAAACCTGATGCGGCGGGTGCCCGTCCACGCCCGGCCGGGCAGCCGGCCCCACCCGGAACGGAGGCCGGTCGGGGAGGGGGTCCCCGCCGGGGCGATCGATGGGCCGCACGCCCGCGGGGGAAAGCCGACGCCCGCGAACCCGCAGGCGGCCCATCGCTCAGCGAGCGCCGAGCGTGCAGCCGGGACGGTACGCGAGCGGCCCCGGCGGGGACCCCCTCCCCGGCCGGCCGGGAGTACCCGAGAAGCGCCCCGAAGAGCACGCCGGCCGCTACTTCTCGATGGGCACCCGCACCATGTTCCCCCACTCGGTCCACGAGCCGTCGTAGTTGCGCACGTTCTCGTAGCCCAGGAGGTGCGTCAGCACGAACCAGGTGTGGCTGGAGCGCTCCCCGATGCGGCAGTACGCCACCACCGCGTCGTCCGAGGACAGCCCGACCTCGCCTTCGTAGATCTCCCGGAGCTGCTCGATGCCCTTGAAGGTGCCGTCGTCGTTGGCGGCCCGCTTCCACGGCACGCTGTCGGCGCCGGGGATGTGCCCGCCGCGGAGCGTGCCTTCCTGGGGGTAGTCGGGCATGTGGAGGAGCTCGCCGCTGAACTCCTGGGGCGAGCGCACGTCCACCAGGCGGCCGCCGTCCTCCACGTGCTGCAGCACCTCGGGCTGGTAGGCCCGGATGGGCGGGTCGTCCCGCTCCACCACCGGGTAGTCGGTGGGCTCGGGATCGGGCACGTCGGTGGTGACGTCCCGGCCCTCCTCCAGCCACTTGGCGCGGCCACCGTCCATGAGGCGGACGTCGGGGTGGCCGAACAGGCTGAAGACCCAGAGGGCGTAGGCCGCCCACCAGTTGAAGTTGTCCCCGTAGAAGACGACGGTGGTGTCCCGGGAGATGCCCTTGCGGGACATGAGGTCCGCGAAGGCCTCGCCGTCCAGGTAGTCCCGGGTGACGTCGTCGTTCAGGTCCATGTGCCAGTCGATCTTCACCGCCCCGGGCACGTGGCCCGTGTCGTAGAGGAGCACGTCCTCGTCCGACTCGACGATCACCACGTCGGGGTCGTCGCGGTGCGCGTCGACCCAGTCGGTGGAGACGAGCTTCTCGGGGTGGGCGTACTGCTGGAAGTCCGGGTGGTCATCCTTGGGGGCCGACATGGTGCCTCCTGCCTCTCGCGCCGTGTGGAAGGGTCCGGGGGGAGGGGGCGGTACCCGGCGGCGGGGCCACGGTTCATCGGCGCCGCTGGGAACCCCCGGCCGCCCCGACGGTAGCCCCGGGCATGAGCCTCCCCGACTCCCTGTCCACCGTGGTGGACCGTTTCCAGCGCGCGCCCCGGGACCTCCGGGTCCAGGCGCTCCTCCAGTACGCCAAGAAGGTGCCGGAGCTGCCCCCGGAGATGCAGGACGACCGCTCCGCCCTGGAGCGGGTCCACGAGTGCCAGACGCCTTTCTTCCTGGCCACCGAGGTGGACGACGACGGCGCCGTGCACCTCTTCTTCGACGCGCCCGCAGAGAGCCCCACGGTGCGGGGCTTCGCCGGGATCCTCCGCGAGGGCCTGGAGGGCGAGCACTGGCGGGAGGTCCTGGCCGTGCCGAAGGACTTCTACTCCGGGATGGGGCTCGGCGAGGTCGTGTCGCCGCTCCGCCTCCGGGGCATGGGCGCGATCCTCGCCCGCCTGCAGCGCCAGGTGCGCGAGCAGGTCGGCGACGCCGCCGACGCGTAGCGCGCCGACTCCGTGGCCCTCGTCTCCTGCCGCGACCTCCGCGTCGCGTTCGGCGGGCGTCCCCTCCTGGACGGGGTGGACCTCCACCTCCACCGGGGTGAGCGCGTGGGCCTGCTGGGGAGGAACGGGGAGGGGAAGTCCACCTTCCTGAAGGTCCTGGCCGGGGAGATGGCGCCCGACGCCGGCGAGGTCCACCTGGAGTCAGGCACGCGGGTCGCCCTCCTGGCCCAGCGGGTGCCCGACGACGTGGGCGGGACGGTGGCGGAGGTCATGGAGGCGGGGTTCCGGGGGCCCGGCCACGGCGCCGAGCACCGGGTCCAGCGCCTCTGCTCGCTCCTGGAGCTCGAGCCCGACGCGCCCTTCGGCGAGCTCTCCGGGGGGATGAAGCGCCGCGCCCTCCTGGGCCGCGCCCTGGCCGGCGAGCCCGACCTCCTCCTGCTGGACGAGCCCACGAACCACCTGGACCTGGGCGGCATCGAGTGGCTGGAGGGCTTCCTCCGCCGCTATCCCGGCACGGTCCTCTTCGTCACCCACGACCGGACCTTCCTCCAGGCGCTGGCCACCCGGATCGTCGAGCTGGACCGGGGGCGCCTCACGTCCTGGGAGTGCGACTACGCCACCTACCTGGAGCGGAAGGAGGAGTGGCTGGCCGCCGAGGAGAAGCGGTGGGCCGAGGAGGACCGGAAGCTGGCCCAGGAGGAGGCGTGGATCCGGAAGGGGATCAAGGCGCGCCGCACCCGGAACCAGGGTCGCGTCCGCGCGCTGGAGCGGATGCGCCGGGAGCGCGCGGCCCGGCGGGAGCGGGTGGGGGAGGTGAGCCTCACCATCCAGGAGGCGGAGCGCACGGGGCGGAAGGTCATCGAGGCCGACGGGGTGGGCTTCGGCTACGGGGACGACCCCCTCATCCGGGACTTCTCCACCACGATCCTCCGGGGCGACAAGGTCGGGATCGTCGGCCCGAACGGGGCGGGGAAGACCACGCTGGTGAAGCTCCTCCTGGGCCGGCTCCAGCCGGACCGGGGCACGGTGGAGCACGGGACCTCCCTGGAGGTGGCGTATTTCGACCAGCACCGGGCCCAGCTCGACCTGGAGGGGACCGTGGTGGAGAACGTGGCGGCGGGGCGGGACTTCGTGGAGGTGGGCGGCGAGCGCCGGCACGTCATGAGCTGGCTCCAGGACTTCCTCTTCAGCGCGGAGCGGGCGCGGCAGCCGGTGTCCTCCCTGTCCGGCGGGGAGCGGAACCGGCTCCTCCTGGCCCGCCTGTTCACCCGCCCGGCCAACGTCCTCGTCCTGGACGAGCCCACCAACGACCTGGACACCGAGACGCTGGAGCTCCTGGAGGCCCACCTGGTGGGCTTCGGCGGGACCGTCCTCGCCGTGAGCCACGACCGCGCCTTCCTGGACAACCTCTGCACCAGCACCCTGGTCTTCGAGGGCGGGGGGCGGGTCAAGGAGTACGTCGGGGGCTACTCGGACTGGAAGCGCACCGTGGCCCGGCGGAAGGAAGCCGAGGGGGGCGGATCGGGTGGCGGGGGGCGCGGCGGTGTCCGGAAGGGACGGGGACGCGTGCAGGAGAAGGAGAGGGACGGAGCGGCCGCCGGCCCGAAGAAGCTCACCTGGAAGGAGAAGCAGGAGCTGGCCGCCCTCCCGGACCGCATCGAGCGGGTCGAGGGGAAGCTGACCGACCTCCACGAGCGCATGGGCGACCCGGCCTTCTATCAGGGCGACCCGGACGAGATCCGGTCCGTCACCGAGGAGGCCGCCGCGCTGGAGGCGGAGATCGAGACCCTCTTCGAGCGGTGGAGCGCCCTCTCCGAGCGGCCCTCGTGACGCCTCCCCGCACACCAGGCTTGACGCGTCCGGGGCCCGGCACCAGACTGGACGACCCGCGCGGACCCGCATCCCGGGCCGCGCATCCGAGAGACCAGAGGACGTCGATGCGTCAGGACACCCCCTTCGTCACCGCCGTCGCCCCCGTCCGGGGTCGCGCCTGGACGGTGAGCCGACCCGTTCCCCCTGGAGGGGTGTCCCGGTAGCTCCAGCCGTGTGCTCGAACACGACAGGCCTCCCGGGCGACCTCGCCCAAGGGAGGCCTTCTTCGTTTCCACGCACGAGCACACGATGACGACGCAGCACGAAGCACCCGCCACGACTCCGACCGCCGCCCCGCCGCGGGGCCTGGCCGCCCGGCTCGCCGCCGGGGTGCGGCTGGTCGGCCACGCCCTCCGGGGCGACGGCCCGCCGCCCACCGAAGGGCCGGTGGTGGCGGCCATCCTCCTCCTGGCCATCCCCATGGTCCTGGAGATGTCCATGGAGTCGGTCTTCGCCGTGGTGGACATCTTCTGGGTGTCCCGCCTGGGCGAGGCCGCGGTGACCGCCGTGGGCGTCACCGAGATCTTCATGGCCGTCCTCTACACCGTGGACGCCGGGCTCTCCATCGGGGTCACGGCGCTGGTGGCCCGGCGTCTGGGGGAGAAGAACCCGGACGGGGCCGCGGACGCGGTGGTGCAGGCGGCCCTCCTGGGCGCCGGGGTGGCCGCGGCCACCGGCGTCCTGGGAGCCACCTTCGCCCCGGACCTCCTCCGCCTCATGGGCGCCGAGCCCGAAGTGGTGGCCATCGGCACGGGCTACACCCGCGTCCTGGTGGGCTTCAACGGCGTGCTCCTGTTCCTCTTCCTGTTCAACGCCGTCTTCCGGGGCGCCGGGGACGCCGCCATCGCCATGCGGGTGCTGTGGCTGGCCAACGGTCTGAACCTGGTCCTGGACCCCCTCCTGATCTTCGGCTGGGGTCCCTTCCCGGAGATGGGGGTGACCGGCGCCGCCGTGGCCACCACCCTGGGCCGGGGCACCGCCGTGGCCATCCAGGTCTGGACGCTCCTGAAGGTCTCGGACCGGATCCGCGTGTCCACGCGGCACCTCCGCGTCCGGGCGGACGTCATGCGACGCCTCCTCCGGCTCTCCGGCACCGCGGCGTTCCAGACCGGCGTGGCCACGGTGTCGTGGCTGGGGCTGGTCCGCGTGATGGCCACCTTCGGCACCGAGGCGCTGGCCGGCTACACGGTGGCCATCCGGCTCCTCCTCTTCGCGCTCCTCCCGGCGTGGGGCTTCTCCAACGCCGCCGCGACCCTGGTGGGGCAGAACCTCGGGGCGGGGCAGCCGGACCGCGCCGAGCGCTCGGCGTGGGTCGCGGCGTGGATCAACATGGCCTTCCTCAGCGCCCTGGGCGTGCTCTTCGTGGCGGCGCCGGGGCTGCTCGTGGCCCCCTTCGCGCTGGAGGGGGCGGCGCTGGCGTACGCCCGGGACGGGCTGCGGATCATGAGCGCCGGCTTCTTCTTCTACGCCCCGGGGATGGTCCTCACCCAGGCCTTCAACGGGGCGGGGGACACCTGGACCCCCACCTGGCTCAACCTGGTCTTCCTCTGGGGCGTGATGATCCCCGCCTCCTGGGTCCTGGCCTACCCGGTGGGGTGGGGCGCGCTGGGCTCCTTCGCCGCCGTGCCGGTGGCGTACCTGGGGCTGACCGTGGTGTCGGGGCTGCTCTTCCGCCGGGGACGCTGGAAGGAGAAGGAGGTGTAGGCGGATCGCCCGGCCGGCGGGGAGCGGGGCTCCGCCGGTCCCCGGCCCTTGTCCCCGGCCGCGCCCTCCACTACTGTCTTTCTGACAGTAGTATCAATATGACACGAGTCGCCGGAGTCCCCATGGGCACGTCCGCGCCCGACGCGGCGGTGGAGCACCTGCCGCTCCACCCCGAGAGCTTCCGCATCCTCCTGGCCCTCCGGGGCGAGGAGATGCACGGCTACGCGGTGGTGAAGGAGCTGGAGAAGGACCCGGATCGACCGGGCCGGGTCCTCCCCGCCAACCTCTACCGGCGCATCCGCACGCTGCGGGACGACGGCCTCATCGAGGAGTCGGACCGGGAGCCCGGGCCCGACGAGGACCCGCGGCGCCGCTACTTCCGGCTCACCGAGCTGGGGCGGGAGGTGGCCCGGGCGGAGGCGCTGCGCCTCCAGGGCCTGCTGGCGGAGGCCCGGGACCTCCTTCCGGGCTGAGGCGCATGGACGGACGCCGGGTCTACCGGCTCCTCCTCCGGATCTTCCCCGCCGCGTTCCGGGAGGAGTTCGGCGAGGACATGGAGCGGCTCTTCGCGGAGCGCCTCCGGGAGGTGGACGGACGTCCGCTGGCCCGGGCCGGGCTCTGGGCGGCAGGGGCGTGGGACGTGGTGAGCCACGGGCTCCGGGAGCGGGTCTCCCGGGGCGCCGCGGCCTTCGGGAACGGACGACGGGAGGGGACGACGATGGAGGGGTGGATCCAGGATCTGCGGTTCGGCGTGCGGAGCATGCTCCGGCGGCCGGGCTTCACGGTGTCGGCGGTGGGCACCCTGGCGCTGGGGATCGGCGTCACGGTGGCGATCTTCAGCGTGGTGGACGGCGTGCTCCTCCGCCCGCTCCCCTATCCCGAGTCGGACCGGCTCGTGGTGTTCTGGAAGGCGAACGCACAGCGGGGGAGCCGGAGCGACAACGTCGACCACCCGGACGTGCGGACCTGGCAGGAGGCCGTGCCGGGCTTCGATCTGGCGGGGTACGCCGGGACCCGTCCCACCCTCACGGGACAGGGCGAGCCGGAGGTGCTGAGCGGGGTGCGGGTGACCGACGGCCTTCTCTCGATCTTCGGGGTCGAGCCGGCGCTGGGGCGGGACGTCCGACGCTCCGACGACGTTCCGGACGGTCCCCGGGTCGTGGTGGTCTCCCACGACTTCTGGACGACCCGCCTGGGCGCCGATCCCGACGCGCTGGGCACGACCCTGACCCTCGACGGCGAGCCGTGGGAGATCGTGGGGGTCGCCCCGGAGGGCTTCGCCGAGCCCGCGGGCACGCAGGTCTGGGTCCCGAGGCACCACCCGGCCGACGACTGCGGGCACGGGTGCAACATCATGGCGGCCGTGGGCCGGCTTCCCGAGGGGCTGGAGCTCGAGGCCGCCGAGGAGCGGCTGCGGGCGGTGGACCGCCGGCTCGCCGGGGACTTCCCCAACGCCCACCGGGACGTGGTCACGGAGCTGGAGCGGCTCCAGGACGTGCGGGTGGCCGACGTCCGTCCGGCGCTGTGGATCCTCATGGCGTCGGTGGGCATGGTCCTGCTCATCGCCTGCTCCAACGTGGCCAACCTCCTGATGGTGCGGGCGGCGGGGCGGAGGGCCGAGGTGGCGCTGCGGGCCACGCTGGGGGCGGACCGGGGTCGCCTCCTGCGCCAGCTCTTCACCGAGAGCGCCCTGTTGGCCGGGCTGGGCGGCGCCCTGGGGCTCGGGCTGGCCGCGGTGGCGCTCCCGGCGTTGGTCTCCCTCGCTCCCGCCGAGCTCCCCCGTCTCGGGGAGGTCGGGCTGGACGGGCGGGTGGTGGCGTTCACCCTGGTGGTGACCGCCGCGGTGGCGTTCCTCTTCGGCCTCTGGCCGGCGCTCCGCCTGGCGGGCCGGCCCCTGCAGGCCATCCTCCAGGGGACGCGGACCACGGCCGGACGGCGCGCCGGGCTCTCCCGCTCCCTCCTCCTCACCGGGCAGGTCGCCCTCTCCCTGGCGCTCCTCCTGGGGGCCGGCCTCCTCTTCCGGACCCTCCTGGAGATCCGCTCGGTGGATCTGGGCTTCCGCACCGAAGGGGTGGAGCGGTTCCGCCTCTCCACCCCGGAGAGCCGCTACGACACGGAGGGGACGATCCGCTTCCTCGCCGAGCTGGAGGCGCGCCTCGAGGCGCTTCCTTCCGTGGAGGCCGCGGGGCTCGCCTTCGGGGTGCCGCTGGCTCCGGGCTCCATCCACACGGCCGCGAACCTCCTGGACCGACCGGGGATCCCCGAGCCGGACTGGCCCGGCGTGGCCATCCGGCCGGCGAGCCCGGGGTACGTGGAGGCGGCGGGCATCCCCCTGGTCCAGGGCCGGTGGTTCACCGACGCCGACACCCGGGAGACGACCCCCGTGGTCGTGCTCAACGCCGCCGCCGCCCGCGCCTTCTACCCCGACGGGGAGGTGCTGGGCAAGCGCCTGGAGCTCCCCATCAGCTGGGGGTTCGACGAGGATCCGGCCCGGACGGTGGTGGGCGTCGTGGGGGACGTCCGGAGCGAGCGCGCCACGCGCCGGGACGTGCCGGCCGCCTACCTGCCCAACGCCCAGTTCGGCGCGAACGTGATGTACGTGACGCTCTCCCTGGCCCCCGGCGCCGCCGGCGCGCTGTCCGACGCCCGGCAGACCCTGCGCGAGCTGGATCCGGCCATGGCGGTCACCAACGTCGTCCGCATGGAGGACGTGGTCCGGCGGGAGGGGGCGTCCACCCGCTTCTACCTGACGCTCCTCGTCCTCTTCTCGGGCCTCGCCCTCCTCCTGGCCGCCGTGGGGCTGTACGGCGTGGTGGCCTACGCGGTCAGCCGCCGCACCCGGGAGATCGGAATCCGCATGGCGCTGGGCGCCCGGCAGGACGACGTGGTGGGGATGGTGGTGCGCCAGGGGCTCGTCCCGGCGGGGGTCGGGATCGTCCTGGGGCTCGCGGGCTCGTGGTTCGGCGCCCGGGCCCTCCAGGCCGTTTTGTACGGGGTCGAGCCCCAGGACCCGGTGGTGCTCGTCGGCGCCACCGCGGTGCTCGTCCTGGTGTCGGGCGCGGCGAGCCTGCTCCCGGCCCGGCGGGCGGCGCGCATCCCTCCGGCGATGGCGTTGCGGGAGGAGTAGGCGCCGGGGGGCCGCCGGTGGGGCGGGCCCCCGCGGGGTGGATCGGGGCCGCGTTGCCCTGGAGCGCGGCCGGGGCGTACCCTGACGCTCCTTCGCGTCCCACCCCGGAGCTCCCATGGCCAAGCGCCTCCCCACGCTCAACCGGCACAGCGCGCGCATCACCCAGGACCCCGCCCACGCCAGCGCCCAGGCCATGCTCCACGCCACGGGCCTCGAGCGGGAGGACCTGGACAAGGCCCAGGTCGGCATCGCTTCCATGTGGTGGGAGGGCAACCCGTGCAACATGCACCTCCTCGAGCTGGCCGAGGCCGTGAAGGAGGGGGTGGCAGGGGCGGGGCTCGTGCCCATGCGCTTCAACACCGTGGGGGTGAGCGACGCCATCTCCATGGGCACCGAGGGGATGCGCTACTCGCTCCCCTCCCGGGACCTCATCGCCGACTCCATCGAGACGGTCATGCGGGCCCAGTGGTACGACGCCAACGTGAGCATCCCCGGGTGCGACAAGAACATGCCCGGCGCGCTCATGGCCATGGGCCGGGTGGACCGCCCCGCCCTCATGGTCTACGGCGGGACCATCCGCGCCGGGCACCTGGGGGACCAGGCGCTGGACATCGTCAGCGCCTTCGAGGCGTACGGGCGGCTGGTGGCCGGCGAGATCGACGGCGAGCGCTACCGGGCCATCGTGGAGCACGCCTGCCCCGGGGCCGGCGCCTGCGGCGGGATGTACACGGCCAACACCATGGCCAGCGCCGCCGAGGCCATGGGGATGACGCTCCCCTACTCCTCCTCCACCCCCGCCGAGGACCCGGACAAGCTCCGGGAGTGCCGGGAGGCCGGGGCCGCCGTCCGCCGCCTCCTGGAGGAGGACATCCGGCCCCGGGACATCATGACCCGTGCGGCCCTGGAGAACGCGCTGACGCTGGTCATGGCGCTGGGCGGCTCCACCAACGCGTGCCTCCACTTCCCCGCCATCGCCCGAGCCGTCGGTCTCGAGCTGACGCTGGACGACATCCAGGCCGTCAGCGACCGCACCCCCTACCTGGCGGACCTCAAGCCCAGCGGCCGCTTCGTCATGGAGGACCTCCACGCCGTGGGCGGCGTCCCGGGGGTGCTCAAGCTCCTCCTGGAGGCGGGCCTGGTGGACGGGAGCTGCCTCACCGTGACCGGGCGGACGCTGGAGGAGAACCTGGCCGACCTCCCCGGCCTGGCCGAGGGGCAGGAGGTGGTCCGGGGCGTGGACGCGCCGGTGAAGGCCCGGGGGCACATCCGGGTGCTCCGGGGCTCGCTCGCGCCGGAGGGGGCCGTGGCCAAGATCACCGGGAAGGAGGGCGAGCGCTTCGAGGGCCCCGCCCGGGTCTTCGACTCCGAGGGCGGGGCGCTGGAGGCGCTGGAGGAAGGGCGCATCCGCGAGGGCGACGTGGTGGTCATCCGCTACGAGGGCCCGCGCGGCGGCCCGGGGATGCCGGAGATGCTCACCGTGACCGCGGCGCTGGTGGGCGCCGGCCTCGGCGGCTCCGTGGCGCTGGTCACCGACGGGCGCTTCAGCGGGGGCAGCCACGGCTTCGTGGTGGGCCACGTGACGCCGGAGGCCCAGGAGGGCGGGCCGCTGGCCCTGGTGGCCGACGGCGACCGCATCCGCATCGACGCGGCGGACGACACGCTGGAGTGGGGGGTGGACGCCGAGGAGGCCGCCCGCCGGCGGGACGGCTGGACCGCGCCGCCCCTCCGGGCCGACACCGGGGCGCTCCGCCGCTACGTCCGCACCGTGGCGCCGGCCTCCCTGGGGTGCGTGACCGACCTGTGAGGGCGGTGGTGGTGGGAGCCGGAGGGCTCGGGAGCTACGTGGGCTCGGTGCTCCTGGGCGCGGGGCACGAGGTCTGGCTCGTGGCCCGGGGCGAGCACCGGCGGGCCCTGGAGGCCGACGGCCTCCTCGTCCGCAGCGACGAGGGGGAGGTCCGGCTCCGGCCCGGCGTCGTGGGCTCCGCCGACGAGGTGGCCGACCCCGACGTGGTGGTGGTGGCGGTCAAGGCGTATTCCCTGGACGAGGTGACCCCCCAGGTGGCCCGGGCCGCCGAGCGCGGCGCCGCCGTCCTCCCCCTCCTCAACGGGGTGGACACGGCGGCCCGCCTCCGGGCCTCCGGGGTGCAGGCGGAGCGGGTGGTGGACGGGGTCGCCTACCTCACCGCCTTCCGCACCGCCCCGGGCGAGATCCAGCGGAAAGGCACGCACCAGCGCCTGGTGGTGGGCTCCGCCGACGCCCGCGCCGCCGGGGCGGTGGAGCGGGTGCGGGCCCTCTTCGAGCCGACGCCCGTCGAGGTGCGGGTGGCGGACGACATCGCCGTGGAGCTCTGGGAGAAGATGGCGGTGGTCTGCTCCCTCTCGGTGGTCTGCTGCCTGGCCGACGCGCCCATCGGCGCCATCCGCGCCCACCCCCTCGGCCCCGACGTCCAGGCCCGCGCCATCGCGGAGGTCCTGGCGGTCGGTCGGGCCCGGGGCGTGGCGCTGCCCCGCTCCTCCGAGGAGACGGTGGGCGCGGTCCTGGACGGCTTCCCGGCGCCCTTCTTCCCCAGCGTGCTCCACGACCTGCGGAGCGGCCGCCCCACCGAGATGGACGCCCTGGCCGGGGTCCTGGCGCGCATGGGCCGGGAGACGGGCACGCCGACGCCGCTCCTGGACGCCGCCACCGTGGTGGTGGCGCTGCGCGGGGAAGATCCGGGCCCCGGACCGTCCTGAACGCCGCCCGGGGGCGCGGCACGCGCGGAGGCCGGGAGTGTAGCAGCGTTCCCCCGGCCCGATCCCCCCGCGCCCCCCGGTCTCCGCATGACGGCAGCCCCCGCTCTCGAATACGTCGTCCGCCGCGACCACACGGTCGAGGCCGTCGACGGCCCCTGGGAGGAGTTCGCGTCCGCCAACGGCGCGCCGGAGCTCTCCCGGGACCGGGTGGTCGGCCGGCCCCTGGACGAGTTCGTGCAGGCGGGTCGCTCCATGGACGTCTACGCCACCCTGATCCGGCGGGTTCTCGACCAGGGCGTGCCGCTGCGCTTCGCCTACCGCTGCGACAGCCCGGACCGGCGTCGCTTCATGGAAATGTCCATGGAGCCCGTGGACGGAGGCCTGGTCCGCTTCCGGAGCTGCACGGTCCGGGAGGAGGAGCGGCCGGCGGTCCTCCTCCTCCAGCGGGAGGCGCCCCGTTCCGGCGGCGATCTCCTCACGACCTGCGGGTGGTGCGGCCGTTTCCGCGACGCGGGCGGGGGGTGGGTCGAGCCCGAGACGCTCGCGGCCACCTCGGACCTCATGTCCCGATATCGCTTCCCCCGGCTGAGCCACGGCATCTGCCCGGCCTGCTCGGCTCGGATGGAAGGCGCTCTGGCCACGGCCTCTTGACCGCTCCCGCCCCTGGAGGGGACCCGGCCATACGGGTCCTCATGCACGTCCGCTATCCACCGGCCTTCGGCCTGGAGGAGGAGACCCTCCCGGTGCGCTTCACGCTGCGAGGCGGCTTCGCGCGCACCGCGGACCAGGCCCGACGGAAGATCCTGGATCTGGTGGCCCGGGGGCAGGAGTTCACCCTGGACGTGGTGGAGCGGGACGAGCCGTTCGCCTTCCAGCCGGACCAGGTGACGCTGGTCGCCACCTGGGCCGAGGGCTGACGTGCTCGAGTACATCCTCCTGGGCTCCGCCATCGGGTTCTTCTCCGGCGCCGTGCCGGGGCCGTTCTGGGCCGTCATCGCCCGGACGGCCCTCCGCCACGGCTTCTGGTCGGGCTTCCGCATCGGAGTGGTCCCGCTGGCCACCGAGACGGTGGTCATGGCCCTCACCGCCGTCCTGGTCTCCCAGCTCCCCCAGGGGGTGCTGCGGTGGATCGGGCTCCTGGGGGGCGCCTTCGTGGTCTACCTGGCGTGGCGCACGTGGCAGGAGTCCCGCGATCCGCCCGAGCGGGAGGAGGAGGAGGGGGACTCGGACGCCACGCGCTCCACGCTGGAGGCCATGACGCTGGCCGTGCTGTCGCCCACGCCCTGGGCCTTCTGGCTCTTCGTGGGCTCGCCGGTGCTGGTGGGCGCGCTGCGCCAGGGATGGGGGCACGCCCTGGCCTTCGTCGGGTCCTTCCTGGCGCTTCTGGTGGGCGTCCACGTCGGCATCGCGGCCCTCGCCGGGTTCGGCCACGCGCGCCTGTCCCGGGAGTGGCGCGGTCGCATCCTGGCCGGCGCCGCCGTGGCCCTGGCCGTGGGAGGCGTGGTCCTGGTCTGGCAGGCCTGGGTGGGCAACTTCGAGGAGATGGTGACCCACGGCATCGGCGTCCGGTCCATGGTGGACTCCATCACGGGGGGCTGAGCGCCGTGGCCGTTCCCCCCGCCGACCCCCGCTTCACCGACGTCGTCCTGGCCGGCCGGGCCTTCCGGGCCCTGGACTTCGACCACGAGGCCGTCTCCGCCCGGGTCCGGGAGGAGATGCGTGCCGGGATCGACGTCTACTGGGACCGGCGGTGGGGGCTCACCCGCGCCTTCTGCCGCTTCGTGCTGGAGCGGCCCGAGCTGGTCCGGGGCCGCGGCGTGCTGGCCGCCGGCGCGGGGGCGGGGCTGGAGGCGGTCGCCCTGGGCGTCCTGGCCCGGCATGTGGTGGTCAACGACCTGGCGCCGGTCTCCCTGGAGCTCGCCGCCGAGCAGCTCCGGGCCAACGGCGTGGAGGCCTTCGAGATCCACCACGGGCCCATGGAGGAGGTCCCGCTGGAGGGGATCGACCTGGTGGTGGCCTGCTTCGTGGTCTACGACGAGCCCACCCGGGACGCCGTGGCGGCCCTCCTGGAGCGGGCGGCGGAGCGGCGGATCCCGGCCCTCCTGGCCAACGAGGACATCGAGGGCTTCTTCGACGAGGTGCTGGCCGAGGCCCGCCGGCCCGTCGAGGTGCTGGCCCGCCCGGGGGACGGGCGCATCGTGCGGGTGGGGTAGGGTAGGGGGGCGGACGCCCCGGGCTCAGGCGCTCCCGGCGCCCGCCAGCTCGTCCACGATGCGGCGCATCCGCCGCACGCCCTCCACCAGCCGGGGCCCGGGGCGCCCCAGGAAGGGCTCGCCCACGCAGTAGACCCGCTCCTCCTTCACGAAGGGGAGCTCCCGCCAGGCCTCGTTGCCCAGCACCACGTCGGGTCGGTACTTGTCCGGGTGCACCCCGCACCAGGAGAGGACGACGGCGTCGGGGGCCCGCTCCGCCACCTCCGCGTCCTCCATGGGGCGGCTCTTCACATCCTCGTCGCCGAGGACGGCCCGTCCCCCGGCGGCCTCCACGACCTGGGTGGCCCAGGACAGGCGCCCGGGCGTGATGACCGGCTTCGGCCACCACTGGACGAGGATGGAGGGGCGGTCCTCCCCGTCGGCCGGTGCCTCGCCGTCGCCCAGCTCGGCCCGCATCTCCGCCACGACCTCCTCGGCGCGCTCCTCCGCCCCCAGGAGGCGCCCGATCTCCCGGACGTCCCGGTAGACGTCGACGAGGGAGACCGGCTCCGGCGCGATGTACGGCAGGCCGGCGGCCTCCAGCCGCGCCACGACCTTCTCGTGACCCGGAACGGTGAGGGTGGCCAGGACCAGGTCCGGCTCGAGCGCGGCCACCTTCTCCACGTCGATGTCCAGGTCGGGACCGACCTTGGGAAGGGGGTCCACGACCTCGGGGGGCCAGTCGGAGTGGTCGTCGACGCCCACCAGGAGGTGGGCACACCCCAGGGCGTGGACGATCTCGGTGTTGGAGCAGGCCAGGGAGACGATGCGCATGGATGGGCGTACCCGGACTCCAGGCGAGGGTTCGGCGGCGGGGCGGCCGCGGGGCTCGTCGCCGGCACGATCCCTGCGGTTCGGGGTTGTGCCTCCCCGAGACCGACGCACCCTCCGCCCGGAGACGACACGTGGCCCGCACACCCTCCACCATGCTCACCCTGGGGACTCGCGCCCCGGACTTCGACCTTCCCGACCCGGCCTCCGGCGACACCGTCTCGCTGGCCGACGTGAGGGGGGAGAAGGGGACCCTCGTGGTCTTCCTCTCCAACCACTGTCCCTTCGTGAAGCACATCGCGGACGAGCTGGCCGACTTCGCCCGGGAGTACATGGACCTGGGCGTCGGCGTGGTGGGGATCATGGCCAACGACGTGGCCGGCTATCCCGACGACGCGCCGGACAAGATGGCCGAGGAGGTGGAGCGGCGGGGCTATCCCTTCCCCTACCTCCACGACGAGTCCCAGGAGGTGGCCAAGCGCTACCGGGCCGCGTGCACGCCCGACTTCTTCCTCTTCGACGCCCAGGACGAGCTCGTCTACCGCGGCCAGTTCGACGACAGCCGGCCGGGCAACGGCGAGCCGGTGACGGGCGCCGACCTCCGGGGGGCCGCCGACGCGGTGGTGGACGGACGCCAGGTGGTGGGGGAGCAGCGCCCGAGCATCGGGTGCAACATCAAGTGGAAGGCCGGCAACGAGCCCGACTACTTCGGCTGAGCCGGAAGCAGGGGGGGAAATGAAAGAGGCGCCACCGGCGTACTTCCCGGTGGCGCCTCGCTGTTTCAACCCGGCGCGATGGCCGAGTCCGGCTACTTGCAGCTAAGTGATCCTACCTTGTTCGGCTGGTCAGCCGATCCGGCGATCGCTTGCCCGTGCCAGGTTGAACAGGGTACTCGGACTAGACAAGGATCACCTCCTTTTGACGGGTCGACATCGGGCAGAGCACCAGCGAGGCTCCCGCCCCGCGGTCCTGAGGTCGGCTCCTTTCGGCTCCGTCCCCTGGCCCAGATCGAAGCGCTCTTCGATCCGCGATCAGTCTACATCCTCCTCACGGCCCCCGCAAGGATGACTTCCACGACCCCTCGTACCCTTCGCGCGACCGCGGCACGATATCTGGTGCCGGTGTTGTCGCTGCTCCTCGCGCGGGCGCCCCTCGGGGCCCAGGAGGAGGCGTGGCGGACCCACTTCGCGGCGGGCCAGGAGGCCCTGGCTTCCGCGGACACCGCGGGCTACGCACGGGAGATGGCGGCGGCGGCCGAGGCCATGGAGCCGGGCGCGCTCAACCGGCCCTTCGCCCAGTACCACGCCGCCCGGGCCCACGCCCTCCTGGGCCGGGAGGCCGAGGCGCTGGGCTGGCTGGACCGGATGTGGCGGGAGGACATCGAGGCGCTCATGGCCTCCTTCGCGGAGTGGGACCCGGCCTTCGACGCCCTGCGCGCCTCGGCGGCCTTCCGGTCCTTCATGGACCGCCCCGGGGCGATGACGCTCCAGGTCCGCCCCCTCGGGGGCTCCGTCCGGCTGATCTCCGGCACCGGAGCCAACGTGCTGGCGTCGGTGGGCCCCGACGGCGTGCTCCTGGTGGACGCGGGCTACGGTCCCGCGGTGCCGGCGCTCCGTCGGGCGCTGGAGGAGACGGGGGCCCCGGCCCGGCCCGCCGGGGACGGGGCGGCGGTGGCGCTCCTCGTCCTGACCCATCCGCACCAGGACCACTGGGGCGGGGCGGGGGCCCTGGGCGCCGAGGCCACGGTCCTGGCCCATCCGGGCACCGCCGCCGCCATGGACGAGCCCCTGGTCTTCATGGAAGGCGTGGAGGTGCCGCCCCAGCCGGCGCCGGCCCGCCCGGACCGGGTCGTGCGGGACACGGCCTTCGCCTTCAACGGTGAGGAGGTGCGGATCCTGCCGGTGGAGGCCCACACCGGCGCCGACCTGGCGGTCTGGTTCCCCCGGGCGCGCGTGCTGGCCCTGGGCGACGCCTGGCTGGCCCAGAACCCCATGATGTTCCCGGGGGCGGAGGAGCCCGACGCCTTCCTGGACCGCCTCGAGGAGCTGGTGCGGGCCCTCCCGGCGGACACCCGGGTGGTGGGCGGGCACGACCCGGTCACCGATCCCGCCGCGGTCCTGGCCCAGATCGAGGCGACCCGGGCCACCATGGCCTTCGTGCGGGAGGCGCTGGCGGAGGGTCTCGACGCCGAGGCCGCGGCGGCCCGGGGCGCGGACCGCTTTCCGGCGCCCTGGGTGGCGTACTTCCACCGCGCCCTGGGGGCGGCGGAGGAGGGCGGCGGCCGCTGACGCGCCGGCCGCGCGGGGCCCGGATCAGGCCCGGCGCCAGGCCCGCCGGAAGAGGACGGTGGCCGCCGCCACGGCCGCCACGATCCAGATCACGCCCCAGACCGTCCCGGGGACGCCGGTGATGTCGCCGAGCATGGAGGCGTCCGACTCCAGGTAGGGCCGGTCCAGGATGTCGCTCTTGATGTCCAGGATGGCGTAGAGCGTGCTCGTCAGCCCCAGCGTGAGGAGGAGGCGCCGGTTGGCCAGGGCGCCGAGGCGGCCGGCCGCGACCACCAGCACCGCGCCGAAGAGGGCGCCGAAGAGGATCCCGAACCCGCTCCGGACGAAGAAGGCCGTGAGCACCACCACCAGCCCGCCGATGGCCCCGTTCACCCACGCCGGCGGGAGCTTCCGGGCGTGGGCCGCCTCCATCATGAGCGCGCCCCACCCCAGGCTCCCCAGGTACCCCGCGGAGAGGGTGAGGAAGGCGTTCCCCCCGGGGCAGTAGCAGGCACCCCCCTGGTAGGGATCCAGCACGATGCGCTGGACGTGCCCGCCCGTGGCCACCGCCACGGCGGCGTGGCTGAGCTCGTGGAGGAGCACGACGAAGATCTTGAGCGGGTACACCACGGGGGTGTCCCAGAGGAACCAGAGGGCGCCGAAGTAGACGGCGAAGCCCGCCAGGAAGCCCAGCTTCCGCTTGGTGGAGCGCTTCACGCCGTGCCTATCCTTCCTCGCCGGGGGCGAGATCGATGTCGTAGGCGGCCCGGAGGAGCTCGCCGTGGTCCTCCAGCTCCGAGCGTGCGATGGCCGCGCTCTGCGCCGGGAGGGCCAGCGCCTCCAGCGAGGCGGCCTTCACCTGCTCGGGGGTCATGCCCGAGCGGAACCCCAGCGCGGTGGCCCACCGGGTGGTGACGTCGGTCCAGCGGCGCTCGATCTCGTCGACCTCGCCGGGAGGGACGTCCACCCCCCGCTCCCCCGCCTCGGCCAGCGCGGCCGACCGGGCCTCGGGCTCCTCCCACCGCTGGAGCCACGCCGTGGGATCGCCGACCTGGTCGGCCACCTCCCGGGCGATGACGCTCCGGCCTTCTTCGAACGGCACGATCTCCCGGTCCTCCAGGCGGAGGATGTGGAAGCCGTACTGGGTCTCGGTGACCGGGCTGATCTCGCCCACGTCGAGGGCGGAGGCCGCCGCCCAGAACTCGTCCACCCACGCACCCTCGCGGCCCGGCTGGAGGAGGCCCTCCCGCCCCTCGGCGCCCGGCTCCTCGGAGAGCCGCGCCGCCGTCTCGGCGAAGTCGGCGCCGGCCTGCAGGTCGGCCAGGGCCCGCTCCGCCTTCTCCCGCGCCTCGGCGCGGTGGGCGTCGGGGCGCCATCGCTCGGAGAAGAAGAGGATGTGGCGCACGGTGAGCTCGTACTCGGGGTCGGTGAGGTAGCGTGCCTCCAGCACGTCGTCGCCGATGTCCGCCTCCTCCAGGACCTTCCGGGCCGCCAGGATCTCGAGGCGGCGGTCCTCCAGCCACCGGTCCACGCGGGGCCGGCCCAGCTCCAGCGTGGCGGAGTCGGCCACGGCCAGGCCGAAGGCGGTGACCCGGGCCAGCGAGGCCTCACGGGCGTCGGTGAAGCCCAGGAGCTCGTCCTCCCCGTAGGAGACGGGCCCCACGGTGAGCGCCGGCGGATCCTCGGCGCAGGCGGACAGGAGGGCGCACGCGGCCAGGAGGGCCGGCAGCGCCGGGCGGGGTCGGGGTCGGGCGCGGTCGGAGGGTCTCATGGAGACCAAGTTCGCAGGCTGGCCGACGAAGGCAATCGCGTCACGGGGTCCGGGAGCCGGCGTCGGCCCCGGTCGTCCCCGGGCCGGAGTCGGTGCCGTCGCCGGGGTGGCCGACCCCGCCCCGGTCCTCCCCGGGCGCCCCGCCCCCGGCCCGCAGGCTCCGGTAGAAATCCTCGGCCGCGCCCACCTGGCGGATCTCCGTCTCCACCGACTCCAGGCGGTGCTCCACCAACTCCAGGCGGGCCTCGAGGCGGGCCTGCTCGTCGGCCCGCCCCTGACCCAGCGCCGCCAGGACCTCCCGGACCACGGGGGCCAGGAAGAGGCGGACGGAGAAGCCGGTGACCAGGGCGAAGACGGACACGCCCAGGAAGGAGAACCAGATGAGCTCGGCGAGGGCGCGGTAGTCCAAGGGGCGTCTCCGGTGGGCGGACGGCGGAGGTGGGCGGAGCCCCGGGTGGGGCGATCCTCCCTACGGTCGGCGCCGCGTCGCCGTTTCGCCACCGGTTGACACGGGGGGAGGGCGGGGGTGAATTGGCGTCCATGACGCCGCCCGCCCACCTCCGGTCCGTGCGCTCCGGCTTCCACGCCGTGGTGCGGGCCGCCGTCCCCGCCGCCGTCCACCTGGACGACGAGGCCCGGGCCCGGGTCGAGGCCGTGGTGGAGCGGGCGCTGGACGACCGGCCGGAGGGGGTGCGCCGGCAGGTCCGCCTCTTCCTCCGGGTGCTCTCGGCGTGGAGCCTGGTCCGCTTCGGGCGCCCGCTGGGACGCCTGGATCCGGAGCGCGCCCGTCGGCTCCTCGGCTCGTTGGAGCGGAGCCGTCTCCTCCTGCTGCGGCGAGGGGTGTGGGGTCTGCGCACCCTGGCGTTCATGGGCTTCTACGGCCGCCCCGAGGGACGGGACGCGGTGGGCTACCGGGCCTCCCTCCGGGGCTGGGAGGACCGGCCCGGGGGGAAGGCGGGGCCCTGGCCCGACCGGCGGGGCGCCGCCCCGCCGGAGGACGGGGTCCTCCTGACCGGACGCCCGGATGCCTGACGTCCGCGCCGACGTGGTGGTGGTCGGATCCGGCGCCGGGGGCGGCACCGTGGCCCGGGGGCTCGCGCCCCTGGCCCGGGCCGGTGGACGGGTCCTGGTGCTGGAGCGGGGGCCCCGCGTCGATCCCCGGGAGTGCACGGGGGTGGAGACGGAGATGGCACCGGCGCTCTACGCCGACGCCGGGGGCTTCCTCACCTCGGACGGCACGATGACGCTGGCCTTCGGGCGGGCCTACGGCGGCTCGACCCTGGTCTACACCGGCACCTCCCTCCCGCCGCCCGCCCGGGTGATCGAGGCGTGGGACGTGCCGGGCCTCGACCACGTCGACCTGGTGCGGCGCGCCGCCGTCCACGCCCGGGACAACCACGTGCACCTCCTGCCCGACGAGGAGCTCAACCAGAACAACCGCCTCTTCGTGGAGGGGTGCCAGGCCGCGGGCTACGAGGCCCACCAGTTCCCGGTGAACGTCCGGGGGTGCAAGGGCTCCAGCCTCTGCAACCTGGGGTGCCCCAACGGCGCCAAGCAGGGCACCCATCAGGTCCAGCTCCCCGCCGCCGAGGAGGCCGGGGTGGAGGTCGTGACCCGGGCGGAGGTCCTGGCCGTGGAGGAGCGCGCGGTCCGGGTCCGCGTCCACCCCAGGCCCGAGGGGGCGCTGGGAGCCGGGTCGGAGTGGGCGCCGGGGGAGTACCGGGTGCGCGCCGACACGGTGGTCCTCGCGGGCGGGACCATGGGGAGCGCGCCGCTCCTCCTCCGGTCCGGCTTCGGCGGCGCCCTGCCGCGTCTGGGCCACGGCTTCACGTGCCATCCGGCCTTCATCCTCGTGGGGGAGCACGAGGACCCGGTGGAGAACGACGTGGGGCACCCCAAGAGCTTCTACGTGGACCGGGGGGCGGAGGCCGGGTGGGTCCTTGAGACGTGCATGTACTTCCCCTTCGTGACCGCCAAGAACCTGACCGGCTTCGGCCCCGACCACGAAGCGTTCATGCGGGCCTTCCCCCGGCTCCAGATGATCCTGGTCCTCGCCTGCGACAAGGCGGTCCCCGGCAACCGGGTCCGGGTGGACCGGGCCGGCGCCGTGCAGGTGGACTACGCCTTCACGCCGGCGGTGGTGGGGAGCATGGTGGACGCCACCCGCGCCGCCGCGGAGATCTTCTTCGGCGCCGGGGCCGTGCGGGTCCACGCTCCCCCCGCCGACCCGCCCCTGGTGGCGCGGTCCGAGCGGCACCGGCTCCGGGAGCGCATCTCGGAGGAGCACTTCCTCCCCGGGCGGCTCTCGGTGTCCGCCGCCCACCTCATGGGGGGCTGCGGCATGGGGCGGAACCCCGAGGACTCGGTCACCGACGCCCGGGGGCGGGTCCACGGCCACCCCTGGCTCCGGGTGGCCGACGCCTCCCTCTTCCCGGACTCCGTGGAGATCAACCCCTACCTCACCATCATGGCGCTGGCCGACCGCGTGGCCGAAGGCGTCCTGGACGACCAGGGAGTAGCCGCATGAAGACCACCGGCGCACGCGTCGTCGTGAAGGCGCTCGAGGACGAGGGGATCCCGTTCGCCTTCGGCATCCCGGGCACCCACAACATCGAGCTCTACGACGCCCTGGCCGAGTCGGACTCGGTGGCCACGGTCCTGGTCACGGACGAGCAGAGCGCGTCGTTCATGGCCGACGGCGTGTGGCGCGCCACGGGCCGCATGGCGTGCGTGAACGTCGTGCCCGGCGCGGGGCTGACCCACGCGCTGTCGGGCATCGCCGAGGCGTTCATGGACCACGTGCCCATGCTGGTGCTGGGGTGCGGCATCCACCGCACGTCCGGGCGGGCCTTCCAGCTCCACGACATCGACCAGAGGGCGCTGGTCGCCCCGGTGGTGAAGGAGACCTTCCTGGTGGAGGACGGAGCCGACCTGTACCCGACCCTGCGGCGCGCCTGCCGCGTGGCCCGGTCCGGCGCTCCGGGCCCGGTCTTCGTCGAGGTGCCGGTGAACCTGTACCTCACGACCCACCCCTTCGACGGGTCCGGGCCGCCCGCGTCGGCCCCGGCCGCGCCCGAGCCCGATCCCGCGCTCCTGGCCCGGGCGGCGGACCTGCTGCGCGAGGCCCGGCGGCCCCTCCTCTACCTGGGGGCGGGGTGCGTCGACGCCTCCGGGGAGGCGGTGGCCCTGGCCGAGCTGCTGGAGGCGCCGGTGGCGACCACGATCCAGGGGAAGGGGGTCGTTCCCGAGCACCATCCCCTCTTCCTCTGGCCCGGCTTCGGGGCCATGGCGCCGCCCTTCGTCCGGCAGGTCGTGAAGGGATGCGACGTCACCCTCGCCGTGGGGTGCCGCTTCGGCGAGGTGGGGACGGGCAGCTACGGCCTCGAGCCCCCGGGCTCGCTGGTCCACGTGGACATCGATCCCGACGCGCTGGGCCGCAACTTCCCGGCGGACGTCGCCGTGGTGGCCGACGCCGGCGCCTTCCTCCGCGCGCTCCTGCGGGAGCTCGAGGACGGGGCGCGGGGGCAGGACCCGGCGCTCCGGGAGACCATCGGGGCCGGGCACCAGCGGGTCTGGGACGAGTGGACCGAGCGGGTGGGCGGCCCGGAGGTGACGCCGGCCCACCTCCTCCGCACCGCCCAGCGGGTCTTCGGCCCCGACACCGTCTTCACCAGCGACTCGGGGAACGGGACCTTCCTGGCCATGGAGTGCCTCCGCCTGGAAGGGCCCCGCCGCTTCCTGGCCCCGGTGGACTACTCGTGCATGGGGTACGCCGTGCCCGCGGCGCTGGGCGCGGCCCTGGCCCTCCCCGACGCCCCGGTGGTGGCGCTGGCCGGAGACGGGGCCTTCCTCATGACCGGCCTGGAGCTCCTGACCGGCGCCGAAGAGGGCGCGGCGCCGGTGGTCCTCCTCCTCCGGGACCGGGAGCTGGCCCAGATCGCCCAGTTCCAGTCGACGGCCATGAACCGGAAGGCGGCGAGCCGGGTCCACGACTACGACGCGGAAGGGCTGGCCGCCGGGGTCGGCGTCCCGTACCTGCGCATGGAGTCCGACGACGAGGTCGAGGACGTCCTCCGCGCGGCGGCGGGGCTCCGGGCCGAAGGACGACCCGTCCTGGTGGAGGTCGCCATCGACTACTCCGCGCGGACGTGGTTCACACGAGGCGTCGTGAAGGCCAACCTGGGGCGGCTGCCGCTCAAGGATCAGGCCCGCTTCGTGGGCCGCGCCCTGGTGCGCCGGATCACGGAATAGCCGCCGTCGTAAAACGAAAGTTCGATTGCCTCGGTAAACCGATGTTCCCATCTTTGGCCACCCCCCCCAGGCCTGACGGAACCGCGTTCCTTGGCCGCCGACCACCGACATTCTGGGCCGCAGACCATCCTCGTCGTGGAGGACGATCCGGACCATGCCCTGCTCGTGAGCATGGCGGCCCGGCGCGTCCACCCCGCCGTGGACGTGCGCGTCCTTGGCAAGGGAGAGCAGGCCATGGCCTACCTCGAGGGGGCTCCGCCATACGAGGATCGACGGGCGAACCCGACGCCCAGCCTGGTCATTCTGGACCTCCTCCTTCCGGGGCTCGGCGGCCTCGACTTCCTGGAGTGGGTGAGCGAGTCGTCCGATCCGGCCACCCGTGACATCCCCGTCGTGGTCCTGAGCTCGTCGCTGGACCCGGGGGACCGGAAGCGCTCCCTCGAGCTCGGAGCGCGCTCCTTCCATTCGAAGCCGCCCGATCTGGGCGAGCTGGGCGAGACCGTCGGCACGATCCTTCGTCAGTGGATCCAGTGACCTGGGTGCTCCTCGTGGAGGACGACCCGGACCATCGGGTCCTCCTTCGTGAGGCGGTGAAGCGGCACGATCCGGAGATCGAGCTCCACGAGGTGTCCGACTATCCCGAGGCCACCCGGTGGCTCACCGCGCGCCACAAGGCCGGCGGGTCCCTCCGCGACGGCGTCGTGCTCCTGGACCTGGGCCTCCCGGGCCCGTCGGGCTTCGACCTTCTCGAATGGGTCCAGGAGGTGGGGCTGGGCTTTCTCCCCGTGTACGTCCTGACGGCCTCCGAGAACCCCATGGACGCCGACCACGCGTTCAACCTCGGAGCCCGCGGGTACTTCCAGAAGCCCGCCGACTTCCGGCGCTACGTGGAGATCCTCGAGCGGATCCTGAAGACGACCGCCCGGAGCGGCGAGCAGAAGGGGAGCGGACGATGAGGCGCGAGCGGCGGAACCTGTTCCGGTCCTCCCTGATCATCGAGCCCCTGTGGCGTCGGGCGGCGCTGGCCGCCCTGGCGCTCCTCGTGTACGCCCTGGCCTTCGTCCCCCTCTACGCTCGGGCGGGGGTCGGCGTCTCCGCCCTCTCCATCTTCCCGGTGGTCGTGCTGGGATGGCTCTTCGGGGCGTGGGGCGGGCTGCTGGGCGGCGTCCTCTCCGTCCCGCTGAACGCCCTCCTCCTGGCCGCCGTCGGCGAGCCCGGATGGGCCCTGGTGGTGGAGTCCGCCGGGGCCGAGGCCTCCGCGCTGGTGCTCGTGGTGGGCGCCGTGGTCGGCCTCCTGCGCGACCTGGGGCTGCGCCTGGACCGCCACCTGACCGAATGGCGCCGGGCGGAGCGGGCCCTGCGGGACAGCGAGGACCGGTACCGGCTGCTCTTCGAGCGCTCCCGGGATCCCATGTTCCTGAGTCGGCCCGACGGCGGGATCATCGAGGCCAACGACGCCCTTCTCCGGCTCTTCGGGGCACAGCGCTCGGACCTGCTGGAGGCGGAGATCACCGACTTCTTCGAGGACGAGGACGACCGGGACCGGTACTGGGGCGAGATCGCCCGCGTCGGCTTCGTGGAGGACCTCCCGGTGCGCCTGCGCATCGAGGGCGGGGCCCCCCAGGACTGCCTGGTCACGGCCAGCGCCCGCTACGGCCCGGACCGTTCGGTCCTCGAGTACCAGGGGAGCATCCGGAACGTCTCCGAGAGCCACACCCTCCACTCCCTGGCCGAGCGCCGGACCCGGGAGCTGGAGACGGCCATCCACGAGCTCGAGGCGTTCACCTACTCGGTCTCCCACGACCTCCGCACGCACCTGGTCACCATGGGCGGGTTCGCGTCGATCCTCTGGAGCGAGCACCGGGAGGCCCTCCCTCCGGAGGCCCAGGCGCACCTGGAGCGGGTGCTGCGGGCCAGCCGGCGCATGGACGCCTTCGTCCAGGACCTCCTGCGCTACAGCCGGGTCACCCGGGCCGAGGTCGCGCCGGAGCGGGTCCCCCTGGGCGAGGTCATGGAGTCCGCCACCACCTCCCTGGCCCCCCTCCTGGCGGAGCGGGGCGCCGAGGTCGAGGTCCGGGGTCAGCTCCCCGTGGTCCAGGCGGACCGCCATCTCCTGGGGCGCGCGGTGGAGAACCTCCTCTCCAACGCCGTGAAGTTCGTGCCCGAGGACCGGACGCCCCGGGTCTCGGTCCGGGCCACGACCGCGGGCCACCGGGTGCGCCTGGAGATCGAGGACAACGGGGTGGGGATCGCCGAGGAGGACCGGACCCGGATCTTCGAAGCCTTCGAGCGCCTCCAGCCCGGCGCGTTCCAGGGAACCGGCGTGGGCCTCACCATCGTGAAGCGGGCGCTGGACCGGCTGGGCGGCGACGTGGGGCTGAGCTCCCGACCCGGAGAAGGGAGCACCTTCTGGATCGTCCTTCCGGAGGCGCTGCCCCCGGAGCTCGAGGAGATCGACGAGGGGTAGGCACCCCGGCCGGCGCCGTCAGGGGGTGAGGAGCTCCTCCGGCACGAAGTCGCGGAGGTTCACGTAGACCACCACGGCCCACACGGCCAGCGCCAGGGCGACGACGATCACCGTCGTCCGCATGGTCAGCCGCGTGCCCCGGATCCATTTCATCATCGCCGCGCTCCCGCCTTGGTATGGGTGAGGGGTGCCCGCCGAATCTATCCATGACCGACACGCACGCCCACGCCCCCGTCCGGGTGGACTGGGGTCGCCCCCTGGTGGAAGGCCGCTTTCTGCGCCGCCCCAATCGATTCGTGGTCCACGCCGAGGTGGAGGGGGAGGAGGTGGTGGCCCACCTGGCCGACCCCGGGCGACTGAAGGAGCTCCTCCTCCCCGGGGCCCTGATGGGTCTGCGCCCCGAACCGGCCTCCCCGACGCGCAAGACCCGCTGGACCGCGCTCCTGGTGGAGGCCCCCGGGGCCGACGGGGGAGGGTGGGTGAGCGTGAACACGACCATGCCCAACCGGCTGGTGGAGACGGCGCTCCGCCGGGGCGTCCTCGACGAGCTCGACGGGTGGCGGTACGCGCGGCGGGAGGTGCCCTTCGGCGCCTCCCGGCTGGACTTCCTCCTGGAGGACGACGACGGGCGGCGGCTCTACGTGGAGGCCAAGAGCGTCACGCTGGTGGAGGACGGCGTGGCGCTCTTCCCCGACGCCGTGACCGCCCGGGGCGCCCGCCACCTGGAGGAGCTGGTCGCCGCGGTCGAGGAGGGGCACGAGGCCGCCGTCCTCTTCGTCCTCCAGCGCCCCGACGCCGAGCGCATCGTGGCGGCGCGAGCCATCGACCCGGTCTTCTCGGAGACGCTGGCGCGGGCCGAGGCGGCGGGGGTGCGGGTGCTGGGGCGGCGATGCCGCGTGGGATGGGAGGGCATCGAGCTCGGCGGGCCGGTACCGGCGGGGGCGGGCTGAGCGCGGAGTCCGCCTCCCGACGGCGCCGGGAGGGTGTTGTACAGCTTTTGGCTTGTTGATGTACAGCTTTTGTGTAGCTTTGGGCTCGACGCTCCCATCCCGTCCGAGGCTCACCGCCCATGATCACCAAGCCCGCCCTCCTCCTCCTCGCCGCGCTCCAGTCCCTGGGGCCCCAGGTCGAATCGGCCGACGGCGGGGTGGTGCGCGCCCCGGTCGTGCCCGCGCGGGCGCCGGCCTCCTCGCCCGCTCCCTCCTCCCACGACGGCTCCCGGAACCAGCTGGACGTCCCGACGCCCTTCCGTCCCGGCGCCGAGATCCGGGTGGACGGCCGGCTCGACGACGCGGCGTGGGCCGACGCCCCGGTGCTGGTCGGCTTCACCCAGTTCCGACCGCTGGAGGGGATCGAGGCCGAGGAGCCCACCGAGGTTCGCATGCTGGTGACCGAGGACGCCGTCCTCTTCGCCGTGCGAGCCGTGGACTCCGAGCCCGACGCGGTGCGGGCGACCCTCACCGATCGGGACGGCTTCGGCCGCACCGACGACTGGGTGCGGGTCATGCTGGACACCTTCGACGACCAGCGGCGGGCCTACGTCTTCCAGGTGAATCCCTTCGGCGTCCAGGGGGACGGCCTCTGGGTGGAGGGGCAGGGCGGCTGGGGCGACCCCATCGACTGGAGCCTGGACCTCCTGTGGGAGTCGGCGGGTCGCCGGACCCCCGACGGCTGGGTGGCCGAGCTGCGCATCCCCTTCAAGAGCCTGCGCTTCCCCGACCGGGACGTGCAGGACTGGGGCCTCCAGGTCACGCGGAGCCTCCAGCGCACGGGATACGAGTCCGCCTGGGCGCCCATCGACGGGGACCGGGCCAACCGCCTGGCCCAGATGGGTCGGCTCTCCGGGCTGAGGGAGCTGGACCCCGGCCTCTTCCTCGAGGTGAACCCGGTCCTCACGGGCTCGCGGGTGGGGGTCCGGGAGGACGGGGCCTTCTCCCGCGAGGATCCCACCGGTGACTTCGGGCTGAACGTCACCTACGGCCTCACCTCCAACCTGACGCTGGACGGCACGTACAACCCCGACTTCAGCCAGGTGGAGGCCGACGCCGGCCAGATCACCGTGAACGAGCGCTTCGCGGTGTACCTCCCGGAGCGACGCCCCTTCTTCCTGGAGGGCGCCGACGTCTTCGACATGCCGCAGAACCTGGTCTACACCCGTTCCGTGGTGCAGCCCGTGGGCGCGGCCAAGATCTCGGGGAAGGTGGGGGGCACCCAGGTGGCCTACCTGGGCGCCGTGGACGCTGCCGAGACCGGGGCCACCCGCCCGGTGGTGAACCTGGTGCGCGTGAAGCGCGACGTGGGCGGCAGCTCCACCGTGGGCGCGGTCTACACCGACCGCACCCGTCCCGGCGAGTCGTTCAACCGGGTCCTGGGCGCCGACGGCCGGATCGTCCTGGCGGACCGATGGACGGTGGAGCTCATGGCCGCCGGGAGCGCCGACGGAGTCGCCGGGGGCGCCACCGACTGGGGCTCCCTGGTCTCGGCGAGCTTCGAGCGGGCCAGCCGGAGCCTCGACCTCGAAGGCTCCTTCGAGGACGTGAGCGCCGACTTCCGGGCGCGGAGCGGCTTCATCCGCCGGGTGGGCACCACCCAGGCCCGCCTGGAGACCGGCTGGACCTTCCGGGGCGGGCGCGGGGCGCTGGTGGAGAGCGTGAGCCCCCAGCTCCAGGTCAACGGCTACTGGAACCGGGAGGACTTCTGGGCCGGCCGGGGCCCCGAGGAGGCCGAGATGGAGGCCCAGGTCCGCTTCGGTCTGCGGGGCAACGTGGGCGGCTCGGTGAGCTGGACCCGGACCGCCTTCTCCTTCGCCGACGGGGCCTACCAGGGGCTCTTCGTGGGCTCCGCCGCAGAGCCGCTGCGCGTCGACCAGGACCGGTTCGCGGGGCTGGACCGGGCCCGGATCGGCCTCCGGGTCGGCAGCTGGGAGAAGATCCGCTTCGGGGGCGGCGCCTCCTTCGGGGAGCGTCCCGTCTTCTCCCGGAGCTACGGCGTGCCCCTGGAGGTGGCCAACTCCCTTGGCGGCGACGCGTACGTCTCCCTCTACCCCACGACCTCCCTCTCCGCGCAGCTCGCCCTACGCCACGAGCGGCTCCTGCGCCAGCGGGACGACTCGCGCTACTCCAGCGCCACCATCCCCCGGGTGGAAGCCCGCTACCAGCTCAGCCGCGCCCTCTTCGTCCGGGCCATCGGCGAGTACCAGAGCCAGGAGCGGGCGGCGCAGCTCGATCCCGTCTCGGGTCGCCCCCTCTACGCCTGCGACGCCGAGGGGACCTGCCGCCTCCAGGACGGCTCCGAGTCCCACGACTTCTCCGTGGAGGCGCTGGTGGGCTACGAGCCCTCGCCGGGGACCGTCTTCTACCTGGGCTACAGCCGTCAGATGGAGGACCCCTACGGCTTCCGCTTCCGGGACCTCCGGACCCGGGCCGACGGCCTCTTCGTCAAGCTGAGCTACCGCTTCAGGATGTAGACGGGGGGGAGGGGTGGCGGGAGCGGGGAAGGGTCTCAACCTTCCCGCCCGCCCCGGGGTCTTCTCCGACGACGCCCCGGACTCCTCCAGCCTACGCGCCCCTCCGTGCCCACCCCCTGCTTCCGGCCCGCCCTGGTGGCGGGCCTCGCGCTGTTCCTGGTCCTGCCCGGCGGCCCGCCCCCTCTCGCGGCGCAGGAGGCCGACGGGGTGGTCGACCTGGAGGCCCTCCCCAGGCCCGAGATCCGGGTGGTCCGCGGGGGCGGCATCCGGGTGGACGGCCGCCTCGACGAGGCGGCCTGGGCGGCGGTGGAGCCGCTGGGGGAGTTCGTCCAGGCCGAGCCCGACGCCGGCGCGCCCCCCTCGGAGCCCACCGAGATCCGCGTCACCTGGGACGACCGCTTCCTCTACGTCGGCGCGCGCATGTGGGACTCGAACCCCGAGGGCATGGTCCTGGGCGGGATGGAGCGGGACTCGCCGGGCATCCTCTTCGAGGAGATGGACGCCCTGGGGATCACGCTGGACACGTACCTGGACCGGCGCAGTTCCTTCATCTTCTTCGTGAACCCCGCCGGCGGGATCAAGGACGGCCAGGGGAGCGACGACGGCCGCCGACGGGACTACGGGTGGGACGGGGTGGTGGAGGTGGAGACCACCATCGACGACGAGGGGTGGACCGCCGAGCTGGCCATCCCCTGGCGCACCCTCCGCTTCGACCCCGGTGTGGACGAGCCCCGCTGGGGCATGAACGTCATGCGGCGCATCCGGCGCCACAACGAGGTCTCCTACTGGGCCCCCCTGGACCGGCGCAACCGGATCTTCCGCATGTCGCTGGCCGGGACGCTCACCGGGATGGACGACCTCCCCGCCGGGCGGAACCTGAGCGTGAAGCCCTTCGCGCTGGCGGGACGCTCCACCGGGAGCGCGGTGGCCCCGGAGGCGGTGGGGACCGAGGTGGACGGGGGCGTGGACATGAAGTGGGGCATCACGCCGAGCCTCACCCTGGACCTCACCTGGCGCACGGACTTCTCCCAGGCCGAGGTGGACCAGGAGCAGGTGAACCTCACCCGCTTCCCGGTCTTCTTCCCCGAGCTGCGCGAGTTCTTCCTGGAGAACTCGGGCACCTTCGCCTTCGGCGACGTGGACGGCGGTCCCGGCGGGCCCCGGCTGGGCTCCTCGCTCCGGGACCTGACCCTCTTCCACTCCCGGCGCATCGGGCTCCAGGGAGGGAGCCCCGTGCCGCTGCTGGGTGGCGCCCGGCTGACGGGCCGGATGGGCGGGCTGGAGGTGGGTCTCCTCAACGTGCAGGGGGAGGAGCTGGGCTCGGTGCCGGCGGAGAACTTCAGCGTGGTGCGCCTGCGGCGGCGCGTCCTGGGAAGCTCCGACGTGGGCGTCATCTTCACCAACCGGGACCCCACGAGCCTCGGGGGCCCCGCCAACCAGGCCTACGGCGTGGACGCCAACCTCCGCCTCTTCGACAACCTGTACGTCAACACGTACCTGGCCGGGACCCGCGAGGGCGAGGAGGAGGACGGCGCCGGGCGGCTCAGCGTCGGCTGGCGGGACCGGCTCTGGAACGTGGCCGCCGCCGTGCGCCAGGTGGGCGAGGCCTTCCAGCCCGCCATCGGCTTCGTGCGTCGCCGCGCGATCCGGGAGAGCTACGCCACCGTGGGGGTGCACCCCCGTCCGGAGCACGACCGGATCCTGGAAGTGAACCCGTACGTGACGTGGACCTACACCACCGACCTGGACGGCGTGCTGGAGAGCCGGGAGGAGCAGGCGGGGCTGGGGGTGAACTTCGTGGACCGCTCCTCGCTGGACTTCGGCTGGACCCGGAGCTTCGAGCGCCTGGTGGAGCCCTTCCGCATCCGCGAGGGGACCTCCATCCCCGTGGGGGACTACACCTTCGCCCAGGGCGAGGCCCGCTACCGCTCCAGTCAGGGGAAGGCCCTCTCGATGAACGCTCGCGTGAGCGGGGGCGGCTTCTTCGACGGCACCCGCTGGACCGCCGGCGGGGGCGTGCGATGGCAGCCGGACCACCACCTGGTGCTGGACCTGGACGGCACCCACAACCGGGTGGAGGTCCAGGGCGACTCCTTCACCGCCGACCTCTACAGCGCCCGCCTCCAGTACGCCGTGGACACCAAGCTCAGCTTCAGCGGCTTCGTCCAGTACAACCAGGCCGCCGACGAGGTGGTGACCAACCTCCGGGCCGCCTACATCCACGCCCCCCTGAGCGACCTCTTCCTCCTCTACACCGAGCGCCGGGGCGGGGGAGGCGTGGGGGTGCTGGAGCGCTTCTTCACGGTGAAGGTGACGCGGCTGCTCCTGTTCTAGGCGAGGGCGAGCGGGCGCCGCCTGCACGAGATCCTTGCCGCCCGTCGGCACGGATGCCTAGCGTGCAGGACGACATCGGGCGTCGGCTGTCCCCCCCGGAAGGTGCCCGGACCCTGCTTCGACCAGGCGTCCCCCCTTCACGACGGCCGCGGGATGCCATCCGATCCAAGGAGGCAGTCCCATGAGACGCTCGATCTCCCTCGCCGCGGCGGTCCTTCTCCTCGGCCTGGCCGCGTGCACGTCCTCGGACCCCGTGTCGCCCTTCGACGGCGGGGTGGTGGAGGACCTTCCGGTGGCGCTCGCCTCCTCCCAACCGGCCTCGTGCTGGGGGCAGGCCTCGGCCGTCTTCGCCCAGCTCGGGGAGATGGGCCCCCACAGCAGCCAGCAGCCCAACCCCCGGCTGGGCCTGCGCAACCTGGCCCGTGCTCTCTTCGAGGCGGGGGTGATCCCCGACGACACCATGGCCGCTCTCGGAGCCTTCGTGGCCGACGCCCTGGGGCTCTCCCTCGAGGCCTGCGGCGGCTGACCCCGGGAGGGAGCCAGCGGGGCGGGGGCGGCCCGATCCGGATCGGGCGCCCCCGCCCCCCCACGGATATCGGGGCCGGGGGGCGGTACCCGTCCCCGGCCCCCGGGACTATCTTTGGGCCAGCCACACAGGGGCCATAGCTCAGTTGGGAGAGCACCTGCTTTGCAAGCAGGGGGTCGCCGGTTCGAGCCCGGCTGGCTCCACTAGGTTTTCGCCTGGTCGGGGGTCGGTGAGTCCACGTCGAAGTGGGCTCGCCGGCCCCTTTTTGCTGGGCCGGCCCGCCGCGTCTCCCCGCGCCCGTCCCGGTCCAGGCGGAAGCTCTACCGGCCGATCCCGATCCCCAGGCCCAGCGACTGCCGGTGTACGATGCCGAGGCGGGTGCCGCCGCCCCTCGCCATGGTCAGCCACACCCCGAGGTCCGAGAGCGGGCCAGGAAGGACGCCCGGATAGACGTTGACCGCCAGCAGGTCCTCCCAACGCTCGCTGATCATGACGCTCGCGAGAAGCGAGTTGTTCCGGTCGTAGAAGATCCCCATGGACCGGACGATCTCGATGGTCTCCTCCAGCGTGACCGGATCGAGATCCCGGCGCGAGGTGTCGGCTCCCAGGCCCACGGAGATGCTGTGCTCGTCGTCCAGGCGGTAGGCGATCCCCGCCTGGGACCCGAGCCCGAGGCGCCAGAGGAACCGGGCCCGGTCCACGAAGGGCAACGGAATCTTGTAGGCGATGTACATCCCGTTGTTGTGGAGATGCGCATCGGGGAGGGTGAGGGACGCCATGGGCGACCAGTCCGCCGCCCCCAGGTCCTCGACGAAGAAGCGCGCGAGGGGGTCCCAGTTGAAGAGGAGCACCCCGCCCAGATCGAAGAGGTACAGGTCGGCCACGCTCGACGCCGGTCCGAGGTCCGTGTCCGGGTGCTCCATGACCTCGTTGAGGAACGCGGCGGCCATGGACGTCACCCCCGCCATCACTCGCGGAGCGGGAACTCCCCGCATATCGTACCAGTCGACGAGCATCCGGTTGGTCAGGCCCCCGCCGATGAGGTGCTCCATGTAGTTGGGGAACCACTTGGCGTCGTCGAAGCCCGTGGCGATGGGAAGCACCTCCGTGCGGAGGAAGTGCCCCCATCCCCCGACGCGCTCGATCGCCGCTCCGGGACGGACGAGGGCGTCGGCGATGGCGCCGCTGGCCCGGCCGTAGTCGAAGTCGAAGATCGCTCTCGAGTGGTTGCCCACCTGGACGATCTCGTACCCGCGGTTCAGGAGGATCGTGAAGGGGCTGAACACGGCTTCGTGTCCGTACGCCCTCCCCTTGAAGATGCGGTCGTTCTCGTCGGCCGGCGCTTCGGGGGACGGCGGGTCCTCTCGGGACTGGGCGGTCGCCTCCGGAGACCCCGCGACCGCGAGCGTCAGCATGAGGAAGGCGAGCCGGGCCCAGCGAAGGGCGGCGGGGGGGCGCGGCCCGACCTGCTTCAAGTCGTTCATCTTCGAGGGAGGGTGTTGGACGGATGGGGAGAATCCGGGGTGGGTCGTGCCCGGCGGCACTTGCCCTGGCCGTGTGCCTTCTCGGCCCGGAGGGGGCGGCGGGACAGGGGGTACACCTCTTCCAGTTGACCCCGACGCCCACGTGGCACGAGAGAGTGGACGGTCTCTTCGATCGGGGCAAGCTCCACGAGTCCCTTGTCCTGGTCGAGGACCTCCTCGAGGCCTCCCTCGTGAGCTCCGAAGTGGCGTGGCGCGCCGTGCGTGTCTTCCACGCGCTGGGGGTGACCGCCGACACGGAGGCCGTGGCGAACGGGTGGCACGAGAAGGCGGTCGCCTGGGCCGAACTGGGCCTCGAGGAGGCTCCCCGTGACCCGGTCACGCTCCGGTGGGCGGTCGTGGCGATGGGGACGTACGCGAACGCGCCCGGTGTGGGCCCCCGGGAGACCGCGCGGTACGCGCAGAAGACCTGGGCCCTGGCGCACCGCCTCCTGGAGATCGCGCCGGACGATCCGGTGGCCTACAGCGCCATCGGGTCCATGCACGCGGAGCTGATGACCATGTCCGGCTTCGAACGGTTCCTGGCCGGGCGTCTCCTGGGCGTCGACGCGGTCCGGGACGCAAACTGGGACGACGCCCTCGCCTACCAGCGTCGCGCCGTCGAGCTGGCCCCCGACCACGTGCTCTACCGGCTCGAGCTGGGGAAGGCCCTGGGATGGCAGGGGCGCACGCCCGAGGCCGTCCAGGAGCTGGATCGGGCGCTGGAGCTTCCCGTGTCGGCGCCCACCCACGAGGTCTACCGGGAGCATGCCCGGGCGCTCAGGGAGGAGTTCTCGCAGCGCGGCGGGTGAGCGGGAGAGCCGGCGCGGGCCGATCCGGACGGGGGACGTCCGGCGGGGATGATGCTCGACCTGGTTGGCATCGCCACCGTCGGGGGCCCACGTTACGGTCCTCGGGTGAACCCAGCCCGATTCCGTTCATGGTGGCCGTCCTCGCGCCCGGTACGACGTACCGGGGTGGAAACCGGTCCCCCAAGCCGGCGTTCGGCGCGGCACGGCCGCGCCTGAGGAGAGACGAGGGATGGCATCCGTGGAGGACCGGTCGAGCGCCACCGGCGTACGGGCCCCGGAGGACGAGGTCGAGTTCGAGGACCGATCGCTCCTGCGGCCCAGCTTCAGCCGCCACTACTTCCGCCTCGCGTTCCGCCTCCT
>CAZMTA010000030.1:2768-43202 GCA_964569085.1 uncultured Gemmatimonadaceae bacterium | reverse complement strand
CGCGAGGGTGGACGGACCGTCGGCGCCGGCGTCGTCACCGAGATCATCGAGTAGCCTGGCAGGCCGGGACGGCGCCCCGCTTCGGGGCCCCGTCCCGGCCGCACCGCCCGGACACGGGCCACCGGCGGACCGACCCGCCAAACCGAGGACGAGATGGCTGAGAGAATTCGAATCCGACTGAAAGCGTTCGACCACTGGGTGGTCGACCAGACCGCCGCTGACATCGTGCGGACCGCGCAGAAGACCGGCGCCACGGTCCGGGGGCCCATCCCCCTGCCGACGCGCCGCCAGCGCTGGACCGTGCTTCGCTCCCCGCACGTGAACAAGAAGAGCCGGGAGCAGTTCGAGCTGCGCACACACAAGCGGCTGATCGACATCGTCGAGAGCCGCCCCCAGACGATCGACGCGTTGACCAAGCTGGATCTTCCAGCAGGGGTCGACGTGGAGATCAAGGTCGACTGACGGAGGGATCCCGGAAAATGCCCGGATTGATCGGAAAGAAGGTCGGGATGACCCGGATCTTCGATGACGAGGGAACGCAGGTTCCCGTGACCGTCATCGAAGCCGGACCATGCCCGGTCCTGCAGGTGAAGACCGAGGAGACCGACGGGTACCGCTCCGTCCAGGTCGGCTTCGAGTCCCGCAAGCCCACGCGCACCACCAAGGCGCTGGCGGGACACGCGGCCAAGGCCGGGATCGAGCAGGCACCCCGGATCCTCAAGGAGTTTCGTCTCGACGCCCAGGGCGGCGACGGCCAGGAGGAGTTCGAGGTGGGCCAGGAGCTCACCGTCTCCCTCTTCGAGGCCGGCGATCGCGTGAAGGTGACGGGGCACTCCAAGGGCCGCGGCTTCCAGGGCGTGGTCAAGCGCCACGGGTTCGCGGGGCGTCCGGGGGGCCACGGCCACCCGATGTCCCGGATCCCGGGCTCGCTGGGTCCCGGTACGGACCCCTCCCGCGTCATCAAGGGGAAGAAGCTCCCCGGACGCATGGGCGGGACGCGTACCACCATCCGGAACATGCAGGTGGTCCGGGTGGACGGCGAGCGCAACCTGCTGTTCGTGAAGGGCGGCGTTCCCGGCGCCCGTGACAGCTACGTTCTGATTTCGAAGTGAGCCATGGCTAAGGCGCGCTACTACAAGGCAGACGGCAAGAAGGGGAAGGCCCGGGATCTCCCGGCCTCCCTCTTCGACGGCGTCGTGAACGAGGACGTCATGCACCAGGCGGTGAAGACGTACCTCGCAAATCAACGGCAGGGCACGGGCTCGGCGAAGAACCGGGCCGAGGTGCGCGGCGGAAGCCGCAAGCCCTGGCGCCAGAAGGGGACCGGCCGTGCCCGTCAGGGTACGATCCGGGCCGTCCAGTGGGTCGGCGGTGGGCGGGCGTTCCCGCCCCAGCCGCACTCCTGGCGGCAGAAGCTGCCCCGCCGGGTGAAGCTCCTGGCGCGGCGCTCCGCCTTTAACGCCCGTGTCGAGGACGACCGGGTCGTGATGGCGGACCTGCCCTCGCTGGACACCCCGAAGACGCGGGAGATGAAGGCCTTCTTCGAGGCCCTCGACGTGGCGGGGGGGAAGATCCTGCTTCTCACCGACGGGCTGAACGAGACGGTGCACCTCTCCGTCCGCAACATCCCCGGCGTGGTCATCATGCCCTTCGGCCAGGAGTCGGTCTACGACCTCCTCTGGGCCGACACGATCGTCGTGGAGAAGGCCGCGCTCGACGCGGTCGCCGACGAGGCGCCGGCCGAGAAGAAGAAGGCCCCGGCCAAGAAGGCCGCCGCCAAGAAGAAGGCTCCGGCCAAGAAGAAGGCCGCGGCCGCCGAGGAGAAGGCCGAGAAGCTCGAGGCCGAGGCCGTCGACGAGACGGCCGACGCCGGCGCCGCCGACGCGGCCCTGGAGAGCGAGGCCCCCGCCGAGGAGGACATCGCGGCTCCCGAGGAGCCGGTGTCCGAGTCCGAGGACGAGGAGAAGACCGATGCGTGACGATCACGAGATCATTCTCGCCCCGGTGGTGACGGAGAAGAGCGCCGACCAGATGGAGGCTCTCAACGCCTACACCTTCATCGTGGCCGAGAACGCCAACAAGATCGAGATCGGGAAGGCCGTCGAGCGCATCTGGGACGTCCGCGTGAAGAGCGTCCGGACGATGCGCTACGCCGGGAAGGCCCGTCGTTCCCTCCTGGGTCAGATGGCCCGGAACTGGAACAAGGGCCGCCGCCCCGACTTCAAGAAGGCCGTGGTGCAGCTCGCTGAGGGCGACCACATCGAGTTCTACGAGGTGGGCTGACAATGGGCATCAAGAAGTTCAAGGCCATGACGCCGGGGACGCGCTTCCGTTCGACGCTGGACGGAGACGTCATCACCCGGAAGGGCCCCGAGAAGTCCCTCATCGAGCCGCTCCAGAGCACGGGCGGCCGGAACCACCACGGGCACATGACCGTCCGTCGGCGGGGTGGGGGGCACAAGCGCCGGTACCGCCGGATCGACTTCCGACGGGACAAGCACGGCATCCCGGGGCGGGTCGCGGAGATCGAGTACGATCCGAACCGCACGGCCAACATCGCCCTGATCCACTACGCCGACGGGGAGAAGCGCTACATTCTTCATCCCCGCAACCTGAACGTGGGCGACGAGGTCATGAGCGGCCCCGACGCGGACGTCCGGATCGGCTCGGCTCTCCCGCTGGAGCTGATCCCGCTGGGGACCACGGTGCACAACGTCGAGCTCAAGCCGGGCAAGGGCGGCCAGATGGCCCGCTCGGCCGGAGCCGGCGTGACGGTGGTGGCCAAGGAGGGCGACTACGTCTCCCTCCGGCTGCCGTCGACCGAGGTCCGCAGGGTGCACAAGCGGTGCCTGGCCACGGTGGGCTCCGTCGGCAACGACGACCACGAGCTGACCTCGCTGGGGAAGGCCGGCGCGAACCGGTGGCGCGGCAAGCGCCCGAAGGTCCGCGGCGTGGCCATGAACCCGGTCGACCACCCCCTGGGTGGTGGTGAGGGTCGCAGCTCCGGTGGACGCCCGCCCGTCTCCCCCTGGGGGAAGCGCGAGGGCAAGAAGACCCGGAAGCGGAAGAAGCAGTCCAACAAGTACATCGTGCGCGGCCGCAAGCGCGGCAAAGCCACGAAGTCCTAACACACGAGCACCCGAGGTCCAGGTATGCCGCGCAGCGTAAAGAAGGGCCCATTCATCGACGACAGGCTCCTCGAGCGGATCGAGATCATGAACTCGACCGGCGAGAAGAGGGTCGTCAAGACGTGGGCGCGCGCCTCCACCATCTCGCCGGAGTTCGTCGGCCACACGGTGGCCGTCCACAACGGCAACAAGTTCATTCCCGTGTACATCACGGAGAACATGGTCGGGCACAAGCTCGGCGAGTTCGCCCCCACCCGGCTGTTCCGCGGGCACGGTGGCAAGCTGGCCGACAAGCGGTCCGCCGCCCGGTAACGCGAGTGAAAGTCATGGAAGCCAAAGCCATTGCCCGAGGCGTCCGGATGAGCCCCCGAAAGGTACGGCTGGTCGTGGACCAGATCCGGGGGAAGTCCGTCAACGAGGCCTACGCCATCCTCCAGTTCTCGAAGAAGAGCGCGTCCGAGCCGGTCGGTAAGACCCTCCGCTCGGCCGTGGCCAACGCCCAGTACAAGGCGTCCGAGGCCGACGACTTCGTGGACGTGGACGACCTGGTGATCCGCGAGTGCTTCGTGGACGAAGGCCCCACGCTCCGCCGGTGGCGGGCCCGGGCCCAGGGTCGGGCGTCCCCGATCCGGAAGCGCACGAGCCACATCACCGTCGTTGTCGACACCAAGGACAAGAACTAATGGGACAGAAGACCCACCCCACCGGATTCCGCCTCGGGGTCGTCAAGGACTGGAAGTCTCGCTGGTACGCCGAGAAGGACTTCCCGCGCCTCCTGAAGGAGGACGAGACGATCCGGACCTACCTCCGCCGCCGGCTGGCCCACGCCGCCATGGCCGAGGTGGAGATCGAGCGGAAGCCCAGCAAGATCGTCATCACCATCCACACCGCCCGTCCCGGTGTCGTCATCGGGAAGCGCGGCTCGGAGGTGGACAAGCTCCGCGACGAGCTCGCCGTGCTCACGAACAGCGAGATCTCGGTGAACGTCGAGGAGATCAAGCGTCCCGAGCTGGACGCCTACCTGGTGGCCGAGAACGTCGCCCACCAGCTCCGGCAGCGGATCTCCTTCCGACGCGCCATGAAGCGCGCCGTGCAGTCGGCGGTGCGGGCGGGCGCGGAGGGGATCAAGATCCAGTGCAGCGGGCGCCTGGGCGGGGCCGAGATCGCGCGGACCGAGGGCTACAACGAGGGGCGGGTGCCCCTCCACACCCTCCGCGCGGACATCGACTACGCCTCCATCCACGCCTTCACGACCTACGGAGCCATCGGGGTGAAGTGCTGGATCTTCAAGGGCGAGGTCATCGAGGAGCGGCGCGGTCGGACGTACTCGACCGGCGCCTGAGCCTCCCAGATATCAGAGGAATAGATAGATGCTAGCGCCGAAGCGGGTAAAGCACCGGAAGACGCACAAGGGACGGATGCGGGGCAAGGCCCACCGGGGAAACAAGGTTTCCTTCGGTGAGTACGGCCTCGTCGCCACCGAGCCTTCGTGGATCTCGAACCGGCAGATCGAGTCCGCCCGTGTGGCCATGACCCGCCACATCAAGCGTGGCGGGAAGGTCTGGATCCGCATCTTCCCCGACAAGCCCATCACCCAGAAGCCCGCGGAGACGCGGATGGGGAAGGGAAAGGGGAACCCGGAGAAGTGGGTGGCCGTGGTCAAGCCCGGCCGCGTGATGTTCGAGCTGGAGGGCGTGACCGAGGAAGTGGCCGCCAAGGCCATGAAGCTCGCCGCCGCCAAGCTCCCCGTGAAGTGCCGGTTCGTCGTGCGCGAGCGGCAGCTCTAGGAGACCAGACATGAAGGCCCAAGACATTCGCGAGTGGGACGACGTGGAGATCCACGCCCGTCTCAAAGAGCTCCGCAAGGAGCAGTTCCGGCTGCGGTTCAACGCATCCATGATGGAGCTCGAGAACCCGAGCCTCATCGGGAACATCCGGAAGGACATCGCCCGACTCAAGACGGTTCTCCGCGAGCGCGAGCTCGCCGAGAGCGCATAGAGGGACAGCAATGAGCGAGAACGAAGAGAAGCAGGAGGAGGGCGCGGTGGCCGCCGAGGCCGCCGTGGGCACCGCTCCTGAGGACGAGACCGGCCGCAACAGCCGGAAGCAGCGCGTGGGTCGGGTCGTGAGCGACAAGGGGGACAAGACGGTGATCGTCGAGGTCGCCCGCCAGTTCGCCCATCCTCTCTACGGCAAGCAGGTGGCGCGGACGAAGCGCTACCCCGCCCACGACGAGGAGAACGAGTACATGACCGGGGACCGGGTCCGCATCATGGAGACCCGCCCTCTGTCCAAGACCAAGCACTGGCGCGTCATCGAGCTCATCGAGCGCCCCGAGTAGGGTCCCTCGCATGAGCCGGTGGGGGTGTCTCCGGACGGAGCGCGCCCACGGCGAAGCATTCAAACCGATAGAGAGAGCAAGATGATCCAGCAGGAGTCGGTCCTCCGGATCGCGGACAACACGGGCGCCAAGTCGGCCCTCTGCATTCGTGTGCTGGGCGGGTCGCGTCGGCGCTACGCCGGGGTGGGTGACACCATCGTGGCGACCGTCAAGGACGCGATCCCCAACGCCGGTGTGAAGAAGGGCGACGTCGTCCAGGCCGTGATCGTGCGGACCAGCAAGGAGACGCGTCGTCGCGACGGCACCTACATCCGCTTCGACGACAACGCGGCGGTGATCATCAACCCGCAGGGCGAGCCCCGCGGCACCCGCATCTTCGGCCCCGTGGGTCGCGAGCTCCGCGAGAAGAGGTACATGAAGATCGTTTCCCTGGCGCCCGAGGTGCTCTGATGGCCGCGCCGAAGCACAACATCGTGAAGGGTGATCGCGTCCGCGTGATCCGCGGGAACTACCGGGACCTGGAAGGCACGGTCCTGGAGGTCCTCCGGGACAAGGACCGGATCCGTGTGGAGGGCGTGAACCAGCGCAAGCGCCACACGCGTCCGAGCCAGAACGACCCCGACGGCGGGATCATCACGATCGAGGCTCCGATCCACATCTCCAACGTGATGCTCATCGACCCGGCCACGGGCGACCCCAGCCGGGTGCGCATCCAGATCGAGGACGACGGGACCAAGGAGCGGATCGCCGTCAAGTCCGGCAATCCCATCCCCAAGCCCCAGTAAGGCCCAGGTAGACGGCTATGGAACCCAGGTTCAAGAAGCACTACGAGGAGCACGTGCGGGCGAAGCTGAAGGACGAGTTCGGCTTCGACAACCCGCACCGGATCCCTCGCATCGAGAAGATCGTGATCAACGTCGGCGTCGGCGACGCGGGCCGTGACCAGAAGCTCCTGCAGAGCGTTCTGGACGAGCTCGGGACCATCACCGGGCAGAAGCCCGTGGTGAACCTGGCGCGGAAGTCGATCTCGAACTTCAACCTGCGTGAAGGCTCGCCCGTGGGCGCGTCGGTCACGCTGCGGCGGGAGCGGATGTGGTACTTCCTGGATCGCCTCATCAGCACGGCGATCCCGCGGATCCGCGACTTCCGGGGTCTGAAGACCCGTTCCTTCGACGGTCGGGGCAACTACACCCTCGGCGTGAAGGAGCAGATCATCTTCCCGGAGATCGAGTACGACGAAGTGAACAAGGTCCACGGGATGGACATCACGGTGGTGACATCCACCGACAAGGACGACGAGGCGCTGGCCCTGCTCCGGGAGGTGGGTTTCCCCTTCCGTGGCGAGGTGCCGGTGGCCGTAGGCGCCGGCGCCTGACGCCTGAGCTCTTTCAACCGAAGCGCGAGAGGTAAGACATGGCCAGGAAGGCCTTGATCGAAAGACAGAAGCGGAAGCCCAAGTTCTCGACGCGGCAGAACAATCGCTGCCAGCGTTGCGGACGGGCCCGCGCGTACATGCGGAAGTTCGGCATCTGCCGAATCTGCTTCCGCGAGAAGGCGCTCCGGGGCGAGATCCCGGGCGTTCGCAAGTCCAGCTGGTAGGGGATTGAACGAATCATGATGACGGATCCCATCGCGGACATGCTCACCCGCATCCGCAACGCCGGCCAGGCCGGCCACAAGTGGGTGGACATGCCCGTTTCCAAGCTGAAGGTCGAGATCGCGAAGATCCTCACCGAGAACTACTTCGTCCACGCCCACAAGGTGCTGGACGACGGAAAGCACGGTGTGCTTCGCGTCTACCTCAAGTATCACGATGGCCAGCCGGTCATCCGGCACCTGGAGCGGGTCTCCCGCCCGGGACGCCGGACCTACGTGGGCGCCGGGGACATTCCCCGGATCCGCAACGGGCTGGGCATGGCCATCCTCTCCACCTCGGCCGGGTTGCTCTCCGACCGCTCTGCCCGCAGGCAGGGCGTCGGCGGGGAGCTCATGGCCAAGGTCTGGTAAGGCAAGAGGCGTAAACGATGTCGCGAATCGGAAAGATGCCCGTCGAGCTCCCCAAGGGAGTGGACGCCAAGCATCACGACGGAACGCTCACGGTGAAGGGCCCCAAGGGCGAGCTCTCCCTCGAGATCCACCCCGAGATGTCGGTGGCGGTCGAGGAGGGGGAGGTCCGCGTGGAGCGCCCCTCGGACCAGAAGCGTCACAAGGCCCTGCACGGGCTGACCCGGTCCCTGATCTTCAACATGGTGGAGGGCGTCACCGACGGCTTCACCAAGACGCTGGAGATCGTGGGCGTCGGCTACCGCGCCGACAAGAAGGGGCAGGGGATCACCCTGAACCTCGGGTACAGCCACACCATCGACTACGAGCCGGTGGAGGGCGTGACCCTCGAGTGCCCGAACCAGACCACCGTGGTGGTCTCGGGAGCGGACAAGCAGAAGGTGGGACAGACGGCCGCGGAGATCCGCGGCTTCCGGCCCCCCGAGCCCTACAAGGGCAAGGGGATCCGGTACCAGGGTGAGCACGTCCGGCGCAAGGCCGGAAAGACGGCTGGAGCCTGATCATGATCAAGCAGAGCGAGATGAGGAAGAGCCGCCGGCTTCAGCGGAAGCGGCGGCACTACCGGGTCCGGAGCAAGATCTGGGGCACGGCCGAGCGGCCCCGCCTCTCGGTCTACCGGTCGCTGAAGAACATCGAGGGGCAGCTCATCAACGACGACGAGGCGCGCACGCTCGTCGGGTTCTCCACCCTGTCCCCGGAGATGGCCGATTTCGAGGCCGAGGGGGACCACCGTCGGGTGGAGCAGGCCTTCGCCGCCGGGAAGCTCCTGGGGGAGAAGGCCGTGAAGGCCGGCATCACCACCGTCATCTTCGACCGGGGTGGGTATCGCTACCACGGTCGCGTCAAGGCGTTCGCCGAGGGCGCCCGTGAAGGAGGTCTGGAGTTCTGATGGCCAGGAACAACAAGAAGGGCGGCCGTGGGCGCGGGAGCGACCTGGTCGAGAACGTCATCTTCATCAACCGGGTCGCCAAGGTGGTCAAGGGCGGTCGGCGCTTCTCCTTCTCCGCCCTGGTCTCCGTGGGGGACCAGAACGGTCGGGTGGGCGTGGCGCTGGCCAAGGCCAACGAGGTGGCCGAGGCCATCCGTAAGGCCTTCGAGCAGGCCCGCGGCAACATGGTGGACATCCCGCTGGAGAACGGCACCCTCCCCCACGAGATCACCGGGGTGTGGGGCGCCGGGCGGGTCCTCCTCCGGCCGGCCGCGCCGGGTACCGGCGTCATCGCCGGCGGTCCGGTGCGCGCGGTCCTCGAGGCGGCGGGCGTGAAGAACGTCCTGACCAAGAGCCTCGGGACCAACAACCCGATCAACGTCGTCCGGGCCACCATGCAGGGGCTCGAGGAGATGGTCACCGCCGAGCAGGTCGCCGAGGAGCGCGGCGTGTCGGTGGAGGCCCTGGGGGTGCGTCGTGGCTAAGAAGATCGAGATCACCCAGGTCCGGAGCGGGATCGGCCGGAAGACCAAGCACCGGCGTACGCTGGAGGCCCTGGGCATCAAGCGGCATCAGCAGAGCGTGGTCCACGACGACACGCCTGCCATCCGAGGAATGATCAACCAGATCTCGCACATGGTTTCCGTGCGCGAGCTCGAGGACTGAGCAGACAACCATGGCCGAGCTTCACGACCTGAGCCCCAAGGCGGGCTCCCACCGCGACCGGAAGCGCAAGGGCCGCGGCCCGGGATCCGGCAACGGCAAGACCGCCGGCCGGGGTCAGAAGGGCCAGAAGGCCCGTTCCGGCGGCAGCGTCCACCCCATGTTCGAGGGCGGCCAGATGCCGCTCCACCGGCGGATCCCCAAGCGGGGCTTCACCAACCCGAACCGGGTCGAGTACCAGATCGTGAACGTCCACAGCCTCGAGCGGTTCGAGGCCGGGGACGTGACGGTCCAGACGCTGCACGAGGCCGGGCTCATCAGCTCGCTCCGCAAGCCCGTGAAGGTGCTCGGGCAGGGGGAGCTGGAGACGGCCCTGAGCGTGGAGGCGCACGCCTTCAGCAAGGGCGCCAAGGAGAAGATCGAGGCGGCGGGGGGCTCTGCGAGCCTCGTGGGCGCCGCCGAGGACGACCAGTAAGCCGGGGACGGGCTAGACCACCATGGCGAACAATCCGGTCGCAAATCTGTTCCGGGTGCCGGAGCTGAAGGACAAGATCCTCTTCACGCTCTTCATCCTCCTCATCTACCGCATCGGGTCCCACATCACGGTCCCGGGTCTGGACGTGGGGGCGCTCCGACAGCAGTTCGGGATGCTCCAGGACACCTTCTTCGGGATCTACGACATGTTCGTGGGCGGGGGGCTCAGCCGAGCCACCATCTTCGCCCTCGGCATCATGCCGTATATCTCCGCCAGCATCATGTTCCAGCTGCTGGCGGCGGTCTTCCCCACCATCGAGAAGATGCAGAAGGAGGGGGAGGAGGGTCGCAAGAAGCTGACCCAGTGGACCCGGTACACCACGGTCTTCCTCTGCATCGCGCAGGCGTACGGCTACTCGGCCTTCCTGCAGTCGATCCCCGGCGCGGTCCGCGAGCCCGGCGCCGTCTTCGTGTTCACCACGGTGACGGTCCTGACGGTCGGCGGAATCTTCGTCATGTGGCTCGGTGAGCAGATCACCGAGCACGGGATCGGGAACGGGATGAGCCTCCTGATCTTCTTCAGCATCATCCAGACCTTCCCGGCGGCCGTGGGCCGCACGTGGGAGTCCTTCATGCTGGGCGAGATCGGGGCCTTCAGCCTCGTGGCGCTCCTGGCCGTGGTCGTCGGCGTGACCGCCGCGGTGGTGGCCATGACCATGGCCGCGCGGAAGATCCCGGTCCAGATCCCGCGGAAGGTCGTCGGGCGGGGCCGGATCCAGGAGGGCCAGAAGAGCTTCATCCCCCTGCGGGTCAACTCCGCGGGCGTGATGCCGATCATCTTCGCCCAGTCGTTCATCGTGGTGCCCGGGACGGCGGCCGCGCTCATGCCGGACGTGCCCGTCCTCAGCACCCTGAACGACATCTTCGCGCCCCAGACGTGGCCGTACTACCTGTCCTACGGCCTCCTCATCGTCTTCTTCACGTACTTCTACACCGCCATCATCTTCAACCCGATCGATCTGGCGGAGAACCTGAAGAAGCAGGGCGGCTTCATCCCCGGCGTGAAGCCGGGCGCGCGCACGGCCGAGTACATCGACCGGGTGCTCACGCGGGTGACGCTCCCCGGCTCCATCTACCTGGCGCTGGTGGCGCTCCTCCCGTTCTGGATCTTCGACATCTTCAACATCCAGACCTTCTTCTTCGGCGGCACCAGCCTGCTCATCGTGGTGGGCGTGGGGCTCGACACCGTCCAGCAGGCCCAGCAGCTCCTGCTGCTGCGGCACTACGACGGCTTCATGAAGAAGGGCCGCGTGAAGATGCGCGGCCGACAGAGGTACATGTGATGACGACGCGTCGCGTCGTCCGGGGCGGGTAGCGGCCGGTGGTCGTCATCCTCCTCGGCCCTCCGGGCGTCGGCAAGGGCACCCAGGCGGTGCGCCTCGCCGAGGACGCCGGGTGGGCCCACGTGTCCACCGGGGACCTCCTGCGGGCGGCCCGCCGTGAGGGGACCGAACTCGGGAAGCGAGCCCAGTCCTACATGGACAAGGGCGAGCTGGTGCCCGACGAGCTGATCCTCGACCTGGTGCGCGAGCACCTGCGGGGGATCGACGCCGGGACCGGCATCCTCTTCGACGGCTTCCCCCGCACCACGGCCCAGGCCGAGGGGCTGGAGCACGTCCTGGAGGACGTGGGCCGACGGGTGGACCGGGTGGTCGTCTTCGAGGCCCCGGCCGAGACGCTGGTGAAGCGCCTCTCCGGCCGGCGGAGCTGCCCCGAGTGCGGCGCGGTCTACAACGTCCACTTCACCCCGCCCCAGCGGCCGGGTGTGTGCGACCGGTGCGGCACGGAGCTGGTTCACCGGAAGGACGACGTCCCCGAGACGGTGCAGCGCCGCCTCGAGGTCTACCAGGAGGAGACGGAGCCCCTCATCGCCTGGTACGCGGACCACGACGCCGAGCAGGTGCACGTCGAGGCGGATCGGGACGTGGACGAGGTACAGGCGGACTTCCGGGACGCGGTGGGCCTCCGGCCCGAGGCGCGGACGTGATCCACCTCCGCTCCTCCGACGAGATCGACCGCATGGCCCGGGGCGGCGGCATCATCGCCGGCCTGGTGCAGGAGCTCTACGGGCGCATCGAGCCCGGGATGAGCACCAAGGAGATCGACCTCTTCTGCGAGCGGTACATCGAGGCCCACGCCGGCGCGGTTCCGGCCTTCCGGGGGCTGTACGGCTTCCCGGGGAGCGTGTGCATCTCGGTGAACGAGGAGATCGTCCACGGGATCCCCTCCGAGGAGCGGGTCCTGGAGGACGGCGACATCGTCTCCGTGGACGTGGGCGTGAAGCTGGACGGCTGGTGCTCGGACTCGGCGTGGACCTTCCCCGTGGGGACGATCGGCGACGATACGGCCGAGCTGCTGGACGTCACGCAGGCCGCCCTGGAGGCGGCAGTGGCGGTGGCGGTGCCCGGGAATCACGTGGGCGACATCGGCGCGGCCGTGATGGATACGGTGCGCGATACGCCCTTCGGCATCGTGCGGGACCTGGTGGGCCACGGCATCGGCCGTGAGGTCCACGAGGACCCGCAGGTCCCGAACATCGGGCGGGCGGGCTACGGCCCGCTCCTGCGGGAAGGCATGGTGTTGGCCATCGAGCCCATGCTCTCCGCGGGTTCCGTGGACATCCGGACGCTGGACGACGGCTGGACCGTCGTCACCGCGGACCGGGCGCTCTCGGCCCATTTCGAACACACGGTGGCCGTCACGGGGGAGGGTCCGCGGATCCTCACCGGGGACGGAAGTGCCGTGAATGCGGCATCCGCCCGCAGGGGCGTGTCCGGCTGAGGCCGGAAACGCGCCTCCAGGCGCTTGAAGGTCCTAGGTAGCGTAGTTATACTACAAAGCTCTGCCACAAATTTCTGTGGAGATGGAATCGTGAAGGTTCGAAGCAGCGTCAAGCCGATCTGCGAGCATTGTAAGGTGGTCCGCCGCCGTGGGGTGGTGCGCATCATCTGCTCTCGGAATCCCAAGCACAAGCAGAAGCAGGGCTGATATGGCACGTATTGCCGGAGTCGACCTCCCGCGCGGCAAGCGCATCGGGGTCGCGCTGACGTACATCTACGGAATCGGAGACACCCGAGCCAAGCAGATCGTAGAGGCCGCGGGTGTCGATGCCGACACGCGTGCCCACGACCTGTCCGACGACGACATCAATCGTCTTCGTCGGGAGCTCGAGAAGTACAAGGTGGAGGGTGCCCTCCGCACTGAGGTGTCCATGAACATCAAGCGTCTCATGGACATCGGGTGCTACCGGGGCCTCCGTCATCGTCGCGGGCTGCCCGTCCGGGGTCAGCGAACGAAGACGAACGCGCGGACCCACAAGGGGAAGCGTCGCGCCATCGCCGGAAAGAAGAAGCCGCCGCGGAAGTAGCGCGGGGCCGTGGCCCGAGAGGGCCGATTTTCGAGATGCGGCGGAATCGGAGGTGCATGCCCCGGCTCGCCGCATCCGCGTTGTAGGTAACCAGGAGCAGGTTGGAGAGACGTGGCCAAGCCCAAAAGTCAGCCGAAGAAGAAGAAGAAGGTCGTCGAGTCGGAGGGGATCGCCCACATCAAGGCGACCTTCAACAACACGATGATCACCATCACCGATCGCCAGGGGAACGCCGTGACCTGGGCCTCGGCCGGGAAAGCCGGTTTCAAGGGGTCCAAGAAGAGCACGCCGTTCGCCGCGACCCTCGCCGCGGAGCAGTGCGGCCGGGACGCCATGGGGATGGGGGTGCGCAAGGTGGACGTGAAGGTCCAGGGCCCCGGGTCCGGCCGTGAGTCCGCCATCCAGGGGCTGGCTTCGGCCGGCCTCCACATCAAGTCCATCGAGGACGTCACGCCGCTACCCCACAACGGCTGCCGCCCGCCCAAGAAGCGCCGCGTCTGAGGAACTAGAGAATGGCTCGTCATACAGGACCCGTCTGCAAGCTCTGCCGCCGCGAAGGGCAAAAGCTCTTCTTGAAGGGGCAGAAGTGCTACACCGAGAAGTGCCCGGTCGACCGCCGCAGCTACCCCCCGGGGCAGCACGGTCCGGCCCAGGCCCGTCGTCGGAAGCAGTCCGACTACGCCGTCCAGCTCCGCGAGAAGCAGAAGGTGAAGCGGATCTACGGCCTCCAGGAGAAGCAGTTCCGCAATCTCTTCGAGGCGGCCACCAAGGTCGAGGGCATCACCGGTGAGAACCTGCTCGTGGCTCTCGAGTCGCGACTGGACAACATCATCTTCCGCATGGGTCTGGCCGCGAGCCGGAGCCAGGCGCGGCAGATCATCCGCCACCGGCACGTCGAGGTGAACGGTCGGGTGGTGGACATCCCGAGCTACCAGATGAAGGCCGGCGACGAGGTGGCCATCAAGTCCGGCTCCAAGGACCTCCTCCCCGTGGAGGTGGCCCTGGAGTCGCGGACCCGCCCCTCCCTCGTGGAGTGGCTGGCGCTGGACGAGAAGTCCCGCGTGGGCCGCATGGTCCGGACGCCGACCCGGGACGACATCCCGCTGGCGGTGCAGGAACAGCTCATCGTCGAGCTCTACTCGAAGTAATCCGGGCCCCGCGGGGCCCCGCCACTGCCAGGGAGCCGTCTGGCTGGCGACGCCGAAGACTTGCAGGAGGACACTGTGGAGATAGATCTCAACGGGCTGGTGCTGCCGGAGCGCGTGGAGGCCGCCGAGGTCTCCGAGGACGGACGGTCCGCCCAGTTCGTGATCGAGCCCCTCGAGCGGGGCTTCGGGCACACCCTGGGCAACTCCGTGCGCCGCGTGCTCCTCAGCTCGCTGCGAGGCGCGGCGGTCTGGGGCTTCCGGATCGACGGTGTGGTGCACGAGCACCAGACCATCGCCGGGGTGGTGGAGGACGTCCACCAGGTCATCCAGAACCTCAAGTCCCTGGTCGTGGTCCTCGACGAGGACGTGGACGAGGCGGTCCTGGAGATCCACGTGGACAAGGCCGGACCGGTGACCGCCGGGGCCATCCAGGCCCAGGCCGGCGCCGAGGTCCTCGACGCCGACCACCACCTCTTCACGCTCCAGGACGACAAGGAGCTGAACGTCGAGCTCCACGTGAACAAGGGACGTGGCTTCGTTCTGGGTGACCAGCACGAGCTGCCCCGGGGCGCCCCGGTGGACCTGGTCCGCGTGGACGCGATCTACAACCCGGTGCGGCGCGCCAACTTCACCGTCGAAGAGACGCGGGTGGGGCAGCGCACCGACTTCGATCGGCTGACCCTCTTCGTCGAGACCGACGGCTCCCTGGAGCCCGAGGACGCCGTGGGGTACGCCGCCGAGCTCGTCCGGAAGCACCTGGAGTACATGCTGTACTTCGGGGAGGGCGGGATCCCGGAGCAGACGCCTCCCGGCGCCGTGGCGGTGCCCGAGCGGCTGCAGGACCTCTTCGCCCGGCCCATCGAGGACCTGGCGGAGCTCTCGGTCCGCTCCCGGAACTCCCTGCAGAAGGAGAACATCCAGACGCTGGGTGACCTGGTGCAGCGCACCGAGGACGAGATGCTCCAGATCGAGAACTTCGGAAAGAAGTCGCTCAAGGAGATCTCGGACTTCCTGGAGGAGCACGGCCTCCAGTTCGGAATGATGCTCGAAGAGGGAGACGACGGTCGTCTCTTCTTCGTCGAGGAAGAGCCTGAGACCGCAGGGAGCAGCGAGGAGTAACCATGCGTCATCGCAAGAAGGGCAGAAAGCTCGGGCGGACCGCCCAGCACCGGCGCGCCACGCTGCGCAACATGGCCACCTCCCTCTTCCGCCACGAGCGGCTGGAGACCACCACGGCCAAGGCTAAGGAGCTGCGCCCGTACGCGGAGCGGCTCATCACGCTGGCCAAGCGTGGGGACCTCCACGCCCGTCGACAGGCGGGGGCCAAGGTCCAGGACCGCGAGGTCCTCGGGAAGCTGTTCGACGACATCGGGCCGCGGTTCTCCCAGCGGCCCGGGGGGTACACCCGGATCCTGAAGCTGGGCAACCGGAAGGGTGACGCGGCCGAGATGTCGCTCATCGAGCTGGTCGATTAAGTTGGGCCCCTCGACGACCCGACCCCTCAATTCGGATAGGACGACGGACATGCGCGACAACTCTTCCCGGCGCGGCGCAGCAGACCTGGGCACCCCCCTCATGATCGTGGCATTCCTCGTGATCGGGGGCTTCCTCTTCTGGCTGTACCAGGAGTCCAAGGCCGAGGAGCAGCTCCGTATCGAGGAAGCGGCGGAGATGGCCGCCCAGGAGGCGGAGCGCGAGCGCAGGGAGAACATGCTCGTGGACGCCGAGCGCATCCAGATGGACGCCTCCGGCTACACCGGGGACACCATCCTCGTGGAGGGCCAGGCGGTGGCGAGCCGCCTCGGCACCCAGGGATTCTGGCTCGAGATGCCCAACGGCAACCCGTTCCTGGTCTCCCTCTCCGACGAGGTGGGGATGTCCGCGGAGGCCCTGACCAACGGCCAGGGCACGAACGTCATGGGCGTGATCACCGAGATGAACGACTCGATCCTGACGGACTGGACCGAGCGTGAGACCATCGCCGAAGGCGATCGCCTGGCGGCGGAGTTCGCCACCCATTTCCTGAACGCCCTCGAGATCGAGTTCGTGGAGCTGCCGGACACGGCGGCCTCGGACAGCGCCTCGGCGGACGGGCAGGGCTCGGGGGCCGGCGACGGCGCCTGAGCAGCACCCCGAACGAGAACACCACGGCAGGTATAGAACGATGGCACGAGTTTGCTACGTGTGCGGCAAGGGCCCCCAGACGGGGAACAACGTCAGCCACGCCAACAACAAGACCAAGCGTCGGTGGCTCCCCAACCTCCAGCGGGTGAAGATCATCGACCGCGAGGGCGAGCGGCGCCGCGTGCGGGTGTGCACCTCGTGCATCTCCGCGGGCAAGATCACCAAGGCCCCTCCGGTCAAGGTGGAGGCCGAGGCCTAGCCCGACCCCGTGGCGTCGGACGTCGGGCCCCGGCCCGGTCGCCGATGGTGAACCAGAGACCTCCCCGGTACGTTCGTGCCGGGGAGGTCTCGTTCGTTCAGGAGGGTGCGTCCGGACCCCGTCGGACGCGCGCCGAGATCCGGGAGGAGCCATGCGGGCCACGACCAGGGTGAGCGGGGTGCCGGCAGGTCCCCGTGCGGGGGCGCCGGCCCCGGACGGATTCCTGGCCCGGGCCGTCGAGTTGCTCCTCCTGGTGCTTCCGTCGGCCCATCTCCTCTACGTGCCGGTCGCCGGGGCCATGGCCACCGGTGCGGACGTGGCGCTGGGCCTGGTGGGCCTGGCGTGGGGCGCCGAGGCGCTCCGGCCGGGGGGCTCCGGGCGAGCGCTCCTCCGGGCCTTCCGTGGGGAGCAGGTCCCGGGCCTGCCGGGGCGACGCGTCCTCCTGGGCCTGACGGTCCTGGCCGTGTTCGGGGTGTGGGTCGGGGCCTCGGGCCTCTGGGGATTCCATCCGGCCTACGCCGCGGCCAAGGGGCTGGGGACGGTCGCCCTGGCGGTGGCCGCCGCGGCGCTGGCGACGTCCGGCCTTCCCTGGCGCCGGGCCGCCGACGCGTGGCTCGGGGGCGTGGGGGTGGCTCTGGCGACCACCCTGGTGCTGGCTCTGGCCGGGCCGGAGATCCTCCGGGCCCGGGTCCTGTACGCGGGTGGGGGCATCGAAGGCCTCCCGTTCCCCCGGCCGTCGGGGCCGCTCCTCCACCCGAACATGCTGGGGGACCTCCTGGTGGTGTCCGGCGTGCTGGCGTGGGCCCGCTGGCCGGAGCTGGGACGGCGGGGCCGTCGGTGGATCGTCGTGCTGTCGGCCGCCATGACGCTGGCGCTCCTCCTCTCCGCGTCGGCGGCCTGGCTCCCCGCGGGGATCGTCGTGGCGTGGCTGGCCCGGACGGCCGGCGGGTCGGGCGGGGCCCCCTCGGGGCGGACGACGGCGCTGCGGGTGGGAGGCAGCCTCCTGGCGGCGGCGACGGTGGCCGGCCTGATCCTGTCCGTGCGGGTGGACCTCGGCTTCGTCGAGCTGGCCACCAGCGGGATCCGGCCCCGGATCTGGAGGAGCGCCGCGGAGGCGGTGCTCGCGGCGCCGCTTCTGGGGGTGGGCGCCTCCCCGTACGTGGCGGAGGCCGTCGATCCCCTCGTGGGGGGCGGGGCGGTGCTGTGGGACGCCCACAACGGCTACCTCTCGGTCCTGGGGCAGTACGGCCTGGTGGGGGCCACGCTGGCGGCGGTCGGGGTGGCGTGGGTCGTGGGCGGCGCCCTGGCGGCCGTCCCGGCCGGGCGGGTCCGGACGGCGCTCGTGGTGGCCTTCACGGCGGTGGCGGTGGACGCGGTGTTCATGGCGAGCGAGGACATCCGGCACGTGTGGCTGCTACTGGGGCTGGCGGGGCTGGTGGCGGCCGTCGGCGCGGAGGAGCCGGCGTGAGCGGCCCGGAGGCGACGGGGGTGGGCGGGGCCGGGTCGGTGATCCGGCCCGTGGACTGCGTCATCGCCGGGGCCCAGAAGGCCGGGACCACCTCCCTGCTGCGCTACCTGGCGGGCCACCCCTCCGTGGTGGCGCATCCCCACCAGGAGATGGCCTACTTCGTCGACGAAGGCGAGTTCGAGGTGGGGTACGAAGCCGCCCATCGGCGGTACTTCGGCCACGCCGAGCCCGGTCCCGGAGACCGGCTCGTGGCCAAGAGCGCGGCGCTCCTGGCCCGGCCCCGCGCGCTCCGCCGCGTGGCCGAGCACAATCCGGAGGTCGTCGTGGTTGCGCTCCTGCGCGACCCGGTGGAACGGTTCTTCTCCTCGTGGCGGCTCGAGGCCGACCGGGGCCGGGATCCGCTGGGCTTCGAGGACGTGATCGAGGCGGTGCTGGTCGGCGACGGCGGGTGGCGCCGGGCGGTGTACCTGGAGCAGGGCGACTACGCGCGGCACCTGGAGACCCTGCGCCGGATCCTCCCGCGCGCCACGGTCCTCGCCTTCCGGACCGAGGACCTCGCGGGCGATCCCGCCGCCGTCGTCGAGGGGGTCCTCCGGGCCCTCGGCCTGGAGGGCTCCGAGGAGGTGGACCTCGTCGGTCGCCACAACGAGACGCGGCGGATCCGGAGCCCGCTCATCCCGCGGGCGATCCGCCTGGTCCAGGGCTCCCGGGCGCGGGGGCTGGGCTGGGTCAAGGACCGGCTCCCCCAGGAATGGATCGTCGGGGTGCGCCGGACCCTGGAGGAGATGGCCGGGGGCGGACGGGAGCCCAGCCGGGTGACCGGCGCCGCCCGGGCCCGGCTCCTGGAGCACTACGAGCCGGGAATCCGGCGCCTGGAGGAGCTCCAGGGCTGGGACCTCCGGGAATGGCGGCGGCCCGGGGGGAGCGCATGAGCGCGGCCGTTCGGGGGGCGCCCCCGGTGCTGGTGGTGGGGATGCACCGCTCGGGGACGAGCCTCGTGACCCGGGTGCTCGAGCGGCTCGGGGTCTTCATGGGCGCCGACCAGGAGGGAAACCGGGAGTCCACCTTCTTCCTCGCGTGCAACGAGTGGATCCTGTCCGCCGCCGGCGCCCGGTGGGACCGGCCGGAGCCGCTGGAGGACGTCTGGGCCCGCCCGGACGCCGTGGCCTTCCTCGAGCGGGCCCTGGAGGAGCGGCTCCGGGGACGGGGCCGGAAGGGCTATCTGGGGCGCGTGCGGGCGCTGACCCGCGCCACCCCGGCCGCGCTGGAGGAGCCCTGGGGCTTCAAGGATCCCCGGACGACTCTGACCCTCCCCTTGTGGCTCCGGCTCCTCCCCGGCGCGCGGGTGGTGCACGTGGTCCGGGACGGGGTGGACGTGGCGGCCAGCCTCCGGGCCCGCAGCCGGCGGCAGCTCGCGGGGCTGGGCGAGCGTCCCGCGCCGGACGGGACGAGGGCCCCGAACTGGTTCCCCAGCCTCCGGTGTCTGGAGCTGGAGGAGGGCCTGGCCCTCTGGGCGTGGTACCTGGATCGGTGCCGGGAGAACGTGACGGTGCGGGCGTCGGACACCCCGCTCCACCAGATCCGCTACGAGTCCCTCCTGGGGGAGCCCGGGGAGGAGGCCGGACGCCTCGCCGCCTTCCTCGGCCTCCCGGCGCCGGACCGGGACGCCCTGGACCCCATCGAGGGCCTGGTGGATGCCGGCCGGGCGTCCGCCCACCGCGCCGATCCGGAGCTCTCGGCCTTCGCCGAAGAGCACGCCGGCGTCCTGGCGCGCCACGGCTACGGGCCCTCCGGCCCTCCCAGGAAGTAGGCGTCGCCGTGGCGCTGCAGCCCCAGATCCGGCTCCCGCGCGGCCAGGGCCCGGTTGTCCGGGCCGTAGTAGGCCTCGATGCGGGTGGCCAGGTCGGGCGGGAGGCGGAACGGCCCGCCCCGGGGCAGGCGCTCGACGCCGGCCCGGGCGAGCTCCCGCGCCGGCGCCCAGATCCAGGCCAGCTTGTTCGCGTGGCGGAGCCAGCGCACCGGACGGGCTCCGAGCCCCGCGTTGGCGCGGGGCGGGGGCGTGCGCCCGGGCAGGGTGGTTCCCAGCACCTCGGCCAGGCGGTCGAGGGTCGCCACCGGCTCGTCCCGGAGGTCCTCGTAGAGGAAGACGTGCACCCGGGGGAAGAGGTCCCGGTACAGCGCCACCAGCGCCCCGTACCGAAGCGCTTCGACCGGGAAGGTCCGGCTGGAGGGATCGTGGTACATCCGTCCGCCCGGGGGCGTCCGGTAGGCGCCTTCGGGCCCGAGCTCGGCCACCATCGCCCGGTACTCCGCCCACTCCAGGGACGGGCCGGGGAACCGGATCCAGTCCTCGGGCCGCTCCACCCCGAGCTTCCGCACGTGCTCGGCGTAGGCGGACCGGAGGAGGTCGCCCTGGCCCCGGAGGAAGAGGATCACCTCGGCCTCCGGGAGGGCCCGGGCCAGGCGCCGCGCCACCGGCGTGCGGTTCACGCCGTGGAGGGCGAAGAGCTGGCCGGCCAGGTCCTCGAAGGAGACCAGGAGCGTCCCGTCTCCCATGCGCGCCACGTCCTGGCGGATCTCCTCCGGGTCGAAGTAGGATTCGTCCGAGAACTGGAGTCGATTCCAGGCGTGGTTGGCGTGGAGATAGGGCCAGGTCACCAGGGTCACGCCGGCCATTCCCGGGAACACGCGGGTCTGGAGCAGCGAGGACCCGGTCTTGGGGAGACCTACGTGGAGATAGACGTTTCGACCCATCGGCTCCGTCGTTCCGGGGGGAGGGGCGGCCCCAGGGCCCGCCGCGGGGGAACGGTAGCACGGTGACGGTGGGAACGCAGCAGGAGACGCCGCGCGACGACCGGTTCCTGGCCCTGGCCCGAAACAGCCTCTCCGGCGTCGGGCGGGTGGTGGTGCTCGCCCTCATCGCCTTCTTCCTGACCCCCTTCGTCCTCCGGTCCCTGGGGGAGGTCCGGTACGGCGTGTGGGCGCTCCTCGGAGGCTTCACCGGGGCGCTCTGGCTCGCGGACCTCGGCGTCACCGGCGCCGTGACCCGGTTCGTGGCGTTCCATCTGGGCCGGCGGGACCACGAGGCCGCCAGCGAGGTCGCCTCCACGGCGGTGGCGGTCCTGGCCGGTGCGGCGGGCGTCGTCCTGCTGGGCGTGGCCCTCGCCTCGGGGCTGCTGGTGGACACCTTCCTCGACCAGGCACCCCAACCCGCCCCTCAGCTCCGGCTCCTCCTGGTGGCGGTCGTCGCGGTGGCGCTGGCGGGGATCGTGGCCCAGGGGTGGCGCGGCGCCCTGGTGGGGGCCCAGAGGCTGGGCCTGGTGGACGTGTCCAGCGTGGCGGCGGCCCTCCTGAACGCGGGGCTGGTGGTGTGGTTCCTGGGACGGGGGATGGGGATCCCCGGGCTGATCCTGGCCCTGGCCACGGCCAACCTGGTCACCGCCTCCGCCGAGCTGGTGGCCTTCCGGCAGGTCCTTCCCGAGGTGCGCCTCTCCTGGCGTCGGGTCTCGCGGGCGCGTGCGCGGGAGATCGTCGGCTTCGGCCTGAACCTGGCGGCGCGGCGGGTGGGGAACTTCGTCACCTGGGAGATGGACAAGCTCCTCCTCGGGGCCATCGGGACGCTGGCCCCGGTGGGGTGGTACGCGCTGGCCGCCCTCCCGGTCATGCGGCTCCGGCAGGTCCCCGAGATGCTCCTCCGGGCCCTGGGGCCGTCCACCGCCGACGCCGTGGCGCGAGAGGACGCGGAGGCCCTTCGCCGGCTCCACGACGAGGGCCACCGCTTCCTCGCCGTGGCCGCCGGCGCCCTGGCGTGGGGACCGGTGGCGCTGGCCGCCCCCTTCATCGCGCTCTGGCTCGGCCCGGGCTACCCCGAGGTGGCCACCGCCATGACCCTCCTGGCGGTGGGCCACGCCTTCTCCCTGACGCTGGGGCCCGGGACCGAGGTCCTGGTCGCCTCGGGGCGGCCGGACGTCGTGGCCCGGCTCGCGTGGATCTCCCTCGCCCTCAACGGCCTGGCCAGCGTCGCCCTGGTGCGGGACTTCGGGCTCTGGGGGGTGGTGGGGGCCACCGTGGGCACCTTCGCGTTGACGAGCGTCGCCTTCGGCCTCTGGATCCGGCGCTCGGGGACCGTCGGCGTGGACCCGGCCTTCCCGGTGCTGCGCACCTACCTGGGGCCGGTCGCGGCCGGCGCCGTGGCGTGGGCCGTGACCGCGTTCCTCCTGCCGACCCCCGGGAGCTGGCCCGCCTTCCTGGCGGTCTTCGCGGCCTTCTCCGCCCTCTACGCCGCAGGGCTCCTCCTCCTCGGCCACCTGGACGTGGCGGACGTGCGCTTCCTGGGGCGGGTCCTCGGTCGTCGGGGCTCCCGGTGACGGGCGTTCCGCGGCCGGGGGTGAGCGTGGTCGTCCCCACCTACGGCCGGGCCGAGCGGGCCGGGGCGCTGGTGGCGCGGCTCCTCCCCGAGCTCGACGCGGTCGACGGCGAGGTCGTCGTGGTGGAGGACGGCTCGCCCGGGGGGCCCTCGGCCGAGGTCGGGGCGCTGGCGGAGGCTTCGCCGCGGGTGCGTTACGTCTGGCAGGAGAACCGGGGGGTGGCGGCGGCCCGGAACCGTGGAGCCCGGGAGGCGCGGGCGGCCCGGATCGTCTTCCTGGACGACGACGCGGTGCCCCCGGCCGGCTTTCTGGCCCGCCACCTGGAGGAGGCCCGCCGCCACGGGGGCGCCTGGATCGCCGGGGGGCAGGAGCTCCGGGCGCCGCGCCCGGGGCCCATGGACCGCCTGCGCCTGGAGCTGGAGTCGGGGTGGCGGGAGGCGGAGTGGGGACCGGGAGAGGGCGTGACCGGGGCCAACCTGGGGGTCCAGCGGGACGAGCTCCTGGAGCTGGGCGGGTTCCACGAGGGCATCGCCACCGCCAGCGCCGAGGACTACCTCCTGGCGCTGGCCGCCGAGGACGCCGGCATCCGCGTCGTGCGCCGGCCTGCCCTCGCCGTCGCCCACGCCGATTCGGTGGACGGCCCCGCCTACGCGCGGCGGCAGGAGCGCTACGCCGAGGCCACGGCGCGCCTGCCGGAGTGGGCCCCCCGCCTGGCCGCCTCCGCCCGGCGGTACCGGCTCATGGCGGCGCGCCACGAGCCCCACGGTCCCTTCCACGGTCCCGTCGACCGGGTCCGGCGGGCGGCGGGGGACGTCCTGGCCTCGAGCCCGGCCCTGGCCGTCCTGGACCGGCTCGCCGCGGCGCTGGAGGCGGTGGGCGCCCCGCTCCCGGCGCTCCGGCCCGTCTACCGGCTCCTGATGGCGGGACGGACGCGTCGGGGTTGGCGGCGCGGGGCCCGGGCCGCCGCGGAGGCCGGCACCCCCGGCCCCTCCGCCGTCGGGGCGGACCGGCGGGCTCCCGGCGCGGTCACCGCGGTGGTGGTCAGCTACCGGACCCCCGACCTCCTCCTGGCCTGCCTCCGCTCCCTGGAGGGCGAGGTGGACCGGATCGTGGTGGTGGACAACGCCTCCGGCGACGGGTCGGCGGAGCTCGTCGCCCGGGAGCACCCCGGGGTCACGCTGGTGCGGAACCCGGAGAACGTCGGGTTCGCCCGGGCCAACAACCAGGTGCTGGAGGCGCTCGAGACCGAGTACGCCCTCCTCCTGAACGCGGACGCCGAGGTGCGGCCCGGTGCCGTGGCCACCCTTCGGACCTTCCTGGAGGCCCATCCCGCGGCGGCCGTCGCCAGCGGTGGGCTGGACGGACCGGACGGGCGGCCCCAGCATCCGGGACGGCGGTTTCCCACCCTCCGCCGCGCGCTGGCCGAGACGCTCCGCCTGCACCGGCTGCTCCCCCGAGCCGTCCGGGGCCGGTGGCTCCTGGGACCCTACTGGTCGGAGGATCGACCCCTGCGCTGCGACTGGGTGTGGGGCACCTTCCTCCTGGTCCGCCGCCCCGCCGTGGAGGAGGTCGGCGGCTTCGACCCCCGGCACTTCATGTACGGCGAGGACATCGACTGGTGCACCCGCATGTGGCGGCACGGCTGGACGGTCTGGGTGGTCCCGGAGGCCCGGGCGCGCCACCAGGGGGCGGCTTCGGCCTCCCGGACCTGGGACGAGGTGGAGCGGTCGGCCCGCATCTGGGACGAGACGTACGCGGTGGTGCGGAAGCACCGGGGCGCCGCCTACGAGCGGGCCCTCCGGCTGGCCCACTACCTGGCCTACACGGTGGAGTCGCTGGTGGAGGGGCTGAAGGGGCGCGGGACGGAGCGGGGCGCCATGCTCGCCGCCCTCGCCCGGTACCAGCTCCGGCAGCCCCCCGTGCCCGCGAGGCGCTCGTGAGCGCCCCGGCCCGACGCCACGTGGCCCACCTCATCGACGTGAGCGCGGACACCCACTACTTCCGCGCGCTCGCCGACCATCACGACCGGAGCCGCTTCGATCTCTCGGTGGCCTCCCTGGCCCCGGCGGGGCCGCTCCAGCGGGCCATGCGGGAGCGCGGGGTGGGCACCCGGGCCTTCGGGCGGCGCGGGCCGGCGCGGTATCCCCTGGCGATCCCGGCGTTGCGGAGCTGGCTGGTCCGCGAAGCCGTGGACGTCCTGCACCTGCACACCTTCTACGCGGGCGCGGTGGGCCTCCTGGCGGGCCGCCTGGCCGGCGTCGGATCGGTGGTCCTCACCCGCCACCACTCGGACCACCTCCTGCGCCTGGACCGCCCGGTGCACCACTGGGTGGACCGGCGGGTCACCCGGGGCGTGGACCACGTCATCGCGGTCTCCGAGGCCACGCGGCGCATCCTCGTCGAGGAGGAGCGGGCGGACCCCGCCCGCGTGACCGTGGTCTACAACGGCCGGGAGCCCGCGGAGCTCCCCGCCGGCTGGGACCGGGAGCGGACCCGGGCGGCGCTGGGGCTGGACGGCCGGTTCGTGCTGGTGACCGTGGCCCGTCTCCACGAGGAGAAGGGGCACCGGCACCTCCTGGACGCCCTCCCGGCGATCCTGGCCGTCGTTCCCGAGACGGTGCTCCTCCTGGTGGGGGCGGGCGCGGAGGAGGAGGCGCTCCGGGCGCAGGCGAGGGCACTGGGGCTGGAAGGCGCCGTGCGCTTCCTCGGCCACCGGGACGACGTTCCCCAGGTGATGGCGGCCTCGGACCTCATGGTCCTTCCCAGCCTGGCCGAGTCCTTCGGCTTCGTCCTGGTGGAGGCGATGGCGCTGGGGCTCCCGGTGGTCGCCGCCCGCACCGGCGGGATCCCCGAGGTGGTGGGCGAGGGGGAGGGTCGGGCCGGGCTGGTGGTTCCGGCCGCCGACTCCAAGGCCCTGGCCGGGGCCGTCCTGGATCTCCGGCGGGACGAAGGCCTGCGCCGCCGCCTCGCCTCCGCCGGCCCGGCCCGGGCCCGACGCTTCGGGGCGGCCCGCATGGTCCGGGAGTACGAAGCGGTCTACGACGCCGTGTCCGCCCCGGGAGGTGGAGGATGAGCGCCGACGGCCCCCGGGTCAGCGTGGTCATCGCGACCTACGGCCGGCCCGACGCCCTCGACACCACCCTCGAGGCGCTCCGGGCCGTGCGCCACGAGCCCGGCTCCCTGGAGATCGTGGTGGTGGACGACGGCTCCCCCGGGGAGCGCGCCGCCGAGGTCGCCCGGCGCCACGCCGCCGCGGCCGACGTGCCCATCCACCTGGTCCGCCAGGAGAACAAGGGCGTGTCCGAGGCCCGCAACCGGGGCGCGCGGGAGGCCCGGGGCGAGCTCCTGGTCTTCCTCAGCGACGACCTGGTGGTCCCGCCCGACTTCCTGGAGGAGCACCTCCGCGCCCACCGCCTCGTGGAGGACGCCTGGGTGGTGGGCGGGTTCCGGCAGCTCCCCGACACGCTGGAGAGCCCGGTGGGACGGTGGGTGGACGGGCTCGAGGCCGGCTTCCAGGACGCCCGCCTGGGCCCGGAGATCGCGCCGGGGATCCGCGAGTGCCTCATCACGGCCCGCAACCTGAGCCTGCCCCGGACCGATTTCGAGCGCGCCGGGGGCTTCGACCCGGTCTTCCGGACGACCTGCGAGGACGTGGATCTCTGGCATCGCTCGGAGGAGACGGGGGTGCGCGTGGTCTACAACGAGCGCATCGACGCCCTCCACAACGAGCAGGCCACGACGCTTGCCCGGTACGCCCGCTTCCAGCGGAAGGGCGCCCGGGACACCGTCCGTCTCCTGGCCCGCTACCCGGACATCCACGGGAACGCCCCGGTGGCCCGGGTGAACGGGCCGGTGGACTGGGCCGAGGACGGTCCGGTGGGCGTCCTCCGGAAGGGGGTGAAGCGGGCGCTGAGCCTCCCGGGCGTGCTCCGCGCCGTCACGGCGGTGGGCGAGCTCGCGGGTCGGCTGCCCCTGCCCGACGCGGCGCGGGGGCGGATCTACCGGGCGGTGATCTCGCTGCACGTCTACCGGGGATGGCAGGAGGGGATGGCGGCCCTCGCCCGCCGCCCCGAGGCGCCGCCGACGTGACGTCCTCCGGCGAGGTCAGCGTGGTCGTGCCGGCCTTCCAGGCGGAGCGCTGGCTGGCCGAGGCCGTGGAGAGCGCCCTTGGCCAGACGCGGCCTCCGGCGGAGATCCTGGTCGTGGACGACGGCTCCACCGACGCCACCGCCGAGGTTGCCGGGGGGTTCGGGCACCCGGTGCGGGTGATCCGCCAGGAGAACCGGGGCGTGGCCGCCGCCCGCAACCGGGGGCTCGCCGAGGCCCGGGGCCGGTGGGTGGCCTTCCTGGACGCCGACGACGCCTGGGAGGCGGGAAAGCTGGAGGCACAGGTGGCCTGCCTGGAGGCCGACCCGGCCCGGGTGGCCGTCCACTGCGCGGTCACCGTGGTGGACGCCGAGGGCCGGCCGAGGGTGGTGCGGCACGGTCGGGGCGGGGACGTCCTCGACGAGCTGGTGACGTTCCGGGAGGTGGTGCTGGTGTCGGGCGGGAGCGGGCTCCTGGCCCCCCGGGACGGCCTCCGGGCGGTGGGCGGCTTCCACGAGGCGCTGAGCACGTCCGCCGACTGGGACCTCTACCGGCGCCTGGCCGCCCGGGGGCCTCTGGGATACGTGGACGAGCCCCTGGTACGCTACCGGGTCCACGGGGCCAACATGCACCAGGACCTGGACCGCTTCGAGGCCGACATGGAGCGGGCCATGGCCCGTGCGCTGGCCGACGAGCCCCTCCGCTCCGCCGGGCCGGCGCTGCGGCGTCGGGCCCGGGGAACGCTCCAGCGCATCTTCGCCGGAGCCCGCTTCCAGCACGGCCAGAGGGGCGCCGCCGCGCGGCGGGCCGCGGCCAGCCTGTGGCAGTGGCCGCCCGGCATCGGGTACTTCCTGGCCTGGCCGCTCCGCCGCCTGTCCGGACGGACCCGGGACGCCGCCGGGACCGCCTTGGCCCGGTCCCCGGACGCCGGATAGCTTTCGCCGATGCCCCGTCGCGCTCCCCCCCCGCCATGATCCGCAGCCGCCTCAGCCCGCTCAACCTGGCCCCGGTGCTCTTCGCGGGCGCGCTCCTCTTCGGCGTGCTGGCCGCTCCGACGGGCCCGGCCCGGGTGGCCGTGGCCATCCTGGCGGTGACCGGGACCCTCCTGACGCTGGCGGCGCCCCTGCCCACCTCGGTCCGGGGGGACGCGACGCTCGTCCGCCAGCTCCTGCTGCTGGGGATGGGGGCCCGCCTGGCGCTCTTCGGGTTCGTCCACCAGAGCGTGGGGCCCTACTTCTTCGCCCCGGACCAGCGGACCTACGAGCGCTGGGGTCGGGGGCTCTTCGAGTACTTCACCGCCGACGGGGTCTTTCCCCAGCAGATGGGCGACTCGCTCCAGCTCGGGTACCCCCTGATGAACGCGGTGCTCTACGGGCTCTTCGGGGAGGTGCGGGCGGGGCCGGCGGTGGTGAACATGCTCCTGAGCGTGTGGACCGCCGTGGTCGTGTACGCCCTGACCATGTCCCTCTGCCGGGGGGACCGGGCCCGGGCCCGCCTGGCCATGGGGCTGGCGCTCTTCTTCCCCTCGGCCATGCTGTGGTCGGTCCTGGGGGTGCGGGAGGCGCCCACGACGTTCCTCCTGACGCTCTCGGTGTTCCTCCTCGTCCGGTTCCAGCAGCGGGGCCACGCCAGCACCGCCATGGCCGCGGTGGTCACCGTGGCCTCCGTGGCGCTCTTCCGGGAGTACCTCATGCTCCTGGTGGCGGTGGCCGGCGTGGCCGGGATCACGGTGGGGCGCAGCCGCTCGCCCCTGCGGTCGCTCATCGTGGGCTCGGTGATGCTCTTCGGCGTGACGTACGCGGCCCAGGTGGCCGGCCTGGGGGGCTCCCTGGCCCAGGAGCCCACGCTGGAGCGTGCCCAGCTCCTCCGGGAGAGCTTCCAGCTGGGGGCCGGGTCGGCGTACGGCCAGGGCGCCGACGTCTCCACCCCGGTGGGCGCGCTCCTCTACGCGCCGGTGGGGCTGGCCTACTTCCTTCTGGCGCCGTTCCCCTGGGAGGTGACCTCGGCGCTCCAGATCACGGCGCTCCCCGAGGTGCTGATCTGGTGGGCTTTCTTCCCCTTCGTGGTGTGGGGCGTCCTGCGCGCCCTCCGCCGGTACGCGGGCACCTTCACCGTGCCCCTCCTGGTCCTGGGGCTGATCACCTTCTCCTACGCCCTGGTGGAGTCCAACGTCGGGACGGCCTTCCGCCACCGCTCGCAGCTCCTCCCGGTGGCGTTCGTCTTCGGGGCCATGGCGCTCCGCGCGCTCCTCGACGGATGGCAGGATCGGCGGCGCCGGCGTGCGGAGCGGCGCCGGCGGGTGACCCGCTCCTTCGCCGAGTCGCTGGGCGGGCCCGGCGCGGGGACCCGCTCCTGAGCACCCTTCCGGCGGTCCTGTACGTCTCCTACGACGGGCTGCTGGAGCCCCTGGGGGCCTCTCAGGTCCTGCCCTACGTGCTGGGGGTGCGGGACGCCGGGGTCCCGATCTCGGTGCTCTCCTGGGAGAAGGGCCCGGACCTGGCGGACCGGGACCGCGTGGCCGCGCTGGAGGCCCGCCTCGACGGGGCCGGCGTGCCGTGGACCCGGCTCCGGTACCACCGCACTCCCAGCCTTCCGGCCACCGCCTGGGACGTGGCCCGGGGTCGGCGGGTGGTCCGGCGCTGGGCGTCGGCGACGCCGGGTCCCCGGGTCGTCCACGCCCGGGGCTACGTGCCGGGGCTGGCGGGGGAGGCGGGGGTGGACCGGGGCGCCCTCCTCCTCTTCGACATGCGGGGCTTCTGGGTGGACGAGCGGATCGAGGCGGGCCACTGGGCGCCCGGGAGCCTTCCGGTGCGTGTGGGCCGCTGGCTCGAGCGGCGCGTCCTCCAGGTCTCCCACCACCTGATCCTCCTCACCCGGCGCGGGGTGGGCCGGGTGGGCGAGCTCGCCCCCGGAGCCGGCTCGCTGCCGGCCTCGGTGATCCCCACCTGCGTGGACACCGGCCGCTTCCGGCCCGCTCCGGACCCGGCCGGCGCCCGGAGGGCCCTGGGGCTGGGGGAGGGGCCCGTCCTGGTCCATGCGGGCACCCTGAGCGGGTGGTACGACGGCGACGCCACCTTCTCCGTGGCCCGGGCCTTCGTGGCCCGCACGGGCGGCCGGTTCGTGGTCCTGACCCGGGAGGGGGAGCGGGCCCGCTCCCTGGCCCGGGAGCACGACGTGGAGCCGCTGATCCGCTCGGTGCCCCACGACGCCATGCCGGCGTGGCTGGCCGCCTCCGACGCCGGCCTGGCGTGGGTGCGCCCCTCCCCGGCCAAGGACGCCAGCTACCCCACCAAGGTGGGCGAGTACCTCGCCTCCGGGCTGGCGGTGCTCACCACGCCCATGGGGGACCTTCCGGAGCTGGCCGACGACGGGGTCGTGCTCCTCACCGACGCCGAGGAGGACTCCGGTGCCGCGGCGGCCCGCCTGGCCGAGGCCGCCGCGCGCCCGGATCGGCGGGCCCGCGCCCGCGCCCTGGCCGAGGCGGAGCTCTCCCTGGAGGAGGGCGTGGATCGCCTCCTGGGAGTCTACCGGGAGCTGGCGGCGCGGGGGGCGGACCGACCGTGAGCGATCCGGTGGAGGTCCTGGCCCTGGCCCCCTACCCGGAGCGGGCGCCCAGCACCCGGTGGCGCCTCGCCCACCTGCGGGAGGGCCTCCTGCGGGAGGGCGTCCGGCTCGTCGTCCGCCCCTTCCTGGACGGTCCGGCCTGGGCGGCCGTCCGCCGCGGGGGCGCCCTGGCGGGGGTCGCCCTGGCCCGGAGCGTGGGGCGGCTGCGGCACACGCTGGCCTCGGTGGCGGACCACGACGCGGTGCTGGTGCAGCGGGGAGTCGCGCCCCTCCTGGACGAGTGGGTCGCCCGGACGCTGGACGACTCCCCCCGGCCCCTCCTCTACGACTTCGACGACGCCGTCTACCTCCCCCAGGAGGGCGGACGGGGCTGGCTGGAGGGCCTCCGCCGCCCCGAGGCCACGACGGCGGCGTACTGCCGGGCCGCCGACGCCGTCCTGGCCGGGAACGAGACCCTGGCCGCCTTCGCCCGGGAGGCCCGGGGGACCGGCGGGGACGGGGCGGTCTCGGTGATCCCCACGGTGGTGGACACCGACCGCTTCCGACCCCGGGAGGGGGACGGGGCGGGGGAGGCCCAGCCGGTCCTGGGCTGGGTCGGCTCCGACACCGGGGTGGCCTACCTCGAGGAGCTGGCTCCGGCGCTCCGGGCGATCCAGGACCGGACCGGGTGCCGGGTCCGGGTCGTGTCCGGCAGCCGCCGACCCCGCCTGGACGGCGTGGAGCACGAATGGGTGGGATGGCGCCCCGCCGACGAGGTCCGCGTCTTCCAGGAGCTCGACGTGGGGCTCTACCCCCTGGAGGACACCCCCTGGAGCCGGGGCAAGTGCGGCTTCAAGGCCGTCCAGTACCTGGCGTGCGGCGTGCCGTGCGTGGCCTCGCCGGTGGGAGTGCTGGAGCAGCTGGTCCGCCCGGGCGAGACCGGGCTCCACGCCACCACCCCCGACGAGTGGATCGAGGCGTGCACGACGCTCCTCACGGACGCCGGGGCCCGACGCCGCATGGGCGCGGCCGGCCGCGCCGAGGTGGAGCGGGCGTGGTCGGTGGCCGCCGTCGTGCCGCGCATCGCCGGCGTGGTCCGCTCGGTGGTGGCGGGGTGAGCGGGGGGGCGGAGGGCCGGGTGGCGTGTCCCTACTGCCGGGGCGGGGCGTGGCGCCCGGGGCCGGAGCGGGGGCCGCTGCGCTACCGGGTGTGCCGGGCGTGCGGGAGCGCCTGGCTCGCGGAGGACGTCCTGGCCTACGCCGACTACTACGACGGCTACGACCCGGAGCAGGTCCGGGAGGCCTCGCCCGTCCTCCGGGACCGGTACCGGGCCATGCTCGCCCGGGTCCAGGAGCGGGCACCGGGGCGGCGGCTCCTGGAGGTGGGATGCGGCAACGGGCACTTCCTGGTGGAGGCCCGGGAGCGGGGGTGGACGGTGGCCGGCCTCGAGCTCTCCCGGAGCCACGTGGAGCGGGCCCGGGCCCGGGGCCTGGACGTGCGCCACGGCATCCTGGAGGACGGCCTCTTCGATGCCGAGCCCTTCCACGCCGTGGTGGCCATCGAGGTGCTCGAGCACGTGCCGGACCCGGCGTCCTTCCTGGCCCAGTGCACCCGGCGGCTGGCCCCCGGCGGCGCCCTCTTCCTGACGACCCCCAACTTCGGCTCCCTCACCCGGAGGGTCGTCGGCGCGGAGTGGAGCGTGCTCGGGGCGGAGCACGTCACGCTGGCCTCGCCGGAGGGGCTCCGCACGGCGCTGGAACGGGCCGGCCACGAGGTCGTGGAGCTGGCCAGCCGGAGCCTCTTCCTCTCCGAGTACCGGGCGCTCCTGCCGGGCCGGCGGGGCGGTGGGGCGGGCCCGTCCCGGGTGGAGGCCGCCGTGGCGCTCCGGGACCGCATCGAGGAGTCCGGGCCGCTCCGCCTGGCGAAGGCCGCGGTGAACCGGCTCCTGGCCCTCACCGGCGTCGGCGAGAGCATGGAGTGCCTCTCGGTCCGCGTCGGCGGGGCGGGTTAGCTTCCCGACCATGTGCGGCCTCGCCGGAGTCCTCGTCCTGGAGCCCGACGCGCCCTCTCCTTCCCCGGAGGAGGCCCGGGCGATGGCGGAGCGCCTGGCCCACCGCGGGCCCGACGCCCGCACCACCTGGGTCTCCCCGTCGGGGCGGGTCGCCCTGGGGCACGCGCGCCTGCAGGTCATCGACCTGGAGACCGGCGACCAGCCCATGGGCAACGAGGACGGCTCGGTCCAGGTCGTCTTCAACGGCGAGATCTACAACTTCGCCGGGCTCCGCGCGGAGCTCGAGGCCGCCGGCCATCGCTTCCGCACCCGGAGCGACACCGAGGTCCTGGTGCACGGCTGGGAGGCGTGGGGGGAGGGGCTTCCCGCGCGCCTGGAGGGCATGTTCGCCTTCGCGGTGTGGGACGAGCGGCGGGGACGGCTCTTCCTGGCCCGGGACCGCGCCGGCCAGAAGCCGCTGTACTGGACCCGCTCCGGGGGGCGCCTGGCCTTCGCCTCCGAGATCAAGTCGCTCACGGCGCTCCCCTGGGTGGAGGACGCCGTGGACCCGGAGGCGTTCCCCCTCTACCTGGCGTACGGCTACGTCCCGGCGCCGGGCACCTTCCTCCGGGGGGTCCGGCAGCTCCCGCCCGCCCACGCCCTGACCGTGGACGCCGGCTCGGGCGCGGTGGGGGAGCCCCGCCGCTGGTGGCGGCTCGACTGGTCCAGCCCGCCCCGTCGCACCCTCTCCGACGCCGAGGCGGTGGCCCGGGTCCGGACCCTCTTCGACGCCGCGGTGGCCCGGCGCCTCGTGGCCGACGTGCCGCTGGGCGCCTTCCTCTCCGGGGGGATCGACTCCACGCTGGTCGTGGGCCTCATGCGCCGGCACGTGGAGGGGCCGCTCCGCACCTTCTCCCTGGGCTTCGCCGACGACCCGACCTACGACGAGACCGCCTTCGCGCGCATGGCGTCGGCGCGCTTCGACACGGACCACACCGAGTTCCGGGTCCGGGCGGACGAGATCGCCCTGGTGGACGAGCTGGTGGCGGCCCACGACCAGCCCTTCGGGGACTCCTCGGCCATCCCCACCTGGATCGTCTCCCGCCTCACCCGGGAGCACGTGACGGTGGCCCTCACCGGGGACGGGGGCGACGAGATGTTCGCCGGCTATCAGCGCCTGCTGGGGATGGTGGTGGCGGAGCGGATGCCTCGCTGGGTCGCCCGGGCGGGGCACCGGGCAGCCCGGCTCCTCCCGCACCACGCCGATTTCCGCCACCCGACCCGCCGCGCCCGCCGCTTCTTCCGGGCGGCGGCCCTCCCCCCGGAGGAGCGCATGCTCCGCTGGATCGGCTACCTGCCGGACCGGCTGGACGACCTCCTCCGACCCGAGCTCCGGGACCGCCTGGACCGACCGGCGCTCACGGCCAGCTTCCGGCGGGCGTGGGAGGAGCCGGGGGAGGGGAGCTCGCCGCTGGCGCGGGCCCTGTCGCTGAACTTCGCGACCTACCTCCCCGAGGACCTGCTGGTGAAGGTCGATCGCTGCTCCATGGGCCACGGCCTCGAGCTCCGCTCGCCCTTCCTGGACACGGCGCTCATGGAGTTCGCCGCGGCGCTCCCCGACGCCCACCGGGTCCGGGGGGGCACGCTCAAGTGGCTCCTCAAGGAGGCCTTCCCCGACCTCCTCCCCCCGGAGATCGCCGGCCGGGGGAAGATGGGCTTCGGCGTGCCCCTCCCCCTCTGGTTCCGCACGCACTGGAAGCCGGTCTTCGAGGAGCGCCTCTTCGACCCCGGGGCCCGGAGCTGGGACTGGCTGCGACGGGAGGCAGGGGAGACCTTATGGGCGGAGCACCAAGCCGGGACCCACGACCACGGACACGCACTCTGGGCACTCCTCACCCTGGAAACATGGCTGCGCGGCCGGACCTCGTGAGCCGGGAGCGGCGCCCGTGAGCGGGCCCCCCCCGGTCGTGCGGCTCCTGCGTCCGCACCAGTGGAGCAAGAACCTGCTCCTCCTGGTCCCGGCGCTGGCCGCCCACCGGACCCTGGACGCCGGCGTCGTCGCCACCCTGGCCGGGGCCTTCGTCCTCTTCTCCCTGCTGGCCTCCGGCTTCTACGTCGTCAACGACCTGGTGGACCTGGAGCACGACCGCGCCCATCCGGGGAAGCGGCGGCGCCCCCTGGCGGCGGGGGAGATCCGACCCGGCGCCGCGGCGGCGACGGCGGCGCTCCTCGTCGGCGGGGCCGCGCTGGGGATCGCGCTCTTCATGCCCCCGGCCTTCGCGCTGGCGGCGGCCGTCTACGCGGTGCTGACCTTCGGCTACTCCCTCGGGCTCAAGCGCGCCGTGCTGGTGGACGTCCTCGTCCTGGCGGCGCTCTACGCGGTGCGGGTGGTGGCCGGCGCGGCCGCCGTGACCGTCCCTCTGTCCCGATGGTTCCTGGCCTTCAGCGTGTTCGTCTTCCTCTCCCTGGCCCTGGTGAAGCGCGCGGTGGAGCTGCGGGCGATGGCGGGCCGGGCGGGGCACCCGCTGCGGCGCTCCACCGACCCGGTGGCCCCGTCGGACCCCGAGGAGCCCCGGGCGGCGCCGGGGCGGGGATGGCGGGTGGGGGACCTTCCCGTGTTGCGGACCCTGGGCCTGGCGTCGGCGGTGGCCGGGGCGCTCGTCTACTGCCTCTACATCACCAGCGAGGACGTGCTGCGCCTCTACGGAGCCCCGGACTACCTCTGGATCGGGCTGCCCCTCCTCCTGTACTGGCTGGGTCGGATCTGGCTCCTGGCGGACCGGGACGAGGTCCACGACGACCCGGTCGTGTTCGCCCTGACCGATCCGCCGAGCTACCTGGTGGCGGCGCTCCTGGCCCTCTCGGTCTGGATGGCCACGTGACGCCGCCGCGGCGCGGGACGGTGGCATGAGGCACGTGGTGGTGGTGGGGGCGACCCACGGGATCGGGCTGGCCCTGGCCGAGGCGTGGGTCGAGCGCTCGTGGCGGGTCGGGCTGGTGGGGCGCTCCCCGGGGCTGGTGCAGGCCGAGGTCGAGCGCCTCCGGGAGGCCTACCCGGGGAGCACCGTGGAGGGCGCGGTCCTCGACGTGACCCGACGGGAGGACGTCGCCGGCGCCCTGGACCCGCTGGTGGTGGCGCTGGGCCAGGTGGATCTCCTGGTCTACTGCGCCGGCGTCATGGACGACGGCCCCCGGGGGGCGGGGCGCATGCTGGACGTGAACGTCCGGGGCGCCGTGCGCGTGCTCGAGTGGGGCGCGGCCCGCTTCACCGAGGTGGGCGCCGGGCGTCTGGCCGCCGTGGGCTCGGTGGCGGGGGACCGGGGCCGGAAAGGCAACCCGGTCTACGGGGCCAGCAAGGCGGCCCTCCACGCGTACCTCGAAGGGCTGCGCCACCGGCTCCACCCCCGGGGGATCGGGGTCACCACGATCAAGCCCGGGTGGGTCCGGACCCGCATGCTCGGGGACGTCCCGAGCTTCCCGCCGTCGGTGGCGCCGGGCCGCGCGGCGGAGCTCATCGTCCGGGGGCTCGACGCCGGGCGGGACGTCTTCTACGTGCCCCGCTGGTGGTGGCTGGTCTCGGCGGCGCTCCGGGCCACGCCGCGCTTCCTCTTCAAGCGGATGGCCCCCCCGTGAGGCCGCCGGAGCCGTCGGTCCTCCGGGGTTGGGGGATGGCCAACCACGCCCGCTCCCTGGTGTACCGCCCCCTGGACGCCGGGGAGGTGGCGGAGTCCATCGTGGACGCCCGGGACCGGGGCCTGACCGTGACGGCCCGGGGGAGCGGCCTCTCCTACGGAGACGCCGCCCTCAACCAGGGGGGCGCGGTGGTCGACCTCCGGGCCCTGGACCGGGTGCTGGACTTCGATCGGGGCAGGGGCCTGGTGCGGGTCGAGGCCGGCGCCACCATGGGCGACCTCTGGACCCACGTCCTCCCCGCCGGGTGGTGGCCGCCGGTCGTGCCCGGCACCATGGAAGCGACGCTGGGCGGATGCGTCGCCATGAACGTCCACGGGAAGAACCACGCCACCGCCGGAGCTCTGGGCCGCCACGTCCAGGGCGTGACGCTGGTGACCGGCGACGGCGAGACCCGCGCGCTGGAGCGGGGTGTCGTGGCCCAGTCCGAGGCCGGGCTCTGGAGCATGAGCCTGGCCGACGTGGTGGGGGCCCAGGGGCTCACCGGGACCGTGGTGGACGTGACGCTCTCCCTCCGGCGAGTGCACTCCGGCTTCCTGGAGGTGGAGGTGGAGTCCACCGGCTCCCTCCCCGAGACCTTCGACTCCCTGGACCGGGGCGCCCGGGAGGCGGACTACACGGTGGCGTGGGTGGACTGCACGGGCGCCCGCGCCGGGCGCGGCGTGCTGCACCACGCCTGGTACCTCCCGCCGGACCACGCCCTCGCCGGCGCCGCCATGGACGCGGCCAGCCAGCGGCTCCCCCGCCGGGTGGCCGGGGTGCTCCCCCGGCGCCACGCGTGGCGGGCGCTCCGGCCCTTCACCAACCGGGCGGGCATCGGCGTCCTGAACCGGGGACGGTACTGGGCCTCGAGGCTCCGGGGGACCCGGCGCTACGTGCAGACCCACGCCGCCTTCCACTTCCTCCTGGACTACGTGCCGGGATGGAAGCGGGCCTACGGCCCCGGCGGCCTGCTCCAGTACCAGCTCTTCATCCCCGCCCTGGGGGCCCGGGAGGCCTTCGCCGAGGCCCTCCACGAGCAGCGCCGCCTGGGCGTGCCCTCCTTCCTGGGGGTGATGAAGCGCCACACACCGGAGGACGCCGCCGCCTCGTACAGCGTGGACGGCTACTCCCTGGCGCTCGACTTCCCCGTGGGGAGGGGGGAGCGCTACAGCCGCCTCATGCGGCTCTGCCGGGCGCTGGACCGCATCGTCGAGCAGTACGACGGCCGGATCTACGCGGCCAAGGACGCCGTCGCCACCGGCCGGCTCCCGGAACGGCGGGACGAGGCCTTCAGCTCGAACCTGGTGCGGCGGTGGGAGAAGGGGGGCGGGTGAGCTCCGACGGGCGCCGCGATCCGGTTGCGGAGGGCGGGTCCGGAGCGGACCTTTCACGTGGTCCCTCCGCATCCCCCCAGCCCGCTCCGAGCCCGACCCCCATGGCCCCTCGCCCCCGCGTCTTCTTCGTCCTGGGCTCGCTGGAGGCCAACGACTGGGGAGAGGAGATCGTCAGCATCCTCGGGCGGCTCTCCCGCTCCACCTTCGAGCCGCGCGTGATCGCCCTGGGCGGCCGCGAGGACCTGCGGGAGCGCATCGCGGACATGAAGGTCCGCGTCTATCCCCTGGGCCTGTCCGGACCCCTGGGCGTCCTCCTGGCCGTCCCCAAGGTCCGGCGCATGCTCAAGCAGATGGAGGCCGACGTCGTCCACGGCTTCGGGTCCTGGGGCGGCGCGGTGGCCGCGCTGGCGGCGCCGAAGGACGTGGGCGTGGTGCGGTCCGTCTCCCGCCCGCCGGCGTCGGGGCGGGACCTGAAGGGTCTGATCCTGGGGTGGCTCGAGCGCCGGGCGGCCCGCCGGAGCGGCGTGCACTACGTCGTCCCCGAGGAGAACGCCCGGAGGGTCGTGGCGGAGCACTACGGCGGAGGCGAGACCACCGTGCTCCCCGCGTCGGTGGACATCGCCGAGATCCGGGAGCGGGTGCGCACGCTGGGTCGCGAGGGCGGACGGCGCCACCTGGGCATCGGGGACGACGAGGTCATCGTGGCCTGCGTCTCCGGATTCCACTCCGAGGCCGCCATGGACGAGATCCTGCGGGGGGTCGCGGTCGCCCGCCGGGAGCGTCCCGACACCCGGGTGTTCCTGGTGGGGAGCGGCCGCTACGAGGCCACGAGCCGATGGAAGGCCGAGGAGCTCCAGCTCGACGACGGCGTGGTCTTCCTGGGCCGGGGCGAGGAGTCGGGGGCGATCTGGGCCGCGGCGGACCTGGTGGTCGACGCGGCCCCCTGGTCCGGCTGGTCCCGGGGCGCGCTGGTGGCCAAGGCCGCCGGCCTCCCCGTGGTCAAGCGGGTGGAGGGAGTCGTGGACGGCGGCGCCCGGCCCGACGCCGACGTCCCCACGGTCTCCGGTCAGGCCGACTGGTTCGCGTCGGACCTGGTCCGTCTGGCCGGAGACCCGGAGCTCCGGCGACGCCTGGCCGGCAAGGCCCGGGCGGAGGTGGCGGGCAACGACGCCGCCGACGTGGCCGAGAAGCTCCGGGTCCTGTACAAGCGGCTGGCCTGACCGTCCGCGGTCGGGCCGGCATCCCCCCACGGAGGTTGACGGCATGCGCATCCTGGTGACCGGCGGAGCCGGCTTCATCGGCTCCCACCTGGTGGAGCGGCTCCTGGCGCGGGGCGACGAGGTCTTCGTGGTGGACGACCTGTCCACGGGCTCGCTGGACAACCTGGCGGCCGTGCGGAAGACGCCCGGCCTCCACCTCTACGTGGACACGGTCCTGAACCACCCCATGATGCTGGACACGGTGGGGAAGGTGGACCAGGTGGTGCACCTCGCGGCCGCCGTGGGCGTCCACAAGATCATGGACGAGCCGGTGGAGACCATCACCACCAACGTCCGGGGCTCGGAGATCGTGCTCGACTGCTGCCACCGGCGGGGGGTTCCCCTCTTCGTGGCGTCCACCTCCGAGATCTACGGAAAGGCCGGGGAGCGCCTGAACGAGGACCACGACCGCCTCCTGGGCAGCGTGCGCCAGCGTCGCTGGGCCTACGCCTGCACCAAGACGCTGGACGAGTTCCTGGCGCTGGCCTACCAGGAGGAGAAGGGGCTTCCGGTGATCATCGGGCGGTTCTTCAACACCGTCGGGCCGCGCCAGTCCGGCGCCTGGGGGATGGTGCTCCCGAACCTCGTGCGCGCCGCCCTCACCGGGGAGCCCATCCCGGTGTTCGGCGACGGGGACCAGCGGCGCTCCTTCTGCCACGTGGAGGACACGGTGGGGGCGATCGTGGGGCTCCTGGACCACGACGAGGCGTGGGGCGGCGTCTACAACATCGGCTCCGAGGCCGAGATCACCATCCGGGCGCTGGCGGAGAAGGTCCGCGCCCGGGCCGGGAGCGACGCGCCCATCGAGCACATTCCCTACCAGGAAGCCTACGGGGACGGCTTCGAGGACATGCGCCGCCGCCAGCCGGACATCACCCGGATCCGGGAGCTCATCGGCTGGAGCCCGCGCAGGACGCTGGACGAGATCATCGACGAGACCGTCGAGCACCACCGCCGGGTGATGGCGACGGCGTGAGGGCCGAGCCCGCCCCGCCCATCCTCGTCCACCGCGTCATCGCCCGCCTGAACGTGGGCGGACCGGCCATGCACGTGGTGAACCTGGCCGGCTCCATGGACGACGGGCGGCCCTGGCGCACCCGTCTCCTGGCCGGCGAGGTCACCGAGGACGAGGGGGACATGACGTACTACGCCCGGGAGCGGGGCGTGGCCGTCACGCTCCTGCCGGGCCTCGACCGGACGATCCGGCCCCTGGCCGACCTGGCGACCCTCTGGCGCCTCTGGCGCCGGTTCCGCCGGGAGCGGCCCACGGTGGTCCACACCCACACCGCCAAGGCCGGGACGCTGGGCCGTCTGGCGGCGCTCCTGGCCGGCGTGCCCGTCCGGATCCACACCTACCACGGCCACGTCCTGGGTGGCGGCTACTTCTCGGCCGCCCGGACCCGGGTCTTCCTGGAGATCGAGCGCCAGCTCGCCCGGGGGACGAGTCGCCTGGTCGTCCTGACCGAGGTCCAGGCCCGGGAGATGGCCGACGAGCTGGACGTGGCGCCCCGCGCCCGCTTCGCGGTGGTGCCGCTGGGTCTGGACCTGGCCTCCTTCGAGGCCGTGGACCGGCCCCGGGTGGGGGCAGAGGCCCGCCGGGAGCTCGGCCTGTCCGACGACGAGCTCGCCGTGGGGATCGTGGGCCGCCTCGTCCCCATCAAGAACCACGAGCTCTTCCTGGAGACGCTGGCGGCGCTGCGAGGGGTGGCGGGTGGGGCGGGCGCGGGGGCGGGGGCGGCGGGTCCGCCGAACTCCCGAAACGTCGATTCGGCGCAGGGGCTCGTTCCGCCGAACTCCCGAAACGCCGATTCGGCGGACGCCGCCGCGGCGCCCCTTCCCCCCGTCCGGGGCGTCGTGGTGGGCTCCGGCGAGCGCGAGAGCGAGCTCCGTGCCCACGCAGCCCGCCTGGGCCTCCCCGACGACGCGGTCCTCTGGCTCGGGTGGCGCCGGGACCTCCCCAGGCTGTACGCCGCCCTGGACGCCGTCGTCCTCACCTCCCACGACGAGGGGACGCCGGTGGCGCTCCTGGAGGCGCTGGCCGCCGGGACCCGGGTGGTGGCCCGGGAGGTGGGCGGGGTGGGGGAGGTCCTCCGCCGCGTCGGGGCGGGCCGACTCGTGCCGCCCGAGGCCGGGGCGGGGGCGTGGGCCGAGGCGGTGCG
>CAZMTA010000030.1:0-2668 GCA_964569085.1 uncultured Gemmatimonadaceae bacterium | reverse complement strand
CGGGCCGACTCGTGCCGCCCGAGGCCGGGGCGGGGGCGTGGGCCGAGGCGGTGCGCCACGAGCTGGGGGCCGGAGCGGCGGATGGATCGTCTCCCGGCTCGGGGGTATGGGCCCGCGGCCTCCCCCGGGAGGTGCGGGCCGCCGTCGCCGAGCGCTATTCCGTGGCCCGCCTCGTGGACGACCTGACCGAGCTCTACCTCGAGGAGCTCCGCCGCACGTGAAGATCCTGCTCACCGGAGCCTCCGGCATCCTGGGGACCGCCTTCCGACGCCTCGCCGAGGGCGAGGCCGCCCTGGCGCCCGAGCTCCCCGACCCGCCCTTCCGCCCCGAGCTCGTGGCGCTCTCCCGCGCGGACCTCGACGTCACCGACCCCGACGCGGTGGCGGAGGCCGTGGCCGCCCACGCCCCGGACGCCGTGGTGCACTGCGCCGCCTACACCGCCGTGGACCGGGCCGAGTCGGAGCCCCTCCTGGCCCGCGCCGTCAACGTGAAGGGCACAGCCCACGTGGCCCGCGCCGCCGCGGAGGCGGGCGCGGTGATGGTCTATCCCAGCACGGACTTCGTCTTCGACGGCGAGCGGGTCGAGCGCCCCTGGCGCCCCGACGATCCCACCGGGCCACTGGGCGTCTACGGCCGCACGAAGCTCGAGGGGGAGGAGGCGGTCCGGGCCGTGGGCGGCCCCCACATGGTGGTCCGCACGAGCTGGGTGTACGGCGCCGGGGGCCGGAACTTCGTGGACGCCATCCTGGAACGGGCCCGCTCCGGCGCGCCCCTGCGCATCGTGGCGGACCAGACCGGGCGCCCCACCTGGTCCCGGAACCTGGCCGTGGGCATCCTGGAGCTCCTGGAGCGGGAGGCCCGGGACGTCTGGCACGTGGCCGACGCGGGCGCCGTGACCTGGCACGCCTTCGCCGCCCGCTTCCTGGAGATGGCCGGCGTGGAGGCCGAGCCCGAGCCCGTGAGCACCGAGGCCTTCGGAGCCGCCGCGCGGAGGCCCCGCTGGTCGGTCCTGGACACCTCGGCCACCGAGGCCCTCCTGGGGCGCCCCATGCCGGCGTGGGAGGACTCGGTGGCGCGCTACCTGGCGGTGCCCAAGAGCGCACAACCTCGCTAGGTTGGGGCGTTCCCGGCGCGCCGGGCCCCGCCGTGTCGGGGCCGAGGCGCCATCCCCGCCGTTCCTCCGACCCGACCCCACCCCGTGAGCCGAACCGACGACCTGGCCCGCATCCGCGACGGCCTCCGCGCCGCCGCCGAGGCCATCCGCCCCTTCACCCCCGGGGACGTGGACCACGTGGTGAAGGCCGAGCGGGGCGATCCCCTCACCGAGGCCGACCTCGCCGCCGACCGCGTCCTCCGGGAGATGCTCCCCCGGGAGGGCGAAGGCTGGCTCAGCGAGGAGACCGTGGACGACGAGTCCCGCCTCGCCTGCCGGCGCGTCTGGGTGGTGGACCCCATCGACGGCACCCGGGAGTTCGTGGAGGGGATCCCCGAGTGGTGCGTCTCCATCGGGCTCCTGGAGGACGGCGAGCCCGTGGCCGGCGGCATCTACAACCCGGCCACCGACGAGCTGGTGCTGGGCGCCCGGGAGACCGGCGTGACCTACAACGGGGAGCCGGCTCGCGTCCGCGATCCCGAGGGGCTGGTGGGCGCGGTGGTCCTCGCGTCCCGCTCCGAGATCCGACGCGGCGAGTGGGACCGCTTCCGGGACGACGCGCTCCCCTTCGAGGTCCGTCCCTGCGGGAGCGTCGCGTACAAGATGGCGCTGGTGGCGGGCGGGCAGGCCGACGCCACCTGGACGCTGGTGCCCAAGAGCGAGTGGGACGTGGCCGGCGGGACCGCCCTGGTGCGGGCCGCCGGGGGGCGGGTGACGCTCCGGGACGGCTCCGAGCCGCCCTTCAACCAGCGCACGCCGACGTTCCCCAACTTCGTGGCCGCCGGGAGCGCGGCCGTGGACACGCTGGTGGCCGAGTGGCTGCCTCTGGCGGGGGAGGTGGCGCGGTGAAGGCGCTCGAGACGGAGCTTCCCGGAGTCCGGGTCCTCGAGCCCGTCGTGCACGGGGACGACCGCGGGTTTTTCTACGAGGCGTGGAACGCCGAGACGTTCCGGGACCTGGGCCTGGACCTGACGTTCGTCCAGGACAACCACTCCGCTTCCGCGCGGGGCACGTTGCGGGGCCTTCACTACCAGGTCGTCGTACCCCAGGGCAAGCTCGTGCGGTGTACGCGGGGGGCGATCTGGGACGTGGCGGTGGACATCCGGCGGGCCTCGCCCACCTTCCGTGAGTGGACGGCCCTGGAGCTCACGGAGGAGAACAAGCTGCAACTCTGGATCCCGCCGGGGTTCGCCCACGGGTTCCTCGCCCTGACCGAGGGTGCCGAAGTCCAGTACCGGTGTACGGCGCCGTATCATCCCGAGCACGACCGGTCCCTCGCGTGGGACGACCCGGAGCTGGGGGTGGAGTGGCCCCTGGACCGGGTGGGGGATCTCCTCCTCTCCGAAAAGGACCGGACCGCTCCACCCCTGGCCTCGGCCGAGATCTTCTCCTGAGCGGCCGCTCGGTCCCATGAATCCCAACGCAAGTCAACAAGGAACGACCAGATGAAGGGTGTCATTCTCGCCGGAGGCCTGGGCACCAGGCTCCTCCCCATGACCCGCGTCACCAACAAGC
>CAZMTA010000029.1:40295-43410 GCA_964569085.1 uncultured Gemmatimonadaceae bacterium | reverse complement strand
TGGGAGGGCCACTGGGGCAAGAAGTACAACCACGGCACCGTCTTCCGCCGTGCCACCGAGGAGGGCCTCCTGGACCCGGAGCGGGTCATCCAGGTGGGCATGCGGGGCTCCATCTACGGCTGGGAGGACTACGAGCAGTCCCGGGAGCTGGGCATGGAGCTGATCCCCATGACCGAGGTCCGGGAGCTCGGCCTGGCCGCCGTGACCCGGCGCATCCGCGAGCGGTGCGGGGACGGCCCCACCTTCCTCTCCTACGACATCGACTCGTGGGACCCGGCCTACGCGCCGGGGACCGGCACCCCGGAAGTGGAGGGCTTCACGAGCCACGAGGGGCTCACCCTCATCCGAGGCATGACCGGCATCGACTTCGTGGGGATGGATCTGGTGGAGGTCTACCCCCAGTACGACCATGCCGAGATCACGGCCATGGGCGCCGCCAACGTCATCTGGGAGTTCCTGGCGCTTCTGGCGCTGCGCAAGCGCGACGGCGTCTGAGTCGGGTCGGGCGTCGGGGCTCCCCGGTCCCGGCGCCCGCCCGCCCTCGCCGGAGGCCGGGTCAGAAGAACAGCCCGTGCGCCATCAGCGCGATGATGGGGAGCGTGATGGCGGTCCGCAGCAGGAAGATGACGCCCAGCTCCACGAAGCTCAGCGGGATCCGGGACTTCAGGATCAGCACGCCGATCTCCGACATGTAGATGAGCTGGGTCAGCGAGAGGCAGCCGATCACGAAGCGGGTCAGCTCGCTCTCGATCCCCGTGAGGAGGACCGCGGGCAGGAACATGTCGGCGAAGCCCACCAGGGTGGCCGGGGCGGCCGCCGCGGCCTCGGGGAGCCCCATGAGCTCCAGGACCGGCACCATGGGGGCCGAGATCCAGGTGAAGACCGGGGTGAACTCGGCCACGGCCAGCGCCGCCGTCCCGATGGCCATGACCAGCGGGAGGAGCCCGAAGTAGATGTCGGTGACGTTCACCGCCACCTCCCGCGCCAGCGCCCGGGGCCCGGGTGCGTGGCGGGCCCGCGCCGTCGCCGCGGCCAGACCGGCGCGGAAGGCGCCGCCCTCCGGAGCGCCGTCGTCCTCGTGGAGCTGGCGGCCGACGGGCTCGTGGTAGACGTCCTTCTTCCGGGACAGGGGCGGGATGCGCGGCATGATCACCGCGGCCGCCAGGCCCGCCACCACCACCGTGAGGTAGAGCTGGACGAACATGTGGTCCAGCTCGATGAAGCCGGTGATGAGCAGGGTGAAGGCGATGGAGGCCACGCTGAAGTTCGTGGCGATGACCGCCGCCTCCCGCTGGGAGTAGAAGCCCCGCTCGTACTGCTGGTAGGTGATGAGCACCCCCAGCGGCGCCGCGCCCATCCACGACGCGGTGGCGTCGATGGCGCTCCGCCCGGGAAGGCCGAAGACCGCGCGGAACGGGCGGCGCACCACGGTCCCGATGAACTCCATGAGCCCGAACTCCACCAGGAAGGGGAGGAGGATCAGGGCGAAGAAGAAGAAGGTCAGCAGGACGGGGATCAGGTCGTTGAGGAGGACCTGGCCCGTGGCGGGCCCTACGAGCCACGCCGGGCCCACGCCCACCAGCGTCATGAGCCCCAGGACCGCCCCCGCCAGGCGGAGGAGGAGCCAGGCCATGCCCACGTGGAAGATCCCGGCCCACCCCTCGGCCCGGCTCCACGCCGGGTCGCGCCAGCGCGCCACCGCGGTGGCCAGCACCGAGAGCCAGAGGACGACCACGGCGATGGGTCCCACCGCGGCGCCCAGCGCCTCCTGGAGGGTCGTGGCCAGGAGGCCCACGCCGATGGTGACGGTCTCCCCCACGGGGATGGGCACCAGGAACATGCCGGCCCCCACCAGCGTGGGGACGAGGAAGCGCAGCACGCCCGTGGAGCCCGTGGGCTCCTCCACCCCGACGGGGTCCCGCCCGGGAGCGCTCAGCAGGAGAGGCAGTTGTGGTTGTTCTTCGAACCCAGGCTCTCCAGGAGCTGGATGGTGGACGGGTACGGCTGCACCCGCTGCACCGGGCCGTTGGCCATGTCCGCCGTGGTCTGGCCCGAGCGGGCCACCGCGGTGGGGTCGGCGCCCAGCTCCACCAGGTAGCGGATCATCTCGTCGTCGCCCCGGGCCGCCGCGTGGTGCAGCGGCGTGTAGCCGTTGGCGTCCCGTCGGTTCACGTCCGCGCCGGCCTCCTCCACCAGGAAACGCACGGCGTCCATCCACGCGCCGGGCGCGTGGCGGTGGGCGTTGGCCGCGAAGGACTGGCCGTACCCGACCCCCGAGGCCGCGTGGATGGGGAAGATGTGCGGGCCGCCGGTGGGGACGGGGGGAAGGCCGGAGTGATCGACGTCCTCGTCGTCCTCGTCCTCCTCCTCCCAGCCCTCCTCCTCGGCTTCGGGCGGAGCCTCCTGCCCGGCCTCCGGGGTGTCGGCCGCCGCCACCCGCGCGCTGTCCGGGGCCACGGCGGTGGTGTCCTGGCCCTCGGCGGCCTCCTCGCCCTCGCCTTCCTCCTCCTCCTCGTCCGGGTCGTCGGGCGGGCGCCGGCGCTCGGCGGGCTTCATGGTGGCCACGCCGGGATCGGCGCCGTGGGCCATGAGGAGGCGCATGGCGGGGACGTCCAGGGCGTAGGCGGCGCGCCAGAAGGGCGTGGCGCCCTTCACGTAGATGCCGCTGCCCCCCAGGACGCTGAAGGTGTACTCCATGTACCAGAGGTGCCGGTTGAGGCGGACGTCCGGATCGGCCCCGGCCTCCAGCAGCGCCTCCAGGAGCTCGAGGTGGGTCGTCTCCTGCTGGCGGTGGGCCGTGGGGTGGGAGTACGACGCCCGGGGCTCCCACTGGCGCTCCAGGACGGCGTAGAGCGGCGTGGCGTCGGCGACGGTGGCCAGGTTCGGATCCGCGCCGCGCTCCAGGAGCACCAGCGCCAGGTCCCACTGCCCGTTGAGGACGGCCATCATCAGGGGCGTGGTGCCGTCCCCGCTGGGGTGGTCCAGGTCGGCGCCCCCCTCGAGGAGGGCCAGGGCGGCCTCGACGTGGCCCTGCCGCACGGCGTGGTGGAGGGGCGTGAGCCCGCCCCACGCCTCGACCTGCTCGGCGTACGAGAGGGGACGGCCCTCCTCCTCC
>CAZMTA010000029.1:10654-40195 GCA_964569085.1 uncultured Gemmatimonadaceae bacterium | reverse complement strand
GTCCTCCGCGGGCTCGGAGGTCTCGTCGTCCTCCGGGACCTCGCCCTCGGCCACCGGCTCGTCGTCGCCCTCCGCGGCCGCGGGCTCCGCCTCCGGCGCGTCGTCGTCCTGGGCGGCGCCCTCCCCTTCCTCCGGCGGCGCCTCCCCTTCCTCACCTTCCTCCTCGGCGTCGTCGGCCTCGTCGTCCCCCGCGTCCTCCTCGGGGATGTCGGGCCAGCGGGCCTGGATCTGCCGCGAGAGGTCCACGGCGGCCTGGACCTGCGCGGGGGACGGCTGCCAGTCGGGGCCCCCGCCCTCCCGCTCCTTGAACTCGTCCAGCGCCTCGGTCAGGCGGCGGGCGGCGAGCTGGTCGGCCTGGGCCCACTCCCGCACGTCCACGGTGAGCGCGGTGGCGTCGGGGTCGGCGCCCGCCTCGAGGAGCACCCGGACGGCCTCCACCCGGTTGGCCGCGGCCGCGAAGGTCAGGGGCGGCTGCTCCCACGCGCCCTCCCGGGCGTCGGGGTCGGCGCCCCGCTCGAGCATGGCCTCCAGCACCACCGGGTCGCCGGCGCCGGCGGCCAGGTGGAAGGGGGTGGCCCGGCTGTTCGTGGTGCGGACCATGGGATCGGCGCCCGACTCCAGGAGAAGGAGCGCCACCTCCCGGCGCCCCTGGCGGGCCGCCACGTGGAGCGGCGTGTACCCGCCGATGCGCGTCCCGGCCGCCGGGTCCGCCCCGGCGTAGAGGAGGATGCGGGCCATCTCCGCGTCGCCCCGCTCCGCCGCCCAGTGGAGCGCCGTCATGCCGTCGCCCTGGGGCGCGTTGACGTCGGCGCCGGAGCGCAGGAGGGTCCGCACCGCCTCGAGGTCGCCGCGCTGGGCGGCGTCGGCCACGGGGCCGGTGGCCGTCGGGGTGGCCGTCGGAGAGCCGGGATGGGCCGGGGCCCGCCCCGCCATCGCCGGGAGCCCCGGCACCAGGAGCGCGCCGAGGAGGAGCGCCGCGGTGGAGCTCCGGAGCCTCAAAGCAGGAACTCCCCGGTGCTGTCGCCGAAGCTCTCCATGCCCGGCACGCCCAGGCGGTTCATGAGCCCGACGAAGGCGTTGGCCATGGGGGTGCCGTCGGGGGCCTTGTAGTGCACGCCGCCCTCCAGCGCCCCGTTGCCCCGCCCCAGGAACATCAGGGGGCAGCGCCGGTGGTTGTGGAGGTTGGCGTCGCCCATGGGGGAGCCCCACATGACCACGGTCTGGTCCAGGAGGCTCGACTCGCCCACGGTGGTCTGCTCCAGCCGCTCCATGAAGTGGGCCAGCATGCCCACCCGGTACTGGGCGATCTTGTTGAACTCCAGGATCCGCTCCTCCCGGTCCCCGTGGTGCGAGGCCGGGTGGAAGCCGAAGTCCGAGCCGCTCTCCGGGAAGGTCCGGTTGGAGGCGTCCCGGCCGGTCTTGAAGGAGACGACCCGGGTGATGTCGGACTCCAGCGCCAGGACCTGGAGGTCGAACATGAGCTCCATGTGCTCCCGGAAGGAATCCGGCACGCCGGGAGGCGCCCCGGGGAGCTCACGCTCCCGTCCGCTGGTGTTGCGGGCCTCCACGAGCTGGATCCGCCGCTCGATCTCCCGCACCGAGTCCAGGTACCGGTCCATGCGCTCCCGGTCCAGGGCGCCCAGGCTCCGGCGCATGTAGGACACCTCGTCGGTGACCCAGTCCAGGATGCTGGAATGGGTCCGCCGCCGCGCCCGGCGCTCGGCCTCGCTCCCGCCGGCCCCGAAGAGGAGGTCGAAGACCGCCCGGGGGCTCCGGATCTGGGGGAGCGGCGTGTCCGGGGCGGCCCACGAGATCGAGTCGGTGTAGGAGCAGGAGTAGTTGTAGTCGCACCCGCCGCCCTTGTCCGTGGGCTCGATGCAGAGCTGGAGCGAGGGCAGGACGCTGTCCCGTCCCGCGTGGCGGGCGTAGACCTGGTCCAGGGAGACGCCCACGTGGAGGTCGGAGCCCTGGGTCTGCTTGGGGTGGGACTGGGTGAGGAAGACCGCGCTGGAGCGGAAGTGGTCCCCGCCGATCTCCTGGGGGGAGAAGGCCTCGGCCATGCGCACGTCGGTGTTGCTGACGATGGTCATGGCGTCCTGCCACGGCTCCAGCGCCTTGAGCGGGTTGTCCTGCACCAGCTCGAACCCCCGCCCCACCGTCTCCGGCGCGAAGAGGTGGAGGTCCGCGCCCCAGTCGTTGCACCCGGGAAGGCCGTGGACCTCCTCGATGGCCACGAAGCGCGTGGGGGTGGCCACCGCCCCGCGCCCCGGGCCCGCCGGGATCATGGCGTCCAGCATGGGCAGGGCCACGGTGGCCCCCATGCCCCGGAGGAAGGTGCGGCGGTCGAGGTGCGTGCCGGTGAGGAAGGTCATGTCGGGTCCTGGTCTATGGCCGTGAAGGGGGCCGTCACTGCTGGTCCTGGGTGGTCGCCCGGGCCCGCTTCAACCGGAAGGCGTCGGAGGTGACGACCCCGGTGAGGAAGGCCGAGAGCGCGTAGCCGTCGTCCCGCGCCGCGTCCGCGATGGCGCGCACGGTGGGCTGGTCCCGGTGGTCGACCCGACGCCCGAGGGCGTAGGTCATCAGCGTCTCGGTGAAGTTGCGCACGAAGGGGATGGGCCGCTGGAGGAGGGCGTCCACCAGCGAGGCCGCGTCGTGGATCGGCGTGCCGTCGTAGAAGGTGCCCCGGGTGTCCAGGGGGACGCCGTCCTCCCGGATCCGGTACTGCCCCGTCACGTCGAAGTGGTCCAGCGCGAGCCCGATGGGGTCGATGAGCTGATGGCAGGAGTTGCAGCTCGGGTTGGCCCGGTGCATCTCCAGCCGCTCGGCGGTGGTGAGGGCGCGTCCCTCCTCCCCCTCCGCGGTCTCGTCCAGCTCGGGGACGTTGGGCGGCGGCGGCGGGGGCGGCGTGCCCAGGAGCACCTCCATCACCCACTTCCCCCTCAGGACCGGGGAGGTGCGGTTCCCGTAGCTGGTCTGGACGAGCACGCTCCCCTGCCCCAGGAGCCCCCGGCGGCGGTCCCCGGGGTACGCCACCCGGCGGAACTCGTCGCCCACCACGCCCCCGATGCCGTAGTGCCGGGCGAGCCGCTCGTTGAGGAAGGTGTGCTCGGCGGTGAGGAGCTCCAGGAGCGAGCCGTCCCGGCGCACCAGGTCCCAGAAGAAGAGCTCGGTCTCCCGACGCATGTCGTCGGCCACCTGGCGGGAGTAGTTCGGGTACCAGAAGGCGTCGGGACGGACCTTCTCCAGGTCCTGGAGCCGGAGCCACAGCGACGCGAAGCGCGTGGCCAGCGCCTCGGAGCGCGGGTCATCGAGCATCCGGAGCGTCTCGGACCGGAGCGTCTCCGGGTCCTGGAGGGCGCCGGAGCCCGCCAGCTCCAGGAGGCGGGCGTCGGGCCCCTCGCCCCAGAGGAAGAAGGCCAGGCGGGAGGCCAGGTCCTCCCCCTCGATGGGGTAGATCTCGCCCGCCTCGACGCCCTCGGGAGCGTCCTCCACGCGGAAGAGGAAGTGGGGGCTGGCCAGGAGCGCCTCCAGCGCGGTGCGCACCCCCCGCTCGAAGCCGCCGGCCGAGGCGCCCTCGTCGTAGAAGCGCATGAGGGCCTCCACGTCCCGGTCCTCCAGGGGGCGCCGGTAGGCGGTGCGGGCCAGGCGGCTCAGGATGTCCTCGGCGCAGGGGCGGGCCTCGTCGGGCGCCGTGGGGCGGCACGTGAAGAGGCGACGGCGGGTGGGCGTCTCCGACACCCCGGTGGGGTCGTAGGGCCCCTCCACCGTCATCTGCGTAATGTGGGGAAGCGAGGTCGTGCCGTAGCTCGCCTCGGTCCCGGCCAGCGACCACTCGTTGGGGCGGATGAGGTCCTCGTAGGGACCCTCCATCTTCCGCACGAAGGCCGCGGTGATGCGCCGCTGCCCCGCCTTCACCTGGAGGGAGTCGGTGCGCACCGGGTAGTCCAGCCGCCCCTGGAAGTCGATGAGGCGGTTGCTGCTCCCCTGGTAGCGGAGGAGCGCCACGCGCTCGCCGTCCACCGAGACGTCCACGTCGTGGAAGCGCTCGCCCCACCCGGAGATGAAGCTCAGGGAGACCACGTAGCGGCCGTCGGCCGGGAAGGTGTGGAGCACGCTGATGCCGCCCCGGGTGCCGTAGGGCGCGCCCTCCACCCGCTCCCACTCGTGCTGGGAGCTGCCGGCCTCGTTGCGGTAGATGGCCGCCACCGGGGCCGCGTCGGCCTGCCCCACCACCTGGCGCGCGATGTCGCTGGCGGCGTTGAGGTAGGCGTCCATGAGCGTCGGCGAGAACGCCTGGGCGTCGGCCACGTTGTCGAAGCTGGCGCTGATCTGGTCCGGCGGCAGCCAGGTGCCCGCGTCCACCTCGAGGCCGAAGAGCTCCCGGACCATGCGCTCGTACTCGGCGCGATTGAGGCGCTGGAAGGGCCGGTCGCCGGGATCCGGGTCCCGGGCCGCCGCCTCGTCGATGGTGCGCTCCAGCGTGGCCGCCAGCGCCGTCAGGGAGTCCCCGGCGGGGCGGTCGGCCTCGGGCGGGGGCATCATCCCGGCGCGGAGCTTCTTGATCATGCGCTCCGCCGTCTCGGCCCGGGCCGCGGCGTCCTCCACCGCGAAATCCTCCAGGGAGAGGTTGCCGCGCAGCCGGCGGTCGCTGTGGCACCGCACGCAGTACTCCTGCACCACGTCGGTGAGGGAGGCGTCGTCCGGACCCGCGGCCGACCCGTGCGCGGGGCCGAGGGCCTCGGGCGCCGGCGCGTGGAGCTCCGGCACCGGCAGGTGCAGCTCCGGAGCCGCCCGCTCGGGTCCGGCGGGGGCGTGGGGCGCGCCGCCGGACAGGAACAGGCCGACGAGGGCGGCGAGGGCGCTGAGGAGGCTCTTCATGGAGGCGGGGCGGGACAGGAGACGCTTCTGGACGGCGCCCCCGTCGGTCCGTCCCCGTCGGGGAGGGGCCAGCGGGGGCGCGGGGCCAACCTAGGGCGGGAGGCGCTCACCTGGAAAGGCACCCGAAGGGTCGGATCTGTTGGGACCCGGGGGAGCCCCGCTATCCCCGCCGCTCCTTCCCCACCCGCCAGGTCACCGTGACCATCCAGTCCTGGTAGTCGGGGTCCAGGCGCTTCATGGCGGCCAGCACCCGCTGGCGCAGGGTGGTCTCCACCAGGGGCCCCTGTCCCGGCCAGAGGTGGAGCTTCACCCGGAGGAAGCGCCATCCGCCGGGCTCCGCGTCCTGGACCCCCAGCGTCTCCGGCGGCCGCAGGATGATGCCGGCGTGCTGGGCGGCCATCCCCCGGGCCGCGCCCTCGACCGCCGCCACGGCCTCCTCCTCCGGGGCGCCGGCGGGGAGCTGCACGTCCAGGTAGGCCCGCACGTACCCGTTCCGGTAGCGGTTGATCTGGCCCACGTTGCGGTTCGGCACCACCACCCGCTGGTCCAGGAGGGTCCGCAGCGTCGTGAAGCGGAGCCCGATGGACTCGACGCGCCCGGTCTGCCCCCCCACGTCCGCCACGTCGCCCACGTCGAGCACGTCGGAGAAGATCAGCGTCAGGCCGATGACGATGTCCTGGACGAGCCCCTGGGACCCGAAGCCGATGGCCAGCCCGATGACCGTGGCGCTGGCGAAGTAGGCGGTCAGCGAGACGCCCAGCTCCCCCAGGATCACCCCCAGGGCGCCGAAGTAGACCACGAAGGTCACCGCGCTCACCACCAGGGTGACCACGCTGGCCGCCTTGGGCTTCCGCCGAGCCAGCGCCTGGGGATCCCCGCTCCCCCCGGTCAGGAGGCGGGTCCCGACCCACCGGACCACCAGGACCACGGCGTGGGCCGCCAGGGCCAGGAGGAGGATCAGGAGGATCCGGCTCCCGGCGGAAGCGGCGCGGAAGGTGTCGAGGAGGGCGTCCATGGCGTGGAGGCGGCGGGGAGCGGGACGGGCCCTCTCATGGTGGCCCGCCCGGGCGGAGGCGTCCACCCGTGGGCGTTCCGGGCGCCGGCGGCCAACGCTGGAGCGCACCCCATGGTAGACCCGCGCGACCCGTGGGGAATCTCCCCCCACGTGGTCCCCGACATCCCCCTACAGGCCCGGCCCCGGAAGCCAATTAGGATATTGGCATCCGAATAACGCATTACCGTCGGAGCCGCCCCGGGGAGGGGCGGTAGACCCTCACCGAAGGAACGCGACATGACCACCAAGCCGGCCACCGTGAGCAGCAACCTGACCCTGATCCTGATCGGGGCGCTCGTCACCCTTCTTCTCGTCGTCACCCTGGGGACCGGTCGCGGAACCCCGTCCACTACCGGGGCCGCGGCCGCGGCAGCCCTCGGGGCGCCGGACCTTCCCGAGCTCCGCGGCGAGGAGACCGCCCTCCTCACCGAGGCCCCGCTGGTCCCGCCTGCCATCACCCGGGACTACGCCACCACCGTGAAGGTCGAGCTGGAGACGGTGGAGCTGAAGAAGCGCCTCGCGGACGGCGTGGAGTACACCTTCTGGACCTTCGGCGGGAACGTGCCCGGCAGCTTCATCCGGGTCCGCGAAGGCGACCTCGTGGAGTTCACCCTGAAGAACCACGAGACGAGCATGGCCGCCCACAACATCGACCTCCACGCCGTCACCGGCCCCGGAGGCGGAGCCAAGGCCAGCTTCGTCGGACCCCGCCAGGCCCAGACCTTCAGCTTCCGCGCGCTGAACCCCGGGCTGTACGTCTACCACTGCGCCGTCGCCCCCGTGGGGATGCACATCGCCAACGGCATGTACGGCCTGATCCTGGTGGAGCCCGCCGAGGGCCTCCCCGAGGTGGACCGGGAGTTCTACGTCATGCAGGGCGAGTTCTACACCGAGGGCGAGCACGGCGAGCAGGGCCACCAGCCCTTCGACTACGAGAAGGCCGTGGACGAGGACGCGGACTACGTGGTCTTCAACGGCTCCGTCGGAGCCCTCATGGGGGACAACGCCCTGCGGGCCAACGTGGGCGACCGCATCCGCCTCTTCGTGGGGAACGGCGGCCCCAACCTGGTGAGCTCCTTCCACGTCATCGGCGAGATCTTCGACAACGTCTGGGCCGAGGGCGGCACCGCGGTGAACCACAACGTCCAGACCACGCTCATCCCGGCGGGCGGGGCGGCCATCACCGAGTTCCGCGCCGACGTGCCCGGGGACCTGATCATGGTGGACCACTCGATCTTCCGGGCCTTCGACAAGGGCGCCATGGGCATGATCGACGTGATGGGGGCGCCCAGCGTGGCCCTCTTCGACGGCGACGCCGGCGCCGCCGGGCACTGAGACCCGCGCGCCACCGATCATGCGCCGCCTCGCCACCCTCGCCGCCCTCCTCCTCCTGGTCCCCGGCCTTCCCGCCGGGGGCCAGGAGGCTCCGGCGCGCCGGTCCCGGACGGTGGAGATCCCCGCCGGGAGCCACCGCTCCCTCTACGACACCGTCCCCCGGCCGGTGGCCCCGTTCCGGCTGGACGCCCTTCCGGTGACCGCCGCGGACTTCCGCGCCTTCGTGGCCACGGCCCCCGAATGGCGCCCGGGGATCGCGGCTCCGGTCCTCGTCGGCGGGGACTACCTCGGGTCGTGGGAGGGCCCCCTGGATCCGGGGACCCGGCGCGGTCCCCCCGCGCGTCCCGTGACCCAGGTCTCGTGGTTCGCCGCGCGGGCGTACTGCCGCGCCGCCGGGGGTCGCCTGCCCACCACGGACGAGTGGGAGTACGCGGCCTCCTTCCCGGAGGAGGGGTGGGCGGGGGACCGGGCCGGTCTCCGCCGCCGCTTCCTGGCGCTGCACGCCGGTCGGCCCCGCCCCGACGTCCTGCCCGCCGTGGGCAACGCCTTCCGGAACGCCCTGGGCGTCCGGGACCTCCACGGGCTGGTCCACGAGTGGACCGAGGACTTCAACCACCAGATGCTGAGCGGCGCGGGCCGGGACGACCGGGGGCTGGACCGCCAGCTCTTCTGCGCCGCCGCCTCCGCCGGCGTCCCCGACCCGTCCGACTACGCCGCGTTCCTCCGGACCTCCCTCCGCGCCAGCCTCGACGGCACGGAGGGGAGCCTGGGGGTCGGCTTCCGCTGCGCGTACGACCTGGAGCTCCCATGAGACGCACCCGCCCCTCCCTCCCGGCCCTCCTCCTGCTCCTCCTGCTCGCGGCGGGCGCCTGCGGCGGCCCCACCCCCGAGTCCCCCGGGAGCGCACCGGCGGCCGCGGCCGCCGACGGCCCCGCGGACCCGGCCGGCCACTCCGTCTACCGGCTCCCGGGCACGTGGCGGGACCAGACCGGCACCCCCCTCTCGCTGGGAGAGCTGGCGGGCCGCCCCCGGGTCGTGGCCTTCGCCTACACGAGCTGTGCCTTCGCCTGCCCCCGCATCGTGGCGCGGATGAAGGGCCTGGAGGCGGCCACCTCCGACGAGGTCGGGTTCGTCCTGGTCTCCATCGATCCGGAGCGGGACACCCCGGAGCGGCTGGCCGACTTCGCCCGGAGCAGCGGCCTCGGCCCGGCCCGGTGGACGCTCCTGAGCGGGGACGACGACCGGATCCTCGAGCTCTCGGTCCTCCTGGGCGTGAAGTACCGGGCCACCGGCGGCGGGGACTTCGCCCACGCGAACGTCCTCACCCTCCTGGACCGGCACGGCGTGCCGGTGGAGCGGGTGGAGGGGCTGGAGGCGGACGTGGACGGCATCCTGGCCCGCCTGGAGGGCTGAGCGGTGTACACGCTGGTCCGGCGCTTCATCAAGACGGGGATCGTGTTCCTCTTCACCGGCCTGGCCCTGGGCGCCTGGATGATGGTCCGCCGGGAGCTCTTCGACGTCTGGCCCGACCCCTATCTGGTCTCGGCCCACGCCCACGCCGTCCTGGTGGGCTTCGTCATGTTCCTGATCCTGGGCGTGGCGCTGTGGCTCTTCCCCCGGGCCGCCAAGGACGACGAGCGCTACACCCCGGGCCGGGCGGAGGCCGCGTACTGGATCCTGGTGGTGGCGACGGCGAGCCGGTTCGTGGCCGAGGCCGCCCGGGCCGGGGTCGAGCACGAGGCGCTGGGATGGATCGTGGTGGCCGGCGGGCTGGGGCAGATCGCCGGACTCGGCCTCTACTTCTGGACCATGTGGACCCGCATCCGCCCCGTGGGAAGCCACCTCCGCGAGGCCAAGGGCGAGCGGTTCTAGGGACCGCCCGGCGGGGCTCCGCTCCGTCCGCCCGCTCCGCGCCCCAGGGCCCCCACGCTCCAGATCCCCACCGCCGGCCCCAGCGCCAGCGCCGGGAAGGCCCACGCCCACCCCGCGGCGTCCACCACGGCCGGAACGCCCTGGATCGTCACCATGGTGAGGAGGAAGCCCAGCGAGGTCTGGAGCGTCAGCGCCGTCCCCACCGCGTGGGAGGGCGCCACCTCGGTGACCAGGGCGCTGAACTGGGCCGAGTCGGCCACCACGAAGAACCCCCAGACCCAGGTGAAGGCGGCCAGCGCCCAGAAGGGCCCGCCGAAGAGGAGCCCGGCCCCCAGGCAGCAGGCGCCGCTCACCGCCATGGCCAGGCTCGCCACCCGGGCCCGCCCCATGCGGTCGGCCGCCCACCCGCCCCACACGCAGCCCAGCCCGCCGCTGGCGATGGCCCCGAAGGCCACGGCCTCCACGAGGCCCTCGCCGGGACCGCCCGACGCGGCTGCCGAGGCCAGGAGGAAGGCCGGGACCCAGGTCCACACCGCGTACAGCTCCCACATGTGACCCAGGTAGCCCCCGGTGGCAAGCATGGTGGGCCGGTGGCGGAGGATCCGTCCCACCAGCCCCCAGGAGAAGGGGCGCCGGGCGAAGGGGTACGGCCCGTCCCGGTAGGCCGCCGTGACCAGGAGCCCCGAGGCCACCCCGGCCACCGACGCCCCCAGCACCACGGGTCCCAGGCCGGCCCCGCCCAGCGCCTTGAGGAGGTAGGGCAGCGCCTTCCCCACCGTGAGCGCCCCCACCACGGTCCCGATGGCCAGTCCCCGGGCCGAGCGGAACCAGGTGGCGCACATCTTCATGCCCGGCGGATACACCCCGGCCAGGAAGAAGCCGGTGAGGAAGCGGGCCACCAGGGCGCCGCCGTATCCCGGGGCCACCAGGAGGGCCCCGTTGGCCGCGGCGGCGGCCACGGCGCTGGCGGCGAAGTAGCCGCGGGCCGGGATCACGTCCGCCAGGTTCAGGATCGCGGCCAGGGCGGTCCCGGCCACGAAGCCGAGCTGGACCACCGTGGTCAGCCACCCCACCTGCCCCGACCCCAGACCCCACCGGGCCTGGAGCTCCGGGGCCACGGCCGAGGCGGTGAACCACGAGCTCATCCCCAGGAGAACCGCCAGGGAGAGGAGGGCCAGGACCGCCCAGCGTCGGGGATCCCGGTCGACGAGGTCCGTCGGAGCCCCTTCCCCCGTCATCCCGCGAGCTGCTTGAGCACGAACCAGACGTTGGCGGGCCGCTCGGCCAGGCGCCTCATGTACCAGGGGAACCACTGCTCCCCGTACGAGATCAGGACCCGCACGCCGTAGCCCCGCCGCCGCAGGCGGGCCTGCTCCTCCCGGCGGATGCCGTAGAGCATGGCCACCTCCCAGGCGGCGGGCTCCAGCTCCAGCTCGTGGGCCATGCGGGTGGCTTCGGCGACCATGCGCTCGTCGTGGGTGCCCAGGACGGGACGGCCCATGCGCCCGTCCTTCCGCGCCCGGAGCATCCGGCCGGCCAGCGTCACGAAGCTCCGGTCCACCTCGCTCTTGCGGCCGAAGGCCACGTCGTCGGGCTCCCGGTACGCCCCCTTCACCAGGCGGATGGCGGGATGGAGGGGAAGGAGCGCCTCCAGGTCGTCGGCGGTGCGCCGCAGGTAGGCCTGCAGGCAGAGCCCCACGTTCTCGTGGTCCTGCCGCACGGCCCGGAAGATCTCCAGCGTCCGGTCCACGTAGCTCGAGTCCTCCATGTCCACCCAGACCAGCGAGCCGGGGTCGCCGGCCCGCACCAGCCGCTCCAGCCGGCGGGCGGCTCCCTCCGCGCTCCGGTCCAGGCCGAGCTGGGTCAGCTTCACCGAGATCTCGGTGTCGAGGCCGCGTGCGCGCACCTCGTCCATGACCCCGAGGTAGTGGTCGACGACGGCGTCGGCGGCCCCCTCGTCCTCCACGTTCTCCCCCAGGCGGGTGAGGGTGGTGGGGAGGTCCCGCTCCCCCATGGCCTCCGCGGCGTCCAGGGCGTCCTCCAGGCCCTCGCCGGGCATGAAGCGGCGGGTGGCGCGGCGGACGAAGCGGTAGCGCGGGAGCCGCTCGGCCATGGCCCGGCTCCGGGAGGCCCACAGGAGGGCGGAGCGCAGCACGGCCGGATCCCCTACGAGCTCACGAAGCGGTACATGAGGCGGATCAGCCGGTAGGCGGCGTCCATGTCCTCGGCGGTGTAGACGACGGTATAGCCGTCCTCCTTGGCCGTCCCGGGGATGGCCTGGAGGATCTCCACGTGGGTGGGCGAGGTGAAGCGCATGCGGACCCGGGTCGGGCCCGTGGCCACGGCCCACGCCTCGACGTCCCCGGCCTCCAGCCGGTCCAGCGCCCGCAGCACGCCGGCCCGCAGCCGCCGGTGGACCTCGGTGGGGTGGACGAGCCGCGCCGACGAGGGGGTCTCGGCGGTCTTGGTGACCACGGTGACCGGGTCCCCCTGCCCCGCGATCTCGGCGGCGAAGGCCGAGTCCCCGGCGGCCAGGATCAGGGGCACGCCGTGCATCCCGGCGAAGGCGGCGTTCAACCCGCCCTCCCCGACCTCCACGTCGTTCAGCCACAGCCCCTTGAGGGAGCCGGTCCCGGTGTGGGCCAGGAAGCCGTCGGGATCGCCGGCCTTGGCGTGGTACCCCAGGAAGACGGCGGCGTCGAAGCTCGCGTCGAGCCCCTGCACCATCCCCAGCGGCTTGATGGAGCCCTGGATGTAGGTGACCTCCGGGTGGAGCTCGGTGTGGAGCACGTTCTGGTGGTCGCCGTGGGAGTCGTTGACCACGATCTCCGCCGGGCCTCGCTCCAGGATGGCCTCCACCACCGTGTTCACCTCGTCGGTCATGAGGCGACGGGCGGTGGCGTAGTCCTTCCCGCCCGTGGAGGTCATGGCCGGGGTGCCCACCCCGCCGATCCCCTCCATGTCCACGGAGACGAAGACCCGGAGCGGGTCCTGCGCCTCCGCCGGGCGGGCGAACGCCGCCAGGAGCCCGAGGGCCAGGACGGCCGCGAGCCGGCCCGCCCGGCGCCTCACCGGTCGCCTCCCGGGGCTCCGAAGGGCGAGTACCCGGCGTCCAGGAGCGCCTGGCGGTACGCCGCCACGGGCCCGGCCATGACGGCCTCCACCCGGGCCTCGATGTCCGAGGCCGCCTCCCGGGCCTGGCGCATCATGATCTCCTCGTTCTCCGAGGGGGCGCCGGCGGCGCTGGCCAGCGCCCCGATCGGACGGTCCACCGCGTCGGCGGGGACGGGCTCGCGGCAGAGGCCGGGGCACGCGGGCCCGGTCCACACCGCTTCCACCAGCGCCTGGAGCGAGTCGGCCAGCGCCTCCCCCTGCTCCCGGAGGGCGTCGGCGTCGTCGGGAAGCGTCTCGAGCACCATGTCCACCCGCTCCTGCGTCTCCTCGACCCGGTCCCGGAGGGCGTCCACGTCAGCGGCGAGCCCCACCGCCTCCCGGAGCGCGTCCCGCTTGGCCCGCAGCTCCGCCATGGTGGCGCCACCCCGCGGGTCGGGGACGACCTCCAGCGAGGTGGAGGAGGCCTGCCCGTGCAGCCCCAGGTCCACCGAGTACGTCCCCGGGAGCACCTCCATGCGCCGGGGGTGCTCCTCCTCGTCGGCGTCGCCGCCGGGCCGGAGGTCCCACGTCACCCGGTTCATGCCGGTGACCGCGTCCACCTCCCGGCTCCACACCAGGCTGCCGTCGGCGTCACGGATCTCCACCAGCGCCTCCCCGGGCTCGGCGGCCCAGAAGGTCAGGAGGGCGCCGTAGGGCCGGGTCTCGGCCTGCTGCATGGCCATCCCCGTGGAGCGGTAGCCGATGGCCTCGGCGATCTCCACCCGCCGCGCCGGAGGCGGGGCGAAGAGGTGCACCGCGGACTGGGTGATGCGGTCGTGGGCCTCCCGGTCCGCCAGCGCCCGCAGCGGACGGATGTCGTCCACCACGATGGCCCCGCGGCCGTGGGTCCCCAGGACCAGGTCCGACTCCCGGGGCTGGATCTTCAGGTCGCGGATCGGCACCGCCGGGACGTCGAGCACGCGGTGCCAGTGCTCGCCCCGGTCCAGGCTGGTGCGCAGCCCGAACTCGGTGCCCAGGAAGAGGAGGTCCTCGTCCCGGGGATCCTCCTCGATGGCGTGGACGAAGGCGTCGATTCCGCCCTCGCCGGAGAGGGACCGCCAGCTCTCGCCGTAGTCCTCGGTGACGTAGACGTGGGAGGTCCAGTCGCCGCGCCGGTGGTCCTCCGCCACCAGGTAGGCCCGCCCCGCCTCGTGGACCGACGGCTGCACGTCGGGGATCCAGATCCCCTCGGGCAGCCCGGGCACCTCGTCCCGCACGTTCGTCCAGCTCTCGCCGCCGTCCCGGGTGACCTGGACGTTGCCGTCGTCGGTCCCCACCCAGATCAGCCCCTCCTCCAGCGGGCTCGCCTGGATGGAGATGATCGTGGTGTGCATCTCGGCGCCCGAGGCGTCGGTGGTCAGCCCCCCGCTCTCGAAGGCCCGCTGCTTCTCGGGGTCGTCGGTGGTCAGGTCCGGGGAGATGATCTCCCACGAGGCCCCGTGGTCGGAGCTGCGGTGCACGAACTGGCTGCCCAGGTAGATCGTCGTGGAGTCGAGGGGATCCACGGACAGCCCCGCGTTCCAGTTGAAGCGCAGGTCCACGCCCTCGGGGTGCACCGGTCGGATGCTCTCCCGCTCGCCGGTCACCTTGTCGAAGCGCTGCAGGTTGCCGCCCTGGGACATGGAGTACCCGTGGCGCTCGCTGGCCGGGTCGTCCATGACCGTGAAGCCGTCGCCGCCGCCGACGCGCCGCCAGTGGGCGTTGAGGATCCCCTTGTTCTCCCAGACCGTGCTCGGCCCGTACCAGGAGCCGTTGTCCTGGAGCCCGCCGTAGACGTTGTACGGCACGGCGTCGTCCAGCGAGATGTGGTAGAACTGGGCCAGCGTCAGGTTCTCCACGAAGCGCCAGGTGTCCCCGCGGTCGTAGGTGAACGCGATGCCGCCGTCGTTCCCCATGATCATGCGGCGCGAGTCCGCGGGATCGATCCAGAGCTCGTGGACGTCCCCGTGGATGATGGCGCTGGGCACCACCGTCTCCCAGGTGCGGCCCTGGTCCTCGCTCACCTGGATGCTGCCGTGGAGCGAGTAGATCCGGTTCTCGTTGGCGGGGTCGATGCGGAGGTCGGCGTAGTAGAACGGTCGGGGCACGATCCCCTCCCGGTCCGAGATCGTGCGCCAGCTCCGCCCCCCGTCGTCGGAGCGCACCAGCGCGCTGGTCTCCGCCTCGACCAGTGCGTAGACCACCTGGGGGTTGGACTCGGAGACGGCCACGCCGATGCGGCCCAGCTCACCCGAGGGCAGGCCGTCGTCCTCGCCGAGCCGGGTCCAGGTGTCGCCTCCGTCCCGGGTCACGAAGAGGCCCGAGCCGGGTCCCCCGGAGGTGAAGAACCACGGGTCGCGGCGGAAGTCCCACAGCGCCGCGAAGATCTTGTCGGGGTTGGACGGGTCCATGACCATGTCGGCCACGCCGGTGCTCTCGTTCTGGAAGAGCACCCGTTCCCAGCTCTCGCCGCCGTCGGTGGTGCGGTACACCCCGCGCTCGGCGCCGTCGGACCACGCCGGCCCCATGACGCCCACGTACACCACGTCCGGGTCGGTGGGGTGGGTCAGGATCCGGTGGATCCGCTCCGAGTCCTCGAAGCCCACGTGGTCCCACGTCTCGCCCCCGTCCCGGGAGCGGAAGAGCCCCCGTCCCACGCCGGCGCTGTTGCGGGGGTTCCCCTCGCCGGTGCCCACCCAGACCAGGTCCGGGGCGGGCTGGAAGACGGCGATGGAGCCCACCCCCAGGGCCGGCTGGTCGTCGAAGACCGGCTCCCAGGTGATCCCGGCGTCCGTCGACTTGAAGACGCCCCCGGTGGCGCCGCCCACGTAGATCACGTTGCGGTCGGCCAGGGCCACCTCCACGTCCGACACCCGTCCGCTCATGCCGGCGGGGCCGATGTAGCGGGGGGCCAGGGCGTCGAAGGGGCCCGGGTCCTCCTGGGCGGCGGCGGGACTCGGCGCGGCCAGGGAGGTCAGGGCGAGCAGGGCGACGGCGACGATCGGGTGCGGGATGCGCATCCTGGAACGGCTCCTCGGGACGGGTGGGACGTCGGAAGGGGCGGCCCCACCGCGGGGGATGGAGCCGCCCCCAGAGTAGGGCCCGGAGGCCGGTCGGGCTACCGGCCCCCGGCGTCTCCGCCCCCGCCGCCCGCCCGGGCCGCGTGGAACGCCCACACCCGGCGGGAGAGCGCCTGCATCAGCGCGGTGCCCTGGTCCTCGTCGGGGTGCCCCCGGACCATGAGCACGAGCACGTAGGCCGGGGCGTCGTCCGGGAAGACCACCGCGGCGTCGTGGTGGATCCCGGTGATCCACCCGGTCTTGTTCGCCACCCGCGTGCCCTCGGGGAGCCCGGCGGGGATGTTCTCGGTGAACTCCTGCTCCTCCAGGATCGCCAGCATGCCCGCCCGGGACTCGGGGGTGAAGAGCTCGCCGGCGGCCACGGCGGCCATCACCGCACCCAGGCTCCGGGCCGTGGTGGTGTTGGAGAGGCCCGCCCGGAACGCCTTCAGGTCCTCGACGCCACGGAGGACGTCCATGGAGTCGGCGCCGATCCGGTCCATGAGCGTCCGGATCCGCTCCGGATCCGCCTCCGCGATGAGGAGGTTCGTGGCCAGGTTGCTGGAGCGGGTGATCATGCGATCGATGAGGTGACGGGCCGTAACCGCTTGTCCTTCAACCTGATACAGCTCCGCATCGGAACCGGAGGATGCGGGCAGGTCGTACGGGCTTCCGTCCACGATGGAGCGGAACCGGGTGGTCACCACCATGGTCGAGTCCAGGGAACGCCGTCCCTCCTGGGCGTCCAGGAAGAGGCGCATCATGACGGGCACCTTCATGGTGCTGGCGGCGTGCATGCGGACGTCGGCGTCCACGGTCACCGAGTCGCCGCCGGGGGCGAGGGCCCGGTAGTACACCCCCACCACCTCGGCGCCCGAAGCCGCGATGGCCGACTCCAGGTCGTGGCGAAGCGCGTCGGGGCCGGGCTGGGCGTGGAGGGCGGCCGTCGGCGCCCCCAGGAGGAAGGCGGCCAGCAGCGCCGCCGCGCGCGGGAGGGGGGTGGAAGCTCGCATGGGCGGAGTGTACCGTCCGGGCGCCGGAGGGACCACCCGGCCCCAGCACTCGTGGCCGGGCCGGTGTCGAGTCTCCCGTAACCGCCCGCACCCCTTCCCCGCAGCCATCGCCTCCATGACCCTGCCGCTCCTCGCCCTCTGCGCCGCCGTCTGCCTCGCTCCCGGGGGAGCCGGGCCCGACGCCGACAGCCTCGTCTTCCACGGGGACCGGGGCGAGCTCCTCGTCCGGGCGCCCCGCTTCGACGAGGTGGACATCGACGTGGACGGCCGCCTCGACGAGGCGCTCTGGGCGGAGGCCGCCCTCCTCACCGGCTTCACCCAGTACGAGCCGGTGGAGGGCATCCAGGCCTCGGAGGCCACCGAGGTGCGGGTCCTCTACACCGGGGACGCCCTCTACTTCGGCATCCGGGCCACCGACTCCGCGCCCGAGGAGATCCTGGCCCGCCTCGGGGAGCGGGACCAGGTGGTGTTCGCCGACGACTGGGTCCGCATCATGCTGGACACCTTCGACGACCAGCGGCAGGCGTACGTCTTCTACGTGAACCCCCTGGGCCTCCAGACCGACGGCCTCTGGATCGAGGGATTCCAGCGGGGCGGCGGCGGGGGTGGGGGTGGGGGCGGCGTGCCCATCGACTTCAACCCCGACTTCATCTGGGAGTCGGACGGGCGGGTCACGGACGAGGGGTGGAGCGCCGAGATCCGCATCCCGTACGTGTCGCTCCGCTTCCGCGAGGTCCCGGAGCAGGACTGGGGCATCCAGGTGGCCCGGGAGGTCAAGCGCCGCGGGTTCAAGCAGTCGTGGGCGCCGCTCACCCAGAACGTGAGCAGCACCCTCGCCCAGAGCGGGCGTCTCGTGGGGCTCCGGGACCTCCGCCCCAAGCGCCTCGTGGAGGTGAAGCCGGTCCTCACGGGCACCCGGACCGGGGACCGGGACGGCGGCGCCTTCCAGCGGGGGGATCCGGAGGCGGACTTCGGCGTGGACGCCCGGGTCGGCGTCACCCGCAACCTGGTGCTGGACGCCACCTACAACCCCGACTTCTCCCAGGTCGAGGCCGACGCCAACCAGATCACGGTCAACGAGCGCTTCGCCCTCTTCTTCCCGGAGAAGCGGACCTTCTTCCTGGAGGGGGCGGAGATCTTCAACACCCCCACGCGGCTCGTCTACACCCGGCGCATCGTGGACCCGGTGGCCGGGGCCAAGCTCACCGGGAAGGTGGGCTCGTTCAACGTGGGCTACCTGGGGGCCCTGGACGAGAGCCCCTCCACCCTGGGGGGCGGCTCCGGAGAGGCCCTGTTCAACCTGGCCCGGGTGCGCCGGGACGTGGGGAGCGGCTCCACCCTGGGGCTCCTCCTGGCGGACCGGTCCCTCACCGACGGCTCCGGGGCGTACAACCGGGTCGTGGCCGGGGACGCCCGCCTCGTCCTGGGCGGGCGCTACACCGTGACCGGGCAGGTGGCGGGCAGCCTCACCCGTGCGGCCGGCGAGGACGGAGCCGGGGCCATGCGCCCCCTGATCCACGCCCGGGTCGAGCGGGGCGGCCGCACCTTCTCGTGGAACGTCCAGCTCACCGACGTCCACCCCTCCTTCCAGGCGCTCAGCGGGTTCATCCAGCGCGCCGGGGACGCCGAGCTCAACGGGAGCGGGAGCTGGACCCGCTTCGGGGCCCCCGGCGCCGGCCTCGAGTCGTTCACGGCCCGGGTGAACCTCAACAACTACTTCACCCACGACGGGCTCTGGGACGGCGCCCGGCCCTTCGAGCACGAGGTCGAGCTCTGGAACACCCTGAACTTCCGGGGCTCCCGCACGCTGACCGTGGTGCTGCGCCGGGGCTACTTCCGCTTCCAGCCCGAGGACTACGCGGCCTACCAGGTGGCGCTCCCCGGGGGCGGCGCCGAGGCGTGGACGGTGCCCGACGCCCTGGACGGGATGATCGGCTTCGGCCTCCTCCCCCGCATGCGCCTCACCAACGCCTCCAACCTCAACGGGCGCTTCTTCCTCCGGGAGGTCCCCATCTACGTGGAGGGGAGCCGGGGCTTCGAGGCCCAGGCCGGCCCCCAGCTCCAGCTCCGGCCCACCAACCGGCTCCAGCTCTCGGTGGATTACACCTGGTCCCGGATCTGGCGGCGCCCCGGAGACGAGGCGTCCGCCCCCGGCGGCGTCTTCTCCACCGTGAACCTCTCCCGGGTGCGGGCCCAGTACCAGCTCTCCAAGGCCTTCCTGGTGCGGGGCATCGGGCAGTACGAGATCGAGGACCGGGAGGGCCTCCTGGATCCCCGGAGCGGCCGGCCGCTCCTCGTGGGCGGCTCGGTGGTGGACCCCCGGCGGGAGAGCGCCTTCCAGGGCCAGCTCCTGGTCCAGTACGAGCCCTCGCCGGGGACGATCTTCTACGTGGGCTTCAGCCGGCTCATGGAGGGGGAGGGGCTGTCCTACCGCCTGAACCGCATGGACGCGGTCCAGGAGGGGCTCTTCGTGAAGCTGAGCTACCTCTTCCGGATGTAGCGGGGCGGCGCGGCGGTCCGCGGGAGGCGGCCGCGGGGCCTCAGAAGGCCAGCGCCAGCCCCAGGTCCGCCACCCAGTAGCGGAGACGCAGCGTGCCGCCCCCGGGGAGCCCGCTGTTGGTGGCCGCCACCCGCACCGAGGGGTTCAGCGCCAGCCGGGAGAAGGTCCCGATGTACACCCCGGCGCCGATCTCCCCGCCGAAGCCCAGATCGGTGACCGCCTCGGGGCCGGCGTCGCGCTCCGGCAGCTCCACGCGCACGGTCCGTCCCGCCAGGCGCACCCAGGGGATCACGTCGCCCCGGGTGGCCAGGTTGAGCCGCCAGCCCAGGTTCACCCCGGTGGCCACGTAGTCGTCCTCGGCGCAGCCCAGCTCCTCGCAGCCGAAGCGGTGCTGGGCGAAGCCCACGGTGACGGTCCGGCGGGAGTTCCCCGAGAACGCGAAGTCCACCGACAGGCTGGGGCCGGCGGAGACGCCCTCGCCGGGGCGCGTGCCGTCGGCGAAGGAGCCCAGGGGCGACGAGACCCCGCCCCGCACCTCGAGGACGAGGGGCGAGGCCTGGGCGGCGAGCGCGCGGGGGCCCGCCACGGCCAGGAGGAGGCCGACGACGAGGGGTGCGAGGGACCGGGTGGGGCTCACGGGCGCTCCAGGGAGGGGCCGGGGTGGCGCGGGACGTCCTATCCTAAACGGCCCCGGGAGCCATGGCTACGGACCGCCGGTCCCCGCGTCCGCCCGCTCCCCGTTGCCCCGCCGGGCGGGCCCCGCCATCATGCCCCCTCCTCCCGCCACCTCTCTCCTCTCCGGCCCCCCAGAATCCACTCCATGTCCAAGGCCCTCCGCACCGCACGCCGCACGAACACCTTCACCGAGTCGGTCATCCGCGAGATGACCCGGGTGGCCCGGGAGCACGACGCCGTGAACCTGGCCCAGGGCTTCCCCGACTTCCCCGCCCCGGACGTCCTCAAGGAGGCGGCCTGCGAGGCCATCCGCGCCGACGTGAACCAGTACGCCATCACCTGGGGCACCCAGAACCTCCGGGAGGCGCTGGTGGAGAAGTACCGGGACTGGTACGGGATGGAGGTGGACGACGTCCGGGAGATCACCGTGACGTGCGGCGCCACCGAGGCCATGGCCGCGGTCATGCTCGCGGTGGTCGATCCGGGGGACGAGGTCATCGTCCTGGAGCCCTTCTACGAGAACTACGGGCCCGACGCCATCCTCTGCCAGGCCAAGCCGGTCTTCCTCCCCCTGGAGCGTCCGAGCTACCGCCTGGACCCGGACCGGCTCCGCGCCGCGGTCACGGACAAGACCCGGGCCATCGTCATCAACACGCCCAACAACCCCACCGGGCGGGTCTTCTCCCGGGAGGAGCTGGAGGCCGTGGCGGCCATCTGCCGCGAGCACGACATCCTGGCCATCACCGACGAGATCTACGAGCACATCCTCTACGAGGGGGAGCACATCCCCCTGGCCATGATGGACGGGATGCGGGAGCGCACCATCGTCATCAGCGGGGTGAGCAAGACCTTCTCGGTCACCGGATGGCGGGTGGGGACCATCATCGCCCCCGCCCTCCTCACCGACGCCATCCGCAAGGTCCACGACTTCCTCACCGTGGGCGCGCCGGCGCCGCTCCAGGAGGCCTGCGCCGTGGGCATGCGGACGCTGGACCGCTCCTACTACACGAAGATGGCCGAGGAATACCGGGAGCGCCGGGACGTGCTGGTCCCCGCGCTCCAGGCCGCGGGCTTCGAGTGCGCGCCCCCCGAGGGTGCCTACTACGTGCTGGCCGACTTCTCGGCCCTGTCCGACGAAGACGACACCACCTTCTCCAAGCGCCTGACCCGGGAGGCCGGGGTGACGCCCGTCCCCGGATCGAGCTTCTTCAGCGAGGCCGAGCGGGGCCGCTCGGTCGTCCGCTTCGTCTTCTGCAAGCGTCTCGGGACGCTGGAGGAGGCGGGCCAGCGGCTCCGCGCGTTCGCGGACCGGGGCTGAGGGGGCGCCGGTGAGCCACGACCAGCGGCCGGCGCAGGCCGGCGAGGGCGTCCGGGTCCCGGCCCGGCTCTCGATCTTCGGGTACGACCCCGCCACCGTGGACCTGGTGGTGATCCCCCGCTCCCGGCGCTGGCGCATGCTCGGCGCCGCCCGGACCATGGGGATCGCGCTGCTCCTCACCCCGGTGGCGGCGCTGGTGCCGCCCCACGCGCCCTGGGCCCTCGGGGTGCTGGGCGTGGGGGCCATCCTGGCCCGGCGCCGCTGGCAGGAGCGCTACACCGTCGTGGGCGTCGAGGGCGCCTGCCCCAAGTGCGGCGCCGAGCTCGAAGTGGGCCGAGGCCGCCTGCGCACGCCTCATCCCCTCCCCTGCGAGTCCTGCCACCACGAGGGCTCCGCCGAGGTCGCGACCTCCGACCTCCCCGACCCCGGGGACTGACGCCCGGGCCCGGCGAGTCGGGCCGTGGCCGTGGGGCCCCGCGACGCGTCCGCTACTCGGGCTCCTCCCGGAGGACCGCCAGCGGCGGCTGGCCCAGAAGCCGGCGGCTGCCGGCCAGCCCCACCAGGACCGTGAGGCCCGCGACCCCCGCCCACACCAGGAGCAGCGGCCCGGCGTGGGGGCGGAAGGGCACCTCGAACACGGCCGGCACCACCAGGGCCGAGGCCGCCCACGAGAGGCCGAGCCCCGCCGCGGTGGCCAGCGTGCCCAGCGCCAGGTACTCCGAGAGGAGGACGGTCAGCACCTGCTTCCTCCGCGCACCCAGCGTCTTCAGGAGCGCGCCCTCCCGCATGCGCTGGATCCGGGAGGAGGCCAGCGACCCCACCAGCACCACCACGCCGGCCAGGGCGCTGAAGAGGCCCAGGAAGCCCACGGCCTGCCGCACCCGGGAGAGCACCGCGTCGATGGCGTCCTGCACCCGTGAGAAGTCGATGGCCGAGACGTTGGGATACGCGGACACCAGCCGGCGCTGGAAGGCGCCGCGGCCCTCCGCGTCGGGGATCCGGGCCACCATCACCAGGGTGTAGGGCGCTCCGTCCAGCGCGCCCGGCTCCAGCACCGCGAAGAAGTTCGGCTCCAGGCGGGCCCAGTCGACCGTGCGCAGGGAGGTGACCACGGTGGGCACCTCGATGCCCGCCACCTCCCAGGTGATGGTGTCGCCCAGCTCCACCGCCAGGTCGTCGGCCAGGTCCACCTCCAGGGAGACGCCGGGGAGGTCGCCGGTGTCCACCCGGGTGCGGTCCTCGCTCCCGCCGCGGCCGTCCCACCACCGGCCGGCCACCAGCTCCTCGGCCCCGCCCAGCTCGGCGCGCCAGGTGTTGCGGTACTCCCGCCGCAGCGCCCAGCGCTCCGGCCGGTCCGCGCGGCGCTCGATGGCGCGGAGCTCCTCGTGGTCCATCCCGTTGATGCGCAGGAGGCGCGAGGGGACCAGGGGGGCCTCCTGGAGGGTGGCGCGGGCCGTGTCGGGGAGGAGCGCCCGGACGCCCTCGGCCTGGTCCGCCTGGATGTCGAAGAGGAGGACGTTGGGCCGCCCCGACTCGAAGGAGGGCGTCAGGTCCGCCAGGAGGCTCCGCTCCACCTGGAGGATCGTCCCGACCACGAAGGCCCCGAAGCCCAGGGCCAGCGTGACCGCCACGGTCTGGTTCTGGGGGCGGAAGAGGTTGCTCACGCCCTGGCGCACCGTGTAGGTGGCGCCCGAGGGGAAGAAGCGCCCGGTGAGGCGGGTGAGGACCCAGCCGGTGGCCCAGAGGGCCAGGACCACCACGACCAGCCCCGCCGCGAAGCCCAGGCCCACCTCGGGCTCCGGCGCCTCCACCACGCAGAGGCCCACCACCGAGGCGCCCAGCGCTCCGAAGGCCGCCAGCCGCGCCCAGTCCAGGCGGCGGGCCGGGCCCTCCACGTCGGCGCGCAGCGCCTGGAGGGGCGGCACGTCCCGGACCTGGAGGAGGGGGATGAGCGCGAAGACCACCGCCACCCAGACCCCGATCCCCAGCCCCGCCAGGATCGAGCCCGGCGAGAGCTCGGTGGTCACCGCCACCGGGAGGACGCCGCCCAGCACCGAGGGGAGGAGCTGCTGCACCCCCACGCCCAGGACCACCCCGGCCGCCGAGCCCAGGAACCCCAGGGCGGCGGCCTGGACCAGGTAGGCCAGGAAGACCGTCCACTGCCCCGCCCCGATGCAGCGCAGCACCGCCACCCCCGGCCGCCGCTCGCGGACGTAGACGTGGATGGCGCTGGCCACCCCGATGCCGCCCAGGAGCAGGGCGCCGAGCCCCACCAGGCCCAGGAAGCGGCCCAGGAACCGGACGCCGTTGGCCAGGCTCTGGGCCTGCTCCTCGGCAAGGGTGTAGCGGGTCTGGGTCGCCTCGAACACGTCGCCGTAGCGCCGGCGCACCGCGTCCCGGTCCGCCCGCTCCGGCAGCCGGAGGTAGGCCTCGTACCGCGCCAGGCTGCCGAAGCCCAGGAGCCCGGCCTCCTCCAGGGTGGCCAGCGAGACGAAGACCCGCGGCGCGATGGCGGTGGGCACGCCCAGGTCCGAGGGAAGGTCCACCACCGACGCCACCACCGGAAGGCGGAGCCCCCCCACCACCAGGGTGTCGCCGACGCGGCTCCGGAGCTGGGTCAGGACCGCCGGATCCACCACGGCCACGCCGTCGGGCAGGCCCTCGCCCGGCTCCCACCGGCCCTCGGGCGTGGTGCGCGGGTTGCCGTAGAAGGGGAAGCCGCCACCCACCCCCTGCACCTGGAGGAGGCGGACCTGGTCGCTCTCCACCGACACGACCATGGACGAGGCCTGGGTGACCCGGGCCACGTCCACCCCGGCGGCCGCCAGCGAGTCCAGGGGGCCCTCCACGCTGTCGGGGAAGGCCCGGCTCGACGCCAGGCGGGCGTTGGCGCCCATGAGGCTGGAGGCCTCGGTGCGCACCGACCGGGCCACGTCGTCCCGGAAGGAGTGGATCGAGACCAGCGCCGCCACGCCCAGGGTGATGGAGGCCATGTACACCCCCACCCGTCGGAGCCCGTGGCGCCCCTCCCGGAAGGCCAGCCGCAGCGCGAAGCCGACGTTCACCCGCCGGCTCCCCGCCCCGCCCGGTCCTCCTCCACGCGCCCGCCCCGGAGCCGCACCACCCGGTGCGCCCGCTCGGCGAGCTGGAGGTCGTGGGTCACCATGACCAGCGTGGTCTCGGCGTCCCGGTTCAGCTCCTCGAGCATCTCCACGATGGTGGCTCCGGTCTCCGCGTCGAGGTTGCCGGTGGGCTCGTCGGCGAAGAGGATCTTGGGCCGGTTGGCGAAGGCCCGGGCCAGCGCCACCCGCTGCTGCTCCCCGCCGGAGAGCTGTTGGGGGTAGTGGTCCAGGCGGTCCCCGAGGCCGACCCGCTCCAGGAGCCCCGCCGCCCGGTCCCGGACGCCGTCGGCCTCGCCCCGCAGCTCCAGGGGGACGAGCACGTTCTCCAGCGCCGTCAGCGTGGGGAGGAGGTGGAATGTCTGGAAGACGAAGCCCACCTTCCGGGAGCGAAACTCCGCCCGCTGGTCCTCGGTAAGAGCGAAGAGGTCCTGCCCGTCCAGGGTCACCGACCCGGCGCTGGGCCGGTCCAGCCCGGCCAGGAGCCCCAGGAGGGTGGTCTTCCCGCTCCCCGACGGCCCCACCACCGAGACGAAGGAGCGCGGCTCCACGTCGAGGTCCACGGAGCGGAGCACCGTCAGCGGCCTACCCCCGCTGGAATACGTCTTCTCGAGCCCCCGGGCCATGATCATCATCGCGCGTCGTCTTCTCCTCGTCTCTCTGCTCGTGGCCCTGTCGGGTTGTCGGGACGCCGCCGAAGCTCCCCCATCCGGCGAGGACGCGCCAGCCCCGTCCACCACCGCGGCCCCGGCGCCGGACGCCGCCGCCGCCGAGGAAGGACCGGTGGTGGTCTTCCTCGGCACCAGCCTGACCGCCGGGCTGGGCCTCACCGACGCGGCGGACCGCTGGCCGGAGCGGGTGGACGAGCTCGCCGACTCGGCCGGCCTGCCCATCCGGGTCGTGAACGTCGGCGTGTCCGGGGAGACCTCCGCCGGAGGCCTCCGCCGGCTGGACTGGGTGCTGCGGCGACCGCTGGACATCCTGGTCGTGGAGCTCGGAGCCAACGACGGCCTCCGCGGCCAGGACCCCGCCGCCATGGAGGAGAACCTCCTGGCCATCGTCCGGCAGACCCGGACGCGGTACCCGGGAGCGCGGATCGTGATCGCCGGCATGGAGGCCCCGCCCAACCTGGGGCCCCGCTACACCGAGGCCTTCCGCTCCGTCTTCCCGCGGGTGGCCCAGGAGACCGACGCGACGCTCGTGCCCTTCCTCCTGGAAGGGGTGGCCGGGGTGCCGGAGCTGAACCAGGACGACGGGATCCACCCCACGGCCCGGGGCCACCGGCTCATGGCGGAGACGGTCTGGCCCCACCTGGAGCCCCTCGTGCGCGCCGAGCGCGCCGAGGCCGCGGAAGCCGCCGACGAGCCGGGCGCCGCCGCGGGCGCGCCCGCCGCCGGAGCGGGCCGATGAGCCGCTCTCCCTTCACCTGGGGCACGCGGATCCTGGCGGCCGGCGCGCTCCTCTTCACCCTCCTCCTGGGGGGAGGCGCCCTCCTCCCCGGCACCTGGGAAGCCACCGCCACGCGGGTCCTCCCCCACGAGCGCGCGGAGGTCTGGGCGCTGGTGGACGGTCCCGACGGGTGGCGCCGGTGGACCGCGTGGCCCGAGGTCGGGGTCGAGACCGAGGGCCCCGCCCGGGGAGAGGGTGCCCGGCTCGTCTGGGACCACCCCGACATGGGGGACGGGGTCTTCGAGATCACCCAGGCCCATCCCCCCGGCCACCTGGCGTACACGGTCCTGGTGGAGGAGGGGGCGCTCCGCACCCAGGGCGACATGACGCTGGAGGCGGTGGAGGGCGGCACCCGCGTCACCTGGCGGGAGGAGGGCGACTTCGGCTGGAACCCGCTCATGGGCTACTGGGCCCTGGCCATGGAGCGGGTCCAGGGCCGGGAGCTGGCCAAGGGGCTGGACCGCCTCGAGGCCGAGGTGGCCGCCGGCGGCGCGGACGGCCCGGCGCCCGACTCCGCGGCGGCCTCCCCGGCGCCCCCCGACTCCGCCGCGACCCCCTGAACGGCGAGCGGGGCGCCCCCGGCCTTCCGGAGACGCCCCGCTCTCGTCCGTCCACCGACCCGCGCGTCAGGCCTGCTGGCGCGCCCAGGTGATGAGGTCGGCGTTGTTCTTGGTCTTCTTCATGATGCCCAGCAGCTCCTGCATCCCCTCGGCCGCCGGCACGCCGGCGAGCTGACGGCGCATGGCCCGGGAGAGCCAGAGCGCGTCGTCGTCCAGGAGGAGCTCCTCCTTCCGCGTGGCGGAGGCGGCCAGGTCGATGGCCGGGTAGATCCGCTTGTCGGCCAGGTCCCGGGACAGCACGAGCTCCGAGTTTCCGGTGCCCTTGAACTCCTCGAAGATGACCTGGTCCATGCGGGAGCCCGTGTCCACCAGCGCCGTGGCGATGATGGTCAGCGATCCGCCGCCCTGGTGCTCGGCGATCTTCCGGGCGCTCCCCAGGAAGCGCTTGGGCTTCTCGAGGGACTGGGCGTCGAGCCCGCCGGAGAGGGTCCGACCGCTCCCCTCCTCCGTGGTGTTGTACGCCCGGGCCATGCGGGTGATGGAGTCGAGGATGATGACCACGTCGTCCCCCAGCTCCACCCGGCGGCGGGCGCGCTCCAGCGTCATCTCGGCGACCTGGGTGTGGCGCTCGGCGGTGCGGTCGAAGGTGGAGGCGATGACCTCGCCGAAGCCGGCCTGCTGCATCTCGGTGACCTCCTCGGGACGCTCGTCCACCAGGAGGATCATGAGATGGCACTCGGGGCTGTTGGTCACGATGCCCTCGGCCACGGCCTGCAGGACCGTGGTCTTACCGGCCTTGGCCGGCGCCACGATCATGGCGCGCTGCCCCTTCCCCAGCGGACAGAAGAGATCGATGACCCGCCCGGTGTAGTCGGGCTGGCCCAGGACCTCCCGGCCGCACTCCATGACGAGCTGCTCGTCGGGGTGCATGGCGCTGAGGCGCTGGAAGTCGGGCCGGCCCTCGAGCTCCTCGGGCGGCCGGTCGTTGACCCGCGCCACGTAGGTGAGGGGCGGGCTCTTCCCGCTCCGGGGCGGCTTTCCGGTCACGCCGGCGATCTCGTCGCCGGTGCGCAGACCGAACTTGTTGATCAGCCGGGACGCGACGTAGATGTCCTCGTCGGAGGGGGTGTAGCCCGCCTCCCGTCGCCGGATGAAGCCGGAGCCGCTGCCCAGGACCTCGAGAAGGCCCAGGGGCCGGGATTCGGCCTCGAGCTTCTCCCGGTCCTCGGGGGAGCCGTTGTGGTGGTCGTTCCCACCGCCGCCGCCGTTGTTGTTGTTGTCGGAGCGGTTTCCGGAGTTACGACGGGACCGGCGACCCCGGCGGCGGCGATTGCCGCGCCTGGAGTTACGGTTCCCGTCGCCGCTGTGGTTGTCGGACGATTCGGGCACGTGTGAAACCCATGTTGCCTGGGGTGCCGGCGTGGCGACGCAGGAGGCGCGTCGTCCTCACACCGGGAGAGTCTCCCCGAGAACGGCTCGGGGAAGCGAAACTGTCCGGTCGTCGGGCCGAGAGGCCACGGGACCTCGGCGCGGACGCGCCGGGGGACCCAGGGAATGTCGAGCCTTCCGGGCCGCGGGGCAAGGAGCCCGTGCAGCGGAGACCGGAGCGACGCGAGCCCGGGAGGCTCGCCTCGTGGCCCGTTATACGCCCCAGCCCCCCCAAGGTTTCCCCGCCCCGGACATCCCAGGGGCGGGGAGATCGCGGGCAGTGTCCCCCCTGGACCCGCCCGAGTGTCCCCCGCACGGGACACCGGAGGCCCGCCCGACCTCGCCACGATCCCCGGAAGTGCCCGTCGTTGCTGGACATTCCCCGATCCCGGGTGCGTGGCATACGCGTTGCACTCCGTGGGACCGAGACCCTTCAGGGAGGTGACGGTGAGCATGGTGACCCGGTTTTCGACGACCCTGGCCACGGCTGTGGCCCTCCTGGCGGCCGGCGGACCACCCGCCGTCGCCCAGACCCACGTCTCCCTCTCGGTGGGCGTGGGCTCGCTCTACGACGGCGTGAGCTTCGGTCTGCACGCCGGGGTCGGTGATCCGGGACCGGTCTTCACCGGATTCTCCCTGGGATGGCGCCACGGCTACGCCCAGACGGCGTACGGCGTCTACTCGGAGCACTACGACGGCTGGGAGCCCCGTTACGCCGGGCATCGGCGCTACTACAGCGCCGAGGACTACTGCTGGGCCCTCTACGGCGATCGCTACTGGGACCCGTACCACGACGCCTACTACGACTGCCTGGAGTACGGGCCCACCTGGGCGTACCTCCCCCACTACTCCCGCCGCTGGGACCGCTGGTACGCCGGCTGGCACCGCGGCTGGTATCCCCGCACGACCTACGTGTACGTCCGCGACGCCTGGAGCAATCCCTGGGGCTACGGGCGCATCTACGACCCGTGGGGCTGGTACCGGGAGGGTTATCGGGACGGGTACAGGGACGGCCGCTGGGACCGCTGGGCCGGGCGCCACGGCTGGGGCGGCTGGGGCCGCACCCGGGTCGTCTACGCCGGCGGCGGACGTCGGGCCGTCTCGGTGAGCCAGCCTTCGGTGCTGGTGCGGGGAACGCCCACGTACAAGGAAGGGGCCCGCACGGCCGTCCGCCGCACGGCGGAGCGCCGGGGGGACCGGCCCACGGTCCAGGGATCCCCGCGCGCCACGCCCCGCTCCGCGCCGGCCCTCGGGGGCCGCGGTACGACCGCGTCGCCCCGCCCCACCGCCCGCAGGCCGTCCACGGCCACGCCGGCCCGGGGCGGAGACGCCTCGGCGCGGCCCCGGGTCCCGACGCGGGGCTCCGGCTCCGCCGCCCCGGCCCGCCCCGGCCGCCCGGGCCAGGTGACCGCGCCGCGGCGCGGGGAGGACCCCCGAATCGCCCGCCCCGAGCGGGGTCCGGACCGGGGCTCCACCGCCCGGCCGTCCACCCGCCCCTCGGACCGGATCCGTCCGTCCACGACGCCGCGGCCCTCGCGCCCGTCCACGGCCCGCCCCTCCGGGTCGCGGCCGGAGGCGTCGACGAGGCCGTCCCCGCGCCCCAGCCGGCCGTCCGCGTCCACGGGATCCGAGAAGCGGCCCTCCACGGCGATCCGCCCCTCGACGGGCGGCCGGCCTTCGGCATCGGCCCGGCCCTCGCGTCCCTCGGCGTCCACGCGCCCGTCGCGGCCCTCCGCGTCGAGCCGTCCTTCGCGCCCCTCCGCGTCCTCCCGGCCGTCGAGACCTTCGGCGTCGAGCCGGCCGACGCGGCCCTCGGCGTCGTCGCGCCCCTCGCGGCCCTCGGCCTCCAGCCGTCCTTCGCGCCCCTCCCGGCCGTCGGCGTCCTCCCGGCCGTCCCGCCCGTCCGGCTCCAGCGGCTCGGCCCGGCCGTCGGCCTCCAGCCGCCCGTCGCGGCCCTCCGCGTCGTCTCGGCCGTCCCGCCCGACGGCGTCGTCGCGCCCGTCCCGACCCTCGGCCTCCAGCCGCCCGTCGCGGCCCTCCGCGTCGTCTCGGCCGTCCAGGCCCTCCCGGCCGTCGGCGTCGTCTCGGCCGTCGCGGCCCTCCGCGTCCTCCCGGCCGTCGCGCCCGTCCGGCTCCAGCGGCTCGGCCC
>CAZMTA010000029.1:0-10554 GCA_964569085.1 uncultured Gemmatimonadaceae bacterium | reverse complement strand
CGGCCCTCCGCGTCCTCCCGGCCGTCGCGCCCGTCCGGCTCCAGCGGCTCGGCCCGGCCCTCTCGACCGTCGCGCCCGTCGGCGTCGTCTTCCCGGCCGTCCAGGCCGTCCCGTCCGTCGGCGTCGTCGCGCCCGTCCCGACCCTCGAGCTCGTCGGGGTCCGCGAAGCCGACGCGCCCGTCCCGGCCCTCCGCCTCCTCCTCGCGCCCGTCGGCGTCCAGCCGACCGTCGTCCAGCGGCTCCACGGGGTCCAGCCGGCCCCGTCCCCGGCCCAAGCGACCCGGTGGCGAGGCCTGACCCGGTCGGGCCCCTGAAGGCGCCTTCGACACCCTTTACATCCCGGACCCGCCCGCCCCATACTCGGAGCATCCGCCGCGTCGTGAGGGACGACGCGGCCCCCCCCGCGCCCGACCCTCCACCGTGTTTCTCGTGCCTCTCGAACGCCGGACCCGGCATCACGATCGTCGTGACCGCGACGACCGCCGCACCCGCAGCCGCCGCTCGGGAGACCGGCGGGAGGGGCCCCGCCGCGCGGCCCGCGCCGAGGTCGACGACGACCGGCGCGCGCGCTCGGATCGCCGTCAGGGAGACCGCAGGGACGGCGACCGCCGCTCCGGCGGGGACCGCCGGGACGACGGCGATCGACGGACCCGGGAGGGCTGGGGCCGGCTGATCCTGGCCTGACCGCCGGTCAGGCCAGCTCCACGTCGCCCGTCGCCAGCCGCAGCCGGGCCCGGAGGCGCGGCTCGGGCCCTTCCACCACGTGGAGGGGGAGCCGGAGCGCCCTCGCCCACGTGGCCACCCGCTTCGGGTCCGGGTGCTCCGCCCGCAGGCGCACCAGCTCCACGCCCCGATCGGGGCCCCGTCCGGGGTGGGGCGTCTGGAGCCAGTCGATGAAGAAGGGCAGCACCCCGCCGGCCCGGTCCGCCCGGGGGTCGCTCACCTCCCAGCGCAGCTCCGCGCCGTCCGGGTTCCGACGGCTTCCCGCCAGCACCTGCCCCAGCTCCAGGCCGACCTCGGCGGCCAGGGCCACGGCCTCCCGGGGACGGGGCATGGCCGCGCACCAGGTCACGAGCCGGGGGGCGTCGAGGTCGTCGATCCCGAACCACCGGGGACGGTCCGGCTCGGGCTGCGCCGGGTCGGGCGCGATGATCTCCAGGTAGCGGCGGTCGCCGAAGGGGATGAGCGCGTTGCGCGTGCCCACGCCGGGATGGCTCCCCCCGGGCTCGGCGCGCATGCCCAGGATCGCCTCGGCGTGGGCCACGGCCTCGTCCAGGTCCGGGCCCGCGTAGATCAGGTGGTCCATGGCCGCCAAGATGCGGGGGACCGGATCGCCTCGCCACCCGTCCCGCGGGGCCGCCTCAACTCTCCAGCTCCTCGCCGGGCACGTGGGTCACCTGCACGACCCGCACCGCGTACGACTCGGGCTCGATGGAGCGCCCCCGCACCGTCGCCCACACCTGCGTGAACTCGGCCCCGAGGAAGAAGACCTGCGCGGAATAGTAGATCCACAGGAGCAGGAGGAAGATGGAGCCCGCCGTACCGTACATGGAGGCGAAGGCGTTGCGGGCGAGGAAGGCGGTCAGCGCCCAGCGCCCCGCGACGAGGAGCGCCGCCGTCACCAGGGCGCCCACCCAGACGTCCTTCCACGAGATGCGCACGTCCGGGAGCATCCAGTAGACCATCCCCACGAAGAGCCAGAGCAGGAAGAAGGACGTCCCCACGTCCCCGAGCTTCAGCCACGGAATCAGGGCGTCGAGGCGCCCCAGGACCGGATCGGCCCATCCCACCGCCGTTCCCACCACCACGGAGACCATCATCAGCGCCCCCAGGGCCAGCACCACCCCGAAGGCGGCCAGGCGCTGCCGGAGCAGGTTCCGCAGGACCCCGGTCCGGGGCTGGACGGACCAGATCTGGTTCAGGGCGGACTGGAGGTTGGCGAAGACGCCGGTGGCGCCGAAGAGGAGGAGGGCCATGGTGAGGATGGCGCCCAGCGACGCCAGGTCCGGCCGACCCGCCTCGTCCAGGACGATGCGGGCGACCTCCTCCCCCCGGGGGCCCGTCAGGAGGCGCACCTGATCCAGGACCCGGCTCTCCACCGCGGGCTCCTGGAAGACCTGGCCCAGGATCGTCACCGAGAGCACCACCAGCGGCGCCAGCGAGACCACGGTGTAGAAGGCGATGGAGGCGCCCCGCTGCGGCGCGCCGTCGCTCAGCCACCCGGCAAAGGTCCGCGTGACGACGCCCCAGGGCCCGAGGCCCGGCTCCCGCCGTTCCTCCTCGGCCTCGTCCTCGTCCTCGCCCTCGATGCGCCGGAGGGCCCGCCTCGCCGCGTCCGTCAGGGCTACTCCTCGATCCTCGCCATGCCGCCCTCGTCGTAGCGCTCGCCCCGCACCCGCGCCGCCAGGTCGTCCAGGGCCTCGCGCTCGTCGGGGGTCAGGGCGATCTCGCGGGCGCCCAGGTTCGACTCCAGGTGGCCCCGCTTCGTCGTGCCCGGGATGGCCACCACCTCCTCCCCCCGGTCCAGGACCCATGCGAGGGCGATCTGGGCCGGCGTGACGCCCCGGCGCTCCGCGACCCGCTCCACGGTCTCCACCAGCGCCAGGTTGGCCTCGTAGTTCTCCTCCCGGAATCGGGGCTGGAGCTCGCCCCGGCGGAACTCGCCCTCGCCGGACGGGCGCTCCTCCCGGGTGAAGCGACCCGTGAGGAATCCCCGACCCAGCGGGGAATAGGCGACCAGGCTGATCCCCAGCTCGCGGCACAGGGGAAGGATCTCGTCCTCCACGTGGCGGCTGAAGAGGGAGTACTCGGTCTGGATGGCGGTGATGGGATGCACCCGGTGGGCCCGGCGGATGGTCTCCGGCCCGGCCTCGGACAGGCCCAGCGCGCGCACCTTCCCCTCCTCGACCAGGGTGGCCATGGCCCCGACGGTGTCCTCGATGGGCGTGTCGGGGTCCATGCGGTGGAGGTAGTAGAGGTCGACCGTGTCGAGCCCCAGGCGCTCCAGGCTCCCCTCGGAGGCGCGCCGCACGTTCTCCGGCGAGGCGTCCACGCCGGTGAAGGCCCCGCTCTCGGGATCCCTCATGGGCCCGAACTTGGTGGCGATGACCAGCCCGTCCCGGCGATCGCCCAGGGCCCGCCCCACCAGGCGCTCGTTGTGCCCCATGCCGTACATCTCGGCGGTGTCGAAGTGGTTCACACCCCGGTCCGCCGCCCAGCGCAGCAGCTCGACCGCCTCGTCCTCGTCCATGGCGGGCCCGTAGAACTCCGACATGCCCATGCAGCCCAGGCCGACGGGGTTCACGCGGAGGTCGGTGCGGCCGAGGGTGCGGTCCTGGTGGGTCACGGGACGTCCTTTGGGATGGGGCGCGGGGGTCTCGAGGAGAGGAACCCCTCGGCCGCCCTCGTGTTCGGCGGAGCCGCCCCCCACGCCCCCGGCGGCGCGGTCCCTACCCCGCCGCCCGCTCCGCCTCCAGCGCCTCCCGGGCGCCGTCCCACCACTCCATGAGGCCGTCGGCGGCGGCCTCCGAGTAGAGCACCGGCTCCCCGCCCCGCTCCCGGACCCACGCCGCGTCGTGGGCGTCGAAGACGCGGACCAGGACGGGCACCCCCGCGGCCAGCGAGAGGAGGGCCGCGTTGTCCCGGGGGCGGCGGATGGTGGAGCTCACCGCCCGCGCCCGGTCGGCCCCCGCCTCCCGGAGGACGGCCGGGTCCGTGGCCTCCCCGAGGATCGTGTGGATCCCCGCCTCCCGGAGGCGGCCGACGATGGCGGGGTCGTCGTCCACCACCGTCACCTTGCACCCCGAGACGAGGAGGTCCTCCAGGAGGGGCATGCCCGAGGAGCCGGCGCCCAGGAGGAGGACGTGGCCCTCCGGCGGGGACTCGCCGGCCCGCCCTCGCCGGATGAACCGCACCATGAGCCATTCCGCCGCCTCGTCCGTGGAGATGAGGGGCGTGAGGAGCATGGTGGCCATGGTCACCATGGCCAGGACCACGAAGAGGCTCTCCCCGATGTGGCCCTGGAGCATGCCCGAGAGCCCGATGACCAGGGAGATCTCGCTGGTCTGGGACAGGAGGAGCCCGGCCTCCAGCGCCGGCTTGGAGGCGAAGCCGGCCCGCTCCGCCACCCGCCGGACCAGGGGCGGGGTGACCCCCACGACCACGAAGGTCAGGAGCGCGGCCTGCCCCAGCTCCACCCCCGTGGGCATGCGGATGGACGCCCCCAGCGCCGTGAAGAAGATGGCCGCGAAGAAGTCGCCCACCGGGGCCAGCTCCCCCCGCACGATCCCGTTGACCGGGAAGCGGGACAGGGCCACGCCGGCCAGGAAGGCGCCCACCACCACGGGAAGGCCGAGGAGGGCCGCGGCGCCCAGGAAGAGGAAGAGGGTCGAGAGCGCGCCCAGGAGGAGCACCTCCTCCTCCTCCACGGCCCGGAGGAAGAGGGGCGCCACCCACGTCCGCGCCGCCAGGCTGGCGCCGGCCAGGAGGCCCACCGCGGCGGTCTCCACCAGGACGGCGCCCCACCCCGCCTCCACCTGGGTGACCAGGGGGATGAGCAGCAGGACCAGGGCGTCCTGGAGGAGGAGGACGCCCAGGACCAATCGCCCGAAGGGCTCGAACATCTGGCCCCGGCGCTGGAGGAGGCGCACGCCGATGAGGGTGGAGGAGGCCGGGAGGGCCAGCGCCACGTAGAGCGCCTCGGTGGAGGGCAGCCCGAGGGCCGCGGCCGCGCCCCACCCCAGCACGCCGAGCACGCCGAACTGGACCAGGCCCACCCGCACCGCCGCGCTCCGCTGGGCCCGGAGCCGCCGGGGGTCGAGCTCCATCCCCACCACGAAGAGGAGGACGGACACGCCCAGGATCAGCGCCCGCTCCAGCACCTCCTCGGGCGGGTGGGTCACCAGCGACAGGCCGACCCCGGACGCGATGAGGAGGGGGACCGGCGGCAGGCGGAGGGCCCGGGAGGCCAGCCACGCCGCGGCCGCGGCCGCCAGGAGCTCCGCGACGCCGTGCATCAGCCCATGACCCCCAGGCGCCGGAACGCCTGTTCCATGGGGCGGATCCCGTCCAGCTTGGAGATCATGAGGTGGTCCGCGCCCAGCTCCAGGAGCTCCTCCACCAGGGATACCTCGAAGGCGTGGAGGCTCACCGGGACCCCGAGGGAGCGGCAGCGCCACGTCAGGAGCGCGTTCACGTCCTCGATGCGGAGGGCCGACACGACGAGCCGCGCCTCCCGCACGCCGGCCTCCTGCAGCACCGACGGAAGGCTCAGGTCACCGGCCAGGGTGCGGGTGGGCAGGCCCTCCAGCTTCCGGGGGTCGGTGTCCACCGCCAGCACGAGCTCGCCGGCGGCGTGGAAGCGGGCCACCAGCAGGCGCCCCAGGGTGTTCATCCCCAGGACCACGACGTGGTCCCGGAGGGGTGGCGCCACCACCTCGCCCCCCCGGCCGCCTCCCGGCAGCGCGGAGAGGAGCCCCGTCCGCTCGAGCGCCGCGGCCACGGCCCGACCCCGGGGCACGAGGGCGGCCGACGCTCCGATGGTGACGAAGCCCACCAGGCCCACGAAGCCCGCGAAGTCCGGCCCCACGAGCCCCACGCCCGCCGCCAGCGCCGCCAGGATGAAGGCGAACTCGCTCATCTGCCCCAGGGTGAGGCCCGCCAGCCACGCGGTGCGGGTCCGCTGGCCCAGGAGGCGGAGGAGGACCGCCACCACCACGGGCTTGCCCACCAGGATCAGCCCGGAGACCGCCAGCGCCTGGGGCCACGTGGCCGCCATGGCCGCGGGATCCATCCCCGCGCCCAGGGCCACGAAGAAGACGGCCAGGAAGAAGTCCACCAGCGGGTGGGTCCGGCGGACCAGCTCCTCGTTGGCCGGGAGCTGGGCCAGGACCACCCCCGCGATGAAGGCCCCCAGCTCCACCGAGACGTGGAGCGCCTCGGCCCCGAGGATGAAGGCGAAGACCCACGCCAGCGCCACCACGAAGAGCCCCTCGGGGAGGACGGCCATCCACCGCACCACCGGGGGGAGGAGCCAGCGTCCCGCCACGGCCCCCACCGCCGCGAGACCCCCGATGCCGAGGAGCGCCCCGGCGAGGCCCGCCCACAGGGAGCCCCCGGTCTCCCCGCCCAGCGACCCCAGGACGGTGAGGACCACCGCGATGAGGACGTCCTGGACCAGGAGGATGCCCACCGCCAGACGCCCGTGGAGGCTGCCCAGGTCCCCGGTGCGGTCCAGGAGCTTGACCACGACCACCGTGCTGGAGAAGGCGGCCACCAGCCCCACCACGGCCGCGGCGCCGGGCTCGAAGCCCAGCCAGGTGCCCAGTCCCCACCCCGCCCCGAAGGTGAGGGCCACCTGGGCCACGCCCGCCCCCACCGCCGTCCCACCGATCTCGCGGATGGTCCCCAGCGAGAGCTCGAGCCCCACCACGAAGAGGAGGAGGGCGATCCCCAGCTCGCTGAAGAGCGCGACCGACTCCGACGGCCCCAGCACGCCGGTCAGGGGCCCCAGCGTCAGCCCCGCCAGGATGTAGGCGAGGATCGGGGGGATGCGCAGGAGCCGCCCCACCAGGAGGAAGCCGGTGGCGCCGACCACCACCCACCCGAGGTCCTGTAGGATCTGGGTTTCGGTCATGTACGGGGGTGGGGCGCGGCGCGGGGGGGAGGGAGGAGGGAGGGTGCCCGGATGCTACCCAGGCGGACCCGGGGGCGCCAGACGGCTCGGGGGACGGCGGCGCCCCCCCGGGCTGCCGCCGTCCCGCACCCGGCTCAGCCGCCCAGCGGGAAGCCCAGGCCCGCCTGGAACGTCCAGGCGCGGTTCTTCAGCTCCTCCACGTCCACCGCGTCGGCGATGTCCGACAGGCCGAAGCTGTAGCGCCCGTCCACCCAGAGGGACAGGCTGCCCAGGTCGAAGGCCACGTCGGCCCCCAGGAGCCCCGAGAGCTCGGTGGAGCTGATGCGGTCCTCGCAGTCGCTCTCGCCCAGCCCCTCGCACTCCGTGTTGAAGCCCACGGACACGCCGCCCAGGAGGCTCGGCTTGGCGATCCCCAGGGGGAGCCCGAGCTTGGCGACCACGGGAATCTCGAGGTAGGCCAGGTCGAAGTCCTCCACGGCCTGGCCCAGGTCGAGCTCGGCGCCCTTCTGGGTGTACTGGGCGCCGACCTGGAAGCCCAGCATCTCGGAGCGCCCGAAGTCCAGGAAGACGCCTCCGGCGAAGCCGGTCCGGTTGCTCTCGTCCAGGACCTCCGAGAACTCCATGTCCACGTCGGCGACGGAGACGCCGCCCCGGAGGCCGAAGGTGGTCTGGGCGGCGGCCGGGGCGGTCATGAGCCCTACGGTCGCGAGGGCCGCCAGGAAGGTGCGGATCGTCGTGCTGACACGTGGTTCGGCCATGGTTCCTCGGGGAAGATGGGACGAGCGCCGCGGCTCGGCGTCTCGAGCCGGAAATCGCTGCAGCTTTCGTGCCCCGCCCGTCAGCCCGGGGCCTCTCCGTGCCAGTCGCGGAAGTGGCTCCGCTGGGCGTCCGTCAGGGCCTCGGGCCGGTAGAACCGGTCGTAGAACTCGACGTCCACGTGGTTGGCCTGGAATCCCAGGAGGGTGCGGAGGGGAGGCCGGTACGCCGGGAACCGCCCGTAGCGGCCGTGGACGTACTCGCAGTAGGCCACGGTGGCCGCCACGGCCGCCTCGCTGGGCCCGGGCGCGGCGCCGGCCACCCCGTCCGGGTCGGACCAGGCGCCCCGGTCCGCACCCCCGCGGAAGATCCCCTCCGGCCCCCACTTGGAGTCCACCACCGCCAGGACGGCCTCCTCCATGCTCCCGAAGTACGGGGGGCAGTGGGGCCGGAGCAGCGGCTCGCCCCCGGCCTCGAGCCCCAGCACGTACGGAACCGGCTGGTCCCGGCGGAACAGGCGGGCCAGGAGGCGGAGGACCCGGTTCATGCCCAGGTACCGGGACGCGGGGAGGCTCGCCATGCGGAAGCCGAGCCGCTGGAACCAGCCGTAGGGGTGGGCGGCCCAGTGGGTGAAGCCGCCCAGACCCAGCGCCTGGGTCATGAGGCCCACGTTCTGGAGCATCATCCCCATCTCCGCCGCGGCCAGCTCGCCGACCAGCGCCTCGAGCTGCTGGATCGTGAGCGCCCGCTCCCGGCGGAGGTCGTCCACCAGGTGCCCGCCCCGGCTCCGGGCGAAGCGCTTCACGCCGGCGGGGCGGAACCAGGCCCGCTCGTCCAGCGGGTACAGGCCGTTCTCCTCGTTGAAGACCTCGAGGAGCGCGTTGATGTACAGCACCGTGAGGTCGGCCACGGGAAGGAGGTAGGTCGCCGCCGGGTCGTAGAGCGACCAGCGGTTGCAGTCGAGGTTGAAGAAGGGCTCCACGGGCGGCCGCCCCGACCCGTCCCCGATGCGGACCCGGGCTCGCCGGTACGCCTCCACGGGGTCGCCGGACTCCGCCAGGGCGACGAGCTCCCGGACCTCCTCCGCCGGCATGTCCCGGGGGCGCCGGACGTAGTAGGTGGCCTCGGGGTTCAGGACGATCAGGCCGCAGGTCTGGATGGCGTCGCCGCTGGGCACGGTCCGTCCGTTGAGCCCGGCGAGGATGGTGCCGCCCTGCCCTCGCTCGTAGACCAGGTCCCCCAGCGCGGGACCGGTGACGCCGGCCGCCGCGAACACCAGGAGCGCCTCCTCCCCCTCCGTGAGGGGAAGGCCTGGGTGGCGGCTCCGGAAGGCCATGGGACCCGACTCCATGGCCATCCCCAACCCGAACCGGCGGGACCGACGGCCCCGGAGGATCTCCAGGAAGGCGCGCGGGTGGGGGAGGTCCGACTGCGGAGGCATGGGACCGGCCTACCGGGACGGCATGAGAGCGCGGAGGCGGGGGCTCATGTCGTCGGAGATCTCCCCCAGGAGGCCCTCCCGGATGCGGGCGCGGGTGTAGCCGTACCGCCGCCCGATGGCGAGCTGGGCACCCTGCCGCACGCTCTCGGGACGGAGGCCCGAGACGAAGCGGACCGCCCGGGCCGCCCCCGCGCGATAGCCGGCCAGGGAGAGGGACAGCCCCATCATGCGGGCCCGCATGTCCGGCGGCACCGTCGTCAGGTCGCCCACGTCGGTGCCGGTGGTCCACCGCGCGACCGCGTCCGCGTAGCCCAGGTGCTCCGCGCCCGACCGCTGGATGGCGTCGGCGTTGCGGAGATTCCGCAGGTTGTTCTCGATCAGCGACTGCACGGCCGAGGACTCGCCGGGCACGCTGGGCAGCAGGTCGTCCGGGGAGGACGCATTCTCCGGGTCCCAGAAGAGGCTCCCGATCTGGCGGAGGACCGCGGAGGGCGTGTCGGGAGGAAGGTCCACCTCCGGGGGGACGGGGCTCGCCCGTTCGATCCGCTCCCGGAGGTCCGGCGGGGGATCCGGCTCGACGACGTGCCCTTCCTCGTAGTCCACCTGGTCCCGCACCACGATCTCGATGTGCCGGACGCGCCAGCCGCGCCCCGGGTCCGTTCCGCGGATCCGCTCGTAGGTGAAGCGGAAGCGGAGCCGCACCGGCCCGTGCCGCCGCGCGATCCGGTCGTGGACCTCGTCCAGGTTGGAGTGGTCCCGGAGCATCCGGTCCGCGTGATCCCCCTCGTCGCTCCGGTAGACGAGGCGTCGGCCGATGACCGGATGGTCCCGCACGATCTCCCGGAGGGTGTCCCGGCTCACCCCCTCGGGGACCAGCACGGTGGCGTCGTCCTCCACCACCGTCGTCTCCGTCGACTCCTCCTCGTGGTGCTGCCGGAAGACGCGATCCGGGGCGCCCTGGGTGGTGTGGACGAGCTCGTGGGCCAGGAGGTCGCGGCCCCGGGGCGTGTGGGGATCGTAGCGGCCCCGGGCGAACACGACGTCCCGTCCGACGGTGTAGGCGAGGGCGTTCACGGCCTCCGCCGACTCCGCCGCGCGCGCGTCCGTGTGGATCCGCACCTCGCTGAAGTCGTAGGGGAGCCGCCGCTCCATGGCGGCGCGGGTGGCGTCGTCCAGGGGGCGTCCCGGCGAGGCCACGGCCCGGCGCACCTCCGGGGGGGCCGTCCCTTCGTCCCGTCGGAGCGATCCCCGTGCGGGGAGCGAGCCGGCCGAGCCCGGCATTGCGATCCGGCGGGCCTCCCGCTCCAGCGGGTCCCCCGGACCCGCGATCCGCACGTCCCTCGAGGCGAACATGCTCCAGGCTCCTGCTCGGTGACCATCCGGGGGGGCGGTCCGTGGAAGGTGCGTCCTCGGCGCCGCCACCGCCAATCCCCGCGGGCCGCTCCGGGCCCCGCCCGGAGGCCGCCACCCGACCCCCATGAACACGAAAACGGCCAGACCCGGGGGCCTGGCCGTATCACCTTCCATCCGAGAGGCGCCGCCCGGATTCGAACCGGGGATCGAGGATTTGCAGTCCTCTGCCTTACCAACTTGGCTACGGCGCCAAAGAGGAGGGGGGCGGGCATCGGCCTGCGACGCGTCGCCCCCCTTCCGTCCTAAGAGCGGGAGACCGGACTCGAACCGGCGACCCCAACCTTGGCAAGGTTGTGCTCTACCAACTGAG
>CAZMTA010000028.1:38662-47779 GCA_964569085.1 uncultured Gemmatimonadaceae bacterium | reverse complement strand
CCGCCCGCCATCGCCTAGCGCCCGAAGGGCAGCCCGCCCATGCCGGGGAACCCGCCGCCCATCCCCGGGAAGCCGCCTCCGCCTCCGCCCATCATCCCCTTCATCTGCTTCATCATCTTCTCCATCTCCTTGAACTGCTTGATGAGGCGGTTCACCTCGGAGACGGGCCGACCGCTCCCCAGCGCGATCCGCTTGCGCCGCGACCCGTTCAGGATCTCGGGCTTGGCCCGCTCCTGGGGCGTCATGGAGAGGATGATGGCCTCCACGTGCTTCATGCGCTTCGGGTCCATGTTGGCCGCGGGGATGGCCATCTTGCTGGCCCCCGGGATCAGCTTCAGGAGCTGGTCCAGCGGGCCCATCTTCTGCACCTGGCGCATGGCGGTGAGGAAGTCCTCCAGGGTGAAGCGCCCCTTCCCCATGACCTTCTGCTGGAGCTTCTCCTGCTCCTCCTCGTCGATGGCCTGCTGGGCGCGCTCGACGAGCCCGACCACGTCCCCCATCTGGAGGATCCGGCCCGCCAGGCGCTGGGGGTCGGCGGAGTCCAGGTCGTTCACCGTCTCGCCGGTCCCGACGAACTTGATGGGCTTGCCGGTCACGCCCCGGATGGAGAGCGCCGCGCCGCCCCGGGCGTCGCCGTCCATCTTGGTGAGGACCACGCCGGTGATCCCCAGGGCGTCGTCGAAGCCCTGGGCGATGGTCACCGCCTCCTGACCCGTCATGGCGTCGGCCACGAAGAGGATCTCGTCGGGCTGGACCGCGTCCTTGATGGCGCGGAGCTGGTCCATGAGCGTCTCGTCGATCTGGAGCCGGCCGGCGGTGTCGACGATGACCACGGACTTGCCCGTCTCCTTCGCCTTCTCCCGGGCCTCGAGCGCGGTCTTCACCGGATCGCCCTCGAACTCGCCGGCGTGGACCGGCACGTCGATCTGCTTCCCCAGCGTCTGGAGCTGGGCGATGGCGGCGGGGCGCTGGAGGTCGGCGGCCACGAGCATGGGCGCGCGGCCCCCGTGGATCATGCGCTTGGCCAGCTTGGCCGAGGTCGTGGTCTTTCCCGACCCCTGGAGGCCCACCATGAGGAAGACCGTGGGACCGGTCCCCGCCCAGGCGATCTCCGGCCGGTCGCCGCCCATGAGCTCCACGAGCTCGTCGTGGACGATCTTCACGATCTGCTGCCCCGGGGAGACGGACTTCAGGACCTCCTCCCCCACCGCCTTCTCCTGGACCCGCTTCACGAAGTCCCGCGTGACCTGGAAGTTCACGTCGGCCTCGAGGAGCACCCGGCGGATCTCCCGGAGGCCCTCCTTGACCATGGACTCGTTGAGCACGCCGCGCTGGCGGAGCTTGGAGAGGGCGGCGTCGAGCTTGTCGCTCAGCTCTTCGAACACGGGGCTTCCTTGGATCGGGGTGCGGCAGGCGATGCCCGGCGGGCGCGCCCTCCTCGGGGGCGCTCCGCGAGGACCCGAAAGCTAGACCCGGCCCGGGGGGGCCTCAAGGCGCGGAGGGGCAGCGGCCGCCGGGGATCCCGGCACTGACTTTGCAATACAAAGTACTTGTCGCACACAACCCAACGGTCCATATTCCAGGAGCGGACGGGGGACGCGGCCCGGGGCGCTCCGGGCCTCGGCCTCCCCGCCGCGAACCGGACCCCCACGCGCCCCGACCCATGACCCAGCTCGCCGAGTTCCTCTTCCCGGCCCCCGCCCGCCGCCGCCTTCCCGACATCGTCCGCTGGTGGGAAGGCCGGCGCCTCGCCTACAACGTCTTCGTGGGGAGCGCCGGGGTGGTGACGCTCGCCGGCGTCACCGTTCTCCTGGCCATCCACCCGTTCCAGTCGGGGCCGGTCTGGTTCATTCCCTGGCAGCCCGTGGTGGCCTTCGGGATCGGGGCGAACCTGTTCTACTCGCTGGGCGCCCCCCTCGAGTGGCTGATCCACCGTCTGGGGCGCGGGACGGTCCTTCCGGTGGGGCCGGCGCTCTACCGCATGGGGCTCACCTTCTCCGTGGGGCTGGCCCTCTTCCCCCTCATGGTGCTATCGGTGGTCACCGCCGTGGCCCTGGTGGTCGCGGCGCTGGGACTCGCCTGAAGGAGCTTCCTGCCCATGTCACGCTTCGTCTGGATCGCCCTGGCCCTCCAGCTCGCCATGGTGGTGGCGGGCCACTACGTGGACGCCGTCCTCCTCCTCTCCGGCCCCCTGGGCGTGGGGATCCCCTTCCTGGTGGCGCTCTGGTACGGCGCGCTCCGGCCCACCTCCATGGGCGAGGCCGCCAAGGGCGGCTTCCTCATCGGGATCGTGGGGGCCACGCTGGGGGTCCTGGTGGCCATCCTCCTGGGGGACCAGCCCTGGCTGCTCATGACCTTCGCGCCCCTCTCGTCGGCGGTGACCGGGACGCTGGGCGCCATCATCGGGATGGTGGCGGCGGGGCGGCACAAGAAGGGGACGGCGGCGGCCGTCTAGGAATGGCCGACGCGCCTCAGCGGGTCCAGACCACCACGACGCCGCACTCGCTCCCGGTCCCCGTGTACTGGGCCGGCATCTCGGCCTGATCCCGGTAGACCTCGATTCCCTCGATGCTGTTGAGGCTGACCACGTCGTCCAGGTAGAGGGGCGGCCGGTTGGGGCTCGGGTTCAGGGTGAAGGGCTGTGGGTCCCGGATCCGCACGCCGTCCACCCAGAGCGCCGGCACGCACCCCTGCCCCGCGGTGATCATGGGCCGGCTGCCGGTCTGGCCCGAGGTGTAGCGCACCCGCACCCCGTTCATGCGCTCGAAGATCTGGGTCGGTCGGCTCACCGGACGCTCCGCGATGGCGTCGGCGTCCAGGAAGACGCCCTGCCCCGAGCGCGCCCGCTCGTAGAACCCCGACCGGTCCAGCCGGGGGATCCGCGCCTCCACCTCCACCGTCACGCCCTCGATCTCCACGGCCTCCTCGGGGAGACGGACCGTGACCTGGTTGATGCGGCCGCCCCGGGCCTCGACGGTGTCGGTCACCTCCGCGTAGCCCAACGAGGAGACCGTGAGCACGTAGCGGCCGGCGCCGGCGTCCTCCAGGAGGAAGCCCCCGGAGCCGTCGGTGGCCAGCCGACGCTCGGCCGCGTCGGGGTCGTCCACGCGGCGGAGGCGCAGCTCCGCCCCGGCCACGGGCCGTCCGTCGGCCCTGGCCACCACCCGCCCCCGGATCGCCGACCCCGCCGCCACACCGAGGCGCGCCTCGTGGACGTCCACGGCCCGGTCCTCGGGGATGCGCACCGTGTCCGGCTCCCCGGTGAAGGGGCCCCAGGAGGCGGTGACGGTCAGGTTCGTCTCCGCCGGGACGGCGCAGGCGCGCCACGTGCCTTCCGGACCGGTGGTGAGGCGGACCCCCTGCCCCGACTGCCCGATCAGGTAGCTGCCGGGCGCCCCGCTCAGGCGCCACTCGTCCCAGCTCACCTCCACCGTGGCGCCTTCCAGGGGGAGGCCCGTGTCACGGTCCAGGACCTCGCCCACCAGGACGGCGGCGTCCCCGGGCCGGTCCGGCACCTCGGCGCGGCACGCCTCGGTCACCAGCCGCAGCGGTGAGGGAAGGCTCAGGCGCACCGAGGCCACCCGGCCTTCCACCGCCTCGACCGGCTCGGCGTCCAGCGCCAGCCCCGGCCCCACCAGGCTCGGATGGTCCACCACCAGGTCGTACCGGCCCGGGACCACCTCGGTGAAGCGGAAGGCCCCGTCCGGTCCGGTCCGCGCCCCGGTCTCCGTCCCGCCCAGCGCCACCTCGACGCCGGCCACGGGCTCGCCGGTGAGCTCGTCCAGGACCACGCCTTCCACGGTGGCGGTCTCGGCGGCCAGCACCACCGCCCCGCCCTGCTCCCGCACCGACAGGACCGTGGCGCCTTCCTGGCGGACGCCGTGCTGGTAGATGCGGCGGCCCCCCCGGCTGTCGCGCTGGACCGCCATCCACGGCATGCGGATCTGCCACTCCGGGATGATCCACGTGCCGTCGGGAAGGCGCAGGAAGGCCACCGTGCCCCCCACGTCCCGCAGCGCCACGTCCGACTCCAGGTTCACGTAGCGGTACTCCAGGCGCTCGAGCTCCCAGCTCTCGGGATCGAGCCAGAGCGTCCCGGCGATGCCGGGCAGCCGCCGCCCCCGCACCGGCTCGAACGCCAGCCCCACGAGCCCCTCGTCCTCGTCGTCGCCCCGGCGAAGGCGCATGCAGTGGGCGTCGAGGAACACGTCGGAGAGGAGGACCGCCGCGTCGGGCGCGTAGTAGAGGTCGCCGGGCTCCCCGTCGGCGGGGTCCTGGACGAAGCCGCCCTCCATGAGGTCCTCGGCGGGAAGGCTCCGGTACGGCGACTCGCCGTAGAGGCGGGACGCGCGGCTCCGCTGGTCCGCCACCCGCCCCGACTCCTCCACGTCCCGGACGTACTGGCGTACCCGGTAGGCGTAGGCGCCCCGCTCCTCGGTGAGGCGCGTGGCCTCCAGCGCCTTGCGGGCCTCGTCCCAGACGTCGGCCACCCGGAGCCCCTCCTCGGGGCGGACGGTGCAGCGCTCCTCGCCCTCCACGCTGAGCCCCTCCAGCTCGATGGCCCGGGACGAGAGGGCGAGCTCCACCACCGTGGGGGTGCCGGCCACCGTCTCCACGCCTTCCCGGACCGCCGTGGAGAAGCCGATCATCTCGGCGCGGACCGTCCAGGTGCCCGCCGCCACCCCGAGGATGCGGGCCCGGCCGGCGGCGTCGGAGAGGGCACTCCGGGCCACGGCGCCGTCGGCGCCCACCACCTGGACCACGGCGCCCTGGAGGGGCGCGCCGGTGTCGGCGTCCCGGACCGAGGCCAGGACGGACTGGGCGGAGAGGGGCGCGGTCGTGAAGGCCCAGAGGCCGAGCGCGAGCACGAGCGCCATGGCGGGCGCGACGACCTCTCGCGCCCGACTCGTCCTTCCTGCCGCCCGTCCCACCATGTGCCGCACCCCGTTCCGAACGTGAAGCGCCTACCCTGAGGACCAACCTGCGCCGCCCCGTCGGGCGACGCCACGAGAGTCCTACACCCCGAGGCGCCGGCGGGGTGCCCCGGGGCTCGATCCCGTCTCCTCCCGGACCGGCCGGAAAGGCGCTCGCGAAGGCCCCGTCGGACCCCCTCTCCCGCCCCGGGATCACCACCCTCCTTCCGGGCCCGTAAACCCTTGTCGTCATTGGACTTTGAGCGTGCCATGATCGTGGCACGAGGGTTGCTCTATAAGGGGGCAGAACGGCGGAGGAAGCGAGCCGCCGAAGCCATAGATCCGACACCCCCTGAGGAACCGTCATGAAGACCGTCCCGGCCCCCAAGACCCGCGCTCCCTGGCACGTCGTCGTCCCGGCCATGCTCCTGGCCGTGATCCCCGCCAGCTTCGCGTACAGCCCGCCGACTCCCCAGGAGAAGGCCGAGGCCGCGCTGGTGGCCGCCGAGCTCGCGAAGCGCGAGGCCGCCCTGGCCCGCACGCCCGCTCCGGCGGAGACGGAGACCACGGGGACCCGCGCCGCGACGACCGAGCGTCGCTCCGCCGCGGGCTTCGCCAGCACCGCCGCCGCCACGGGCGCGTCCAACGAGTGGACGTACACCTGTGAGGACGTGCGCTTCTCCGTCCGCTACGGCGCCGAGACCGCCGCGCTGCGCGTGGCCGGCCGCACCACGACGCTGAAGGCCGTCGAGTCCCGCATGGACGCCAAGTACGCCACCGAGGGCATGGAGCTCTGGGTGCACGGTTCCTCCGCCACCCTCGAGGTCGAGGGCGAGCGCTGGATCGCCTGCCGCGGTGAGAACGGCGCGGCCACCGACGCCGATCGCCTGGCCACGGCGCGCAGCGAAAGCGAGACCGCCGGATGACGCGTGGCCGGCTCCCGGGGCCGCCGTCCTCAGGGGCGGCCCTTCCGAGGGCGTTCGGTGCCCCCCTTCGGGGGTGGCGCCGGGCGCCCTCGTCGCGTTGCCGGGGGTCGGGACGCCGCGCGTCGGGACGGAGCGGGACGTCCCTCCGAAGACTCGCTCCGCTGACGGGGCTCCTGCTGCTGACGGCCCTCCCCGCCGGGGCCACGGCCCAGGAGTCCCCCGGGGACGAGGCCGCACCGCGCCGGGCCGCGAGCAACGGCTGGGAGGACCCGCGGTGGTGGAACCTCATGAGCCAGAAGTCCGAGCAGGACCGGCTCGTCGTGGGCACGTGGAGCTTCCACTACCGCTCGGAGGACATCCACGCCCTCGCCAACAACTGGGGCTTCGGCGTCGCCTCCAACGGCTTCATCGCGAAGGTCTTCAACAACTCCTTCGGCGACTGGACCGCGGCCGTCGGCGTCGAGCGCGCCTGGCTCCAGCCCAGGTGGGGCCCCCTGGGCGCCCTCCTGGGCTTCCGCGCCGGGGTGATCTACGGGTACGACGGCGAGTTCCACCCCATGGCCGAGGCCCTGCCCGTCGTCCCCATCGGGGAGCTGTTGGCCGGCCTCCGGGTCGGGCCCGTCAGCGCCGAGGTGGCCCTCTCCCCGCTCGTGATCACCTTCGGCGGCGGGCTGTACTTCTGAGCGCGCCCCGGGCGGGTCGCCCGGGGCGCCCCCCGCCTCAGCCGCCCGCGCCCCCCTGCTGCCCGTCGGAGACCGCTTCCTCTGTCTCCTCCTCCAGCGTCTCCAGCACCTGCCGCCACTGGAAGCGCTCGCCGATCCCCCGGACCCAGTAGTCCATCCACGCCATCTCGCTCACCGACTTCACCAGCCGGTTCCGGGGGTCGGGGATGCCGTGGCTCTGACCGGGATAGAGGTAGAGCTCGGTGGGGATCCCCAGCTTCTTGAGCGCCATGTGGAGCTCCAGGGACTGGGGGCTCGGCACCCGGGGATCGCCGCGCACGACGTGCACCATGGTGGGCGTGCTGGCGTTGCGCATGTACTTGAGCGGGCTCTGGTCCCAGTACGTCTCGAAGTCGTCGTAGAGGAAGCCGTCGCCCACGTAGAACTGGCGGTTTCTCTGCACGTCGCTCTGGGCGTACATGCTGATCCAGTTCATGGTCCCGGCGCCGGAGCTGATGGCCTTGAAGCGGTCCGTGTGGGTGAGGATCCAGTTGGACCAGTGGCCGCCCGCGCTCCACCCCAGCGCCCCCATGCGATCGCCGTCCACGATCCCTTCGGCGATGAGGTGGTCCACCCCGGTCATGATGTCGTCGAAGCCCAGGGTGAAGTAGTCGCCCACGATGTCGGTGCGGTGGGCGTTGCCGTAGTTCGTCGAGCCCCGGTAGTTGGGCTTCAGCACGGCATAGCCGGCGCCGGCGTATACCTGGCTCCCGTAGCCGTCGTTGAACTGCAGGAGGTCCGCCGAGGCGGGGCCACCGTGGATCGAAACGATCAGGGGGTAGCGCTGGCCTTCCCGGTAGCCGACGGGGTAGGTGAGCACGCCGCCCACGGTCTTCCCGTCGGAGGAGGTCCACTCCACCTCCTCCTCATGGCCCAGCGCCCAGTCCCGGTGCTGGGGGTTGGCGTCCACGAGCTGCGTCCAGGCGCTCCGGTCGTCCACGTCGTCCAGCGACGGCACGGTGAAGACCGTGGAGGGCATGGTGGGGTCCTCGTAGTTGATGAGGATCCGCCCGCTCTCCTCGTCCTCGGTGACGTACAGCGCCGCCCGCTCGTCGGTGACCTGCCGGACCTGGCCGGAGGCGACGTCCAGCGCCATGAGCTGCCGGGTCACCTTCAGCCCCGCGTTGAACCAGATGGTCTCCCCGTCCTCGGACCAGAAGCCCACGTCCAGCGAGTTGTCGAAGTCGTCGCCCAGGCGGCGGAAGTCCCCTCCCCGGTCGTCCACGGCCCGGAGGTAGATCTTGTCCTCCGTCATCGTGTAACGCGTCAGATCCTGGGGGGCGCTGAAGGCGATCCAGCGGCCGTCGGGTGAGAACGACAGGCTCGACTCGGAGACCTCGTGGTTCTCGGTGAGCCGCTCGAACTCGCCGGAGGCCACCTCGTAGAGGTAGAGGTCGGCGTAGAGACGCTCCCCGGTGATGTTGCGCTCGTAGCGGTCCTCGGAGCCGATCTGCACGCCGAGCCAACGGCCGTCGTCGGAGACCGTGAAGCCCCGGACGTCGCCGCCCACGTCGGCCGTGAGGTCCCGGACCCGGCTGGCGGCCAGGTCCAGCGCGTAGAGGTGGGTGAGCGGCGTCTCCATGTTCTGGACGTCCACGGTGAAGCCGGCCTCCCGGCGGTCGTGCTCGGCCTCGTCGAACTCCAGGGGACGCGTGAAGAAGATCGTCCCGCCGTCGGCGGAGAAGTCCCAGTCGTCGATGCCCGCCGGCTCGTCGGTGAGGGCGGTGGGCTCGGGGACGGCGGACAGGGCGTCCACGGCGAGGGCGTGGAGCTGCTCCCGCCCGTCGTCGCCGCTCCGGTAGACGAGCCAGGTCCCGTCGGGGCTGAAGCGCATGTCCCGGACCCCGTGCTCGGCGGCCGTGACGCGCATGGCCTCGCCCCCGTCGGGGCGCATCATCCAGATCTGGTCTCCGTCCAGACCGTCCTCGCCGGGCTCCCGGTCCGAGAGGAAGACGAAGAAGCTCCCGTCGGGGCCCCAGGCCGGGTCGCCCTCGTCGGCACCGGTGGTGAAGGTGAGCTGCCTGCCGGAGGAGACCCCGGCGTCCATGTCGACCAGGTGGAGGTCGCTCTGGCGCTCGTCCTCCTGCCAGTCGGGCTCGGTGACGGTGTAGAGCATCCAGCGCCCGTCCGGGCTCGGCGTGTAGTCGCCGGGGCGATTCATGAGCTGGACGTCCATCCAGGTCATGGGGCGCTCCTGGGCCGACAGGGGCGCGGCGAGGAAGGTTAGGGCGGCCGCCAGGAGGACGGAGCGGAGGAGTGGGGTCTTCATGCGAGGCCTCGGAGGGAGCCGATGGATCGGTGTGGTGCGGCGCGGGCGCCGCCGGCGATGGTGCATAGATACGGCGCGCACCGGGGGCGCGCACGGGGTCCGACGGGGTCCCCACCGGGAGAACCTTGTCCAGGCACCACCCTGCACGACACTCTCGGGGAACGATCCTCCACCCGAGCCCCGACCCGCCATGCGCATCCTGCCCGCCGTCCCCCGTCCCACCCCGGCCGCCCTGGCCCTTCTCCTGGCCCTTCCCCTGGGCGCGCCCCTCGCCGCCCAGCCCGCCG
>CAZMTA010000028.1:35175-38562 GCA_964569085.1 uncultured Gemmatimonadaceae bacterium | reverse complement strand
GCCGACGCCATGGACGCCGCCGAGTGGAGCCGGGAGACCGAGCTCTACGGCCGCACCGTCGGCGAGTGGGCGGTCCTCCTCCAGCTCGTCACCCACATGAACGAGCACCTGGGCCAGAGCATCGCCTACGCCCGCATGAACGGGATCGTGCCGCCCTGGTCGAGGTGAGGCGCGGCGGGGTCCTTCTGCTGCTGGTGGCCTTCGGGCCGGTCGCGGCCGTCGAGGCCCAGGCGCCGGCCGACACGGTGCTGGTCTCCGGACGGGTCGTCGACGCCGAGACGGGCGCGGTGGTGGCGGGCGCGCTGGTCAGCCGGCTCGGCGCGGACTCCGCCACCGTGGCCGTGACCGACGCCGGAGGCCGCTTCGTCCTGCGGGCCCCCCGGGCGCCGAGCTACGGGATCCGCATCGAGCAGCTCGGCTACGAGCCGTCGGTGGCCGCCCTCCCCGACTCCCTGGCCCACGGGTCCGTGCCCATCCGGCTGCGGCCCCGCCCCCTGGAGCTGGAAGGCATCGAGGTGGAGGTGATGGGCCGGCTGGCGGAGCGGAGGCGGGCGGCCGCGGTGCCGGTGAGCGTGGTGGACGCGGCCCGGATCGCCGAGCTGGGGACGGGCGCCACGGGGAAGGAGTTCCTCCACCGGGTGCTCCCCCTGACCCGCCTCTGCCAGCATCCCGACGGCCGGCTCTGCTTCTTCCGGCGCGGCGAGCCCCAGCCGGTGACGATCTGCCTGGACGAGCGCCCGGCATGGCAGGGGGCGGCCGAGCTGGACCACCTCCGGCCCTGGGAGATCCACAGCATCGAGGTCTACGGCAGCGGGGGCGCCATCCGGGTCTACACCCGGGCCTTCATGGCGGAGCGGCGCCTGGACCCCCGGCCCTTCCGGCCGCTGGGGTGGTGCTGGAGCGGGGTGCCGGGGGAGCCGGACGAGCCCGAGCCCCGGCGGGGACGGCCTCCCGGGGGATGAGGATCCGGCCGGGACGCACGGCCCTCAGACCTCGATGATCTGGCTCCGCTTCGTCCCCACGCTCACCCAGCGGATGGGCGTCTCGGTGAGCTCCTCGATGCGGTCGAGGTAGGCCCGGGCGTTCTTCGGCAGGTCGTCCAGGGAGCGGGCCTCGGTGGTGGGGGCCTCCCACCCGGGATGCGTCTCGAAGACCGGCTCCACCTTCCCCAGGGACCAGGTGTCGGCGGGGAAGTCGGTGACCTCGCTCCCGTCGGGCATGCGGTACGCCGTGCACACCTGGATCTCCGGGAGGGTGTCCAGGACGTCGAGCTTGGTTACGGCCAGCCCGGTGAGCCCGTTCACCTGGGCGGCGAAGCGGGAGATGACCGAGTCGAACCAGCCGCAGCGGCGCGGGCGGCCCGTGGTGGCGCCGAACTCGCCGCCCAGCTCCCGCATGCGCTCGTCCATCTCCGGCTCGAAGCCGGTGGGGAGCGGGCCTTCGCCGACCCGGGTGATGTAGGCCTTCACCACCCCCACCACGTCGTCGATCATGGTGGGCCCGATCCCGGTGCCGATGGCGGCCCCGGCGGCGGTGGTGTTGGACGAGGTCACGAAGGGGTACGTGCCGTGGTCCAGGTCCAGGACGGTGCCCTGCGCGCCTTCCATGAGCACCTTCTTCCCGTCGGCCAGCGCCCGGCTGATCTCGGGGCCCGTGTCCACGCTGAGCTCCAGGAGGCGCTCGCCCAGGGCGAGGGCGCGGTCCATGGCGGCCCGGAGGTCGTCCCCGACGGCGGCCTGTCCGAGTCCCTCCAGGCGATCGCAGACCCGGTCCATGGCGGCGTCCACCCGCTTCTGGAGGCGCTCCCGGTTCCCCAGGTCCGCCACCCGCACGCCCCGACGGCCGGCCTTGTCCTCGTACGCCGGCCCGATGCCGCGGCCCGTGGTGCCGATCTTCACCTCGGCGGAGCTCTCGGCGGCCTTGTCCATCAGGCGATGGTAGGGCAGCAGCAGGTGCGCGCGGCGGCTCACGCCCACCCGGCCGGACAGGTCGATGCCCCGCTCGGCCAGCGCGTCGTACTCCTCGAAGAACTGGATGATGTCCAGCACCACGCCGTTCCCCAGGAGGCAGCGGCGCCCCTCGTGGAGGATGCCCGACGGGATCTGGTGGAGGATGAACTCGTCGTCGCCCACGTGGACGGTGTGGCCGGCGTTGGCCCCGCCCTGGTACCGCGCGACGATGTCCACGCCCTCGGCCAGGACGTCGACGATCTTCCCCTTCCCCTCGTCGCCCCACTGACAGCCGACGACGACGGTGCACTTTCCGAATGAGCTCATGGTGTCCCGATGGGCATGAAAAAAGGGCCTCTCCCCTCGCGTGGGGGAGCGGCCCGGATGACTGCTGGTTCCTTTGGGAAAAGCTAGGCGGGGGCGGTGGGGGCGTCAACGCGGGGTGCAGGGTGGGTCCGCGGCGTAGGTGGTCTACGGTCGCCACGTCGGCGCCGCGGCGAACGCGTGTCACGTTTGCCTCGAATATGCTGGTCTACGGTGGACGCGTCGGCGTCGAGGCGAACGGGTGTCACGTTTCCCTGGAACATGCTGGTCTACGGTGGACGCGTCGGCGCCGCGGCGAACGCGCGTCACGTTCACCGGGAACTCAGCGGCCGACGCGGGAGGGCTCGTGGGCGCGGGCGTGCCCGCCCACCTCCGCCGCGGTCGGGCCTCCCGCCTACGGCGTCCGGATGTGGTCCCCGAACCAGAGCGCGTTCAGGAAGAGCCGGTTCGTGCCCCGCCAGTAGCCCCGGAAGTTGGGGTTGTCCACCAGGAGCACGACGCTCCCCCGGCCGAGCTGGTCCGCCAGCACCGACGGCGAGCCCGCCAGGCGCGCCTCGTTCTCGTCGGAGACGTACCCCGAGAGGTGGGGGTCGTCGGTGAACCGGGCCACCGTGCTGTACGCGTTGCCGCTGGGCGCGAAGAAGTACGAATGGTCCCGCCACACCGGCAGCGTCCGCCGGGTGTAGCCGAAGCCCAGCGGATGGCTGAGGTCGAGGTCGGCCTCCCAGATGGAGCCGCCGATGGCCTGGGCGCCCTGGAGCTCGCCGGCGCGCTCGTAGTCGATGCGCTCCGCCTCGGGTGCCTCCTCGTCGGGGAGCCGGCCCACGGTGGGCGCCTCGACGTCGGGGGTCAGCCCGTTCCGCGCGGCCCACGCGGCGGCGCCGCGGATGGCCACCAGCGTCCCGCCGTTCCGGATCCAGGCGCGGAGGGCGTCCAGACGCGGGCCTTCCAGGAAGGCGTGGCTCCCGGACACCAGGACCAGGACGTCGTAGCGCGACCAGTCCACCCGGCCCACGTCGTTCGTGTCCACCTTGGTCACGGGCATGCCGACCCGCTGGTCCAGGAGGTGCCAGAGCTGCCCGGCCTCGTAGCTGGACACGCCCTCGCCGATGGG
>CAZMTA010000028.1:0-35075 GCA_964569085.1 uncultured Gemmatimonadaceae bacterium | reverse complement strand
GTGGTTCCGGATGGCGTAGGGGAAGGTCAGGATGCCGTGGTGCCTGCTCTCCTGGATGTGCCCACGCGAGCTCGCCTGCTCGAAGACGAGCCCGAGCCCGCCCAGGAAGTTGGGGTAGGTGGAGCCGTAGCCCGGGTAGGTGTTGTCGTAGACCTCCTTGGTGAAGTACAAGGAGCCCACCGAGTCCAGCGCCGCCGCCCAGTCGTCGGCGAAGCGCATGGTGATGTCGGTGTAGATCGCCTCCGGCAGGAGGGGATTCCACGACCCCACCGGCTCGGACGGCTCGAAGAAGTACGTGCTGGAGGTGCCCATCTCGTGGTAGTCGGTGACCACGTTGGGCCGCCACCGCTGGTGCCACGCGATGCGGGCCTCGGACTCGGGGTTCACCAGGGGGAGCCAGTCCCGGTTGAGGTCGAACCAGTAGTGGTTGGTCCGGCCGCCGGGCCACACCTCGTTGTGCTCCCGGTCCAGGGGGTCGGCCACCATGGGCTCGGCCCGGTGCATGTTGGCCCACCAGGTGTGCCGGTCCCGGCCGTCGGGGTTCAGGTTGGGCTCCACGAAGAAGACGCCGTCGGCCAGGTAGCCCTCCACCTCGCCGGTGCCCGCCACCAGCCAGTACGCGGTGAGCATGGCGGCCTCCGCCGAGGAGGTCTCGTTGCCGTGGACGCCGTAGCCCAGGTGCACGATCACGGGCACGTCGGCCGCGGCGGCGGGATCGCCGTCGGGGGCGGCGGCGGCCAGGTGCGCGGACCGGATGTCCTCGAGGCGGCCCAGGTTCTCCGGCGTGCTGACCGTGAGCACGGGCATGGGCCGATGCTCGTACGTCATCCCGATCTCCTGGTAGGTGGCCCGGTCCGAGAGGCGGGCCAGCTCCTTCATGTACGCCACGATGCGGTCGTGGCGGGTGTGGTAGGAGCCGATGGGGTAGCCCAGGAACTCCTCGGGGCTCGGGATCCCGTCCAGGAAGCGGACGCCGTCGGGGAAGTAGTAGTCGAGCCCGGCGGAGGTGGCGGCGCGCTGGGCCTCCAGGAGCTCCTGACCCGCGGCGGGCGAGGGCGCGAGGGCCCCGGAGAGGAGGACGGCCAGGGCCAGGGCCGGCAGGAGGAGCCGGAGGGGACCGGCGAAGGCCGGACGACGGCGGGCGAGCGGACGGAGGCTGGAAGGCACGACGCGACTCGGGGCTGGGGAAAGCGACTCGGAGGACGGCACAGCCAACCCGTAGGCCGCCTCCGGGTTCCCGGTCAAGCGCGCCGCGGCACGGGGCCGGGGCCCCAACGGTCGCGGCGCCGACCCCGGGAAGGGATCGGCGCCGCGGTCCGACGGTGCTCGATGCGACCGGTGCAGCCTACGCCGGCTGGCCTTCCAGGAGGTCGGCGGCGGCCAGGAGGGTGCGGATCTCCTCCCGGCGGGACTCGTCCGCGGCCCGGAGGGGTGCCCGGGGGTCGCCCCCGTGGAGGCCCAGCATGTCCAGCGCGGCCTTGATGCCGGGCACGCCCATGCCGCCCACGATGCCGTTGTGCACCGGCGCGATGCGCTCCTGGAGCGCCCCCGCGCCGGCGGCGTCGCCGTCGCGGAACCGGGTCCAGATGCCCGCGGCCTCCTCGGGGGCCATGAGGCCCACGGCCACGATGCCCCCGGCGGCGCCGGTCTCCAGCGCGCCGTAGAGGAGCGCGCCGCTCCCGACCAGGACGTTGAAGTCGTCGGCGCACGCCTCCACCAGCTCGCCCACCAGCTCCAGCTTCCCCCGGGAGTCCTTGATCCCGACGATGTTGTCGTGGTGGGAGAGCTCCACGACCAGGCCGGTCGGGAGGTCCAGGGTGCTCATGCGGAGCGGCACCTGATAGATGAGGACGGGCACCGGGCTGGCGTCGGCCACGGCCTTGTAGTGGTCCACCAGGACCCCGGGGGTCATGGCGGTCTTGTAGTAGGCCGGCGGCGAGACGAGGACGCAGTCGGCGCCCCCCTCGGCGGCCTCCCGGGCCAGGCGGATGGCCTGGCGCGTGGACTCGGCGCCGGTCCCGACGATGATGCGCGCCTCCTCGGGCACCGTATCCTCGGCGGCTTCGAGGAGCGCGCGGCGCTCGTCGTCCTCCAGGAAGACGGACTCGCCGGTGGAGCCGGCGATGAGGATCCCGGAGACGGGGTGCTCGAACCAGCTGCGGAGGTTCGAGCGGAAGGCCACCACGTCGACGTCGCCGGTGACGGGATCGAAGGGGGTGGTGACCGGAAGGTAGGCGCCGCGCAGGTCCATGAGGGCTCCTGTAGGGGGACGGTGGAGGAGTCGGGGTGGCCGGGAGAGTGGACCCCGCCGGGCCCCGGCAGTTCCGGGTCAGCCCCCGCCGAAGAGCTGGCTCATCTCGTCGGCCATCCCCTGCTGCGGATCGCCGCCGGGCTTCTTGGCCGCGGGGTCGCTGAACATGTTCATCTTCAGGTCGAAGTCCGCGGGGTTGTTGGCCGCGGCCTTGGCGATCTTGAAGTCCACCAGGTCCTCCTTGACCAGGTCCATGAGGTGCTGGTCGAAGGACTGGGAGCCGTAGTGGTCCTTCCCTTCCTCGATGAGATCGCTGATCTCGTCGAAGCGGGACGGGTCGGCGATGCAGTCCCGGATGGTGGCGGTGACGGGCATGATCTCCATGGCCGCGGTCCGCCCGCCGCTCTTCGTCTGCACCAGCCGCTGGGAGATGACCGCCTGCAGCGACTCGGAGAGGCGGGTGCGGATCATCTCCTGCTCCGCGGGCTCGAAGACCGCGATGATGCGGGAGATGGTCTGCATGGCGTTCTTGGTGTGGAGGGTGGAGATGACCAGGTGGCCGGTCTCCGCCGCCTTGAGCGCCGTCTCGATGGTGATCTTGTCCCGCATCTCACCGATGAGGATCACGTCCGGGTCCTGACGCAGCACCGCCCGCAGCCCCGACACGAAGGACTCGGTGTCGGTCCCGATGTCCCGCTGGGTGATGGAGCACTTGTTGTCCCGGTGGAGGAACTCGATGGGGTTCTCCAACGTGACGATGTGGAGCGGCTTGGTCTGGTTCATCTGGTCGATCATGGCCGCCATGGTCGAGCTCTTTCCCGAGCCCGTGACGCCCGTGACCAGGATCATCCCCCGCTCCAGGTTGGCGATGTCCTTGATCTTGTCCGGCAGCCCCAGGTCGTCGATGGAGGGGATCTCGATGGGGATGGCCCGCATGACGATCATGGGCGAGCCGCGCTGCTTCAGGATGTTGACGCGGAAGCGCCCCACCCCGGGAATGCCCCACGAGCAGTCGTAGTCCAGGAGCCGGTCGAAGTCGGCCCGATCCTCCTCGTGGGGGATCAGCTTCAGCGCGATCGCCTTCACCTGATCCGGGGTCAGCGGCTTCTGGGTGAGGGGCTTCAGATCGCCGTGGATCCGGGCCCGGACGACGTCGCCGGCCTTGATGTGGATGTCGCTGGCGCCGCGCTCGATGGCCGCCTTGAAGAGTTCCTGCATGGGCTGGTCCTCCGGGGAACGGAACGGTCAGGCCAAGATAGTGGACGGGCCGGGGGGACGCGACGCGGACGACCCGCCCCGCGTGGCCGGGAGGCTACCCGGGGAGGTCGGAGGCCTCGGCGCCCAGGCGCTTGGCCTCCCAGTGCCGCTCGGCCCGGGTCTCCAGCCACTGGAGGGGAACCAGCGCGCCCAGGACGAGGGCCGTCGTCCCCAGCGCCTCCACGAAGTACCCGCTCCCCGTGGCGATCCCGATGGCCCCCACCACCCAGAGGGTGGCGGCGGACGTGAGTCCGGTGACCGTCCCCCGGGACTGGATGATGGTGCCCGCGCCGAGAAAGCCGATCCCCGAGACGATCTGGGCCGAGAGGCGGGCAGGATCCCCCGGCGAGCCCCACTCCCGGGCCATGGAGATGCCGACGTAGGTCAGGAGGGTGGCCCCCACGCAGATGAGGAGGTTGGTCCGGAGACCGGCGGGCTTCCCCGACCAGCTCCGCTCCCACCCGATGGCGCCGCCGCAGAGGCTGGCGACCACGAGGCGGCCCAGCAGGTCCAGGCGCAGCGCGGGGAAGCGCGCGGGGAGCTCCGCGAAGAAGCCCAGGAGGTCGGCGATCATGGCGGAGAAGGTAGGGGATGGCCCCCCGGTGGGCCACGCGGCCCTCCGGGAGCGGCCCCCGGAGCCCTACCGGTCGGCCAGGGCGTCGCGCCAGTGCATGCCCATGCGCGCCCGGACCTCGCGCAGCGTCTCGGACGCGATGGCCCGCGCCCGCTCCGCCCCGGCCTCCAGGACCTCCCGGACGGCGCCGGGATCCTCACGGAAGCGGGCGGCGCGCTCCCGGAACGGAGCGAACTCCTCCGCGATGTTCTCCGCCAGGATCCGCTTGCAGTCCACGCACCCCCGGGTGGCCGCCCGGCACTGCGCCGCGATGTCCTCGAGCTGCGCGGGGTCGGCGAAGTGGCGGTGGAGGCTGTAGACGTTGCACGCCTCGGGACGGCCGGGATCGCTGAGGCGCACGCGCTGGGGGTCGGTCACCGCGGTCCGCACCCGGTCCCAGATCTCGTCGGGCTCCGCCAGGACCGGCACGGTGTTGCCCAGCGACTTGCTCATCTTGGCGTCGCCGTCGAGCCCCAGGATCCGCCCCGCCTTCCCGATGAGGGCCTCGGGCTCGGGGAAGGTCTCGCCGTAGGCGGCGTTGAACTTCCGCGCGATCTCCCGGGTGAGCTCCAGGTGCTGGCGCTGGTCCTCGCCCACGGGCACCGCGTCGGCCTTGTAGACCAGGATGTCGGCGGCCTGGAGGATGGGGTAGTTGAGGATCCCCGCCGGCACGCTCTCGAAGCGCTGCGACTTGTCCTTGTACTGGGTCATGCGCTCCAGGTCGCCCACGGGCGTCACCGCGTTGAAGAGCCACGCCAGCTCGGTGTGCTGGGGCACGTCGGACTGGACGAAGATCGTGGCCTTCTCCGGGTCGAGGCCCACGGCCAGGAAGCTCACGGCCAGGTCGAAGACGTTGGCGGGCATGTCCGCGGGATCGCCGCCGGCGGTGATGGCGTGGTCGTCCACGATGCACCACATGCAGTCGTACTCGTCCTGCATGGAGACCCACCGCTTCAGCGCGCCCAGGTAGTTGCCCAGGTGGGCCTCCCCGGAGGGCTGCATGCCGCTGAACACCCGCTTCCTGCGGCCGTCGGTCTTCGTCTCGCTCACGTGTCCCCTCTGCTCTCGTCGTCGTGGCTGCGCTCCGCGGTCCGGGTGTGCGTCCCCGGGCCGGTGAGCCGCTAACTTAGCGCCCGATCCCCCTCCCTCCACCCCCCGGAGCCCGACCGAGCCATGAACGAGCTCACCCGCACCGCCCTCCTGGCCGCCGATGCCGCCGCCGCCGTCCATCGCCGGGACCGCGGCCGGGTCGGCGTCGAGGAGGCCTCGGAGAAGGCCCGGGCGGACTACGTGTCGGAGACGGACCGACAGGCCCAGGACGCCGCCCTCTCGATCATCCGCGCCCGGCACCCCGACCACCGGATCCTGGCCGAGGAGGACGAGGAGCCCGTCGAGGACCGCCTGGCCGCCTGGGACGGGAGCCCCCTCTGGGTGGTGGACCCCCTGGACGGCACGGCCAACTTCCTCCACGACCACCCGGCCCACTGCGCCTCGGTGGCGGTGGCGGTGGAGGGACGGCCGGTGGCGGGGGCCGTGGTGTCCGGGAGCACCGCCGAGCGGTGGTGGGCCGCCCGGGGCGAGGGCGCGTGGAAGAACGGCCTCCGGCTGGAGATGGCCCGGCCCCGGCGGCTCCGGTCCGCGCTGGTCGGGACCGGCTTCCCCTTCAAGCTCATGGAGGAGCTCCCCGCCTACCTGGGGCAGCTCGAGCGGGTGCTCGCCTCCTCCTCCGGCGTCCGGCGCAACGGCTCGGCGGCGCTGGACTTCTGCGGGCTGGCCCAGGGGTCCCTCGACGCCTTCTGGGAGCTGATCCTCATGCCGTGGGACTTCGCGGCCGGGTGGCTCCTGGTGGAGGAGGCGGGCGGCGTGGTCCGACGGCTGGACGGAAGCCCCATGGCGCTCGAGCCCACGGGCGTGCTCGCGGCCAGCGGGGACGCGCTCCTGGAGGAGCTGTCCGAGCGGGTTCACGCACGGGATTGAGCGGGCCCCTGGAAGCGCGCCCGCCTGGCATGGGCGTTGCGTTGTAGTGGGGCGAGCGGACGAGGGGACGCCCCCTCGTCCAGACGCTCATCCCCACGACGAGGACACGACATGAAGCTCGATACCATCGAGAAGCTGTACGTCCACGAGCTGAAGGACCTCTGGAGCGCCGAGAGCCAGTTCCAGAACCTGAGCTCGCAGCTCAACAACAACGCCGACGACGGCGACCTCGACAACGCCATCAACGGCCTTCGCGAGCAGTCCAAGAGCCAGCTCGAGCGCATCGAGCGGATCTTCTCCGACCTCGACTACGGGCCCAAGGGCCACAAGTGCAAGGGCATGGAGGGCCTGGTGACCGAGGCCAAGGAAGTCATGGAGGAGGCCACCGACGCCGACGTCCGTGACGCCGCCATCGTCAGCCAGCTCAACCGCATGCTGCACTACGAGATGGCCGGCTACGGGGTCGCCCGTGCCCTGGCCGAGAAGATGGGCCGCTACGCCGACGCCGACGTCCTGGACGAGATCCTGGGCGAGAAGGGCACGGCGGACCGGAAGCTCACCCGGCTCGCGCACCGGAAGCTCAACTTCGAGGCGCTCACCGGCTGACCGCCGACGCGGACACCGGAACGAGAAACGGCCGCCGGCCGGCTGCGAAGCCGACCGGCGGCCGTCTCTCGTTGCGCCGCGGACCGTTCCGCGGCGGGACGAGCGCTACGACTCGATGCGCTCGACCTGGATCTTCCGACCCTTGGCCTCGGCGGCCTTGGGCAGGTGCACGGTCAGCACCCCGCTCTCGTACGTGGCGCGGATGTCGTCCGGCTGCACGGTGCGCGGAAGGGTGAAGGAGCGCTGGAAGCTCCCGTAGCGGCGCTCCCAGAGGTGGTAGCGACGCTCCTCGTCGCCCTCGGTCCGCTGCTCCGCCTTCTCGCCGGAGATGGTGAGGACGTTGTTCTCCATCTCGATGGAGATGTCGTCCTCCCGCATGCCCGGGATCTCGGCGGTCAGGGTGAGCTCGTCGGCGGTCTCCGCCACGTTCACCGCGGGGATCCAGCTCCCGCCGTTGGTGCCGGTGGACAGCCCGCTGCCCTCGTCGAAGAGACGGGCGAGGCGGTTGCTGACCTCCTCGAGGTCCCGCCAGGGGGCGAAGCCGGGGTTCCGGACCGAGTAACGCGTGATGGCCATGGTGTCCTCCTCTGTCGCTTGACGCGGTTTCGAAAGAGTTTCCGATACCGGGTCGGCGGTCCCGCGGGCCTGGCTCGTGGATTCCGGAGCCGCCCGACGGGGCACCGCACGCTCGCGGTCGGTTCGTCCGGGAGGAAGTGCAACCGGCGTGCCAATCCGGAACGGCCGAAAAGCTGCCAAATCGAACGAGGGCAACGGGTTGCGGGGGCATTCGCGCTGTCGTTCCGACAGGTGTGGGCACGGTCGTCTGTCGTTTCGACAGCGGTCCGGCCCGCGCCTTGCACCGAGGGCCTCGCGAGGAGGCCCCCGAGGGAAGATCCATCCAGCGAGGAGACGACGTGAGGGAACGCATTCCGGTGGGCGTGTTGGGCGCGACGGGCACCGTGGGGTCCAGGCTGGTCCGTCTCCTGTCCGACCACCCCTGGTTCGAGCTGAACGAGGTGGCCGCCTCGGAGCGCTCGGCCGGAACGTCGCTGGGCGAGCGCATGGACGCCGACGTGCGGGACGGCCTCCCGGACTCGGTGACCGGGCTGGAGCTCCTCTCGCCCGACGCCGACTTCGCCTCGCCCCTCCTCTTCTCCGCGCTCCCCTCGGGCGCCGCGCGGGAGGCGGAGCCGGCGGCCGCCCTCCGCGGTCGGCTGGTGGTGAGCAACGCCTCGGCGTACCGCACCGATCCCGACGTGCCCCTGGTGATCCCCGAGGTGAACCCCGACCACCTGGCGCTCCTCGAGCGGCAGCGGGACCGCTGGCCCGGCGGGATCGTCACCAACCCGAACTGCGTGGTGGCGGGGCTCGCCACGGCGCTGGCCCCCCTGCACCGCGCCTTCGGGCTCGAGCGCATGGTGGTGACGACCTTCCAGGCCATCTCCGGAGCCGGACGACCCGGGCCGTCGGCGCTGGACGTGGTGGACAACGTCATCCCCCACATCCCCGGCGAGGAGGAGAAGATCGGGGACGAGCCCCGGAAGATCCTCGGTGCCGCCGGCCAGCCCGCCTCCTTCCCCGTGGACGCCACCGCCACCCGGGTGCCGGTCCTGCACGGGCACACGCTGAGCGTGTCCGCCTCCTTCCGGGAGCGGCCCACCGTCGAGGCCGCGCGGGAGGCGATGGAGGCCTTCGACGGGGAGGCGCGGGCCGACGAGCTCCCCTCCTCGCCGGAGCGGATCCTGGTGGTGGACGACCGTCCGGACCGGCCCCAGCCGCGCCTGGATCGGGACGCCGGAGCCGGGCTCACCACCACGGTGGGCCGCATCCGGGCCGGCGAGGCCATGCACCTCTCCTTCCTGGTCCTGGCCCACAACCTCCTCCGGGGCGCGGCCGGCGCGGCGCTCCTCAACGGGGAGCTGTGCGTGGCCCGGGGGCTCGTGGAGGGCGCGCGCGGATGAGGCCCCGCCCCACCGTCTACAAGTTCGGCGGGAGCTCCCTGGCCGACGCCGGGCGCATCCGCGCCGTGGCGGAGCTGGTGGCCCGGGGGCCCCGGCCGCTGGTGGTGGTGGTGTCGGCCATGGGCGGGACGACGGACACCCTCAGCGCCCTCTGCCGCGGCGACGCGGCGCCCGGGGGGATGGAGGAGCTGGAGGGCCGCTACCGGGAGCTCACCGAGGAGATGGATCTCGACGCGGAGGTGGGGGACGAGGGTCGGGCCCGACTCCGCCGCCTGGCCTCCGACCTGGAGGCCGACCCCTCCCCCGCCCGGGACGACAGCGTCCTCTCCTGCGGGGAGGACCTCTCCGCGCCCGTGGTGGCGGCGGCCGTGCGGGCCGCCGGCGCCGACGCCGTGGCGGTGGACTCCCGCCGCATCATCCGCACCGACTCGCGCTTCGGCGCGGGCATCCCCGAGGCCCAGACCCTCCGGGCGCTCGCCCGGGAGGTCCTCCCCCCCCACCTCCTGGGGGGGAAGGTCGTGGTCACCCAGGGCTTCGTCGGGGCCACCTCCGACGGTCGGACGACGACGCTGGGACGGGGCGGAAGCGATTTCACCGCGGCCCTCCTGGGCGGGGCGCTGGACGCCGAGACCGTGCACATCTGGACCGACGTGGACGGGGTCTTCTCCGGCGATCCCCGCCACGTGGGGCGGCCCCGCCTGGTGGAGGAACTCGGGTTCGAGGAAGCCGTGGAGCTGTGCTGGGCGGGGGCGTCGGTGCTGCATCCCGTGGCCGCCAAGTGGGCCGTCTCCCAGGGGGTCCCCCTGCGGATCCGGAGCACCTTCCACCCCGAGCGCCCCGGGACGGTCGTCCGCAACGACGTGCGGGAGGCCGCCACCATCGCCGCCGTCACGGCCAAGCCCGACGTGACCCTCCTCAAGGTGCGCTCGCGCCCGTGGGCGCTCCCCTACGGCTTCCTGGCCCGGGTCTTCGACGTCCTGGCGGGATACCGCCTCGAGGTGGACCTGGTGGCCACCAGCCACTCGTCGACGTCCCTGACGCTCGACGGCGCGGCGGACCTGACCTCCCTGGAGCGGGAGCTGGGTGCCTTCGCCGAGGTCGAGAGCCGCTCGGGGCTCACCACGGTGACGGTGGTGGGCCACGGCCTCCTGGCGAGCCCCAGGGAGAACGCCCGGGTCTTCGCCACCCTGGCGGACACCCCGGTCCACCTCATCTCCCAGGCGTCGGACGTGAGCGTGAGCGTGGTGGTGGACGAGGACCGGGCCGACGAGGTGGTGGAACGTCTGCACCGCGCGCTGGTGGAAGAAGGGGACGGACCGGGGGCGTCGGAGGACGCGTCCGCAGGCGAGGGGTCCGACGAGGCCCCCACCGAGAGAGGGAGGAGCGGCACGACATGAGCGAGCTGAAGCTGGCGCTGCTGGGCACCGGGCGCATGGGCGAGTCCGTGGAGCGGGCGGCCGACGAGGCCGGCCACTCCGTCGTCGCGCGCCTGGGTCGGGCCGAGCTGGACATGGAGACCGCGGCGGTGGCGGCGGCCCTGGAGGGCGCCGACGTGGCCGTGGACTTCACCCACGCCGACCAGGTGGCCGCTTCGGTGGCCGCCGCGGCGGACGCCGGGGTGGCCCTGGTGATCGGGACCACGGGCTGGTCCCCCGACGAGGCGGGGCTGGAGCGGGTGGCCGAAGCCGGTCGGGGCGTGGTCCACGGACCCAACTTCTCCCTGGGCGTGCACCTCTTCGCCCAGCTGGTGCGGGAGGCCGGCCGCCTGGCCGACGCCCTGGGGGGCTACGACGTCCACCTCCACGAGACGCACCATCGCTTCAAGAAGGATCACCCCTCGGGCACCGCGGTCCGCCTGGCCGGGATCCTCCTGGAGGAGCTGGAGGGGAAGGACCGCTGGGAGCTGGGCCCCGTGGAGGGCGCGCCCCGGGAGGAGACGCTCTACGTGAGCGCGTCCCGGGGAGGCCACGTCCCGGGCACCCACACCGTGGGGCTGGAAGGGACCTGGGACCGCATCGAGCTGCGTCACGAGGCCCGGGGGCGCGAAGGCTTCGCCCAGGGCGCCGTGCGCGCGGCGGAATGGGTGCGGGACCGCACCGGCGTCTTCGCCTTCGAGGACGTCGTCGACGACCTGCTGTCACGAGACGAGAGGAACCGAGGATGAGCTTCGACCTGGAACGCTATCGAGGGACCGGCGTCGCGCTGGTCACCCCCTTCGCCGCCGACGGGAGCGTGGACCACGCCGCCCTGAAGCGCCACGTGGAGACGATGCTGGAGGGAGGCGTGGAGTTCCTCGTCCCCTGCGGCACCACCGGCGAGATCGCCACGCTCACCCTGGACGAGCGGACCGCGGTCATCCGGACGGTGGTCGAGGCCGCCGACGGCAGGGCCCCGGTCATGGCGGGGGCGAGCAGCAACGCCACCGCCGACGCCGAGGACCAGGCCCGGGCCGCCCGGGACGCCGGGGCCGACTCGATCCTCACGGTGGCGCCCTACTACAACAAGCCGCCCCAGGAGGGGATGATCCACCACTTCCGGGCCGTGGCCGACGCCGCCGAGCTCCCCACCTGCATCTACAACGTGCCGGGGCGCACGGCGTCCAACATCCTCCCGGACACGGCGCTCCGCCTGGCGGAGCACCCCTCGATCTTCGCGGTGAAGGAGGCCTCCGGGGACCTGGCCCAGGTGGCCTCGATCCTCGCCGGACGCCCCGAGGGCTTCCTGGTCCTCTCCGGAGACGACGAGCTCACCCTCCCCATGGTCGCCCTGGGCGGTGACGGGGTGGTGTCGGTGGTGGCCAACCAGGCGCCCGGGCCCTTCTCGGACCTGGTGCGCGCCGCCCTCGCCGGCGACCTGGAGGAGGCGCGGGCGCTCCACTTCCGGCTCCTCCGCCTCATGCGGGCCAACTTCGTGGAGACGAACCCCATGCCGGTCAAGACCGGGGTGGCGCTCCTGGGCGGCCCCGAAGCCCGGGTCCGCGCGCCCCTGTGCGGGGTGTCGCCGAAGACGCTGGAGGTCGTCCGCGACGCGCTGGTGACGGCGGGCCTGCTGGACGACGCCGCCACGGCGTCCACCTCCGCGTCCGCCGACCCCGCCCACACCGAGAAGCCCACCGCCCACGCCACGGAGGCGTCGTGAACTTCGACCGAGACCAGCTCCGCCACGAGGTGGAGGCCCGCACCGCTCCCGACGCCCCCGAGGACCGGGAGGCCGACCGCGCCGCGGTGGCGGACCTCCTGGCCGCCCTGGGCCGGGGGGACGTCCGCTCCGCCGAGCCCGGGGAGGACGGCTGGCAGGCGGTGCCCTGGGTGAAGTCGGGGATCCTCCTCGCCTTCCGCTCGGGCTCCACCGTCGAGATGGACGGGGGCCCGTTCGACTTCTTCGACCGGGACACCCTCCCCCTCCGGGAGACCGACGGTGTGGCGGAGAACGTCCGCATCGTCCCCGGCGGCACCTCGGTCCGCGCCGGCGCCTACCTGGGTCGGGGGGTCGTCATGATGCCCCCCGCCTACGTCAACGTGGGGGCCTACGTGGACGAGGAGTCCATGGTGGATTCCCACGCCCTGGTGGGATCGTGCGCCCAGGTGGGCAAGCGGGTCCACCTCAGCGCCGGCGCCCAGCTCGGAGGGGTCCTGGAGCCGGTGGGGCTCCGCCCGGTGATCATCGAGGACGACGCCATGATCGGCGCCAACACCGGGGTCTTCGAGGGGACGCTGGTGGGCCGCCGGTGCGTCCTGGCCCCCGGCGTCCAGCTCACGGCCTCCACCACCGTCTACGACCTGGTGCGGGAGACGACGTACCGGGCCACGGAGGACGAGCCCCTGACGATCCCCGACGGCGCCGTGGTGGTGCCCGGGGCGCGGACGGCCTCCGGCTCCTTCGCGGAGGGGCACGGGCTGTCGCTGTACGCGCCGGTCATCGTGAAGTATCGGGACGAGAAGACCGACGCGGCGACGGCGCTGGAGGAAGCGCTGCGGTAGGGCCCGCGGGCCGGGCCTGGGCGCGGCGGGCGCCGCGTCCCGGGCCCGGGCGTCCGGTCAGGCCGTGGGGTCCGGCTCCTGGGCCAGGCGGGCGGCCAGCGCGGCGGCGCCGCGGGCGGCGTCGGGCGATCCGGCCAGGACGCCGAAGTCGGCGGCGTGGAGCGCGCGTGCCACGATCTCCGAGAGCGGCCTCCCCGGGGCGACGAGGCCGCCCCCCAGCGACACCCGGGGCGGGTCGGCCCAGGGACCGAGCCCCTGCTCCAGCGCGGTCACGTGGCAGAGAAGCTCCTCCACGGCGCTCCGCACCAGCCGCGAGGCCACGGCGTCCCCGTCGTCGGCCTGGGCCACCACCACCGGGGCCAGGGCGGCGACCCGGGCCCGATCGGCCTCGGCCAGCCACCCGACCAGGCGGTGGGGCACCTCCCGCTCCTCGCCCTCCGCGGACACGCCGACGGCCTCCACCAGGGCGGCGCGGAGGCTCGTGGCGGGGCCGCGCCCGTCGATGGCGCGGACCACGGCGGTGAGCCCGGCGAGCCCCAGGGCGTAGCCGCTCCCGTCGTCGGAGAGCTGGGGCCCCCACCCCCCGGCGCGCGCCTCGCGGCCGGGACGGCTCCGGCCCCACGCCACGGACCCGGTCCCCGCGATGAGGAGGATCCCGGCTTCGTCGCCGAAGGCGTCGTGGAAGGCGGCCTGGACGTCGGTGCCCACGCCCACCCGCGCCGCGAGCCCGGCCGCCCGGAGCCCCCGGGCCACGCCCTCCCCGGCCTCGTGGCGACCCGCACCGGCCAGGCCGGCCCAGAGCGCGTCGAGGGGACCCTGCACGCCGGCCTCGGAGAGGAGGCGGGCGCAGAGGTCGGAGATCCGACGCACCGTGGGACCGGCGGGGTCCCCGTCGGCCACGGCGGGCCCGCCCTCCACGCGGCCCCGCTCCCGACCCCGTCCGTCCACCAGGACCGCCCGGGACCCGGTGCCGCCCCCGTCCACGCCCACGACCAGCCGGCTCACGGCGTCCCTCCCGGCAGGCCCGTCGGGTCCGGGCCCTCGCCCAGGGCCTGCGGCGAGTCCGTCCGCGGCCACACGCCCCCCAGGAGGAGGCCCACCACGAACGTCAGCACGGCCCCGATGGGGACGTACCACGGCCAGGCCACCGCGCCCTGGAGGAGCCAGACGGTCCCGATCCCCACGGTCATCCCCGCCACCGCGGCCCCCTGCCCCGGCTTCTCCGTGAGGACGCCCAGGGCGAAGGCGCCCAGCAGCCCGCCGTACACCAGGGAGGCGATGGCCAGCGCGGCCTCCACCGCCGAGGTGCGGGTGGAGAGGGGGATGAAGAGGACGGCGCCCAGGATGAGGAGGGCGGACCACACCAGAGTGAAGATCTTCCCGGCCCGGAGGATGCGGCCGTCGTCCTCGTCGGCCCCGGCCAGGGGCGCCCAGTAGTCGTACGCCGTGGCGGAGGCCAGGGAGTTGATGCTGGACGAGAGGGAGGACATGGCGGCGGCGAACACCCCCGCGATGAGGAGCCCGGTGAGCCCCGGCGGGAGCTCCTGGACGATGAAGGTCGCGAAGATCTCGTCCGAGCTCTCGAAGGGGCGGGCCTGGTAGAAGACCCAGAGTCCCATCCCCACCAGGAGGAAGAGGAGGAACTGCACCATGACCGCCAGCCCGGAGCCCACCAGCGCCCGCTGGGAGGACCCCAGGTCCTTGGTGGTGAGGAGGCGCTGGACGATGAGCTGGTCCGTGCCGTGGGAGGCCATGGAGAGGAACGCCCCGCCCACGAGCCCCGCCCAGAAGGTGTAGGGCGTCTGGAGGTCGAAGGAGAAGTCGAGCCAGGCGAGCTTCTCCGCGGCCGAGGCCTGGGACAGGATGGCGCCCCACCCCCCGTCTACCCCGACCTGGAGCGCCGCGAGGGCCGCCGCCGCGCCCAGGAGGTAGAGGATCATCTGGGCGGTGTCGACCCAGACCACCGCCTTGATGCCCCCGAAGTAGGTGTAGACCACGGTGAGCGCCCCGATGACCCCGATGGACACCGGATAGGGCCACCCGGTGATGAGGGCCAGGGGGATGGCCGTGGCGAAGAGGCGCACCGAGTCGGCCAGGAGCCGCGTCACCATGAAGATGGCCGACGTGAAGCGCCGGGTCCCCACGCCGAAGCGGTTCTCCAGGAGGGCGTAGGCGGTGTTGAGCTCGCCGCGGTAGTAGGCGGGGATCAGCACCAGCGCCACGACCGTGCGCCCGACCAGGTACCCCAGCGTGAGCTGGAGGAAGGTGAGGTCGCCCAGGTACGCGACCCCCGGGATGCTCAGGAAGGTCAGCGTGCTGGTCTCGGTGGCCACCACCGAGAGCATGACCGCCCCCCACGGCAGCGAGCGGCTGCCCAGGAAGTAGTCCGACCCGCCCTTCTGGCCCCGGCCGAGCCAGGCGCCCCACGCCGTGGTGGCCAGGAGGTAGACCACCAGGACCCCCAGGTCCAGCGGGGTGAAGGCGGTCACCGAGCCCCCTCGGGAGGCGTGCGGTCCCCGTCCTCGCCGAGGGCGGCGGTGGCGGAGAGGGTGGGCGCGACCCGGCGGCCGGCCTCGACCACGACGTAGGCCTCCACCGCGTAGTAGGCCGGGAGCCCCAGGGTGCGGAGGAGCTCGGCCGTGCCGCGGTTCCGGTCCTCGACCCGTTCCCAGAACTCCCGGGGATCGGGCCCGGGGAACGGCGCCAGGTCCTTCTGGGACTGGTGCTTGAAGATGGCGAGGATCTTCTTCCGGAGCTCGTTGGCGGAGAGCGGGACCAGGACCGACGCCTCGGTGACCGGCCACTCCTGCCACGCGCCGCGGTACAGCCACACCCGGGGCGGCGCCCCCTCCCACGCCGCCAGGGCCCGCTCCACCGCCTCCAGGCACTGGCGGTGGGTCCCGTGGGGATCGGACAGGTCGCCGGCCACGAAGACGATCTCCGGGTCCACCTCCGCCAGGAGGTCCCGGGTGATGGCCACGTCGTCCTCGGTGATGGGCGCCTTCCGGACCATCCCCGTCCGGTAGAAGGGGAGATCCAGGAAGCGGGCGTCCGCCCGGGAGAGCCCCACGGCCTCCAGCGCGCTCACCGCCTCGGTCTCCCGGATGATCCGCTTCAGGTCGCGGACCTCCTCCGGGTCGACCGCGCCCGGCTCCTTCCCTCCCAGGGAGCCGGCCACCCGACGGGCCGCGCCCTCCAGCTCCGCCTCGCGGCAGCCCTCCAGGACGGGGGCGGCACGCTCCAGGAACTCGAGGTAGCGGCGCACCTCGTGGTCGAAGACCGCGATGTTGCCCGACGTCTGGTAGGCCACGGTGACCTGGTTGCCGTTCTCCACCAGCTTCCGCAGGACCCCGCCCATGGAGATGACGTCGTCGTCGGGGTGGGGACTGAACACCAGGATCCGGCGGCCCGCCGGCAGGCGGCTCCGTCCGCGGATCTTGGCGATCATGCGGTTGAAGACGGCGCCGTTCAGCGGCTCCGCCGTCCCGTGACGGGCCACGAGCGGGCTGAGGTGGTGCTCGCGGTAGTCGGTGGTGTTGAGGTGCAGGATGGGCTTGCCCACGGTGCGGCTCAGCCAGAGCACGGCGGCGTCCTCCAGCTCCGGCGTCCACTCGACCTCGCCCAGCGTCCAGGGCTCCCGGCTCCGGGTGAGCTCGGCCGCGGCGGCGGGGTCCAGGTACAGCGTCGTCGCCGGGTGCTCCTGGAGGTAGGTGGCCGCCACCCCGGCGTCCACGGGCCCCTCCACCGCCCGGCGCACGATGTCGGCCTTGTGCTCGCCGGTGGCGATGAGCACCACCTCCCGGGCGTCGAGGATGGTGGCCACCCCCATGGTGATGGCCTCGGCCGGGACGTGGTCCTCCCCGAAGAAGTCCGAGGCGGCGTCGGCCCGGGTCACGGTGTCCAGGTACAGGAGGCGGGTCCGGGACTCGCGCCCCGAGCCCGGCTCGTTGAAGCCCACGTGGCCGCTGCGCCCGATTCCCAGGATCTGGAAGTCGATCCCGCCGACGGCCCGGATGGCGTCCTCGTACGCCTGGGCGTGGGCGGCCACCTCGTCCCGGGGAATGTCCCCCCGGGGGATGTGGATCTGGTCCTCGGGGATGTCCACGTGGTCGAAGAGGCTCTCGCGCATGAACCGGTGGTAGCTCTGGGGGCTCCCCGGGTCCATGGGGTAGTACTCGTCGAGGTTGAACGTGACCACGTTGGCCAGGCTCAGCCCCTCCTCCCGGTGGAGACGGATGAGCTCCTCGTAGATCCCCAGCGGCGTCGAGCCGGTGGCCAGCCCCAGGACCGCCTGGCGTCCCTCGGCGGCGCGCTCCCGGACGAGCGTCGCGATCCGGTCCGCCACGGTACGGGCGATGGCGTGGTGGTCGGCCAGGACCCGGACCGGCATCGCCTCGAGACGGGTGAAGGCGCTTCCCGTGGGCACCGGGCGGGCGGGCGGGACCAGGGACGGAGCCTTCGATTCGTTCGTCACGACTTCACTCCCGGTATGGGGCCCAGCGGCTCGCGCGAGGGCCGCAGGTTCCGCCCGATCCAGACGAAGCATCCCAGGGCCAGACCCAGGAGGAGCAGGCCCTGGAGGGTGTCCCCGAAGAGGAGGCGCCCGATCCCGAAGAGGGAGGCGTAGACCGACACCACCCCCGCCACCCAGTTGGTCCAGTTCAGGGGACCGCCGTCCACGGGCTCGTGGCCCAGCCCCAGCCCGGCGGAGATCCGCGTCCACCCCGCCCCCCCGGGGCGCACCCGCAGGTAGAAGCGACGCAGGAGCTCCTCGTCCTCGGCGGGAGTGAGGAACGTCACGGCGATCCAGACCAGGCTGGAGGCGCCCACGGTGGCCAGCATGATCCACGCCCACTGGGTCGGGTCGTCGGGATCGAGGCCCACCCCGAACCAGAGGGTCACGCTCACCACCAGCGAGGCCAGCATGGCGCTGATCTCGGACCAGGCGTTGATGCGCCACCAGTACCATCGCAGGATCAGCACCAGCCCCGTCCCGGCGCCGATGGCCAGGAGGAAGCGCCACGTCCCCTCGATGCTGTCCAGGAAGTAGGTCACCACCAGCGAGGCCACCATGAGGAGGCCCGTGGCGATCCGGGACGCCCGGACCTGGGTCCGCTCCTCGGCGTCGGGGTTCACGAAGCGGGCGTAGAGGTCGTTCACCAGGTAGCTCGCGCCCCAGTTGAGCTGGGTGGAGATGGTGGACATGTACGCCGCCGCGAAGCCCGCCAGGACGAGCCCCGTCAGCCCCGGAGGGAGGAGGTCCATGATGGCCAGGACGTACCCCTCCTTGGGGTCCTCCAGGCCGGGGTAGAGCACGGTGGAGGCCAGCGCCACCAGGATCCAGGGCCACGGGCGCACCGCGTAGTGGGCGATGTTGAACCACAGGGTGGCCAGGACCCCGTCCTGCTCCGAGCGCGCGCTGAAGATCCGCTGGGCGATGTAGCCCCCGCCCCCGGGCTCGGCGCCGGGGTACCACGACGCCCACCAGTTCACGCCCAGGTAGACGGCCAGGGTGATGGCGGGCATCCAGGCGGCGTTCCCCGACGGGAAGAGGGAGAGGACGGCCTCGCTGGAGCCGTGGACGTCGGCCAGCCCCTGCTCCAGCCCGGCCATCCCCCCCACGGCCTCCACGGCGAACCACGCCAGGATCACCGCGCCCGTCACGGCGAGGGCGAACTGGAAGAAGTCCGTGACCACCACGCCCCAGAGCCCGGCCAGGAGGGAGTACGCCCCGGCCAGGAGGAAGCAGACCAGGAGGGCGGCCACCTCGGAGATCCCCAGCGCCGTGCTGACGATCTCCATCATGGCCAGGTTCACCCAGCCCATGATGATCAGGTTGATGGGCACGGCCAGGTACGCGGCGCGGAAGCCCCGGAGGAGGGCGGCGGGCTTGCCGCCGTACCGGATCTCGGTGAACTCCACGTCGGTGATGACGCCGGCGCGGCGCCAGAGGCGGGCGTAGAAGAACACGGTGAGCATCCCGCTCATCACCATGTTCCACCAGAGCCAGTTCCCTGCCACGCCGTGCCGGGCCACCATCTCGGTCACGGCCAGCGGCGTGTCCGCCGCGAAGGTGGTGGCCACCATGGAGGTGCCGGCCAGCCACCACGGCAGGGCCCGCCCCCCCACGAAGTACTCGGACAGCGAGCTCCCCGCGCGACGGGAGAGGGCCAGGCCGATGACCGCCGCGAAGGCGAAGTAGAGGGCGATGATGCCCCAGTCGAGAAGGGTCACGGAGGGCGGTCCCGGCTCAGCCGCCCCGGGGCGGCACGGGGCGATCGGTCACGGCCCGGGCGGCCGCGTCGGCCACGGCGCGGCGGAAGGGGACGTGGCGGGTGTTGGCGCGGGTCGGGTGGACCCGGTTGGTGAGGAGGATCACCCAGAGGTCCAGCTCCGGATCCATCCAGATCGAGGTCCCGGTGTAGCCGGTGTGCCCGAACGACCCGGCGCCCAGGTAGTCCCCGGCGGAGGAGCGCCCGGACGGGGTGTCCCACCCCAGCGCCCGGCTCGACGTCCCGTCCCAACGGGACGTGAAGAGCTCCACGGTCTCCGGACGGGCCAGCCGCACCGCCTCGGGCCGCGCCACCGGGCAGGGCGCGCCGGCCACGCGCCCCGGGACGCAGGCCGGAGCCTCGCCGCCGGCCAGCAGCGTCCGGGCGAAGACCGAGAGGTCCACGGCGGTGCTGAAGAGACCGGCGTGGCCCGCCACCCCGCCCATGGCGTCGGCGTTCTCGTCGTGGACCCGGCCCCACACCATCTCGTGGCGCCAGACCGTGTCCATCTCGGTGGCGGCGATCCGGGGCAGGAGCGAGTCGGGCGGGTTGTAGAAGGTCTCGCGCATGCCCAGGGGCTCGAAGACCTCGTCGTCCAGCCACTCGTCCATGGCCCGCCCGGTGATCTCCTCCATGATCCACGCCAGCGTCATGACGCTCATGTCGGAGTAGACGGTCTCGGAGCCGGGGTCGCGCTCCAGGGGCTCGTCGGCCACGGCGTCCTTGTAGGCCTGGACGCCCTCGTGGTCGAAGAACCAGCGCCGGAAGGGAGGCAGGCCGGCGCGGTGGAGGAGGAGCTGGCGCACCGTGACCTCCTCCTTGCGGGCGTCGCCCCGGGACCACCAGGGGAGGTGCGCCACGACCCGGTCGTCCAGGTCCAGGCGCCCCTGGTCCACGAGCATCAGGGCCATGGTCGTCGTCCCCACCACCTTGGAGACGGAAGCCAGGTCCCAGATGGAGGTGGCGGTGGCGGGGCGCCCGCTGCCCCAGGCCAGCTCGCCCCAGCCGTCCAGCACGACCAGGCGGCCCTTCCGCCCGATGGCCACCGCGGCGCCCGAGGCCGCCGCGCCGGCCAGCGCCGCCCGGACGAGGGAGTCGATGCGGGCGGGGAGGGCCGGGTCCATCTGGACGGTGGCCGGGTCGACCACGCCCTGGGGCGCGACGGGGTCCGCGGGTCCGGCGGGCGGGGCCGGGGCCTCCTGGGCCGGCGGGGCGCCGGGCGCCTCGGGCGGCGCCGGTGCGGCCGCGGCCGGGCCGCACGCCGCCAGGAGCGGGCCGGCCAGGGCCGGAAGGAGGACCAGTCGGCGCGCCGGGCGGCGAGCCCTCATTCGCCGCCGCCCCGGGCCGGGATCCGGATGCCGTCCCCGATCTGGAAGAGGGGCGGCGCCCCGGTGGGCGACCGCCCCGTGATGGGGAAGTCCCCGAAGAGCGCCGACGCGGCGGCCCGCTGGCTCGCCTCGGAGCCGCTCCAGGCCAGCATGTAGGACCGCACGTCCGGGAAGTCGGCCAGCAGGTACGGGTTGCCGAAGGAGACCACCACGTGGGGCACGCCGGCCTCGCCCAGCTCCTCGATGAAGCCCACCAGCTCCTCGGGCACGGCCACCGAGCCCGAGTAGGAGACGGCGGTCACGTAGATCCCCACCACGACCAGCGCCGAGCGCCGGGCCTGCCGGACCAGGCCGTCGTAGAGGGCCGCGGAAGCGTCCCGGTCCACGCTCGCGGTGCGGAGCCGGGGGTAGGTGGAGCGGAGGCGGCCGTTGAAGTAGCGCCCCGCCAGCACGTCGGAGCCCCGGGCGTAGGTGACGGAGAGGACCTCCGCCGTGCGGGTGCCCAGGAGGGGGAGGAGGTCCCCGTCGTTCTTCAGCACCGTGATCGACTTCCGGGCGATCTCCGAGGCCACGCGGGTGTGCTCGGGGATCCCCACCACCTCGGGGATGCGCTCCAGGTCCACCGTCCGGGTGCGGTGGAGGCCCAGCTCCTCCTTGGCCTCCAGGATCCGCAGCACCGAGGCGTCGATGCGCGACTCCTCGATCCGGCCCTCGCCGACGGCCTCCAGGATGCCCTCCAGCGCGGCGTCCACCGAGGGCGGCATGAGGATCACGTCGGCGCCGGCCTCGACGGCCTGCACCGCCGCCTCGCCGGCGCCCAGGCGACCGGAGATGGCCCGCATGTCCATGGCGTCGGTGAAGAGCAGCCCCTCGAAGCCCATCTCCAGGCGGAGGAGGTCGGTGAGGACCTCCGGAGAGAGCGTGGCCGGATCGCCGTCGCCGCCGTTCAGCGAGGGCACGGTGATGTGCGCGGTCATGACGCCGCCCATCCCGGCGTCGATGGCGCTCTGGAAGGGCACCAGCTCCACCGAGTCCATGCGCGCCCGGGAGTGGCGGATGGTGGGGAGGGCCAGGTGGGAGTCGGTGCCGGTGTCCCCGTGGCCGGGGAAGTGCTTCCCCGTGGCGATGGCCCCGTGCTCCTGCACCCCCCGGACGAAGGAGGCTCCCAGCGTGGACACGAGCACCGGGTCCTCGCCGAAGGAGCGGACGTTGATGATGGGGTTGTCCGGGTTGTTGTTGACGTCCAGCACCGGCGCGAAGGGCACGTGGACGCCCACGGCCCGGGCCTCCTGGGCCGTGATCCGCCCCATCTCGTAGGCCAGCCCGGCCTCGCCGGTGGCGCCCACCGCCATGAGGCTCGGGAAGTCGGTGGCGCCGCCCAGCTCGATGGTGCCGGGCATCTGGACGGCCCCGCGGAAGCGGAAGCCGGCCCCGGTCTCCAGGTCCGCGGCCACCAGGAGCGGCACCCGGGCCCGGCGCTGGAGCGTGTTCAGCTTCGCCGCCACCTCGGTGGGGGAGCCCACGGACATGATCACGCCGCCGATGCCCTCGTCCACGTAGCCCGTGATGCGGTCGTGGCTGGAGGTGCCCGCCGGCGCGAAGTCCCCGATGACCCAGGGCATGATGAGCTGGCCAACCTTCTCCCGGAGGGACAGCCCGGCCAGGGTGCGGCGGGCCCACGCGCCGGGCTCGTCGTCCATGTCCGGCTCGAGGTCCGGAGCGTCCAGCGGCACGTCGACCGCGGGGTCCGGCTGGGCGTCGGCGACCACGGCGGCGGGGTCGGGGGCGGGACGCTCCCCGGTCGAGGTGGTCCCCTCGGCGGGCGCCGGGGAGGAGGGGGGAGCGGCGCAGGCGGCCACGGAGGTCAGGGCCAGGAGCGCGAGCCACCCCCGAGCCGTGCGGAAGGATTCACGGGGAGGGAGGGTCGCGTGGGCCATGCCGCGGAGGTTCGCCTTCGTCGGGAGTGGGTTTGACGGCGGGGTCGGGGTCCCCGATGGTTCCAGCATGGAGCGCATGCGAGGGGGATCCGGCCGACGCCGGCCGGACGGTCGGGAACATACCCGACGGCCGGTACGGTCACAATCTCTGATTCACGCCCTGGGGCTGGCTTGTTCCTTCCTCCTGGCGGCGGGGTGCGCGCCCGGGGACGGGGCCGGGGCGCCCTCCGCGTCGGGCGAGGCCGGGGAGCCCGGCGCCGCGTCTCCGGCCGACGCCGCCCGGCCCGACCGGGTCCGGGCCGGCGTCGAGGTCCTCCTGGCCGACTCCCTGCACCTGGTGCGGGGCCGGCGGGTGGGGCTGGTCACCAACCACACCGGGATCTTCCCCGACGGCGCCGGCGGCACCCGGAGCACCATCGACGCGCTGGCCCGGGCCGACGACGTGGAGCTGGTGGCGCTCTTCGGGCCCGAGCACGGGCTCCGGGGCACCGCCGAGGCCGGGGAGCACGTGGAGGGCGGCCGCGACGCCGCCACCGGGGTCCCCATCCACTCGCTGTACGGGGCCACCCGCCGCCCCACCCCCGAGTCGCTGGCCGACGTGGACGTCCTCGTCTTCGACATGCAGGACGTGGGGGCGCGCTACTACACCTACGTCTCCACCATGGCCTACGCCATGGAGGCGGCCGGGGAGGAGGGGATCCCCTTCGTGGTCCTGGACCGCCCCAACCCGGTCCGGGGGGACGCGGTGCAGGGCAACGTCCTCGACCCGGACTTCTCCACCTTCGTCGGCCTCTACCCCGTCCCCATGCGCCACGGGATGACCGTGGGGGAGCTGGCCCGCCTCTACGTGGGCGAGTTCGGCGTGGACGTCGAGCTCCACGTCGTCCCCATGGAGGGGTGGAGCCGGGACATGACGTGGGACGACACGGGTCTCCCCTGGGTGGCGCCCTCGCCCAACCTGCCCTCGCTGGAGAGCGCCCTGGCGTACCCCGGGACCTGCCTCTTCGAGGGCACCCCCCTCTCGGTGGGACGGGGCACGGACCGGGCCTTCCAGTGGGTGGGCGCGCCGTGGCTCGACGGGGAGGCGCTGGCCGCCCGCCTGAACGCCCACGGCCTGGAGGGCGTCCGCTTCGAGGCCGTCCGCTTCACCCCCGAATCGCCCGGCGACGGGAAGTTCGCCGGGACCGAGGTGGGCGGCGTGCGCGTGGTGGGCGCCGCGTCCGACTACGACGCCCCCCGGGCCGCGGTCGCCATGCTCGTGGAGGCCCGGCGCGCCTCGGGCGCGGAGTGGTCGTGGCGCGAGAGCCACTTCGACCGCCTGGCGGGGACGGACCGGCTCCGCCGGGCCCTGGACGCCGGCGAGGGCGTGGACGCCATCGTGGCCGCGTGGGACGAGCAGCTCGAGGCCTTCCGGACCCTCCGGCGCCCCTACCTCCTGTACTGAGGAAGAGGCTCGGGGCGGCTACCGCCGGGGGCGGTGCTCCGCCGGCACCAGCGTCGGCGCGATCCGGGCGCGGGTGGCCCGCTCCAGGTGCCACGCCCAGGAGAGGAGATCCGCCTCGCTCCACCGGTCCCCGATGAAGGCCACCACGAAGGGCGTGCCGTCGTCGTAGTACCCGTACGGCACCGTGACCACGGGCACGCCCAGGTCGTTCACGATGTTGCTGGGGAGCTCGGGCCAGTTGTTGGGGTTGTGCTCCGGCCGCTCCGGGTCCTCCACCAGGTCGGGGGCCGGGGAGCCGGCCTGGGGGAAGAAGAGCCCGTCGAGCTCGTTCTCCTCCAGGACCTCGCGGAAGCGCTCGAGCATCTCCAGGCGCCAGGCCTGGAAGCGGTCCCCCTCCTCCGTGGCGCTGGGGCGGGTGGGCGGCGTGAGCACCCCGTCCCGGTTCCGGGCCCGGGAGAGCTCCCGGCCCGTGAGCGCCTCCCACTCCTCCACGCTGCGGAAGGGCGCCGCGTCGCCCAGGCCCTGGAGGTAGAGGTAGAGGTCGTGGGCGCCCTGCGTGGGCACCCGGGGACGCTCGTCCCACAGCTCGACGAAGCCGGTGCCCTCGAACGGATCCTCCACGACCCGGGCGCCCAGCTCCTCCAGGGTGGCCACGGCCCGGCGGTACCACGCCTCGGTCTCCGGGGCCAGGGGAAGGAACTCCTCCCGCCAGCCCGGTCCCACGAGGCCGAAGCGCCGGCCCTCCAGGGACCCCGCCTCCAGGCCGGCCAGGTACCCGTTCTCCGGGATGTGGCCCTCGGCGGCGAAGGTCGCCAGGTCCTCCAGGGTGGGCCCGGCCAGGACGTCCAGCGTCGCCGCGGCGTCCCGCACCGTGCGGGCCAGGGGGCCCACCACGTCCGTGTAGCTCCCGCTCAGCGGCACCACGCCCTCGTTGGGGACGAGGCCGTAGGTGGGCTTCACCCCCACCAGCGCCTGGGCCGAGGCGGGGTTCTGGATGGAGCCCCCGGTCTCGGTGCCCAGGCCCAGCACCGCGAAGGAGGCGTTGACCGCGGTGGCCGTGCCGCCGCTGGAGCCCCCCGGGGCCTTGTCCACGTTGTAGGGGTTGAGGGTCACCCCTGCCACGGTGCTCTCGGTGCGGGTGCCGTGGCCCGCGAAGTCGGGGAGGTTCGTCTTGCCCAGGATGATGGCCCCGGCGGCCCGGAGGCGCGCCACCACCGCGGCGTCGTCCCCGGGGATCATGTCCACGCCGCCGGTGGCGGAGCTGAAGCCTTCGAAGCCCGCCGTCGTGACCCGACCCCGCTGGTCGATGTTGTCCTTGACGACCACCGGCACGCCGTGCAGCCGCGAGCGGGGCCCCTGCCCCGCGTACTCCACGTCCAGCGCCTGCGCCTCGGCGAGGGCGTCGGGGTTCATGGAGATGAAGGCGTTGTAGCGGTCCTCGTAGCGGGCGATGCGGTCCAGGAAGGCCCGCACCAGCTCCGTGGCCGTGTACGTCCCCGCCGCGTACGCCGCCTGCACGTCGTCCACCGTCAGCTCCACCGGGTCCGGCAGGGCGCTCTGCGCCGAGGCCCGCGCCGCCGGGGCCGGGGCGCCGGCCAGGGCCAGGAGGAGCACGACCCGGACCGCCCCCGGAGCGAGGGAACGGAAGCGGGAGGGCGTGCGCGGGGGGGTGGACGGCATGGCGTGGGGGTGTGGAGGGATCGGGGCCGCGGGGGCCCGCGGCGGGGAGGAATCTAGGGGGCGCCGGCCCCGGACCGCACCTGGAGCCAGCGCTGCACGCCGAGCAGGCTCGAGAAGTCGTCGGTCCACGAGGGAGCGTCGGGCCCCGGCCGCAGCGGGTGCCAGCTCAGGGACGGGATGCCCCTCAGATCGTCGGGACCGCGGGCCAGGAGGACCCAGTCCGAGCCCAGGATCCCCGCTTCGGGCAGCGCACGGGTGTCCCGGCGCACGAAGGCCGACAGCCCCAGCTCCCGGGCGTGGGCGCCCAGGACCGGGGCGAGATCCAGGTGGCGGTTGGAGACGTGGAAGAGGAGGACGCCGCCGGGGCGGAGGCGCTCCAGGTACAGCTCCACCGCTTCCCGGGTCATGAGGTGCACCGGGATCGAGCCCGACGTGAAGGCGTCCAGGACGATGATGTCGTACGTGGTCTCCGAGGCCGCCATGCCCAGGCGCCCGTCGGCCACCACGGCGCGGACCTCCGCGGGCGTGCGGGCCAGGAAGGGGAAGAGCTCGGGATCCTCGGCGATCTCCATCACCACGGGATCGATCTCGTAGATCGTGACGCGCTGCCCGGGCCGCGCGAGGGCCGCCAGGGCGCCGGTGCCGCCGCCCACCAGCGCGATCTCCCGGGCGTCGGGGCGGCCCGCCACGGCGGAGACCACCATGCCGGCGGGGCCCTCGGGGTGGTAGTAGGCGAGCGGCACGTCCGCGCGCTCCGGGTCGAGGCTCCGGATGCCGTGGACGGTGCTCCCGTGGTAGAGGGCGTTGTAGGAGCCCCCGGGGTCCTGGAGCACCCGGTAGACGCCGAAGAAGGTCCGCTCCTGCACGAGGATCTCGCCGCGGTACATCCGGCCCTGCCCCAGGAGGAGGAGGAGCCCCAGCGCCACGGCGAACCGGAGCGGTGCCCGGGACAGCAGGTACACGGCGAGGGCGGGCAGGAGGGTCAGCGCGACGACCACCACGCCGTCGGGCACGCCGGGAGCGTCGGCCAGGAAGGCCTCGCCGGCCAGGAGCCACACGCCCAGGAGGCCGGGGAGGAGCAGGTCCCGCGGCCCCCGCCGGGCGAAGACCCCGCCCCCGGCGGCGTCGGACGCCACGCCCCGCGGGACCCGGAAGAAGGCGGCCGCCACCAGCGCCAGCGGATACTCCGCCACCGACTCGAAGGCCACGGGGGCCACCAGGGCGCTGAAGCCGCCCCCCAGGACCCCGCCGGCCGACACCATGAGGTAGAACTCGGTGAGGTGGCGGGCGTCGGGGCGCCGGGCGGCGAGGCGCTGGTGGCAGAGGAGCGCGGCGGCGCCCAGGACGGCCAGGTGCAGGAGCGTCACCGCCCACACCGGCGTCTCCACCCGCAGCAGGACGCCGAGGGCTCCCATGACGGCCAGCCCTCCCACCGCCACCGACGTGGTCCGCACCGAGACGAGGCTACGCCGGGCGAAGGCCACGATGAAGGTCACCAGGTACACGGCCAGGGGCAGCACCCAGAGGACGGGCCCCGGCACGATGCGGCTGGTGAGGTAGTGGGTGACGCCGACCAGGAGCGCCGAGGGGACGGCGGCCGAAACCAGCCAGAACAGGCGGTCCCCGCGGTCGGGCCGCCCCCCGCCCGCCCGGCCCCCGGGCGGGAGGGGCGCGTCCGGGGGAGGCAGCGGGCGCTCCGCCCCGGTCGGGGCGGGCTCGTCCCCGTCCCGTGGCCGGGAGCGCAGGGTCAGCGCCGCGCACCCCAGGGTCAGCGCCACGAACGCGCCATAGCCCACCGTCCACGCCCGGGACTGGACGCTCAGGGGGAGGAGCGGCTCCACCAGGAAGGGGTAGGCCAGGAGGCCCACGAGGCTCCCGGCGTTGCTCCCGGCGTAGAGGAAGTAGGGGTCCCGGGCGTCGGGATGCCGGGTGGTCGACAGCCAGCTCTGGAGGACGGGGCTGGCGGCGGCCAGGACGAAGACCGGCGCCCCCACCATGAGGGTGAGCACGCCCAGCACCCAGGGGGACCGGGCTCCCCCCGCCGGAGGAGCCAGCCCCGGGAGCGCCACCGGAAGCGCCAGGAAGGGGAGGAGGAGGACGGCGGCGTGGAGCCAGACCTGCCGTCGGGGCCCCAGCCAGCGCACGCTCAGGTGCGCGTAGGCGTACCCGGCCAGCAGGGCGGCCTGGAAGAAGACCAGCGCCGTCACCCATACCTGGGGGCTCCCCCCGCCCAGGGGGAGGATCATCTTCCCCACCATGGGCTGGACCACGAAGAGGAGGCCCGCGGCCAGGGAGATGGCGACGGTGAACGCGATCAGCATGGGGCGGCCCCCGGGGGACGAGACGGGCTGGGACACGACTCAGCCCGCCGGGAAGCGGAAGACGGTGAACAGCTCCGGCCGCCAGAAGGGCCCCTCGAGCACCCGGTCCAGCCGCGCCTCGAAATAGCCCAGGTCGGCCATGGTCATGGAGTGGGTCTCGTGGTCCGGCGGCACCCAGAAGTCCTCCCAGTGGCCCAGGAGGGCCCACCGGGGCCGGAGGTTCTCGACGAAGGCCTCCGGGTGCCAGTCCACCTGGTCGAAGGTGGAGGGGATGAGGATCGCCACGTCCACGGGACGCTCCTCCACGAGGGTCTCCGGGGCGTAGCCCGCGGGTGCCTGGGGAATGGCGTCCTGGTAGTAGAGGCGGAAGGCCACCGAGCCGTCCCGCTCCAGGAAGTCCACCAGATAGGCGTAGGAGGGCCCGTCCACCCAGTCGGTGGCCAGCCGGGGCTCCTCGGTCCAGGGCACGTCGGCGGTGCCGCGGTACAGGGTCAGGTCCTGGAAGTGGGGGGCGTGGCTGGAGGCCAGCGGCATGACCCGCACCGCCGGGGAGACCCGGATCCACGCGCCCTCCCGCTCCTGCGTCCCGGCCAGCGAGTCCACCACCAGGACGCGGTCCGCCACCCCGGACCAGGTGCCCAGGAGGTTCTTCACCGTCCCGCTTCCCAGGATGGCGGCCTCGGGGGCGTGGACGCTCGCCACCCGGGGCACGTCCATGAGGTGGTCGTAGTGGCCGTGGCCCACCAGGATGGCCGCGGCGTCGGAGACGTCGAAGCGGCCCATCCACCGGTCCACCGCCGCCGTGTCGGAGCGGATGGGGCCGAGCCCCGTCCGGACGAACGCGGGATTGGAGAAGAGGGGCGCGCCCAGGACGGTGGTCCCGCGCCACTCCATGATCCACCCGCCCACGCCCAGGTAGGTGAGCGTCACCGCCTCCGTTCCCGGGGGCGCCACGTCCACGCGGCCCTCCACGCCGGGCCCCACGGGGCACGTCCCGGCGGCGGCGGCGGCCAGGAGGGCGGCCACCAGGAGGAGACGGCCGGCTACGCGGCGGAACCGCGGGTCAGCCCGCAGCGGCCCGGACCCGCTCCGCACGCTCGGCGATCCGCTTGCGGAAGGCCGCCGACAGCGACCGGGTGACGGGACCGGCCGTGCCGTCGCCCACGGGGCGCCCGTCGACCTCGGTGCACGGCTGGACCTCGGCGGTGGTCCCGCTGAAGAAGAGCTCGTCGGCGTGGCGGAGGTCCTCCACCATGATGGGGCGCTCCTCGACCGGCATCCCCTCCTCCCGGGCCACCTCCAGGAGCACCGCCCGGGTGATGCCCGGGAGGATGTGGTTCGTCACCGGGTGGGTGACCAGCGTCCCGCCGAACACGCCCCAGAAGTTCTGGTGCGTGCCCTCGATGGCCACGCCGTCCTTGACCAGGATCGCGTCGTCCACGCCGGCGTCCTTCGCGGCCTGGATGGCCATGACGTTGGGCAGGAGGCAGACGGTCTTGATGTCCACCCGGCCCCAGCGCCGGTCGGGCACGGTCACGGCGGTCGAGCCCTGCAGCCAGGCCTCCTCCGACGGCCGGCTCCACGCCTTGGCGAAGGCGTAGACGGTGGGCTCCACCGGCTCGGTGGGGAACCAGTGGGTGCGGGGCGCGGCGCCCCGGGTGATCTGGAGGTACACCAGCGAGGTGGGCTCGTCCTCCAGGCCGTTGTCCCGGATCAGCCGCTCGTGCATCTCGACCATCCCCGAGGTGTCGGCGTCGATGCGCGTCCAGCACAGCCCCCGGAGGAGCCGCTCCATGTGGCGCTTCATGGCGAAGGGGACGCCGTGGTAGAACGAGGTGACCTCGTAGATCCCGTCGGCGAGGAGGAACCCCCGGTCGTCGGGGGAGATGCGGGCCTCCTCCTTGGGGAGGTACTCGCCGTTCAGGAAGACGGTGCTCATGCGGGCTCCGGTTCGGGTGCTCGGGGACGCCCTGAAGATGGGCGAGGCCGTGGAAATCGAAAGGGGGAGCGTCCCGTGCGGGACGCTCCCCCTCGCTTCGGACGTCGGGCCGCCGGCCGGCGGTCGGGTCAGCCCTCGGCCTGCTTCTCCTCCAGCCGGCCGAACTCCTCCAGGAGCTGGGCCTCGGGGATGTCCTCGGCCTCCTCGGCGGACATCTCCTCGACCTCGGCGTCGCGCACGCCCCCCGCGCCGTCGGCCTCGTCCTCGTCGTCGTCTCCGGAGGAGAGCTGCTTGGCCGCCTCCCCGGACGACGAGCTCGCGGGCAGGAGCCCCATCTGCTGCTTCAGCGCCGCCAGACGGGCGTCGGCGTCGGCTCCGCCCTCGCCGCCGGCCTCGAGGCGGAGGAACTCCGACTCCAGCGTGTCGCCGGAGAGGGCCTCGTTGACCTCGGCGTGGGCGATGGAGCGCTGCTCGGCCTCCTCGATCTTGTCGGCCATGCGGTTGAAGGCCTCGAAGGCCGACGTGTCCGACAGGCCGGACATGGTCTCGTGGATCCGGCGCTGCGCCTGGGCCCGCTTCTGCTTGGCGATGAGGAGATTCCGCTTCCGCTTGGCCTCCTCGATCTTGTCGTTGAGCTGCCGCAGCGAGCCCTTGAGCTTCTCGGTCTCGGCGGCCTGGGCCTCCCACGTGTTGCGGAGGACCGACGCGCGGTCGGTGTGCTCCTGCTGGCGCATCAGCGCCTGCTTGGCCAGGTCGTCCCGACCCTCCTGGACGGCGAGCATGGCCCGCCGCTCCCAGTCACGGGCCTGCTTGACCTCGTCCTCGAGCTGGGACTTGAGCTTGCGCTCGTCCGCGATGGCCGCCGCGACCTCGCGCTTGGCCTTCGCGAGCTGGTCCCTCATGTCCAGGATGATCTGGTTCAACATCTTCTCCGGGTTCTCGGCCCGGGAGATGAGGTCGTTGATGTTGGACTTGATCACCGTGGACAGCTTGGAGAAGATCCCCATCGATCAGCCCTCCGCCTCGGCGTCGGCACCCGCCAGGGTGCGAATTCGCTTCATGTGACCGGAAGCCGCCAGCTCCATGGACTCCAGGGAAGCCTGGATCTCGTGGAAGTCCAGCGTCTCCAGCTCCAGGGTGTCGCTCAGGATCAGCTCACCCTCCTCGATCCCGTAGGCCCCGTGCACCACGTCGCTGGCGTTCAGCGTCAGCAGCGTCCGATAGAGCTCCGTGGAGCCCTCGCCGTCCTCGGGGAGGTCGATGAGCTTCATGCGGATGAGGAGGAGGGGCGCAGAGTAGTGCACCACGATGGGGAGCCCTTCGTTGCGGCCCCGGACGAGGTACATGCCCTCGTCCACCTCCTCGTACTCCAGATCCATGCGGATCAGGAAGCTCTCGAGATCCTCTCGAGTGACCATGGTCCTCTCCTTCGTCGTTCTGCGGAAGCGGTGATGTGGCGAGTCACGGGACCTTACGGTACGGCCACGCCCCGGGTTTCCTTCCCGGGTGGACGCGAAAGGTAACGCGGGCCCAGGGGGACCCGCGACCGGGGACAGGGAGCCCCGCGCACCACCTCCACGTTCCTCCCCGGAGGGAGGGAGGGCCCTACTTGTAGCGGTAGGTGACCCGGCCCCGGCTCATGTCGTACGGGGAGATCTCCACGGTGACCGCGTCACCCTCCAGGACCCGGATGTAGTGCTTCCGCATCTTGCCGGAGAGGTAGGCCAGGATGTCGTGTCCGTTCTCGAGCTCGACCCGGAAGTTCGCGTCGGGGAGCACCTCGGTGACGACGCCTTCGACTTCGATCGCTTCTTCTTTAGCCACGTATTATTCGCCTGTCTCGTAAGGAATGTAGCCCTGTAAGATAACAGGTCGCGCCCGAGGCGTGGCCTCGGGTCCCCGCATCCCCCGGTTGACGCCTCGGCGCCGGCCGCGCACACTCACGCCTAACCTGCTGACGCTCCCCCACCCTTTCGCCTTTCCTCCGGTGCCCCCCCAGCCCGCCACACGCTTCACCCTCCGGATCCTGGGGCACCCCTCGGTCCAGGACGCGGGGGGCCGTCCCACCGACCTCCCCGCGGGCAAGCCGCTGGCGCTCCTGGCCTTCCTGGAGCGCTCGGGGTCCGAGGTCCACAAGACCGAGGCCACGGGGGTGTTCTGGCCCGCCTCGTCCAGCAAGCGAGCCGGGGCGTCGCTCCGGCAGGCGCTCTGGACGCTGCGCACCACGCTCCACGAGGACATCGTCCTCTTCGAGAACGACGTGCTCTCCATTCCCGACGGCATGCTCGTGTCGGACGTCGCCGCCCTCGAGGAGGCTCTCGACGCCGGAGAGGTGGCGCGGGCCGGAAGCCTGTGGAACGGCGGTCCGTTCAGCTCCTTCCGGATCGCCGGAGCCCCCGACTTCAACCGGTGGGTCGATGAGATGCGCACCCGTCTCGAGCGGCGCCTCGGCGGCGCGCTGCGAGAGGCCGCGGCCGACGCCGAAGCACGCTCGGAGCCCGAGGAGGCGCTGGAGCTCTACCGGCTGGCCGCGGCCGTGGAGCCCTACAGCCGGGACGCCCTCCTGGGCGAAGCACGCTGCCTGGTCGGCCTCCGCCGCTTCGACGCCGCCGAGCTGGTCCTCTCGGACCGGGGCCGGGGGGTCGCCCTCGACCCAGCCGAGGAAGAGGACCTCCGTGCCCAGATCCGGGCCGGCCGTCGGTCCCGGGACGCGTCCCGGGCGTCGCGGGTCACCCTTCCCTTCGTGGGTCGGGAGCGGGAGTTCGCCGAGCTCCTGACTCGCTGGCGGGGGGCCCGGACCGGTCGGGGTCAGGTGGTCGGCCTTCTGGGGCCGGAGGGGAGCGGGAAGACCCGACTCCTGGAGGAGGTCACGAGCTTCGCCGAGGCGGCGGGCGCCGAGGTCCTGTCCCTGGCGCCCATCGCAGGGGACGAGGAAGTGGCCCTGGGCCTGGTCGCCCGGGTGGTGGAAGGCCTCTCGTCCCGGCGCGGCGCCGCAGGGGTTTCGGCGGGCTCGCAGCTCACCCTCCACGCGCTCCACCCCTCGGCCTCGAAGGCGACGGAGGTCCCCGGGTCGCCGACTCCGGCCGCTCTCGCCGACGCCATCGCGGACCTCGTGGCGGCGGTGGCCCACGAGAACGTCCTCCTGGTCACGCTCGACGACCTCCAGTGGGCCGATCCCGAGAGCGTGGCCGTGCTGACCACGGTGTTCCGCTCCCTCCGGGACGCCTCCGTCCTGTCCGTCCTCGCCTGCCGCTCCGGAGGCGCGGGCGGGCCGGCCCGCCGCCGCCTCGAGGCCCTGGCCGGAGCCGGTGCGGCGGAGCTCCTGCGCCTTGCGCCCCTGTCCGCGGAGGAGATCCGGGAGCTCCTCGTCCTCTCCGCGGAGGTCCCCGACCCGGTCGATCTCCAGGCGCTGGTGGCGCGGGTGGCGGCAGCCGCAGGGGGACGGCCCGGCCGGGTCGAGGCGCTCCTGGCGGAGCTGCGCCGCAAGGAACTCCTGGTGGAGGGCCCCGAGGGATGGTCCTTCGATCCCGGCGTCCAGGAGGAGCGGGCGGCCTTCCGGCGACGAGGTCGGGAGACCCCCGACGCCGCCCCCACCGGATCCGGACCCCTGGCTCGCCTGGCCTTCGCCGCCGCTCTGGGCGCCCTGGTGATCGCCGCCTCGTCGATGCTCGTTCCCCGCTCCGAGCAGGCGGACTACGGGGACGGCACCATCGTGGCCCAGGGCCTCCGGGAGACCCTCCTGATCGAGCCGCCGAGGCGGGGGGCGGGCTGGTCGGTCATCCGCCGCCTTCCCAACGGGGAGGTCCCCGTCACGGAGGCGGCCCTCCTGCCGGACGGTCGCGTGCGTCGCTTCGCCCAGGGCGCGTCCCTCGATGACCCGGCGTCCGTCGAAGAGGTGCTCGAGGACGGCTCCCGGCTCCCCTTTCTCCGCTCCCCGCGGGACATCAGCCTGGTGGCGCTCTCCCCCAGCGGACGCCTCGCCATCGTCACGGAGGCGGACCCCTCGCCGGACACCTACGAGCATCACGTCTTCCGGACCGAGCTGGCCACCCGGACGCACCACCCCGTCGAGCTGGACCGGCCGGGCGCGCTGACCGACGCGCTCTGGTCTCCCGACGAGGCCTGGGTCGTCCGGCTGGTGAACTCCGCCCGGGACTCCATCGTGATCCATCGCCCCGACGGGAGCGCGCGCCGCTCGGTGGCCGCTCCCCACCGACAAGCCGGTCTGGGTGACTGGTGCGGAGGCGCCGACCGCGTCCTCGTACGGGGCTGGCGGGACGACGGCAGCCCGGCCCTCTACCGGCTGGACGTGTCCGCGCTCGAGTTCGTCCCGGTGCCCGTCCCGTTCACCCTCCTCGGGGGATGGCCGATGGCCTGCAGCCCGGAGGGAACGCACCTCCTGGCCGCAGGGGTCGTCGACCGGGCCAGACGGTGGATCCTCCTGGACCTGCGGACGGGGGAGCTCGAAGTCCTACCGGAGGAGCTGTTCCGCGACGTGAGACGGGTGCGTTGGACGGCGCCACGCGATCGATTCCCCGTCGAGGTCCGGCTCCCCGACGGGCCCCTCGAGCTCGCCTGGGGCGGGAGGGAACGGCTCCCGGTGGCGGTGGAGTTCACGGACGGGACGCGGGAGGGACCGGTCCAGTGGACGAGCCGGAGCCCGGAGATCGTGTCGGTGGGACCCGACGGCTTCGCCACGGGGAACGCCCGGGGCACGGCCTGGATCGTGGCCAGCGTCAACGACTGGCTCCGGGACTCGGTGTGGGTGCGGGTGACGGGAGAGCCTCCCGAAGCGGTCCTGATGGCCGACCGGTTCGCCTCGGTGGACACGACCACCTGGATGTTCGTGGGGTCACCGCCGCCGGTCGCGTGGTCCGAGGGGACCGACACGGCGGTGGACCTGAACGGCGACAACCTCTGGGTGGACGGGATCGTGAGCCGTCGGGACTTCGACCTCACCCTGGGAGGGACGCTGGACGTCGACGTGAAGCTCCCGCTCACGCTCGACCACGGGCAGAAGATCGAGCTCTGCCTCGTGGAGCGTGAGCTTCCGGCCCGTGGTCCCATCGCCGCCGGGGGGTACGACGGCCAGGCGATCTGCTTCGAGCACCCCTTCGGGGGGTTCCAGGAGTTCGACTCCACCTCGTACCGCTTCGACGGTCCCCTGCCCACCCGGGGGACGCGGTATTCACCCCGGCTCCCCCTCTCGGACTGGCGGACGGTGAGCATCCAGCTCCGGCCGGACGGCCTGGCCTCCCTCTTTCTGGACGGGGAGTTCGAGGGCTCCGTCGACGTGCCGGCGCGCAACCACGGGGACGTCCGGTGGCGGGTCCAGCTCCTGAGCCGTGCGCTGGAGACCCGGGTCCTCGTCCGGAACCTGGTCCTGTGGGGCGTGGAACGGTACGACGTCCCGGGCTAGGCCCCGACGCCCGCCCCGCGCTCCACGAGGGACTTCAGGTAGCGACCCGTGTACGAGGCCTCGCACGCCGCCACCTCCTCGGGGGTCCCC
>CAZMTA010000027.1:0-54351 GCA_964569085.1 uncultured Gemmatimonadaceae bacterium | reverse complement strand
TGGTCTGGGGCACGGAGCAGCTCCCCTGGCCGTTCAGGTCGCCGAAGGCGTCGTCGATCAGCGAGGTCAGGCTGAGATCCTCGGCCGACAGGTTGGTGACGCCCACGCTGTACGTGACGTCGCCGCCGGTCTCGGGCACGCTGCTCGGGCTCGGGCTCTTCGTGACAGCGATCTCCGGGGGCACATCGTCGAAGCCCACGTCGGCCGAGTCGTCGTCCGTGGCCTCGGTGCCGTCGTCGTCCACGACGGTGCCGGTCACGGTGTTGGTGTGGGTGGTGCCGGCGTTGCCCGCCAGCGCCTGGGTGAAGGAGCAGGAGTACGTCGCGCCCGGCGTGATGGTCTGGGGCACGGAGCAGCTCCCCTGGCCGTTCAGGTCGCCGAAGGCGTCGTCCACCAGGGACGTGAGCGTCACGTCCTCGGCGGCGTCGTTGGTGACCGCCACCGTGTAGGTCACGTCGCCGCCCGTCTCGGGCACGCTGGCCGGATCGGGCGTCTTGATGACCGTGACGGCGGGCGCCACGTCGTCGAAGCCGACGTCGGCGGAGTCGTCGTCGCTGGCCTCGCTGCCGTCGTCGTCCACGACGGTGCCGGTCACGGTGTTGGTGTGGGTGGTGCCGGCGTTGCCCGCCAGCGCCTGGGTGAAGGAGCAGGAGTACGTCGCGCCCGGCGTGATGGTCTGGGGCACGGAGCAGCTCCCCTGGCCGTTCAGGTCGCCGAAGGCGTCGTCCACCAGGGACGTGAGCGTCACGTCCTCGGCGGCGTCGTTGGTGACCGCCACCGTGTAGGTCACGTCGCCGCCCGTCTCGGGCACGCTGGCCGGGTCCGGCGTCTTCGTGACCGTGACGGCCGGCGGCACGTCGTCGAAGCTCACGTCGGCGGAGTCGTCGTCGCTGGCCTCGCTGCCGTCGTCGTCCACCGCGGTGCCGGTCACGGTGTTGGTGTGGGTGGTGCCGGCGTTGCCCGCCAGCGCCTGGGTGAAGGAGCAGGAGTACGTCGCGCCCGGCGTGATGGTCTGGGGCACGGAGCAGCTCCCCTGGCCGTTCAGGTCGCCGAAGGCGTCGTCCACCAGGGACGTGAGCGTCACGTCCTCGGCGGCGTCGTTGGTGACCGCCACCGTGTAGGTCACGTCGCCGCCCGTCTCGGGCACGCTGGCCGGGTCCGGTGTCTTCGTGACGGTGATGGTGGGCGCCACGTCGGCGTACGTCACCGTGGCGTCGTCGGACGCGGTGTCCGTCCCGCCCGGGTTCGACGCGGTGGCGGTCACCGTGTTGGTGTGGGTGTCTCCGGCCGTGGCGGCTCCCAGCGTCCGGGTGAAGGTGCACGAGTAGCTCTCGCCGGATGCGAGGACGGGCGAGCCCTCCGAAAGGGAGCAGTCACCCTGGCCGTTCAGGTCCCCGAAGACGTCGTCCACGAGGGCGTCGACGACCACCGGGTTCAGGGAGACGTTGGTCACCTCCACCGTGTAGCTCACGTCGCCGCCCGTCTCCGGGATGGACGTGGGGTCGGCGGTCTTCGTGACCGTGATCTCCGGCGGGGCCAACACGTTCCGGAAGGTGCAGACCGTCGTCGCGCCCGTGGTGACGCCGATGCCCTCGACGGCGTCGCCGGTGCGGGTGCCGACGGGCGTGCCGTCGCGCTCGCAGCTCGCGGTGTCCAGGAACCAGCCGGCCGGCACCGTCTCGGTGAGGCTGTACGGGCCGGAGCCGGGGAGCACCGGGATGAGCGCGGTGGTGCCGTCACCCACGACGCTGAACCCGGTCTCGCCGCTGGTGGCGGCGGGCGACAGGGTCCAGCTGAACGTCGAGTCGACGTCGGTGGGCTCGGTCTCCTTGATGATCTGGATGAAGCCCGCGCCCGGGGTCACGACGCAGTCGAAGGGATTGCTGTTGGGCTCGCCCGAGGGGAAGGAGCACACGTTGGTCAGGTTCGTGTTCGTGGCTCCCTGGATGGCGGCGAGGTCGATGGAGCAGGCGGCCAGGACGTCGTCGCCGTCGTCGCCGGCGCCGCCGAAGCCGTCCTCGCCCAGCAGCGTCACGTCGCAGTAGCTCCCGCCCAGGTCCAGCGGGCCCGTGACCTGCTTGGAGCAGCGGTCCTGCTTCTTGTCGCTGCACCCCCACAGGATGGGGGACTCGGGGGGATCGAGCTGGAAGATCGCGCTGCCGTCCGGGGTGTTCGTGATGCGGACGCAGAGCGCGTAGTTGTTGAAGCCGTCGGCGTCGGTGTCGAAGAGGGCGCAGGCGTCCCCCGTCTGACCCTCTCCGGTCCACGAGTCGATGTCGTCCCAGGTCCACTTCACCCCCAGCTTCCCGTCGACGTTGTCGGCGCGTGTGAACGCGTTCAGGTCCGACTGGGCCGGCACGTCGTTGGGGCCGGCGTCGTCCAGGACCCACGGGAGGAAGAGGAAGCCCTCCGACAGGAACTGGGAGCTCAACGAGAAGAGCGGGGTCCCGTAGAAGATCGGGTCGGTGGGGCCGGTGAGGTCGGTCGCCGTGTCGTCGCTGCAGCTCGAAAGGAGCAGCAGGGGGGCCAGAAGGGAGGCCAGGGCGGCGGGGCCTCGGCGCACGCGGGATGCGGACATGGGGTCCTCCGGGAGGCAGTAGGTGCCGGCGGCCCGGCTTCAGCCACCCGGAGGCGTCGGATACGCCGTGGGGGGAGAGGGTGACCCGTCCAGGCCGCGCGCCCCATCATGCCGCGCCACACGGGGGGCTCGCCCGACAGAGCCCACGGTGCCCGGCGACAGAGTCGACGGACAGTTCCGCCGGAGGCCCCGGGGGTTCTGTCAGGGGGGGCGGCGGAGGGCTCCGCGTCCGCGCCGCGGAGGAGGCCCGGGCCGTCCTAGCGCCGCTGGTACACCCGGACCCAGTCCACGTCCATGGTCTGGGGGAAGACGGTGGTCCCGTCGGGATACCCGGGCCACCGCCCGCCGACGGCCACGTTGAGGAGGAGGTGGAAGCGCTGGTCGAAGGGGGCGGGGTAGGCCCCGCCGGAGGAGTGCCACTGGGTCTGGGTCTGGTAGAGCTCCCCGTCGACGAACCAGCGGATCACCCCCTCCTCCCACTCCAGCGCGAAGACGTGGAAGTCGTCTGCGAACGTCCCGTCGGCCAGCGTGAAGGTGGCCCCGGAGGACTGGTTGTTCGGCCACGGGTCGCCGTAGTGGAGCGTGCCGTGCACCGTCCCGGGCTCGTGGCCGACGAGCTCGACGATGTCGATCTCGCCGCTGGCGGCCCACACCCCGTAGACCTCGTCGGTGGGGAGCATCCAGATGGCGGGCCAGAGGCCCTGGCCCCGGGGGAGGCGGGCCCGGACCTCGACCCGCGCGTAGGTCCAGTCCCCCTTGCCGGCGGTGCGGATCCGGGCGGAGGTGTAGGGCTTCCCGCCGGCGGCCTCCTGCTCGGCGGTGAGGGTCAGGAAGCCGCCGGACACCTCGAGGTTCTCGGCCCGGTACCACTGGGCCTCGTCGTTCCCCCAGCCGCAGATGCCCTCGGCGCACCCGTCCCCCTCCTGCACGGACCACTTGGACCCGTTCAGGCCCGTGCCGTCGAACTCGTCGGACCAGACCAGCGTCCAGACGCCGGAGTCCCCGGGCTGGTCCGGGGGGACGGGCGGCTCGGGTCCCCCGTCCACCGGCTCCGTCGGCGCCCCCGACCCGCACGCCATCGCCCCCAAGAGAGCGGCCAGGACCAGCGACGCGGAGCGACCGCCAGGACGGTGGGGCCGCATCACGCCACCTCCCGCGGCTGCGGGCTTCCCGCCAGCGCGACGGCGCAACCCAGGAGCCCGGGGTGCCCGTGGGAGATCCACGCCAGGGGCACCCGGCTGCAGAAGCCCTCGAAGCGGCCCTTGGCCTGGAAGCGGGAGCGGAACCGCTCCCCGTCGAGGAAGCGGGAGAGCTTCCGCACCACGCCCCCGGAGAGGTAGACCCCGCCCGTGGCCCAGGTCACCAGCGCCATGTCTCCGGCCACCGCGGCCAGGATGTCCAGGAAGTCGCGGACGCTCCTCTGGGCGATGGGCTCGTCGGCGGCCGCCATCCGGGCGATCTCCTCCGCCCTGGGGACCCCCGCGTCGGGGCGGACCCCGCCCAGGTGGATCTGCCGGTTGGCCTGGTAGAGGTTCTCGAGCCCGGGACCGGAGAGGAGGCGCTCCGCGGAGACCCGCCCGTACCGATCGAGGAGGATCCGGAGGATCTCGATCTCGTGCGCGTTGGTGGGGGCGAAGCTCACGTGCCCTCCCTCGGAGCCCAGGATCTCGCCGCCGGGCGTGCGGATGGCCACGCCCAGGCCCGTCCCCGGGCCCAGGACCGTGCGGGTCCCGACGCCGGTGGGTCGGGGCGCGCCCAGCCACTGGATGTCCTCGGGGCCCAGGGCGTCGATCCCCAGGGCCTGGGCGGTGAAGTCGTTGATCACCGCGACCGGGGCGCCGAGCCGTCCCTCGAGCTCGTGGCGGCTGAAGCTCCAGTGGTTGTTGGGGAGGCTCAGCACGTCGTGCTCCACCGGCGCCGCCACCGCCAGGCAGACCTCGGAGACGGCCTCCAGGTCATGCTCCGCCATGTAGGTCCGGAGGGCGTCCTCCAGCCCCGCGTGATCCGCGCAGGGAAAGCACTCGATGCGGTCCAGCTCCAGGGGGCCGGAGCCCAGCACCGCGAAGCGGGCGTTCGTGGCCCCGATGTCCGCCACCACGCGGACCCCCGCGGAGGGCGCCGGGGGCCGAGGCTGGGCTGGAGAGGTCCTGCTGACGGGGGTGGGCATCGTGGTCGGCGGCGATCAGGAGAAGTAGATCCAGACCGCGGCGACGGCCAGGATCAGCGCGAACGTGAGACCCGCGTCGAGCCTCCGGCTGCGCGGCGAGTTCCCGCGCTCCTCGTCCGAGCCCAGGGTGGCGAACGTCAGCCCCCGTACCTGCTCGTCGGACGGAGGCGCCGTGAGGAGGCTCACCGTCACGAGCACCACGGTGCACACGGCGAAGAGCAGGACCGCGAAGTGGAGGAAGTTGATGTCGGCGTACGCGAAGAGGATCCCGTCCAGACGGCCCTGGTTGATCTCGGCCACCAGCCGTCCCATCCCCAGGACGAACCCGGTGCCGAGGGCCGCCATGGCCCCCGGGGCGTTCACCCGCCGCCAGGAGATCCCCAGGAGGAAGACGGCGGCGATGGGGGGCGAGATGTAGGCCTGCACGCTCTGGATGTACTGGTAGAGCTGGGCCGAGATGAGCTCCATGAGCGGGATCCAGAGGAGCCCGAGCCCCACCAGCACGGCGGTGGTGGCCTGCCCCACCAGCACCAGCCTCCGCTCCGAGGCCTCGGGATGGATCTTCTTGTAGACGTCCCACGTCACCAGCGTCGAGGTGGAGTTGAAGACCGAGGACAGGGAGCTCATCAGCGCCGCCAGGAGCCCGGCCACGACGAGGCCCCGGAGCCCGGTGGGCAGGAGGACCCCGATGAGCGTGGGCAGGGCCTGGTCCGGCGCGTCCAGGGCGAGGGCCCCCTGCTGGGACAGCGCGTACGCGATGACCCCCGGGATCACGAAGATGAAGAGGGGGAGGAGCTTCAGGAATCCGGCGAAGATGGTCCCCCGCCGCGCGTCCTCCTCTCCGTGGGCGGCCAGCACGCGCTGCACGATGAACTGGTCGGTGCACCAGTACCAGACTCCCAGGATGGGCGCGCCGAAGAGGATGCCGGTCCAGGGGAAGTCGGGGTCGGAGGCGGGCTTCCACAGGTCCATGAAGGCCGGTCCGACGGCGGCCTCCATGGCGCCCCATCCTCCCAGCGCCGAGAGACCCAGGAAGGTCACGGCCACGGAGCCCCCCACCAGCACGAACATCTGGAGGAGGTCTGTATAGAGAACCGCGCGTAGCCCGCCGAAGATGGTGTAGACTCCCGTGATCACCACCACGACCAGGGCGCCGGTCCAGAAGTCGATCCCCATGAGGGACTCGAAGACGATGCCCCCGGCGGCGATGGTGACCGAGATCTTCGTGAGCACGTACCCGACGATGGAGATGACCGCCAGGTACCACCGCGCCCCGGCCGAATACCGCCGCTCCAGGAACTCGGGCATCGTGAAGACGCCGCTGCTGAGGTAGAAGGGCACGAAGACCCAACCCAGCAGGAGGAGGATCAGGGAGGCCAGGATCTCGAACTGGGCCACGGCCACCCCGCTGGCCGCGCCCGTCCCGGCCAGCCCCACCAGGTGCTCCGACCCGATGTTCGACGCGAAGAGGGAGCCGCCGATGAGGAACCACCCGGCGTCCCGGCCCGCCAGGAAGTAGTCGGCGGACGTGCCCTTGCTGGCCCGCTCCCGGAGCGTCGCCCAGATGGCGACGCCGAAGACGAGCACGAAGTAGAGGGAGATGACGGCCCAGTCCAGGCCCACGAGCAGACTCATGGCTCCCCCTCCTCGAGGCGGGTGGTGGGTGGGTGCGGGGGCGGGCGCCGCCGGTCGGCGGACCCTCGACCTTGTTTGTTCGACCAACAAACTATGTTGGGCGGGCGGCGGACACAACCATTCCCGAGGGTCGCTTTCGGGGCTACAGGTCTGGATCTATGCGCCTCGTACAGAGAACTCTTGCGGGGCGCGTCGGACGTGTGTAGTATCGCCGTAGTTTGTTTGTCGTCCAAACAAAGGTCGATCCGCCCGCTGGCCACGGTACGCCTGCGCGCAGTCCCCGCCCGACGGAGTACACCATCATGAGAAGGCTGCTTCCGACCCTCGCCGCTCTCCTCCTCGCCACGCACCCGCTGGTCGCCCAGAGCACCAGCGGCACGCTGGTGGGGAACGTCACCGACGCGTCCAACGGGGCGCCCCTCTCCGGCGCCGACGTCTGGGTGGAGGGCACGCGCGCCCACGCCCTGACCCGGGACGACGGCCGCTTCGTGATCCCGGGCGTGGCGCCGGGGGCCCAGGTCGTCCGGGTGAGCCGCATCGGGTACGGGGAGACCCGGCGGGAGGTCACCGTGCTGGCCGACCAGACGACGGTGATCGACTTCACGCTGGAGGTCCGCGCGATCGACCTCGACGAGCTGGTGGCCACGGGCTACGGCACGTCGAGCCGCCGGGAGCTCACCGGCGCGGTGTCCTCCATCTCCGGGGACGACGTCACCCTGGAGGCCGCCCCGGAGCTGACGCTGGCGGGCGCGCTCCAGGGACGCGCCGCGGGGGTCCAGGTCCTGAGCGCCTCCGGGCTCCCCGGGGCCGGGACGAGCGTGCGGGTGCGCGGAACCAACTCCATCACGGCCAACAGCGAGCCGCTCTACGTGGTGGACGGGATTCCCGTGACCCAGGGGACGGCCTCCTCGGATCCGACGCAGAACCCGCTCGTGACCATCGACACCCGGGACATCGAGTCGGTGCAGATCCTGAAGGACGCTTCGGCCACGGCCATCTACGGCTCCCGGGGCGCGAACGGGGTCGTTCTCATCACCACCCGGGGCGGGGGTGAGGCCGGAAACGTCGTGACCCTGGAGTCGAGCTACGGGATCCAGGAGGCCACCAAGACCATCGACGTGCTCGACGCCCGGCAGTACCGGGAGCTCCGCAACGAGGCCATGACCAACGTGGGGCAGTCGCCCCAGTACTCCTCCGAGCAGATCGCCCAGGCCAGCACCACCGACTACCAGGGCCTGCTCCTCCGGACGGCGCCCCAGCAGAGCCACGCGGTCACGCTCTCCGGGAGCGGCGGCGGCACCGAGTACCTCATCTCGGCCAACATGGTCGGGCAGGAGGGGATCATCCGCGGGACCGACTTCCGGCGCTACTCGGGCCGGGTGAACCTCCAGCGGAACTTCACGGACCGCTTCCGGGCCGGGACCAACCTCAGCCTGACCCGCATGCGCCAGGACCTGTCCCAGGTGGAGAACGGCCAGCTCGCCGGGAACTCCCGGGGGATCCTGGCCGCCATGATCTACGACCCGGCGCTTCCCGTCCGGAACGACGCCGGCGACTACATCCGCCAGGCCATCCTGGGCGAGTTCGTCACCAACCCGGTGGCCACCGTCAACGAGCTCATCGACCGGCGCAACGAGACCCGGGTGGTGGGGAGCCTCTTCGCGGAGCTGGCCGTCACCGACGAGCTCCGGCTGAACAACCGGTTCGGCGTGAACGCGTGGGACGCCTACAACCCGTTCTTCGCCCCCCGGGAGATCCAGCAGGGCTTCGCCACCAACGGCACCGCCCAGATCTGGCAGGGGCAGACCCTCGAGGTGCTGAACGAGACCTTCTTCAACTACGAGCGCTCCGAGGTGGGCCCCGGCGACCTGACCTTCATGGGCGGGTTCACCTACCAGGACTCGGACTTCGACTACAGCCGCATCGAGGCCGCCGACTTCCTGGTGGCCGACCCCATGTGGAACTCCCTCCAGGGTGGCGCCCAGCGCCCCATCGTGGAGTCGGGGGGCAACGACTGGACGCTCCTCTCCTACCTGGGCCGGCTGAACTACAACCTGGGGGACACCTACCTCCTCACCTTCACGGGCCGCTACGACGGCTCGAGCCGCTTCGGTGAGAACAACAAGTGGGCCTTCTTCCCCTCGGGCGCGCTCGCGTGGCGGGTCATCGACGAGGGCTTCATGCGGGACCAGGCCTTCTTCGACGACCTCAAGCTCCGGGCGAGCTGGGGCCGGACCGGGAACCAGGCGGTGGACCCGTACAACTCCCTCGCCCGGATGGACGTCACCGAGAGCGCCATCGGGAACCGGAACACGATCTCCTTCGCGCCGGGCTCCCGGTCGCCGAACCCGGACCTGAAGTGGGAGACCACCACCCAGTACAACCTGGGCCTGGACATGTCCTTCCTGGACGACCGGATCTCGGTGGCCGCGGACGTCTACCGCGCGGAGACCGAGGACCTGCTCCTCATCGTGAACATGCCGTTCACCAGCGGCTTCGCGGACCAGCTCCGGAACGTGGGCTCGGTGAAGAACACCGGGGTCGAGCTGGCCGTCACCTCCGTGAACGTCCAGTCCGGCGACTTCTCCTGGCGGTCCTCGCTGAACCTGGCCTCGAACCGGAACGAGGTCGTGGCCATCGACGACCGGGACTTCATCGAGACCGGCGGGGACCGGTGGGGATGGGCCGTGGGCGGCAACAGCCACGTCATCATGCCCGGCGAGCCCCTGGGCGCCATCTACGGATACAACGTCATGGGGCTCTGGCAGTCCGGGGACGTGTGCGACCTGGCCGAGCCGCGGCCGACGCTGGACTGCGTGCCCGGCGAGCTCCACATCCAGGACGTGAACGGCGACGGCCGCATCACCCCCGACGACCGGACCGTCATCGGCCACGCCGATCCGGACTTCTACGGCGGGCTGAGCAACACCTTCACCTACGGGCCGCTGACGATGGACGCCTTCCTCACCTTCTCGTCGGGCAACGACGTGGTGAACGCGTCCAACGCCTTCCTGATGAACGCCACGGGGCAGCTCAACGAGCGGGCCGAGGTCCTGGACCGCTGGACGCCCGAGAACACCGCCACGGACATCCCCCGGGCCAACGCCAACCGCCGCACCCTCCTCTACTCCACCCTGGTGGAGGATGGGAGCTACCTGCGGCTCCAGGCCCTGACGCTGGGCTACGACCTGCCGCAGAGCCTCCTGGCCGGCGCCCGCTCGGGCCGGCTCTACGTGACGGGGCAGAACCTCTTCACGCTCACCGGATACAGCGGATTCGACCCCGAGGTGAACAGCCTCGGCGGGGCGCCCTCCGCCCGGGGGCTGGACGTGGGGGCCTACCCCCGCGCCCGCATCTGGAACTTCGGTGTCAGCGTCACCTTCTAACGCCGCTTCAGGCCACCCAAACGGGACACGATCCATGAAGATCCGATCCATGACCCTCGTGCTGGCGCTGACGATGGCGTCCACCGCGTGCAGCGACCTCCTGGTGGAGGAGCCCGAGTCCTTCATCACCTCCGACACCTACTACAACACCGTGGCCGAGCTCGACGCGGCCGCCGTGGCCATGTACTCCCTGTTCCACGACTGGAACATGTTCAAGGTGCAGTACCACTGGACCTTCGAGCTGGCCGCGGACCAGGGACGGTTCCACCCGGACGAGCCCAACGTCGAGACGCAGGCGCCGGAGTTCCTGAACTGGACCACCACCAGCCGGGACGCCGTCCAGCCCTGGAAGACGCTGTACTGGAACATCCTCCGGGCCCACCAGGTGCTGGACAACCTGGACGACGTCGAGTTCTCCGACCCGGGCAAGCGGGCCGAGCTCGAGGCGGAGGGCCGGTTCATGCGGGCCTTCCACTACTTCTGGCTGGTGCGGGCCTACGGGGACGTGCCCCTCTATCTGTCCGAGGCCGAGCAGATCCGGGTGGACGCGCCCCGGACGCCCGCGGCCGAGGTCCTGGCCCAGATCATCGACGACGCCACCGCCGCCGCGGCGGGCCTGCCGGACACGCGCAGCGGAGCCGAGCTGGGCCGGGCCACCCGGGGCGCGGCGCTCATGCTCCTGGCCGACGCCTACCGCTGGCGGGCCAACGTCCTGACCCAGTCCTCGGCGGACTGGCAGGCGGCGTCCGACGCGGCCCAGGAGGTCATCAACTCGGGCGTCTACGCGCTGGAGGCGGACTACGGCAACATCTTCGAGCCCGGGTCCCACCTCCGCTCCGAGGAGATCTTCGCGGTGGTGAGCATCGGCGGGGGAGGCTGGTGGCAGTCCAGCCTCTTCGGGTCGGTCTACTGGCCCCGCACCCTGGGTGAGGGCGCAGGCGGCGGGTGGGCCGTGGTGATCCCCACCCGGGACTTCTACGAGTCCTACATCCCGGGCGACTACCGGCAGGAGGCCACCTACTGGACCTCCGGCTGCCGCGCCGACCAGCCGGTGGACTGCGCCAGCCCCAAGGACTTCTCGCCCACGGACCCGGAGTACGGGTTCCCGGAGGGCTATCCCCACGTGAACAAGTACCTGCCCTCGGACCGGGGGCTGAACTTCTGGGGCGGCGGGGACGTGAACATCCCCCTCTACCGCTTTGCCGAGGCGTACCTGATCTACGCCGAGGCCCAGAACGAGCTCGGCAACGCCGCCGCGGCCGCCCAGGCGGTGAACGCCGTCCGCGCCCGGGCCCGGCAGGGCACCGGGAGCGAGAGCCGTCCCGAGCCCGCCGACCTGCCGGCGCTGGGTCAGGCCGCCATGCGCGACGCCATCTACAACGAGCGCTCCTGGGAGCTCTCGTACGAGCTGAAGCGCTGGTTCGACATGGTGCAGCGGGGCCCGGACTACTTCATCTCCCAGTTCCAGCTGAACGATCCGCTGGCGCTGATGCTGGGCAACGTGAACGCGACCCGGATGTACCTCCCCATCCCGCTGGAGGAGATCCAGAAGAACCCGGCGCTGACCCAGAACCCGGGGTACTGACGCGGCACCCGGGCGGGGTTCGCAGGCCGGACCCCGCCCGGATCCCCCGCGGCTCCCTTCCGCCCCCACTCGGCCTTCCATGAGCTTCCGCGCAGCCCCCGCCCTCGGCGCCGTCCTCCTCGTCCTCGCCTGCGCCCCCGCCGACGACTGGCCCCGGGTCGAGTCGCCCCTGCCCGCCGACCCCGCCCTCGAGGCGCGTGTGGACTCCCTCCTGGCCGCCATGACGACCGAGGAGAAGGTGGGGCAGATCATCCAGGCCGACGTGCGCCGCGTCACCCCCGACGACGTGCGCCGCTACCACCTGGGCTCGGTCCTCAACGGCGGCGGTGGCTTCCCGAACGAGGACAAGTACGCCACGGTGGCGGACTGGCTGGAGCTGGCCGACAGCATGTACCAGGCCTCGACGGACGCGTCCGACGGCGGCGTGCCCGTTCCCCTCATCTGGGGCGTGGACGCGGTCCACGGCCACAACAACGTCATCGGCGCCACCCTCTTCCCCCACAACGTGGGTCTCGGGGCCGCCAACCACCCCGAGCTCCTCCGCCGCATCGGGGAGGTCACCGCACGGGAGGTCCGGGTCACCGGCCACGACTGGAACTTCGGGCCCACGGTGGCGGTGCCCCGGGACGGCCGGTGGGGCCGGGCCTACGAGGGCTACTCCGAGGACCCGGAGATCGTGGCCGCCTACGCCCGGGAGATGGTCCTGGGGCTCCAGGGCGAGCCCGGATCGGAGGCGTTCCTGGACGGCCATCACGTCATCGCCACGGCCAAGCACTTCCTGGCCGACGGCGGGACCGAGGGCGGGGTGGACCAGGGCGACGCGCGCATCTCCGAGGAGGAGCTCCGCGAGGTCCACGGGCAGGGGTACGTGGCGGCGCTGGAGGCCGGCGTCCAGACCGTCATGCCCTCCTTCTCGAGCTGGAACGGCGTGAAGATGCACGCCAACCACGACCTCCTCACCGGGGTCCTGAAGGGGCGCATGGGCTTCGACGGCTTCCTCATCGGCGACTGGAACGCCCACGGCCAGATCCCGGGGTGCGAGAACGACCGGTGCGCCGAGACCATCGAGGCGGGGCTGGACATGTTCATGGTGCCCGACGACTGGCGGGCGCTCTGGGAGAACACGCTGGAGCAGGTCGAGTCCGGCGCCCTCGCCACCGAGCGCCTGGACGACGCGGTGCGCCGGATCCTCCGGGTGAAGCTCCGCGCGGGCCTCTTCGACCGGGGTGGTCCGTCCACCCGCCCCTACGCCGGGGACACGACGGTCCTGGGCTCGCCCGAGCACCGGGCCGTGGCCCGACAGGCCGTCCGCGAGTCGCTGGTCCTGCTCAAGAACAACGGGGGCGTCCTTCCGCTGGCGCCCGGTGCGCGGGTCCTGGTGGCCGGCGACGGCGCCGACGACATCGGAAAGCAGGCGGGCGGCTGGACGCTGACCTGGCAGGGAACGGGGAACCAGAACTCCGACTTCCCCGGCGCCACCTCGATCTGGGACGGCATCCGCGAGGCGGTGGAGGCGGCGGGCGGGTCGGCGGTCCTCTCCCCCGACGGGTCGACCCCCGACGGCTTCGAGCCCGACGTGGCCGTGGTGGTCTGGGGGGAGGACCCGTACGCCGAGTTCCAGGGCGACCGGGAGTCGGTGGACTATCCCCGCGGCGAGCGGGGGGAGCTGGAGCTCCTGCGGGGGCTGGCGGACCGGGGCGTGCCGGTGGTCTCGGTCTTCATCACCGGGCGGCCCCTCTGGGTCACCCCGGAGCTCAACGCCTCCGACGCCTTCGTCGTGGCGTGGCTGCCCGGCTCCGAGGGGGTGGGGGTGGCCGACGTCCTGGTGGCGGCGCCCGACGGCTCGGTCCGGCACGACTTCCGGGGCCGGCTCTCCTTCTCCTGGCCGCGCACCCCGGACCAGGCGGTGGTCAACCGGCACGACGCCGAGTACGATCCGCTGTTCGCGTACGGGTACGGCCTGGGGTACGGCGACGACGGGGAGGTCCCCGTCCTCTCCGAAGAGGGCCTGGCGGGCGGGTCGGAGTCGGACCGCACCGCGTTCTTCCGGGGTGGCCCCGTGGCTCCCTGGCGGTTATGGGTGGTCGGCTCCGACGGCGAGGCCGTGGAGGCCACCGTGGGCCGGGTGGAGAGCCCGGGCGGCGAGGTGGCCGTGACGGTGACGGACCGCAGGGTCCAGGAGGACGCCCGGACCGTCCGCTGGACCGGCGGAGGGACCGCCTCGGTGCGGCTCCAGGGCGCCGACGGCACGGACGTGCGGCGCCAGGCCAACGGCGCCATGGCGGTCGCGGCCGATCTCCGGATCGAGGAGGCGCCCGGCGCTCCGGTGCGGCTCGTGGTCCGGAGCGCGGGGGCGGATCCGGTGCGCCTCGACCTGACGGACGCCCTGCGTGAGATTGCCGGCGGAGAGTGGAGCACGGTACGGGTGCCCCTGAGCTGTCTCGAGGACGCGGGGCTCGACGTCGGCTCCGTGGTCGTGCCGTGGGGGCTGGAGAGCTCCGGGCCTCTGGCCCTGTCCTTCTCCGACGTGCGGCTGGTCGAGGCGGGCGACGGCGCGGCGCCGTGCCCGTCTCCGGTGGATCCATGAACGCCCTTCACCCGAAGGAACACAGGATGATCGAGATGCCGTCGCTCCAGGCCGACGCCCCGCGCGGGCCCCGCTCCCGGGGCGCCCCGAGGCGGTCCGCTCCGTGAAGGTCCTCCCGCAGCGGGTCTCCAGCCGGATCGATCCCCGGGGTCGGCCCCTCTCCCACTCGGTGCTGGAGCTGATCTGGGCGCGGGAGCTCTCCCGGGCGGACATCGCCCGGGCCACCGGGCTCTCCCGCTCCACCGTGTCCGAGATCGTCTCGACCCTTCTCGGGACCGGGCTGGTGGTGGAGGGGGAGGAGGCCGCCAGCCGGGGGGGGCGGCCGCCGATCCTCCTCCGGTTCAACGACGACGCCCACGTGATCCTGGGCGTGGACATGGGCGGGAGCCACGTCTCCGTGGCGCTCATCAACCTCCGGGGCGAGCTCCTGGACTGGGAGCACCGGGAGCACCCCGTCCGCACCGACCCCGAAGGAACGGGGCGGCTCATCCAGGAGCTGTGCGACGACGTCCTGGCCCGACACGAGGGCTCCCGACGGCGCCTGCTCGGGGTCGGCGTCGCCGCCCCCAGCCCGGTGGACCCGCGCCATCCGCGGCGTCTGCCCAACGTGGTCCTCCCGGCCTGGGAGGGGCACGAGGCGCTGGAGCGGCTCCAGCTCGTCTACGGCGTGCCCGTGCACGTGGACAACGACGCGAACCTGGGCGCCCTGGCCGAGCACTGGTGGGGCGCGGCCCGCTCCCTCACCGACTTCGCCTACATCAAGGTGGGGAGCGGCGTCGGGAGCGGGCACATGATCCGGGGCGAGATCTACCGCGGCGCCACGGGCGTGGCCGGCGAGGTGGGGCACCTGGTCGTGGATCCCGGCGGACGGGTCTGCGTGTGCGGCAACCGGGGCTGCCTGGAGACCCTCGTGGGGACCCGGGCCCTGGTCCAGCGGGTCGAGGAGCTGCTCCCGTCCTTCCCCGACAGCACGCTCCACGGTGGCGAGGTGGACATGCAGCGCCTGGAGGACGCGGCCCTGGGCGACGACGCCCTCGCCATGAAGGTGGTGAACGAGGCGGCCCAGCACCTGGGGAGCGCCGTGGCCGGGGTGCTGAACCTCATGAACCCGACCGCGGTCATCATCGGGGGCGGGCTGGCCCGGCTGGGCGAGCTCCTCCTCACCCCCATGCGGGTGGCGGTCCACCAGCAGACGCTCACCAACTCCCTGGCCGCCTCCCGGATCCGCACCAGCGTCCTGGGGCCCAAGGCCATCGCCATCGGCGCGGCGACGCTGATCCTGGACCACGCGCTGGCCGATCCCCGGGCCTTCCCGGAGATGGAGGAAGCCTGAGCCGGGGTCCTAGGTCGGTGACCCGGCGCCCCGGCCGGTCAGGCTCTCCACCTCGATGAAGATGTAGCGTACCACGGGGTGCCGCTCCCGCACGGTCTTCTCGATGCGGTCCACCGCCTCGTGGACCCCCTGGGCCCCCAGGTCCCGGCGGAAGCGGAGGTCGAGGTTGAGGATCACCTCGCTGGGGCCCATGTGCATGCTGAGGATCCGGACGACCTCCTGGATCGCCTGGTCGGAGCGCGCGATCTCCTCGACGTCCGCGATGAGCGCGGGCTCCGCGGCCTCGCCCACCAGGAGACCCCGGGTCTCCCGGGCCAGGATCACGGCCACGGCCACGAGGATCAGCCCGATCACGACCGAGGCGACGCCGTCGATCATGGGCATCTCCAGGAGGTGCGCCAGGAAGATGCCCACCGCGGCCACCACGATGCCCAGGAGGGCGGCCGAGTCCTCCAGGAGGACCGCGAAGGCCGTGGGGTCCTTCTCCGCCTTGATGGCCTCCCACGACCCCCGGTCCCCGCGGGACTTCCGGAACTCGCGCAGCGCCACCCACCAGGCCGCGCCCTCGAAGAGGAAGGCCAGGCCCAGGACGATGTAGTTGATGGTGGGATCGCCCAGCTCGGCCGGGTGGGAGACGTGCTTGATCCCTTCGTAGATGCTCACCCCGCCGCCACCGGCGAAGATCAGCATGGCCACCACCAGGGTCCAGAAGTAGACCTCCTTCCCGTAGCCGAAGGGGTGCTGGTCGTCGGCCGGCCGCGTCCCCCGCTTCAGCCCCAGGAGGAGGAGCCCGCCGTTCCCGGTGTCCACCAGGGAGTGCACGCCCTCGGTGAGCATGGCGGAGGAGCCGGTGATGGCGGCGGCGACGAACTTGGTGACGGCGATGAGGCCGTTGCCGACGATGGCGGCGTAGATCGACTTCTTGCCTTTGGCCACGCTGGAGCTCCTCCTGCTGCGACGGGTCGGGTCGGTGCGTCTCGGCAGCCTGGGAACGCAAGGAGAATGCCGCGCGCCGTCCATGGAGCCCTTGCCGGACCCACGGGGGTCTTGTGAGACTCGGTGGCCCGGGCGCCGTCGCACCTCCGGCGCCCCACGAGTCGAAGACCCCCCCGATCCCACCTCCATGAACGTTCTCGTCGTCGAGTCCGCCGCCAAGGGCCGCACCCTCAAGCGCTACCTGGGGGACGACTGGGAGGTCGTGCCCACCGGAGGGCACGTGGAGACGCTGCCCGACAACCGGTCCAAGCACGGGAAGGACGCCAAGAAGGCGTACTGGGCGAATCGGTCCGGGGAGCTCCCCAACCCCCCGTGGGTCTGGACCGACCGGGGAGAGAAGGCGGTGCAGAAGATCCTGGACGCCGGCGGGGACGAACCGGTGTTCTGGATCGCCACCGACCCGGACCGGGAGGGCGAGTTCATCGCCTGGTGCCTGGACCGGATCCTGAGCGAGCACGGGCCCACCCACCGGGTCACCTTCCAGGAGGTCACGGAAGAGGCGGTGCGCGAGGCCGTGAAGCACCCCCGGGGCGTGGACCAGCCCATGGTGGACTCGGCGCTGGTGCGGAAGTTCCTGGACCGTCTGGTCGGCTTCCGGACGTCCAAGCTGGCCGCCGCCATGGTGGGGCGGGGGGCGTCCATGGGCCGGGTCCAGACGCCCACCCTCGGCTTCGTGGTGGAGAAGGAGCTGGAGCGCGAGGCCTTCGTGCCCACGCCCTACTTCGAGGTCCGGGCCCGGGCCGAGGGGCAGGACATGCAGGTCCGCTTCCACGAGCGCGGGGACCCCGACCGGTGGCAGGACGCCTCGGGCAAGACCAGCCTCGTGCGGACCTTTGACGAGGAGCTCGCCGAGACGGCCGAGGCGGCGCTGCGGAAGGCGGGGCAGGTGACCCTGACCTCGGTCACCACCCGGAACGTCCGCCCCCGGAACCCCAACCCGCCCTTCTCCACCGACGCCCTCCTCCAGGACGCCGGCTCCCGGCTCGGGTGGTCGCCGGGGAAGACCTCGGCGCTGGCCTCCATGCTCTACGAGGCCGGGCACATCACCTACATCCGCACCGACTCGACGCGCCTCGCCGCCCAGGCCGTGGCCGCGGCCCGGGGCATCGTGAAGGAGGAGCACGGGGAGAAGTACCTGGGCTCCACCGCCAAGGACAACGTGTCCACCGGCCCGACCCAGGACGCCCACGAGGCCATCCGGCCCACCCGGCTGGCCGAGGAGGACGTCCCCATCGACGACGCGGACGTCCGGCGCCTCTACCGGCTCATCCGGGCCCGCACGCTGGCGAGCCAGATGGCCCCGGCCACCAGCGACTCCCGGAGCGTGGAGGCCGCGTGCGAAGGCCTCGACCGACCCCTCACCGCCACCCTGACCTGGCGGACCTTCGACGGGTGGGAGGCGGTCTACCGCGAGTTCGAGCCGGAGCGGCCCACGTCTCCGCCCGACGTGCCCCTGGAGGAGGGGGCGGTCTGGACGCTGGACCCCGAGACCGAGGAGCAGCCCAACCCCCAGCTCATCGCCGACGAGACGCGGCCGCCGGCGCGGTACCGTCCCCACACCCTCATCCGGGCCATGAAGGACGCGGGGATCGGGCGGCCCTCCACCTACGCCCGCACCGTGGAGAAGCTGGAGGAGCGGGGCTACACCGAGTCCGAGGAGGGGGCGCTGGTCCCCACGGAGCGCGGGAGGGCCGTCTGGGAGAAGGCCGCGCCCCTGTACGCCTTCGGCGAGGACGCCCGGGAGGTGGACGAGCTCTTCAGCGCCACCTTCACGGCCGTCATGGAGGAGGGGCTCGACCAGGTCGCCGCCGGCGAGGTCGACGCCCCGGAGCGCTGGGAGGAGTGGCGGGACCGCATCCGCCAGCTCCACGAGGTGGCCCGGGAGAAGCAGAAGAGCGGCCGCAGCACGCCCCGCCAGCACCAGATGCTGGAGCGGCTCCTGACGAACGCGCCCGACGAGCTCGTGGCCGGGGTGAGCGAGGAGACGCTTCCCGACCTGTCCTATCAGGAGGCCCAGGAGCTGGCGCGGCGTCTCCGGGACGCCGGCGTCGATCCGGCGCCCTCCCAGGCCCAGATGGACTACATCGAGAGCCTGCTGGAGGACCTGGCCCTCTCCGACGAGGAGCTGGCCGAGATCCTCCCCGAGGAGGGGGTGGCCGGCGTCCGGACCACCAGCGGCGCCGGGCGCATCCTCGACGAGCTGACCGCCCTCTACGACGAGCGGCGGCCCGCCAGCGCCAAGCAGCGGCGCTTCATCGAGGGGCTCATGGAGGAGACCGGCACCGGGGCGGAGGAGGCGGCGGCGCTGGTGGGCGTGGCGTCCCTGGACGAGCTCAGCGGGGGCTCCGAGGGGACGGCCAGCCAGCTCATCGACCTCCTGGAGACCCGGAAGAAGGAGAAGGCCGGGGCCGGCTGAGGTCCGGAGAATCCCCGGCCCGGGCCGGGGAGGCCGTCCGGGTCAGCCCGTGCCGGAGCGCCCTCGCCCGTCGGTGCGCTCCGCGAACTCGGGGTAGAGGCCCTTCATGCAGTCGGGGCAGATCCCGTGGGAGAAGCGGGTGGACGTGTGGCGGAGGATGTAGGACTCCACCGAGGCCCAGAAGCCGTCGTCGTCCCGGATCTTCCGGCACGACGCGCAGATGGGGAGCATGTCCCGGAGCACCCGGATCTCGGAGAGCGCGGCCTCCAGCGCCACGATCTTCTCCTGGCGCTCGGCCTGGGCCCGCTGGAGGCGTCCGTTCAGCGTGAAGAGGGCGACGGCCACCCCGCTCACCAGCAGGCTCAGCGCTCCCAGGATCCCCACCGCGCGCCAGAGCGCGGTGTTGTCCTGCACCGGGTCCGGGTCCCACAGGAACGCGTCGACGTCCACGGCGCCCTCGATGACCCCCAGCTCCCGGTACTGCTCCGCGATGCGGCGCCACCGGCCCGGATTCATGTGGCCCAGCTCGATGACGTCGGCGTTCACGAGCCCGCGGGTGGTGGCGGCCTCGAACTCCAGGAGCCCGCGCTCGACGTCGGGCGTGTACTCCGCCAGGTAGAGGTCCACCAGCTCGTCGGGATGCTCGAGCGCGTAGGCCCACCCCCGCAGGCTGGCGTCGACGAACGCCCGCACCCGCTCGGGCCGCTCCCGGACCTCGTCCTCCAGGGTCACCAGCGTGTTGCCGTAGAAGTCGATGCCGTAGGTGCGGGGGTCCATCACGGTGTAGTCGAGCCCGAGCCGGTCGAACACCCACGGCTGGAGGGTGGCCATGGCGGTGGTCGCCTCGACCTCGCCGGAGAGGAGCGCGTCGTACTCCTGCTCGTAGGGGACCCGCTCCACCCGCTCCAGGTCGACCCCCTCGGAGTGGAGCATGGCCTCCAGGATGGTGTTGCGGGTGTCGAAGACGTACATGCGACGCCCCGCCAGGTCCTCCGGGGAGCGGATGCCGGCGTCGGTCCGGGAGATCACGAGCATGGGCGAGTGCTGGTAGATGGCGGCGAGCGCCACCACCGGCATCCCCTGGGCCCGCTCGACCACCGCGTCCGACGTCCCCACGGCGTAGTGGGCGCGGCCCGCCCGGAGCTCCTCGTAGGGATCCATCCCGAAGTGGGTCTCGCGGAGCGTCACGTCGAGCCCGGCCTCGCGGTAGTACCCCAGCTCCTTGGCGGCCACGAACCCGGCGAACTGGAACTCGTGCTCCCATCGGAGCTGGAGGGTGACGGGCTCCAGATCCCCCGAGGGCGCGCGCTGGGCCCCCAGGGAGACGGGAGCCAGGAGGAGGGCCGGCACCGCGAGGGCGGCCAGCCATGTGCCGCGAAGGCACCGTCGGCGGATTCGATCCAAGGGGTGGGCCTCCGACCCGTGGGGCGTGAAGGGCGCTCCTCGACGATCCAAGGTAAGGCGCGGCGGGCCCCGCGTGAATCGCCGCCGAGCCGTCCGATCCCGCCCGGGTGCCTATATTCAGACCGTCCAAGCGTCCCCCATCCAACGAGACCGTCCATGACCCGACGCCTCCGCTCCCGCGTCCGTCGCCTCGCGGCGCCCGCCGCTCCGATCCTGGCCGCGCTGATCCTGGCCCTCCTCCCCGTCGCGACGGCCCTACCGGTCGCCGCACAGCTGGCGCCGTCCCCCGCCGACGTGCTGGGCTGGGACCTCGGCGAGCGCTTCACCGACGTGGACGGGGTGAACCGGTACTTCCACGCCCTGGCGGAGGCCTCGCCGCTGGTCAGCGTGGAGGAGTACGGCCGGTCCGTGGAGGGCCGCCCCCTGGTCCAGGTGCTGGTGGCCTCCGAGGAGCACCGGGGGCGGCTGGACGCCATCCTGGACGCCAACCGGGAGCTGACCCGCCCGGGGACCTCGGCGTCCCGCGCCGCCTCCATCGTGGAGGAGAACCCGGCGGTGGTCTACTTCTCCTACGGGGTCCACGGCAACGAGTCGTCCTCCTCGGAGGCGGCCATGTGGACGGCGTGGGACCTCGTGCGGGGCGCGCCCGACGTCTCCGGCGTGCTCGACGAGGTGGTCGTGGTGATCGATCCGGTGGTGAACCCCGACGGGCGTGACCGCTACGTGAACTTCTACCGGGCCACCCGGGGGCCCGAGCCCAACGCCGACCCCGACACCCGCGAGCACGACGAGCCGTGGCCCGGGGGGCGGACGAACCACTACCACTTCGACCTGAACCGGGACTGGACGTGGATGAGCCAGCCCGAGACCCGGGCCCGGCTGGCCACGTGGGATCGCTGGAACCCGCAGATCCACGTGGACTTCCACGAGATGAGCCCCAACTCCACGTACTTCTTCTTCCCTCCGGCCACGCCGGTGAACCCCATCTACCCGGAGCACACCGGCCGCTGGGCGGAGCGCATCGGAGACGGGAACGCCCGGGCGTTCAGCGAGCGGGGCTGGCTCTACTTCACCGAGGAGACGTACGACCTCTTCTACCCCGGGTACGGGGACTCCTGGCCGTCGCTCCTGGGCGCCATCGGGATGACGTACGAGCAGGCCGGGGGCGGCTCGGCCGGCCTCGCCTACGCCCGCGCCGACGGGGACACCCTGACGCTCCGCGACCGGGCCATGCACCACCGGGTGGCGGGGAACGCCACGCTCCGCACCGCCGCGGACGGCCGGGCCGACCTCCTCTCGGGCTTCGCCGGATTCCACCGCACGGTGGACGAGGGGCTGCCCGACGTCCTCTTGGTGCCCGGGGACGGAGACGCCGGGCGCCTCCACGCGCTCCTCCGTGAGCTGTCCGACCAGGGAATCCGGTTCTCCGTGGCCGAGGAGTCGTTCCGCGCCGACGCCGTCGCCCACGAGGGGTTCCAGGGCCGCTCCAGCTTCCCCGAGGGGACGGTGCGGGTGCCGGCGCGTCAGCCCCGGGGCCGCCTGGCGCTGACCCTCCTCCGCTCCGAGACGGTGCTGGACGCCACCTACTCCTACGACGTGAGCGCCTGGTCCCGGCCCTACGCCTACGGGATCGAGGCACACGCGGCGGACGCCTCGCGCCTGGACGGCGTGTCCTGGGCGGATCCCTCCGGGATGGACCACCCCGCGCCCACGGTGCCCTCCGGCGGGAGCTACGGGTATCTGGTGCACCCGGGCTTCGCGGCGTGGCCGGGCCTGGTGGACTTCCTGGAAGCGGGGGGACGCGGGCGGGTGGTGCCCGACACGTTCCGCGTCGCGGGCACGCTCCACCCGGCGGGCACGGTCTTCCTTCCCCGGACGCTCAACGACGACCTGGACCGGCGCGTAGCCGACGCGGGCCTGACCGGGGCGATCCCGGTCACCTCGGGCCTCACCGAGACCGGGCCCGACCTGGGCTCGGGGAGCACCGGGGCCCTCGCGCTGCCCCGGGTGGCGCTGGTGGGCGGGCCGGGCACCTCCCAGTACTCCTTCGGGGCCCACCGCTTCTTCCTGGACCACCGGCTGGGCCTTCCCTACGACGCCGTCGGCGTCTCCGAGCTGGAGTCGGGCGCGCTCCACGAGTACGACGTGATCGTCGTGCCGGAAGGCTCGTCCGTGGGACGGGGCCTGTCCGACGACCAGCGGGAGCGCCTCGCCTCGTGGGTTTCCGCCGGCGGGACGCTGGTGGCCGTGGGAAGCGGGGCCGCGGGTCTCGAGGCCCTGACCGAGGTGGCGCTCCGGGACGACCCGGAGCCCGCCGAGGAGGCGCGCCTGGAGCGCGCCCTGCGCCTGCGCGAGGAGCGGGAGCTGGAACGCTGGGAGGCCCAGACCCCGGGCACGATCCTCGAGGCGTCGCTGGACCCGGGCCACCCCCTCTCCTTCGGCGCCGCGGCGCCCGGAGGGGACCGCATCTTCGTCCTCTCCTCGGGGAACGGCTTCGAGCCCGCCGAGTCCTTCGAGACGCCGGTCTGGTTCGACGAGGGCCTGGAGAAGGTCAGCGGGGTCGTCAGCCAGGGGACGCTGGACCGTCTGTCCCGCTCGTCCTGGCTGGTGGAGAAGCGGATGGGGCGGGGGAGCGTGGTCCTCTTCGCCGACGATCCCCTCTTCCGCATGATGTGGCACGCCGGCTTCCAGCCGTACGCCAACGCCCTCCTGCTGGGGCCGGCCTTCTGAGGGACCGGCGCCGGACGCCCTGAACGCACGAGGCCCCGGGAGCCGTGAGGCTCCGGGGGCCGGGGTGCGACGGTGGTGCGGAGCGCGCTACGTCAGCGCGTCTCCATGCGGAACGTGTAGGGGCTCGACGCGCCCGGAGCCGCGCTCACCTCCAGGTAGTAGTACCGGGTGGCGGGCGCCGTGAAGGTGACGGACCGGTCGGTATCCCCCGCGCCCGAGGCGAAGTCCAGGTTCGCGAACGGGGTGCCCAGGAGGATCCCCGCCAGGGTCACGGTCGGCTCGTCCGGGTCGACGCCCTCGAGGGTCAGCGTCACCTCCTGGCCCGCCAGCAGCTTGGCGTACCAGTACTGGTAGATGAGCGGGGCTCCCGCGTTGGGGCCGTAGTTGACCTGCCCGAGGCAGCTCGAGGCGTCGTCGATGGAGGAGGAGAAGGACACGTCGCCCTGGAGGAACACGAGGCGGCCGGTCTCGCAGACGCTCTTCGTGGGCTCCACCGTCGTGGTCAGCGTGTAGTCGCCGAGCTGGTCGGGCCCGGTCCCTGCGAACCACATCTTGTAGACCGCGTCGGACCCGGCGATGGAGAACGCGTTCGGCAGGTTGGGGGTCCGGGTATAGCCGTACACCGGGTCCGGGGCGATCTCGCCGCCCATCTCGCCCAGGCCGAAGATCACGTCGTAGGCCGCGTCCCCGGTGAAGGTGAGCATGGTGCTCCCGTCGGTCGAACCCCCCAGGCGGCCCTGGCTCACGATGTACATGTCCTCGTACTGGGTGACCCCGGCGTTGACGAAGGGGCAGTCGCCCTCGTCGATGGTGCCGGTGGTGACCGCGCTCAGCGGGGCCGGCCGGCAGGCCTTCCGCTGGTTCGACGGGGCTTCGGCCCGGACGCTGAGCTCGTCCAGGTCGGGCTGGACGGGATCGTCCGCGGTGCACGCGGCGGCGAGGACGGCGAGGGCGAGCGGGAGGGCAGAACGGGTACGCATGGACGCTCCGAGTGGGGGGAATCCGGCCCGATGGGCCGGACGATGCGACCCATGATCGGGCCCGGCCGGGACCGGGGCAAGAACTATCTGGAAAGGCCCCGCCAGGCCTCGCCCCTCGCCCTTCGGCCCGCTCCCCCTCATTCTCCCCCGTCCCCGTTTCCTTCCCTCCCGCACGGAGCCCCCATGGTCCCCGGCACCCGACGCGTCCTCTCCCTCGTCCCCGTCCTCGTGGCCGGTGCCCTTCTCGTCGCTCCCCCCGCGGCCGGCCAGGCCCCGGCCGGATGGGGGCCCGAGCCCGAGTTCCACACCTTCTCCATCGCGGCCATCGATCCCGAGACCGGGGAGTCGGGCGTGGCCGTCACCACCCGACGGATGTGCGTCGGGAACGCGGTCCCGTGGGTGCGCCCGGGGATCGGCGCCGTGGCGACCCAGGGGGGGACGCGCCTGGAGTACGGGAACGACGTCCTGGATCTCCTGGAGCGCGGGGTCCCGGCGGCGGAGGCGCTCGAGCAGGTCGTGGCCGCCGACGAGGGGCGGGAGCGCCGGCAGGTCGGGGTCATCGACATGCGAGGGCGGACGGCCCAGTGGACCGGGTCGGGCCAGTACGGGGAGGAGGACAACGGCGACTGGGTGGCGGAGCGCTCCGGGGCGACCTTCGCGGTGCAGGGGAACGGCCTGGTGGGCCCCCAGGTCGTGGACTCGGTGGTGGCGGCCTTCCGGGCCAGCGAGGGCTCGGGGCGCCATCTGGCCGACCGGATGATCGAGGCGATCATGGCCGGGCAGCGCATCGGTGGGGACGGGCGCCACGGCGCCAACCAGTCCGCCGCCGTCCTGGTGGCCGATCCCAGGCCGGGCATGTCCGGCCGTCCCGACGGGGTCACCGTGGACATCAACGTCTGCGAGCACGCGGAGCCGGTACGGGAGATGCGCCGGATCTACGACACCGTGTCCCAGACGCTGGGGCACCGGACCCTACGCCGGTTCGAGGGACGGGACGTCCTCCAGCTCAAGCTCATCCTGCACCACCTGGGGTACTTCCGCCCCGACCTGAGGGAGCTGGACCTCGACGCCGAGGGCGCCGACGTCTACGGCCCCTCGGCCATGGACGCCGTGGACGGCTTCCGGGCGGCGGAGGGGTGGGCCCGGGAGGTGGGCGGCTTCGTGGACGACCGGACGGTGGCCCGGCTGTGGCAGCGCCTGGACGAGAGCGAGGGCGCCGCCGAGGTGCGGCGCCGGATCCGCGCGCTGGCGCGAGTGGACCGCTGACGGCGGGACCGCCGGGAGGCGGTGCCGTCGCTCCGGGCCCGGCCGGGCCCGCCACCCGGAACGACGAAGCCCCCGGACCCCGTGGCGGGGTCCGGGGGCTTCGTCCGGAGGGGTGCTCCGGGGGGCGCTACCAGACGCTGATGATGGCGAACGCGAAGCCGGCTCGCGGCGCCTTGAGGGAGCAGAGGGCCTTCTTCTTCCCCGGGCCGTCCGGGTTGTCGAAGTGTGCCAGGGCGCGGGCGGTCCCTTCGCCCAGACCGGAGCCGTACCCGTCCTCGTAGTACCAGCTCGCGTTGGCGCGCCCGGTGCCGTCGTAGATGAGCACGTCGTCCTTCCAGATCCGCATCGTGGCGGCCTCGTCCGTGAAGTGGACGAAGTCGCTCCCGTCGCTGTCACGGCGGATGAAGTCCGAGGCGTCTCCGTCGGCGAAGGCGGTGCACCGGTAGCCGCGGCCGTCGGCGGCCTTCATGCTCCAGCCCTGTCCGACGAAGAACTCGTTGTTCCCCCCGCCGGACCAGTCCTTGGCGAAGGACGCCTCGGGGGCGTCGAAGGCTTCGGGCTGGACGGGGGAGTCGGCGCAGGCCGACAGGAGGAGAGCGGCGGCGGCGATGGGGAGGATCGTACGCATGGGGGCGCTCCGGGGGGAAGCGATACGACGCAATCGTGCAGGATGGGAATTAGGCGACGTTTCCGGCCGAGGTCCAGGGTCGTCTAGATCCCGGCGGAGGGCCCCGTGCGGCGGCTATGTCGCGACGGAGTCCCGGAGTCCCCGTCGGACCGTCCGTCCGCGGGATCCGCGGCTTGGGGGGCACAGGGAAGGCGCGGCCGGGGCTGACCACGTGACCGCTGCCGCCGGGGACGGGCTCGATCCCGCCCCGGAGTGGGACGTGCGGCCCCGGCCGCGCTCCCGGGGGCGGCCCGGGAGCGCGCTCCTACGGCGTGCCGGGCACCGGGACGTCGCTCGGCTGGACGCCGGCCCCGACTGCGGCCGCCGGCGGAATCCACCGGAGCCGCGGAGCCACGACGGCCGGCGCCTCGCCGCCCATGAGCGTCCACCAGAAGTGGTTGATGATGGTCCGCTCCGGATGGTTGATCCACTCCAGCGTCTGGGTGGTGACGACCACCCGTCCGGAGCCCAGCGCGTACGTGGCGTACGTGGGGCGGAGGTCTCCGCCCTCCTCCCGGAGGATGACCTCGGCGGCGTCCGGCAGGATCCCCGAGAGGGATCCGTGGTTGACGTAGGCGCCGGACAGGACGTCCACGTTGGCGTCGGTCGCGTCGTCCTCGGTCCCGAGGGCGCCGTCCGGGCCGCGGAGGAACGGATGGTCCGCCACCACCGGGACGAGGCCCGGGTTCTGGAGAACGTCGTCGGCGACCCCCGACAGCCCGGGGACCAGGTAGCCGTCCCCTCCCACGTTGTCGGCCAGATGCCCCAGGAGCCATCCCCCCTCCCGGACCCAGGAATCGAGATGGGCCTGGGCGGCCGGAGCGTTGACGTGGGTGAGGGGCGACCCGCTCCCGGACAGGGAGCTGAGGATCACCACCGAGACCGTGGACGGGATGGGGTCCAGCAGCCAGCTGCTGGAGACCACGGAGTAGTCGGTGCCCTGCGCGAAGTTGAAGGGCGGCGCGGCCAGGATGGTGAAATCCTTGGCGTTCCAGGGCTGGTAGTCCCGCACGAACACGATCTCCCCGGGGCGCCGCGTGGCCCCGCCGCCGCCCGTGTCCTCCGTCAGGGAGAAGGCCACCGACCCGGTGGGATGCGCGTGGTCGAGGGCCACGGGCGCGCTGGCCGGCACCACGGCGCTGCCCTCCGGCGCCTCCGGGCGCACCACGTAGGTCCCGGAGAAGAGGCCGTCGAAGCGGAACGCGCCGTCGGCGCCGGTGATGGTCTTGGCGATCACCTGGCCGCCCCCGTCCTCGAGCCGCACCTCGATGCCGCCGGGCTCGGGGCCTTCGATCTTCCCCCCGATCCGGCTGAGGACCGTGGCCCGGAAGACGAAGGGCTTCCCGTTCAGGACCACGGTGTACGCCGCGTCGCCCCGCTCGGCGCTGGGAGCCCGTCCCAGCAGGAAGCCCGCGGGCCCCTCGCCGTTGACCACGAGGCGCCCGTCGCCGCTCGCGCTCCAGGAGGAGCTCGAGAAGCGGGCGATGGGATCTCCGTTCACGTCCACCGCGGAGAGGGACACGCCGACCTCCTCGCCCACGCCCAGCGTGGGCTCGGTCGGGCTGGCGGTGACCCGGTCCGGGACCGGCACCAGCGTCACGGCCACCGTGGCCGCCCGGGGCTCGACGTCCACGGCGCGGACCGCGCTCCCCTGGAGCTCGAAGCCCCGGGGCGCCGTCAGCGAGACCGTGTATCGACCCGGGGGAAGCGCTTCGGCCAGGAAGAGCCCGGCGTCGTCGGTCCGGCCCCGGGACGCCACGGCGCCTCCGCCGTCGGTGACCGACACCCCCAGATCGGGAACCGGGGCGCCCCACGGCGTGGTCGCCCGGACTTCCAGCGAGCCCAGGGCCGGCTCGAAGTGCAGCGTGGCTTCCGCCGCGCCGCGCTCCACCCGGATGTCTCCTTCGGCCGGCGCGGCCGGCACGGTGGTGCGGAGCGCGTCGGCGCCCACGCCGAGGACCTCCACCTCCACCGGACCGTCCACCGTGGGCCAGAAGACCCGGTTGTTCCCGGCGATCAGGTCGTCGAACCCGCTCCCCAGGACGCGGACCTCCTGGCCCGGGAGGGCGGGGTCGGGCTCGATCCCCGAGAGGACCAGCGCCGGGGGCGAGACCAGGGCCCCGCGGGGCTGGAACGCGGGGTCGCTGGCGGCCTGGAGCCCGGGGAGCGTCAGCGGGGGGCCGGAGCCGTCGCTGGGGACGACCACCAGACCGCCGCCGGTGCCCACCACGAGCCAGGCCCCGTCCGGGCTCCAGGAGGGACGACCGGTGACGCCGTCCACCAGGGCCGCGGCTCCGCCGTCCACGTGCAGGCCTCCGTCGGCGACCCACGCCAGCCGGCCGCCCGGCCCCACGGCCGGGAAGGTGGCTCCGCCGGGCACCACGGTGGTGCGTCCCTCGCCCGTGACGTCCATGGCCTCGATGGAGCCGCCGCCCACGACGAGCTCACGGAGGGCGCTCCAGACCGGCGTGCTCCCGACGGGGCCCTCGGCGGAGAGGGACCCGTCGAGGTTGGCGAACCAGATGCGCCCGTCCCGCTCGAAGGCGAACCGGGTGCCGTCGGGGCTCACCGACGGCCACGAGCCGTCGGCGAGGGCGGGACCCCCGGACGCCGGGCGGATCGCCCCGCCGTCGGCGTACAGCAGCACCGAGCCGTCCCGGCTCCAGGCCGGTGCGGACGCCGCTCCACCCCCGAGGACCGCCGCCGCGCCCCCGGCGGTCCCGCGGGTCTTGAGTACGCCCCCTTCGACGAAGGCGAGCGTCCCCCCCACCACGTAGGCCCACCCACGCGCCTCGAGGCCCGTGGGGGTCGTCACCACGACCTCGGCCGCACCTTCCCGGCCGGCGGTGAAGCCGCCGTCGGCGTCCACGGCCAGCACGGCCGGCTCCGTGGAGCGCCACTCCAGCGGCACGTCCGGGATCGTGGCGCCGCCGGCGTCCGCCACGGTGGCGGTGAGGGTGCCCGAGTCTCCCGGGCCCCGGACGAGTCCGTCGGAGTCGATGGCGACGGAGGCCGCGCTCGCTCCGGGGCCCGAGTAGCTCAGCGTGATCTCGGCGGGCGTGGGGCCCTCGCCGCCCTGGGCGCCGGTGGCGGTGGTCCGTACCTGGACCGCCGGCGACGCGAAGAGCTCCGTCTCCCCCTCCAGCGCGGTGATCGTGACCAGGAGCGTCTCGCCCACTCCGGCCTCCACCTCCAGGCGGAAGTCGTAGACGTCCTGGCCCGGGGTGACCTCCAGGAGGGTGTCGAGGACCAGGGTGCCGTCCTGCCGCTCCACGCGGAAGTGGAAGTGGTCCACGCGGTCGAAGAGGGCCTGGAGGGCCTCCTCCTGCGCCGCGGTGGTCGCGGGAGCGCCGTCGGGTCCGGCCAGCGTCAGCGACGGGGCCGGGATGAAGGCGGGGCCGCTCGTCGGGTCGGGGGCGGCCGGGGAGTCCACGCAGCCGGCGAGGAGCGTCAACGTCGCCAGGAGAAGGCCCGGGCGTCGGACGGAGGCGGGAAGGACACGCATGGATCTGGACCGGAACGGGGGGATGTGACCGGGGGCGTGCGCCCCCCGGGGCACGTACGTGGAATCTTCACGAGGGGGCGGCGCGCGGGCAAGGAAAACGGGCGGGCCGGGTCTCCGCGGCGGGCCCGGCCGGGCATCCGCGCGGCCGGAGACGAGGACAGACGTGGTGCATCCGCCCGCGAGCCCGTACCATCGTTCCCGTCTCCGTCTCCCGCTCCTCTCCCCCCGGCACATGAGCCTGTACGCACCGGTCGTCTCCACCCTCGCCGCCCTCGCCCTGGTCGCGGTGGTCGCCGCGCTGGCGCTCTTCGCGACGCTCGCCCTTCCCGGTGGCCGTCGCTGGATCCGCCGCACCTTCCGGGGCAGGGAGCGGCATCCCCTGACCTGGGCCCTGATCGTGGCCGCCCTGGCCATGGGAGGAAGCCTCTACCTCTCGGACGTGGTCGGGCTGCTGCCGTGCCTCTTCTGCTGGTACCAGCGGATCTGCATGTATCCCCTGGTGGTGCTCCTGGGCGTGGCGGTGATCCGGGACGATCCGGGGGTGTGGCGCTACGCGCTTCCCCTGGTGGTGATCGGCGCCCTCTTCGCGACGTACCACGTGGCGCTCCAGTGGAACCCGTCGCTGGAGGTGGTCAGCTGCGACGTCGGGGCGCCGTGCTCGGGCCGCTACCTCTCGGTCTTCGGCTTCGTCACCATCCCCACCATGGCCGGGGCGGCCTTCCTCCTGGTGGGCGGCCTGCTGGGGGCCGTGGCCGTGGCCGACTCGGGGGAGCCGGAGGCCTGAGGGGAACGGTCGGGGCGGCGGGTCTCGCCGCCCCTCCGATCTAGGAGGACGTGCGGGTGCTGATGAGGATGACGCCGTGCCCGGAGTTGGTGCCGAACCGGGTGGTGGCCTCGGGCCCGCTGAGGAGCTGGATCCGCTCCAGGAGGTGGGCGCTCATGCCGTGGAGCACCTCGTACTCGACCAGCCGCACCCCGTCGAGGATCACCTGGGGCTCGCTCCGCAGGAGCATGCTGGAGCGGCCCCGGGAGGAGATCCGGGACGGCTGGGAGTTCTCGTCCTCGTCGATGCGGAGGTAGGCCCCCAGGAGGTGCAGGGCGTCCCAGGCGGTGCGCGCGGAGGAGGCCTCGATCTCGGCAGCCTCGATGACGCGGCCCCGGGGAGAGAGGTCGCCGTCTCCGGCGCCGGTGGCCGGGCGGAGCGCGCAGCCGGTGGTGAGGAGGGTGATCCCGGTGAGCGCGACCATCGTGCCTCTCTTCATGCTTCCTCCACCGCTGGGCCTGTGGCCCGCCGTCCCGGCGAGCGTCCCTACCTGATACGCGGGCATCCGACCCGCCTTTCACACTACCCCGCACCCCCTCCGTCGGGTTCGTACGCCCCTCCGGATCCAAGGTGGGGCGCGAAGGCGCCCCGCCGCCACCTCCGTCCAGGGAAAAGAAGAGGGGGAGCGCCGATCTCTCGGCGCTCCCCCGGTGCTTCTTCCTTCGACCCCCTAGGGGGTCACGAGCGCATCACGCGGCGCGGCTGAGGCAACCGTCGAAGTTCTCGTTGTTCTGCTCGTCGAACGGAACCGGGTAGTTCACGTCCGTCCCGTAGTCGGGGAAGTCCTTGTGGTACGTCCCGACGGGGAAGACCTCGTTGGCGGTCCGGCCGTACTGCCGGATGAGCCGCCGGAGGTCCCCGAGGCGGTGCGACGTGGCGAAGAGGGTGAAGGCCCGCTCCCGGAAGAGCAGGTCCACCCGGCCGGCCGCCGTGCCGGGATCGGCCACGGCGTCCAGGCCGAAGAGCCCGCGCACCTCGTTGATCTTGCCCAGCATGGTCCCCACGTCGCCGCTCGCCAGGGCGGCCTCGGCCTCGATGAGGCGGGCCTCGGTGCCCGTGGCCAGGTCGGCGGGCGCGTCACGCCCGGGGTACTTGAGCATGTTGTACTGCGGCGTGACCTCGTCGAAGCCGAGGTCGTCCGCCGGGTCCCGGTTCCACGGCACCCGCGGGTCGTTGGCGGACCGGAAGTCCAGCCCGTTCACGCCCTCGTTGTCCGACAGCGACCACCGCTCCACCACGGCGTTGAAGCCGTAGATCCCGTTCTCCTGCCCGTTGGCGATGGAGTAGGTGAGCTGGAAGGAATAGTCCGTGGGCACTCCGGAGACGGCCGCGGCCGCCTGGGCGTACTGCCCGAGGTTCAGGAGCGCACGGCCCTTCTGGATGGCCGCGAGGTTCGAGTACGCGCTGTTCCCTGCCGCGGCGCCCATGGCGGCGTCGGCCCGCTCGATGGCGAGGCCGAAGATCTCCTCCGTGGTGCGCGGCTGGCCCGGCACGAGGTTGCCGCTCTCGTCCAGGTTCGAGAAGGGAACGCCGGAGCAGTAGTTCTCTCCGAACATGTTGTACGTGGCGGCGGCCATGGCGAGCAGCTCGCCGACGCGCGCGTCGGTGCCGTTGGCCTCCTGGATGCGCCCGGCCGCGGTCTCCAGGCCCTGACGGGCCCGCTGGAGATCGCCGAACACACCGGTGGCCGTGCCGTTGTCGTCCTCCACGTCCCGGCGATCCATCTCGCGACGGGTCTGGAACGTGCCGGAGTGGAAGTACTCATCGGTCATCATGCCCGCGATGAGCACCTGTCCCTCCGTGCCGCCGCCGTTTCCGGCGTAGGCGAAGGCGAAGTCGCCGATGGCGCCGGCCCGCAGGGTCGCGAGACCCGTGGGACCGGTGAGCTTGTCGGGGGTGACGATGTCGGGATCGTTCACCTCCAGCAGCTCGTCGATGTCACACGCAGTGACTCCCGTGAGGAGCACCGCCGTAAGGGCCAGTCGGGCCCCGCGTCGCATAAGCGTACGCATCAGTAGGTCTCCCGGTCAGAAGCTGATGTTGACGCGCGCCACGAACGTCCGCGTGGGCGGCTGCGTCAGGAAGTCACGAATCAGGAAGTTCGCCTGACCGAACTGGTTCACCTCGGGGTCGGGACCCCGGTAGTCGGTGATGGTCAGGAGGTTCCGTCCCGTGAGCGTCAGGCTGGCGCGGTCGGCGCCGATGTTCGTGACCCAGCTCTCGGGGATGAAGAAGGTGGCGCCCACCTCGCGGAGCTTCCAGAAGGAAGCGTCCTGGATGGTGCCGTCCTCGGTCGCGTCGGCCGTGAACACGTTGGAGATGGCCGCCGCCTGCTGGTCCAGCGTCGCCGTCGGCGACACCAGGCCCTCGCAGATGCCGAACTGGCAGCGGAAGGCCTCGGTCAGGTTCCGCAGCTTGTGCCCGCCCCGGTAGTCCAGGAGCGCGCTCAGGCGCACGGTGTTGAAGAGCGTGAAGCTCGTGTTGGCCGAGAAGTCCTTGGTGGGCACGGAGCTGCCGAGGTAGACCTCCTCCTCGCCCACGGTGACCTCGTCGATGCTCAGCAGCCCGTCGCCGTTGGCGTCGTTGTAGCTGAGGGGCTTGTCCCAGTAGCCGCCGAGGGGGTAGCCCTCTTCGAACCACTGGACGCCCTGCTTGATGGTCGGGATGGGATCGCCGTTGGGCAGGGTGCCCAGGTCCACCAGCTCGTTGTCGTTGGTGGCGTACTGGAGACCGAGGTCCCACACGTACTGCGGCGACTCCAGGATCCGGGCGTTCAGGCCCAGCTCCCAACCGGAGTTGGCGACCTCACCCAGGTTCACGAACCGGTCGTCACCCACACCGCCGGAGGGCGGGAGGGGCTGCTCGATGAGCAGGTCGGTCGTGGTCTTGTCGTAGTACGTGACGTTGAAGTCCACGCGGTCCTCGAGGAGCGACCAGTCCAGGCCCACCTCGAACTCGGAGGACTGCTCGGGCTCCAGCTCGGGGTTGCCGAGCTCACCGATGGTGACACCGGCCACGTCCGCGCCGTCGACCGTGACGGCCGTGGCGTCGAAGTAGCGCAGGGCGTCCGTCGGGCCCGGCTGGGCGCCGGAGGCACCCCAGGCCGCGCGCAGGCGCAGGGAGGACGTGTAGGGCAGCTCCGGGAAGAACTCCTCCTCGGAGAGGACCCAGGACGCGCCCAGCTTCGGGTAGACGATCGCGTCGAAGTCGTTACCGAAGGCGCTGTTGTCGTCCAGGCGGACCGCACCGTTGATGAAGAGCCGGTCGTTGAGGCCGAACTCCTGGTCCACGAAGACGCCCAGCGTCCGGGACTCGGTGGTGGTCTCGTCCACGTCGTATTCGGCACCCGCGCAGTTCAGCGAGTTGCAGCCGGCCACGATGTCGGCGCCGAAGGCGTCGGCGCGCGTGAACTTGTCGGTGAAGTACTGCGTTCCCAGGGTCGTCCGCGACGTGATGGCGTCGGTGACCTGGAAGTTGGCGCTGGCGCTGGCGTCGAACGTGAAGTTCGTGATCCGGGCCGTGTTGACGGTCCGGGTGCCCAGCGGCCGGGTGGCGCCGAAGAACAGCTGCTCGCGCGGGAGGTTCTCGATGTCCGTCCGCGTCACCTGGTCGAGACCGATGGTGGTGCGGGCGGAGAGCCACTCCAGGGGCTGCCAGTCGAGCTGGCCGGACCCCGTGAAGCGGTCGACCTCCTGGCGCACGTCCTGCCAGTTGACCTCGGACGGCAGGAAGAAGCCGTAGCCGTAGTCACCCTCCTCGGTACCGTCGGAGGTCCCGAGGTAGGCCGAGGGGATGATGCCGAGCACGTTGTTGTCGTTGTTCGGCAGGTTCAGGTCGGAGTTCACGAAGCCGACCCGGGCGTTGAAGTTGAAGTTCTCGACGATCTGGCCGCCGAAGTTCGCCCGGAGGCTCAGACGCTCGAGAGCGTTGGGGTTGAAGAGGGACTCGGGGAGGTCGCCGTAGGCGTCCCCGTACTCCTCACGGAGGTTCTCCTGCTCCCACTGGGGGAGGCCCCACACGCCGTCCTCGGTCTCCCACTCACCGGAGACGAAGTAGTTCAGCCGCTCGTTCCCGCCGGTGACGTTCACGCCGTACTGCTGGCGGTTGCCGTCGACGAAGGGAGTGGAGATGTCCTCCTCGAGGGGGTTGAACGACTCGATGCCGCTCTGGGTGCAGACGCCGCCCGCGGCCAGGGCCAGGTAGCAGCCCCCGTTCGGGGAGTAGTTGGCCGGGTACTCGTTGGGCTCGGTGATGAGCCCGGTCTCGGCGTAGACCTGGAAGGAGGCCGAGCCGAGCTCGCCCTTCTTCGTGGTGATCCGGATGACGCCGTTGGCGGCGTCGGTGCCGTACAGCGTGGCCGCCGACGGACCCCGGACGATCTCGATGGACTCGATGTCCTCGGGGTTGATGTCGTTCAGCCGGGAGGGCACCTGCCCGCCGACGCCGATCGAGCTCGACTCGGCGGAGCTCTCGACCCGGATCCCGTCGATGAAGATGACGGGCTCGTTGGAGAGGGAGATGGAGCTGGAGCCCCGGATGCGGATCCGGGAGCCGGTGCCGGTGGTGCCCGAGGAGCCGATGATCTGGACCCCGGCGGACTTACCCACCAGGAGGTCGTTGACCGTGCTCACGGGGGCGCTGGAGGCGATGTCCGACGCGTCGATCTGGCTCACCTTGTTGCTGAGCTGACGCGCGCGCTGCTCGCCGGTTGCGGTGATGACCAGCTCGTCGAGCGAGATGGCCTCGGACTCGAGGTTCACGTTGACCTCGGTCACCTGGCCGGAGGTCACGTTGATGTCGACGGTACGGGTGCCGTACCCCAGAACGATGACCCGGAGCTGCTGCGAGCCCGCGGGAACATTGTTGATGAGGAAGCGGCCGTTCGCGTTGCTGAGCCCGCCCTGCTGCGTGGCCACGATCTGGACCTGAGCAGAGGAGATGGGCTGAGCCGTCGCGGCGTCACGGACCTGGCCCGTGACGCTTCCGACCTGCGCTTGAGCCGACGCGCCAAGCGGGATCAGGCCGGCTACAGCGGCGAGGGCAATGCCCCGCCAGAGGCCTGTAGCGGTACGTCTCATGATGTGGGTCTCCTGTCGGAGTGAAGAGAGAGGAACGACGCGGAACCCTCCCGACCACCCAACCACCCCATCTCCTCCGCCGACCCCGCCACTCTCTCTTCTGGCGGCTGCCCCGGCTTCGGAGCCCGATCCCGCAACACCGAAAGCTATACAAACGGGTGCCCGGGACAACAGTAGTTGAAGGTCGAAATATTGATGCGGGCGCAAGGTGTCACGTCCCCCACCCCCCGCTCGTTCCACGGGAGCGAATAACGTGAGGCGGACCGCGGGTCCGCCACCTCAGGACCTACGCCCTCCCGGAGGCTCCCGTGACACCCTTCCTCGTGCGCTCCCCGGCCGTCCTTTCCCTGGCCCTGGCGCTGGTCGCGGTCCTCCCCGTCGAGGGGCAGCTCGTGCCGGTCCGGACGGTCCCGGTCGCCTCGGGCGACCAGGGGCTCTTCCTCCCCTCGACCACCACGGGCATGGCCGGGGTCCGGCTGGCCGTGGACGACACGCTGGGGGATCCGTGGACGCAGCCGGCCCGGGGCGGGCGGCTCCACGGCGCGGAGCTCGTGACCTCCCCCACCTCGTACGGGATCTCCGACGGGGGTGGGGGCGCCCGCACGCTCCCCCTGGCGGGCGTCTTCTCCGGGGACCGCTGGTTCGGCGGCCTGGCGGTGGCGCTCCAGCAGGTGGACAACGGCCGGGGACGGGGGGACGACGTGATCTTCATCGACCCCTTCCCGGGGTGGCGGCCCGCCGAGCGGCTCTCCGACCGGTCCCTCCGGAACCTCTATCTCCACGCGTACCTGGGCGCCCGGCTGGGCGACGGACCCTGGTCGGTGGGCGTGGGGGGCTCGGTGGCCGACCTGGAGGCCGTGGACGGGGTGGACCTCCTCTACACGGCGGCGGAGCGGATCGACCAGGAGGGCTCGGTGAAGGACGTCCGGGTGGGGTTGTTCCGGGACGGGACGGAGGAGCGCCTGGCCTTCCTGGTGGTCCACGACCGGGTGGACGTGGTCCACGACGTCACCTTCGTGGACGTGGTCTGGCCGACGAATCCCGGCCCGGACGACTGGGCGCCCACCTTCGAGCGCCGGGTGGAGGTGAACGAGGACCGCACCCGGACCTGGGGCGGGCACGTGGCCTGGGACCGGGACCTGGACGCGCCGGGCTGGCGCCTGGGGCTGGCCGGCACGGTGAACCGGAAATCCCATCCCAAGATCCCGAACTACGAGATCCAGAACATCCCCCGGGACCCGGGGACCACCTGGGCGTGGGACCTGGGGGTGGGCCTGGCCCGCACCCGGGGGAGCACCACCGTCGCCTTCGACCTCCACGCCCGGCCCATCCGGAGCGAGACGTGGCAGGAGGCCGACACCGCCCTCGTCCTGGCGGACGGCCGCCGCTTCGAGCCGGGGGACCGGACCATCGAGAACGACTTCTCCTTCTTCGACGTCGTGGCGCGCGCGGGGCTGGAGCACCGCTGGAGCCGGGTGGGGGTCCAGGCGGGACTGGAGGTCCGCTCCCACGACTACGAGCTCCGGCAGGAGGACCGGGTGCTCCGCACGGACCGGGAGCAGGACGAGGGGTGGATGGAGTGGACGCCCACCCTGGGGCTCGCGGGACGGCTCGGGGACGTGGAGGTGCGCTACGCCGGTCGCCTGACCACGGGGACCGGCCAGCCCGGGGTGGACCTGGGCGGGCGGGCCGACGCGCTGATGGAGGCGGCGGACTTCATCCTGGCGCCCCGGGGGCCGCTGACCCTCCAGGACGCGCGGATCCTGACCCACCAGCTCACCGTCCGCCTTCCCGTGCGCTGAGGGGCGCCGGGGGGGCGCCCGTGGGCCTCAGCCGCCAGGGCGGTATCGGGTCACCACCGGGTAGTGGTCGCTGGTGGTCTCGCCGTACTCGGGGACGTACGCGTCGGCCGGGACCACCACCGCGGAGCCCTCCACGAAGTCGGCGGCGAGCTCGTCGGTGCCGAGGTGGTGATCGATGACGTCGGAGTAGAACACGGTGGAGGTGGCGTCCGCGGCGGAGAGGGACGCCGTGAGGAAGCGGTAGCCCCCGGGGTCCTCGACGAAGACGCGGTACGGCGAGGGCGCGCCGTCCCGGATCGACGCGTCCACGTCGTCGTTGAAGTCGCCCAGGACGGCCACGGCGGCGTCCGGGAAGGCATCGTCGAGGTACGCCTTGAGCGCCCGGGCCCCGGTCTCGCGCCGGTCCCGGTCCTCGGCGCCCGCTCCGGCCTTGGCGTGGAGCAGGACCACGACCAGGGCGCGCGGGGTGCCGCCGGGATCGAGGGTGAGGTGCACCTCCACGGGGGGACGCCCCGCGAAGGCGCGGTCCGCCTCGCGGAGGACGACCCGGGCCGAGTCCACCCGCGCCTCCTCGGCGCGGTAGAGCAGCCCCACCTTGAGCTCGTTCCCCCCGAAGTCCGAGTAGTGGGCCGCGCCTCCCGCCACCGACGGATCGTCGGCGAGGAAGCCGCGGTAGCCCGGGAGGGCGTCCAGCAGCGCCTGGAAGTGATCGGGGCGGACGACCTCCTGCACCGACCACACGTCCACGTCCAGCCCGCCCAGCACGTGGGCCACCCGCCGGAGCTGCCGGGCCTCGTCCTCGGGGCCGTTCCCCGGATCCCCGAACCACTCCAGGTTCCACGTTCCCAGCTCCAGCGTCCCGTCCTCGCCCAGCGCCGGCACCTCCGCCAGCACCGGGAGCTCGGGCTCGGGCCCGGTGGGGGCCTCGGCGCCGCCGGAGCCTCCGCAGGCGGTCGCCGCGGGGAGCAGGAGGGCCGCGAGGAGGCGGCGGAGGGAGACGGCTCGGGGACGGTCCATGGCACGCGGGGTCGGAGGCGGGATCCGGCGGGCCCCGAAGATCACCCGCGGCTCCGGGAAGGGGAATGCCTACCCGGGCGGTCCGGCTCAGAAGGCCCGGCGCAGCCCCAGCCCCACGGTGAAGTCCACCGAGGGGGAGTTGGGGGGGATGTCCTCGTGGAAGCTCGCTTCCCAGCGCCAGCCGTCCCCGAGCCGACCCGCGAGGCCGAGGAGGAGGCTGGAGTGGTGGCCGTCCACTTCCCCGGCGCCGATCCCCTCGAGCCTGGGCGAGGCCACCGAGACCTGCCCCAGGGCGCTCACCCTGGAGGACAGGCGTCGCTCGACGCCGCCGGTGACGTGCCACGCCCCGCTCCGTACGAGCCCCTCCAGGGCTCCGCCGGCCCGGACGGTGGAGACGCCGGCCATGCCGTGGAGGTGCCAGGCGCCGGCGCGGCTCCGGCCCAGGAGGAAGAGGCCGGCGTCGGCGCGCTCCTCCCCGGCGCGGTTGTCCGCCGTGGGGATCCGGACCACCCCCCGGACGGCCAGAGCCCGGTCCGAGGCCGCGGATCCCGCCACCCGCCACTTGGCGAACAGCCGGACGTCCTCCAGTCCGAAGGTGCGGCGCGGGACCTCGAAGCGGACCCGCCCGTCTCCGTCCAGCAGGCGCTGCTGGTGGGCGAACTCGGGGAAGCGCTCCCGGTTGGCGTTCCCGAGGCCCAGCCGCTGGTGCCACCCCGAGATGAAGGAGTCCAGGATCCCCCCGCCGGTGGTCTCGAAGGTCATGCGGCCCCCCACCTCCAGGTCGGGCGCCATGCCCCGGCGCACCGTGACGCCCGTGATGAGGCGCTCCAGGTCCAGGAACAGGTCGTGGGTGCGGGTCGAGTCCTTCTCGAAGACGTTGGACCACCCCAGCCAGAGGTCCGCGCGCCATCGCCCGGGCTCCATGGGGTCGGCGCCCTCCATCACCGGCGTGAGGGACACCCGGTGCAGGGGGCTGCCCTCCTCGAAGGTGAGGGGCCCGAGGGGGGCGTCCTGGGCGGCCAGCGAGGGGCCCCAGGCGAGGGTCGTCAGGAGGACGGCCGCCAGGGGCCCCGAGGGGAGGTAGGGGAGGCTCATCCCCAAACCTCGACGGAGATCGGGGACCCGACAAGCGTTCGGGAGGGGCGGTTCCCGCCGCCCTCGCCCGAGGGCCCCGGGACGTCCTAGGTTGGCTCGGGTCCCGGGACGCCCGGACGGCCCGCACGCCCTCGTCGCCACCCCACGCGGAGACGTTCAGCGATGACGCACGGGACGCCCACCGACCGACCGGACCCCGGGGAGGGACGATGATCCTCGCCCTGGCCCTGGGGGCGGCCCTCCTGCTGGTTTCCGGGCTCGTGAAGATCCGCACCGCGGCCCGGGCGGAGCTCGGCGTCCACCTGCCCTCGCTGGTGGAGGTCGTGGCCGGGCTGGCGCTCCCGGCGGTGGGGGTCGTGGGCACCGGCCCCGGGGCGGGCCTGACGGCGCTGGGGGCGGCCCTCGTGCTCCTGATCGCGTCGTCGCTCCACCTCGCCGCGCGACTCCGGCGCCGGAGCCGGTACCTCGAGCGCACGGAGGGGCGTCGACTGGAGTCCTACGTGCGTTACCTTTCCGACCAGTCGGACGGCCCCTCCTGATCCCCTCGGACCGTCCCGAACGCCTCCCGTCCACCGCTCCATGACGATCTTCCAGATCCTCGGCAACCTCGGGGAGTTCATCGGCGCCCTCGGCGTCGTGACCTCCCTCGTGTACCTGGCGCAGCAGATGCGGCAGAACACGACCTCCGTGCGGGCCGCCTCGTTCAACTCGATGGTGCAGAACTCCCTCAGCCTCCTGGAGCACGCCTTCCGGGACTCGGAGTTCGCCGACTTCCTGCACCGGGCGGAGACCGACCCCGAGGCGCTCACGCCGGGGGAGCGGGTCCGGTGGGACGCGTACATGACGGCGGCCTTCCGCCACTTCGGGAACCTGGTCTACCAGTACCGGGTGGGCGCGCTGGACGAGCAGATGTGGAAGAGCTACCAGCGGACGCTCCAGGACCACCTGGAATCCCCGTCCTGGGAGGCGTGGTTCGCCCAGAACCGCCACCTCTTCAGCTCGTCGCTGGGCGACGAGGTGGACGACCAGCTCGCCCAGATCCGGGGCCGCGGGGCGGTCTGACCCGCCGGCGGCCACCCGCCTCCCGGCGGCCTCGGGGGAGTGCGTCCGGGCACGGCCGCCCGGGCGGATCCCGCCCAGGCGCTCCGGAGGGGAGGGGAGAAAGGCCGTCCCTCGTTGCCGAGTCCCGCGGCGCGCGTCTACCTTATGGACAACGGGGAGGGCGTTCCGCTCCGCCCTCCGAGCACCGCCGCCGCGCGTCCTCACCGGACCCGGCGGGGGACGGCCCGCCCGACTCCGGTCGGGGCAGCGTAGGGGAGGCACCCTCCCTGGCCGACCGACCCGGGCGGGCCCCCCGGACATCCCTCCCCCCGACCGGCTGAACGGCCGGCCGGCTGGAGAAGCGAGCCCGGGTGCGGGAGAGACCATCGAGATGAGCGTCCGATTCCGGATCCGTCGGGGTGACGAGGAGCTCCAGGCCGACACCGTCGAGGAGTTCGTGGAGCTCGTCCGTGCCGGACGGGTGTCCGAAGGCGACCTGGTCCACGACGCCCTGGCGGGTGGGTGGGCGCCGGCCCGGAGCCACGACGCCTGGCGCAGGGCCGTGGAGGCCGACGCCGAGCCCGAGCCGCCCGCAGCCGAGGACCAGCCCGAGCCGTCGGAGGCGGAGGCCGAGGGGCCGGACGCCGGCGGTGACGCCCAAACGGACCAGCCGGACGCCGGGGGGCCGACCGAGCCCGAGCTGACCCTGGTTGCGGAGGAGGAGCGGTCTCCCGAGGAGGAGGCCGAGGCCTTCATCGCCGCCATGGAGGAGGAGCGGGCCCAGGACCCGGACCGCCCGACCCTGGGCGACGACGTGGGGCTGGTCAGCGGCTCGTCCACCCTGACCATGGACGGAGGGGGGGCGCGGGCTGCCGAGCCTTCTCCTCCTCCGGAGCCGCGGCCCGCGGACGAGCGGCCCGCGGTCGAGCCGCCGGCGCCGCCCCGGCAGCGGGGGCCGTCCCCGTCCCGACCGGCCGCGGAGCCCGGAGCCTGGGCGGAGGCCGCCGAGGCGAGCCCGGGATCCCGTCGGAGGGCCGCCGGCATCCTCATCTTCGCGATCCTCGCGCTCGCGGGCACGGCCGCGGTGGCCCACCCGGCCTTCCGCTTCACCGAGGCCTTCCCGCGGACCGAGGAGCCGGCCCCCGAGGCGCGGGCTCCGGCCGCGCCCCTCACCGACGCCGAGCTGCGGGTGGAGGCGGCCCGGGGCTTCGTCCACCGCGTGGACAGCGTCCGCGCGGGCTTCGCGCTCCCCACGGTCCCGGACTCCTGGCTCGAGGGCCGGTACCTGGCGGAGGCGTCGGCCTACCCCGAGGTCGGGGAGTTCTGGACCGAGTACCTCCGCTACCTGGAGGTCATGGACGCGGCCGAGGAGGAGCTGTACCGGGAGGCGTACCTCGCCGCGCTCGATCGGGGCCGCATGGAGGGGCCGGTGCGGAGCCTGCGCCTGGCCCGGGCCATGGGCGATTTCCGCGGCCTGGCGTCGGAGCGGGAGGACATCTACGCCCGGCTCTGGGAGATGGCCCAGGCGGCCCGCGCCCTCCACGTGGTGGCGCTGGAGCGGGAGGACGCCATCGACTGGGAGCCGGCCCGGGGCGAGCGGCTCTCCGCGGACCCGGTCACCGAGGCGGCCTCCGCCGACCCGGAGGTCCAGGCCGAGCTGGACGCCGCGCTCGACCGGGTCCTGGACGCCCTCTACGTGGCCACCGAGGGCGGGCGGGCGGTCCAGGGCGCCGTGCCGGACTGGCTGGTGCGGAGCCTCGCGGCGGAGGGGCTGCCCTAGGGCCGCGTCCCGGCGCCCCGAGGCGTCCGGAGGCGGACCGCGCCGTCCGCCCGGCCCCGCCTCCCGGGCTGTCGGGACCCGGTGCGGGTGGGTAGGTTGCCAGCCCGCACGAGCGTACGCCTCCGACCCGCGTCCATGACCCCCACCACCGCACCGGCCCCTCCCTCCGCCACGCCCACCTGGGCCAAGGTCGTCGACCACACCCGCTGCATCGGTTGCCACGCCTGCACCACGGCGTGCAAGTCGGAGAACGAGGTCCCCCTCTCCGTCACCCGGACGTACGTGAAGTACGTGGACACGGGCGCCTTTCCCCAGGCCCGGCGGTCCTTCCAGGTCACCCGCTGCAACCAGTGCGAGGACGCGCCGTGCGTGGCGGCGTGCCCCACGGCGGCCATGCACGCCCGACCCGACGGGATCGTGGACTTCGACAAGTCCATCTGCATCGGGTGCAAGGCGTGCATCGCGGCGTGCCCGTACGACGCCATCTTCATCAACCCGGAGGACCACTCGGCGGAGAAGTGCAACTTCTGCGCGCACCGCCTGGACGTGGGCCTGGAGCCGGCGTGCGTGGTGGTGTGCCCCACCCAGGCCATCCTGGTGGGGGATATGAACGACCCCCTCTCGGCGGTCTCGGAGATCATCCACCGGGACGCGGTGAGCGTCCGACGGCCGGAGAAGGAGACCCGGCCCAAGCTCTTCTACAAGGGGGCCGACCAGGTCACGCTGGACCCCCTGGCGGCCCGGCGCCCGGACGGCGGCCTCTTCATGTGGTCGGAGCAGGGGGACGAGCCCCACCAGGTCCACGGCGGCCATCCCGGGAACGGCACCTCGGAGGTGTCCGCGGGCACGAGCTCGGCGGCGGCCCTCCTCAGCTACGACGTGGTGCACCGGGCGCCCTGGGACTGGAGGGTGAGCCTCTACACCTTCACCAAGTCCGTGTCGGCCGGGGCCTACCTGGTCCCCCTCCTGGGCGCCCTGGCGGGCTTCGTGCCCTGGGCCTCCTCGGCGTGGCTGACCGTGGGGCCCCTCCTGGCGCTCCTCTTCCTGGCTCTGACCGGGGGGCTCCTGGTGTGGGACCTGGAGCATCCGGAGCGCTTCTGGATGGTCCTGGCCAAGCCACAGTGGCGGAGCTGGCTGGTGCGGGGGGGCTTCATCATCACGGGCTACGGGGCCGTCCTGGCCGTCCACCTGGCGCTGGCCTGGGCCGGACGGGGGGACCTGACCCGGATCCTGGCCTTCCTGGGCGGGCCCCTCGCCCTGGGCACCGCGGTCTACACCGCCTTCCTCTTCGCCCAGGCCCGGGCCCGGGACCTCTGGCAGAGCCCGCTTCTGGCGCCGCACCTGACGGTGCAGGCCCTGCTCGCCGGCGCGGGAGCCCTGCTGCTGGTCCACCCGGCCTGGGGCGAGACCCTTCTGGTGGGCGTCTTCGCCGGGTCCGCCCTGGCGCACGTCCTCCTGGCCATGTCCGAGCTCCTGGTGGACCATCCCACCGCCCACGCCCGGCAGGCGGTGCGGAACATGGTGCGCGGGAGGTGGGCGACGGCGTACTGGACCGGCATCGGGCTCGCCCTCCTGGGAGCGCTGGCCGCGCCCACGCCGCTCCTCCCCGTGGGCGTGGCGGGAGCGCTCGTGGGCCTCTTCCTCTACGAGCACGCGTACGTCCAGGCGGGCCAGTCGGTCCCCCTGGCGTGAGATCGGAGCGTCCATGAGCCACCACGACGACCCCACCCGCGCCGACCTCGCCGAGCTGAACGCCCGCGTGCGTGCGGCCCGGGAGGAGACCGAAGCCCGGGGCGAGACCTTCTACCCGGGCCCGAGCCGGATCCACCTGGCGGCCTACCCCCCGAAGGAGCGGTGGCACGACTGGGTGGAGCTCGATTCCAAGGCCTGGCCCCGGCGGGTCGAGAAGCGGTACACCCTCGTTCCCACCACCTGCTTCAACTGCGAGTCCGCCTGCGGCCTCCTGGCCTACGTGGACCGGGACACGCTGGAGGTGCGGAAGTTCGAGGGGAACCCGGAGCATCCCGGGTCCCGGGGACGGAACTGCGCCAAGGGCCCCGCCACCCTGAACCAGGTCACCGACCCGGACCGCATCCTCTACCCCCTGAAGCGGGTGGGCGAGCGCGGCGAGGGCCGCTGGGAGCGGGTCGAGTGGGACGAGGCGCTGGACGAGATCGCCGGGCGGATCCGCGCGGCCATGCTCGAGGAGCGGCATCACGAGGTCATGTACCACGTGGGCCGCCCCGGCGAGGACGGCTTCACCACCCGCATGCTCTCGGCGTGGGGCGTGGACGGCCACAACTCCCACACCAACGTCTGCTCCGCCAGCGCCCGGGTGGGCTTCAACTCCTGGATGGGGATGGACCGCCCCTCCCCGGACCACGCCAACGCCGACGTGATCCTCCTGGTGAGCGCCCACCTGGAGAGCGGCCACTACTTCAACCCCCACGCCCAGCGGATCATCGAGGGGAAGAAGCGGGGGGCCAAGCTCATCGTCCTGGACACCCGCCTCTCCAACACCTCCACCCACGCGGACCACTGGCTCCCGACGTGGCCCGGGTCCGAGCCCGTCCTGCTGCTGTCCCTGGCCGCCCACCTCATCCGCGAGAAGGCGTACAACCGGGACTTCGTGCGCCGCTGGTGGAACTGGCAGGAGTACATGGAGCACGTCCGGGGCGAGCCCGCGGCGTCCTTCGAGGACTTCGAGGAGGCGCTGGCCGAGCGCTACGCGGAGTACACCTTCGAGCGCGCCGCCGAGGAGTCGGGCATCGAGGCAGACGAGCTCCGCCGGGTGGCGGAGATCGTGGCCGGGGCGGGCACCCGCCTCTCCACCCACAACTGGCGGAGCGCCGGCTCGGCCAACCGGGGCGGCTGGCAGGTGGCGCGCTGCCTCTTCTTCCTCAACGCCCTCCTGGGCGCGGTGGCGGTGGAGGGGGCGACCTACCCCAACGGGTGGAACAAGTACACCCCCAAGCCCCCCCGGGCCCCCGGGCGGAAGCCGAAGCGGTGGAACGAGCTCCTCTGGCCCCAGGAATACCCCCTGGCCATGCACGAGCTCTCCTTCCTCATGCCCCACCTCATGAAGGAGCGGGGCGGGTACGTCGACACGTACTTCACCCGGGTCTACAACCCGGTGTGGACCAATCCGGACGGCTTCTCGTGGGTCGAGATGCTGACCGACGCCGAGAAGATCGGGCTCCACGTGGCCATGACCCCGACCTGGAACGAGACGGCCTACTTCGCCGACTACGTGCTCCCCTTCGGCCACGGGTCGGAGCGGCACGACCTCACCTCGTACGAGCAGTACGACGGGCAGTACATCGCCTTCCGCCAGCCCGTCCTCCGGGCGGCCCGGGAGCGGCTGGGCGAGGAGGTGACCGACACCCGCCAGGTGAATCCCGGCGAGGTCTGGGAGGAGAACGAGTTCTGGATCGAGCTCACCTGGCGCATCGATCCGGACGGGTCCCTGGGGATCCGCGAGTTCTTCGAGTCGGTGGAGCGTCCCGGCGAGAAGATGACCGTGGACGAGTACTACGGTTGGATCTTCCAGAACTCGGTGCCGGGCCTGCCCGAGGCGGCGGCGGCCGAGGGCGTGTCGCCCCTGGAGTACATGCGCCGGTACGGCGCCTTCGAGGTGGCTCGGAAGGTCGGACCCGTCTACGAGGGCGCGGTCCCCGACGCGGAGCTGGACGACGTCCGGGTGGACGAGGCCGGCCGGGTCTGGACCGCGGCGCCGGAGCCCCCCAGCCCCCGGGCGGGCGGGAAGAACCGCTTCGAGCCCGACGAGGACGGGCGGCGCCGGGTCGGCGTCCGCATCGACGGCGAGATCCTGAAGGGGTGGCCCACCCCCAGCGGCAAGCTGGAGTTCTGGTCGCGCACGATGGCGGAGTGGGGCTGGCCCGAGCTGGCCGTCCCCACCGAGACCACGAGCCACGTCCACCGCTCCGAGATGGACGAGGACCAGATGGTGCTCCTCTCCACCTTCCGGCTCCCGGTCCAGATCCACACCCGGAGCGCCAACGCCAAGTGGCTGGACGAGATCGCCCACACCAACCCCCTCTGGGTCCACCCCGACGATGCGGCGCGCCTCGGCGTGGCCCGCACCGGCGACCTGGTCCGGGTGGAGACCGAGATCGGCCACTTCGTGGTGAAGGCGTGGATCACCCAGGGGATCCGTCCCGGCGTGGTGGCGTGCAGCCACCACATGGGACGGTGGAAGCCGGTGGGCCACGACGGGCAGCGGATGAGCATGGCCACGGTGGCGCTGGAGCGGGACGGCACGCGCTGGGGCCTGGGCCAGAAGTCCGGCGGCGGCCCCTTCGAGTCCGCGGACCCGGACACGCTCCGGATCTGGTGGACCGACGTGGGGGTGCACCAGAACCTGACCCACGCCGTCCACCCCGATCCGGTCTCCGGCCAGCACTGCTGGCACCAGGCCGTGCGGGTCCGTCCCGCCGAGCCCGGAGACGCCTACGGGGACATCTCCGTGGACGTGGAGAAAGCCCACCGCGTCTACAAGGACTGGCTGGCCCGGACGCGGCCCGCCGCCGCCCACTCCCCCGACGGAACCCGGCGGCCGTGGTGGATCGCGCGGCCGGTCCGCCCCGAGCGGGAGGCGTACCGTCTCCCGGCGCCTCTCGAGACGGCCGGGGACTGAGGCGGTGGACGCCGCCGCGCCGGTGGACGTGGTCCGGGCGCTGGCCGTCCTGGCCGAGCCGCCGACGCCCGCCCACGCCGGGCTGGCCGGGGCGCTCGGGCTCCCCGTGCCGCCCGACGGGGGCGCCTGGGCGGACCTCTTCCTCTTCCAGCTCCACCCCTACGCCTCGGTGCACCTGGGCCCGGAGGGCATGCTGGGCGGCGAGGCCCGCGCCCGGGTCGCGGGCTTCTGGCGGGCCGTCGGGCGCACGCCGCCCGCGGAGCCCGACCACCTCGCGGCCCTCCTGGGGCTCTGGGCCGGCCTCCTCGAGGAGTCGGAGACGGCGGAAGGGCCCGGGGCGCGCCTGGCCCGTCGGGGTGCGACGGCTCTGGTCCACGAGCACCTCCTCCCCTGGCTCCTCCCCTTCCTGGACCGGGTGGAGGCGCTGGGCGACGCGCACCAGGCGGGGTGGGCCGACCTCCTGCGGCGTACGCTCCTCGAGGCCGGCGCGGCAAACGTGGGTGCCGGTGTCGAGGGCCGGGAGGGAGCGGCCCCCGAGGGGCTCCCCCTCCACCTCCGGGAGGCGCCCGAGCTTCCCGATCCCCGCCGCGAGGGCGCGTCCGCCGACTTCGTCCCCGCGCTCCTGGCGCCCGTCCGGAGCGGGGTGATCCTCACCCGCAGCGACCTGGCCACGGCGGCCAGGGACGTGGGGCTGGGGCTCCGCGCGGGGGAGCGGCGCTACGCCCTGGAGCACCTCCTGGGGCTGGAGCCGGTGGGCATCCTCGAGCGGCTCTCGGAGCTGGCCGGTGCCCGGGCCGCGTCGTACGCGTCCTGGCCGGACCCGGTGGCCCCCGTCCGCGGGTTCTGGTCCGACCGCGCGGGTCGGACGGCGGCGCTCCTGGAGGAGCTGGCCGCCGACGCCCGGGTGGAGGCGCCGTCGTGACCGGGGCCGCCCCGGAGCTGGAGCTGCCGGCCCACCCGCGCCACCACTTCACCCTCCGGGACGTGATCGCCGGGGTGAGCGTGGCGCTGGTGGCCATCCCCCAGGCCATGGCCTACGCCGAGCTGGCGGGCCTCCCGTCCCACCACGGGCTCTACGCCGTGGCGCTCCCCCTGGTGGCGGCCGCGCTCTTCGCCTCGTCGCCGTACCTCCAGACGGGGCCGGTGGCCACCACGGCCCTCCTGACCTACGGGGCCCTGGTGCCGCTGGCCCCGGCGGGCACCCCGGAGTTCGTGGGGCTGGCGGCGCTCCTGGCCCTGGTGGTCGGCGTCACGCGCGTGGCGGTGGGGGCCGTGGGCATCGGCGGCATCGCCTACCTCATGTCCCGCCCGGTGCTCCAGGGCTTCATGGCGGGGGCGGCGGTCCTCATCGTGGCCTCCCAGCTTCCCGGCGCCCTGGGCGTGGCGCCCCCGGAGGGCGGCGTGCTCCGACAGGCCCTGTGGAGCGTCCGGCACCCGGGCGCCTGGGAGTGGGCGGCGGTGGCCATGGCCGGAGGAACCGTGGCGGTGGTCGTGGGAGCCCGGCGCGTCCATCCGCTGGTCCCCGGGGTCCTCGTGGCCTCGGTGGTGGGGCTGGTGGGCTCGGCGATCCTGGACTACCAGGGGGCGGTGGTGGGGGCCGTGCCCGAGGGGCTGCCTCCCTTCAGCCTGGGGCTTCCCTGGGAAGCGCTGCCCGCCCTGGTCCTCCCCGGCGTCATCATCGCGCTGGTCGGGTTCGCCGAGGCCTCCTCCATCGCCCGCTCGTTCGCGTCCGAGGAGCGGGAGCGCTGGGACGCCGACGGCGAGTTCGTGGGGCAGGGGGCCGCCAACGTGGTGGCGGCCTTCACGGGCGGCTTCCCGGTCGGCGGCTCCTTCGGTCGGAGCGCGCTGAACCGCCTGGCCGGCGCGACCAGCCGCTGGAGCGGCCTGGTGACGGGGGTGGCCGTCCTCGTCTTCCTGCCCTTCGCGGGCGTCCTGGCGCCCCTCCCGGACGCGGTGCTGGCCGGCATCGTCATCGCGGCGGTGCTCAAGCTCCTGACGCCCCGGGCCCTCCTGCGCCTCTGGGGCGTCTCCCGGCCGCAGGCCCTGGTGGGGTGGAGCACCTTCGTCCTGACCCTCCTCATGGCGCCCCGGGTGGACCACGCCGTCCTCCTGGGGATCGCGGCCTCCACCGCCGTGCACCTCTGGCGCGAGCTCCGCCTCGAGGTCCGGAGTCAGCGGGACGGGGACACGCTCCACCTGCACCCCACCGGCGTCCTCTGGTTCGGCTCGGCGCCGGTGCTGGACGACGCCATCCTGGAGCACCTGGACCGGGACCGGGACGTGAGCCGGCTCGTCCTCCACATGGCCGGCGTGGGCCGGGTGGACCTCACCGGGGCCACGACCCTGGCGGACATGCTGGACCAGCTCCGGGCCACGGGGCTGGAGGTCTCGGTGGACGGGGTGCCGCCCCACGCCGTCCGCGTCCTCCGGGGCGTCGGAGCGCCGGGGCTGGGAGGGCGGGGGGACCCGGTGGTCCGGCCGGGCCCGCCGGAGACCGTGGAGCCCCGCCGCCCTCCGCCGGACGGCCCGCCGGGGGGCGGGGGGCCCCGAGGGGGAGGCTCCGGGGGCTGATCCCTCCGGGGAACGGGTGCGCCGATCGGTCGTCCGGTCGGCTGGACGCCGGGGGACGCGCGGAGGTACCGTGACCGGGGACGCCGCCCCGCCATCGGGCTTCTCCCTACACGGGGCGGCGGCACGTCCCCCGCTGCCGGGGTGGATCCGCCCCGCCATCGTGCGGAGGACCGTCCCGCGCACCCGTTCCTCCCGGAGGCCCCGTGACCCGGTACGTCTACCTCTTCCGAGACATCGACCAGGCCCAGGAGGACGTGGGCGGGGACTGGGACGCCGTCCGGGCGCTCCTGGGAGGCAAGGGCGCCAACCTGGGGGACATGACCCGGCTGGGCGTGCCGGTACCGCCGGGCTACACCGCCACCACCGAGGCGTGCAACGCCTATCTGGCGCGGGGCGGAGAGTTCCCGGACGGCTTCTGGGAGCAGGAGCTCGAGGCGCTGAAGGCCGTGGAGGAGGCCACGGGCAGGAGCTTCGGAGACCCGGACGAGCCGCTCCTCCTCTCGTGCCGCTCCGGGGCGAGGCACTCCATGCCCGGGATGATGGACACGGTCCTCAACCTGGGCATGAACGACGAGATCACCGAGGGCATCGCCCGGCGGACCGGGGACGAGCGCTTCGCCTACGACCTCTATCGCCGGCTGCTCCAGATGTTCGGCAGCGTGGTGCTCAACATCCCGGACTACCGTTTCGAGGAGGTCCTGGAGGACCGGCGGAAGGCCGCGGGGGTCCGCACCGACGCCGAGCTGGGCGCCGACGACTGGAAGGCCGTGGTGGACTCCTTCAAGGCGGTGGTCCGCACCTTCAGCGGGCACGACTTCCCCTCGGACGTGCGCGAGCAGCTCAAGCGCGCCACCGAGGCGGTCTTCCGCTCCTGGAGCAACAAGCGGGCGGTGGACTACCGGAACGCCCTGGGCATCCCCCACGACCTGGGCACCGCGGTGAACGTCCAGACCATGGTCTTCGGGAACGTCGGGGAGGGCTCGGCCACCGGAGTCTGCATGTCGCGGAATCCGTCCACCGGCGAGCCCGGGCTGGAGGGGGACTACCTGGAGAACGCCCAGGGCGAGGACGTGGTGGCCGGGACCCGGGACACGGATCCCATCCAGCGCCTCCGGGAGCGGATGCCCGGGGTGTGGGACCAGCTCCAGGAGATCGCCCGCACCCTCGAGGCCCACTACCGGAACATGCAGGACCTGGAGTTCACCATCGAGGAGGGGGAGCTCTGGCTCCTCCAGGCCCGGGACGGAAAGCGGACCGCCGAGGCCGAGGTCCGCATCGCCGTGGACATGACCGACGAGGGGCTCATCTCCCGGGAGGAGGCGCTCCGCCGGGTGAGCCCCGAGCAGGTGGACGTCTTCCTCCACCCGAAGCTCGACCCCGAGGGCCACCACGGGCAGGAGCCCCTGGCCAGGGGGCTTCCGGTCTCGCCGGGGGCCGCGGTGGGCCAGATCGTCTTCGACGCCGACGCGGCGGAGCGGGTGGTCCGGGAGGAGGAGCGCGCCGTGGTGCTGGTGCGCCCCGACACCAAGCCCGACGACGTCCACGGGATGCTGGCGGCCAAGGGCATCCTCACCAGCCGGGGCGGGCGGACGAGCCACGCGGCCCTGGTGGCGCGGCAGTTCGGCAAGCCGGCGGTGGTGGGGGTGGAGGGGATGGAGATCGACCTGGTGGCGCGGACCATGACGGTGGGGGAGACCACCCTGGCCGAGGGGGACTGGGTGTCCCTGGACGGGACCAGGGGCGTGGTGTACGAGGGCAGGCTCCCCACGAAGGTGGCGGACCTGGAGAACCCGTTCCTCGCCAAGCTCCTGGCCTGGGCCGACGAGCACCGGCGCCTGGGGATCCGGGCCAACGCCGACTACCCCCGCGACGCCGTCCGGGCCCGCCAGTACGGGGCCGAGGGGATCGGGCTGTGCCGCACCGAGCACATGTTCTTCGAGGCGGACCGGCTCCCGCTGATCCAGCGCATGATCATGGCCCAGGACCCCAGCGACCGGGACGCCGCCCTGGAGGCGCTCCTCCCGCTCCAGCGCTCGGACTTCGACGGGCTCTTCCGCGCCATGGGCGGGCTGCCGGTCATCGTCCGGCTCATCGACCCGCCGCTCCACGAGTTCCTGCCCGCCCACGACGACCTGGTGCAGGACCTGGCCAACCTGAAGATGGAGCTGCGCCACGCCCACACCCTCAACGAGATCGACGGCCACCTGGAGGAGATCGGGGTCAAGCAGCGCTTCCTCGACCGCGTGGAGTCCCTCCGGGAGGAGAACCCCATGCTCGGGACCCGGGGCGTGCGGCTGGGGATGCTGATCCCGGGGCTCGTGCGCATGCAGGTGCGCGCCATCTTCGAGGCCGCCTGCCGGTGCGCGGCGGACGGGGTCGAGGTCCACCCCGAGGTCATGATCCCCCTCGTGGCCCACGTGGCCGAGCTGCGGGCCATGCGCCGGGAGCTGGAGGAGGAGGCGAGGGCGGTCATGGCCGAGTGCCGGGAGGACATCCCCTACCGCTTCGGGACCATGATCGAGATCCCCCGGGCGGCCCTCACCGCGGGGGAGATCGCCGAGGTGGCCGAGTTCTTCTCCTTCGGGACCAACGACCTCACCCAGACCACCTTCGGCATCTCCCGGGACGACGCCGAGCAGGGCTTCCTGGTGGAGTACCTGGGGCGGGGGATCCTGGAGCGGAACCCCTTCGAGAGCATCGACGCCCAGGGCGTGGGGCGGCTCATGCGCCTGGCGGTGGACGACGGCCGGGCCACGCGTCCGGAGCTGGAGGTGGGGATCTGCGGCGAGCACGGCGGGGACCCGGACAGCATCCGGCTCTGCCACGAGATGGGGTTGGACTACGTCTCGTGCTCGCCCTTCCGCGTGCCCATCGCCAGGTTGGCGGCGGCCCACGCCGCGCTGGACGAGCGGGACGCGGCGGCGTCGGCCCGGACCGGAACTCCTCCCGCCCGGTCCCCGTAGGGTCGGGTGGGGCGCGACGCCCCCCGATCACGACCGTCCTCCCCAAGGGGATTCACGACATGTTCGAGCTCATCGCCGCCGGCATCGCCGGCACCGCCGGGGTCCTGGGCCACCTGCGCTCCCGGAAGTTCGTGGGGCAGCGGCTCCGCTACACCGACCTCGTGGAGAAGCCCATGCTCGGGCTGTGGACCGGGGTGGCCACCACCGTGGTGGCCGCGCCGCTCGTGGCGCTCCTCCCGGTGGTGGGCGCCGGCACGGCCATCGCCGCCGGCCTCGGCGTGGGGACCGGCGTGGCCCTGGGCGTCCGCGACGCCAAGCGTCCGCCTCTCCTGGAGGACTGAGGTGGAGGCTCGCGCGGCCATGGACGCGCCCCGTTCCGTGACCCCGGTCCGCTCCGTGCGGCGGTAGCGGTGCGGATCTCCGGATTCTCCTTCGCCCGCAACGCGGTGAAGCTCGACTATCCCCTGGAGGAGGCGCTCCGCTCCATCCTCCCGGTGGTGGACGAGCTGGTCGTGGCCGTCGCGCCCGGCGATCCCGACGACGACACCCGGGGCCTGGTGGAGTCGCTGGACGACCCCCGGGTGGTGATCGTCGAGGCCGAGTGGGACGACGCCCGCAGGCAGGAGGTGTACGCCGACCTCACCAACGTGGCGCTGGAGCGCTGCACCGGGGACTGGTGCCTCTACATCCAGGCCGACGAAGCCGTCCACGAGGACGACCACCCGGTCATCCGGGAGCGGTGCGAGGAGCTCCTGGACGACGCCCGGGTGGAGGGCCTCCTCTTCGACTACCTCCATTTCTTCGGCGACTACCGCCACCTCCAGACGGGGCACGGGTGGTACCAGAAGGAGATCCGGATCATCCGGAACGGCATCGGCGTCCGCTCGGTGCGGGACGCCCAGTCCTTCCGCTATCCGGACCAGACGCGCATCGACGTGGCCCCGGCCCGGGCCCGCATCTTCCACTACGGATGGGTGCGCCCGCCCCGCTTCATGCAGGCCAAGGTGGAGGAGTTCTGGTCCCACCGGCTCCCCCGGGAGGAGGTGGAGGCCCGCTGGGGCGGCCGCGAAGCCTTCGACTACGGGCCCCTGGGCCGGCTCCCGGTGTACCGGGGGACGCACCCGGCGGTCATGCGGGAGCGGATCGAGGCGATGGACTGGGGCGACGCGCTCCGGGAGGAGGACCCCCCCGGGCTCGAGCGCACCCAGCTCCACAGGGACGAGCGGCTGAAGTACCGGCTCCTCACGGGCTTCACCCGCCTCACCGGCGTCGACCTGAACCACACCAACCACGGAAAGGTCCTGGACGTATGACGAGGCCGAGACGGCGCCGGCGCCGGCCCTCCCGTCCGGGCGGGCACCTGGTGCTCGCGCTCCTGGGGGTCCTCCTGGCCGCCCCGCTTCCCGCTGCCGCGCAGCTCGTCATGGGGACCGTGGCGGACGCGGCCAACGAGCACCCGGTCGAGGGCGCCCGGGTCGTCGTGCGCGCCCCCGACGGGTCCGTCCGGGCCGAGGTCGCCACCGACCGTGCGGGCCGCTTCTTCGCCCGGCTGGACGCCCTGACGCCCGGGGATCTCCTGGTGGTCGAGAGCCTGGGCTACGAGACCCAGCGGGTGCTCCTGGGGGACCTCCCCACGTGGTCCCCCTCGGGCGTGGAGCTGGTGGTGGCCATCCCGCCGGCCCCGCTGGCCGTGGAGGGGCTGGTGGCCACGGTGCGGAGCCGGAGCCTGGTGCCGGGGCTGGTCCAGGCCGGCTTCTACGAGCGGCAGGAGGCCGGGGCGGGGAAGCACCACCTGGTCACGGAGGCCGAGCGCGCCTCGGCGGACCGGCCCTCCGACCTGGTGCGACGGGTCCAGGGCGTCACCCTGGACCGGCGGGGCAACCTCCAGGGGTACGAGCCCCGGCTGACCCGGACGTCCACGACGTACGCGTTCCGGGGTGGGGGCTGCTATCCGGCCGTGGTCGTGGACGGGGCGCTGGTGCGCCGGTCCGGCTCCGCCGACGACCCCCGGGTGGAGAACGCCCCCTTCGACCAGCTCGTGTCGGCGGGCCACGTGCAGGCGCTCGAGGTCTACGATTCCCCGGCGGGCTTCCCGGCTCGCTTCTCCGGGCTCCAGAGCGGGTGCGGGCTCGTGGTGGTCTGGACCCGCCTCGGGGGCTGAGCGGGCGTCTTGCCCGACCGGGCCGGAGATCCGAGGATCAGGGCGGCCGGCCACCCGTCGGCGCCTCCGCTCCCTCCACCCCGCACGCCATGATCCCCGCTCTCCGCCCACGTTCCGGGTCCCTCGCT
>CAZMTA010000026.1:53691-54832 GCA_964569085.1 uncultured Gemmatimonadaceae bacterium | reverse complement strand
TCCGGGATGCCCTCCTCCTCCCGCCCCATCCACGCCTGGTCCGCCGCGGAGCGGCCCCGGGAGCGCCTGCGCGCCGTGGGCGCCCGCCATCTCTCCGCCCGGGAGCTCCTGGCGCTCCTGGTGGGGAGCGGTGGGGCGGGGGGCTCGGCCTTCGCGGTGGCGGACCGCCTCCTGGGGCGCGCCGACCAGTCGCTCCGAAGGCTGGGCGCGCTGGATCCCGGCGCGCTGGAGGAGGTGCCCGGGGTGGGCCGAGCCACGGCGGCGCGGATCGCCGCGGCGCTGGAGCTGGGCAGGCGCGCGGGCACGGAAGGGGACGGTGAGGACGACGACCCGCCCATCCGGGGACCCGCCGACGTCTTCCGCCGGGTGGGCCCGCGCCTCCGCGACCTCCGCCAGGAGGAGTTCCACGCGCTCCTGCTGAACACGCGCCACCGGGTCATCCGGGAGGTCCCCGTGACCCGGGGGATCCTGGACGCCTCGCTGATCCACCCCCGGGAGGTCTTCCGCGCGGCGGTGGTGGAGGGGGCCGCCGGGGTGATCCTGGTGCACAATCATCCCTCGGGGGATCCCACGCCCTCGCCGGAGGACCGGGCGGTCACGCGTCAGCTCGTCGAGGCGGGGCGCGCCCTGGGGATCCCGGTGCTCGACCACGTGGTGGTGGGAGGCGGACGGTACGTGGCGCTGGGCGACGGCACGGGCTGAGGACGCCGGGCCGCCTCCGCCGGACCCGCCCGCCGGGGACGGCGCCCCGGCCTCGCCGGCTCCCCGCCAGACGTTACATTCCCGCCATGACCGATCAGCCCCTCGTCATCGCCGAGATCGCCCAGGCCCACGACGGCTCCCTGGGCATGGCCCACGCCTTCATCGACGCCGCCGCCGAGGCCGGCGCCGACGTGGTGAAGTTCCAGACCCACATCGCCGCGGCCGAGTCCACGCCCCACGAGCCGTGGCGGGTGAAGTTCAGCCCCCAGGACGACACCCGCTACGAGTACTGGAAGCGCATGGAGTTCACCGAGGAGCAGTGGGTGGGGCTCCGGAAGCACGCGCTGAAGGCGGGCGTGGACTTCATGAGCTCGGCCTTCTCGCTCGAGGCAGTGGAGATGCTCGAGCGGATCGGGGTGTGCGGGTGGAAGGTGGCCTC
>CAZMTA010000026.1:0-53591 GCA_964569085.1 uncultured Gemmatimonadaceae bacterium | reverse complement strand
ACCATCTGGCCCTGCCTGGGCGCGGTGGCGCTGGGCGCCGAGGTCCTGGAGGTCCACCTCACCCTGTCCAGGAAGGCCTTCGGGCCCGACGTGCCGGCGTCGCTGACGCCGGACGAGCTGACCTCCCTGATCGAGGGGGCCCGCTGGCTGGCGAGGGCACGCAGCCATCCGGTGGACAAGGACGAGGTGGCCGCGGAGCTGGCGCCCATGCGCGCCCTCTTCATGAAGAGCGCGGTGGCCCGCCACGACCTGGAGGCCGGCCACGTCCTCTCCGCCGACGACCTGGTGGCCAAGAAGCCCGGCTCGGGCATCCCCGCCGAGCGGATCCCCGACCTGGTGGGGCGGCGCCTGGCCCGCGCCGTCGTGGCGGACCAGCTCCTGGAGGAGGGGGACCTGGAGTGAGGCCCTCGACGGCCGAGACGTCGGCGTACGTGCTGCGGCGCTCCCCGGCCGATATCCGACCTTCCCTGCCGGAAATGCACCCGTGACCGTCCTCGTCGCCGAGTCCGTCGGCTACAGCGAGGAGGCCCTGGACCGCTACCGCTCCCTGGGGCCGGTCCGCACCGCCGACCTCGACGTGGACGCCCTGGACGACGACGCCCTCCGCGAGACGCTGGCCGGCGTGGAGGTCCTGGTGGTCCGCCTCCGGAACCGCATCGACGAGCGGGTCCTCGACGCCGCTCCGGCGCTCCGGGCCGTCGTGACCCCCACCACCGGGCTGGACCACGTGGACCTGGCGGCCTGCGACGCCCGCCTGGTGGCGGTCCTCTCCCTCCGGGGCGAGACCGACTTCCTCCGCACGGTCACCGCCACCGCCGAGCACACCTGGGCGCTCCTCCTGGCGCTCGTCCGAAACCTGCCGGCGGCGAGCCTCGCCGCGGCGGCGGGGGAGTGGGACCGGGACCGCTTCCGGGGCCGGGAGCTCAAGGGCAAGGTCCTGGGGATCGTCGGGCTCGGGCGGCTGGGCACCATGGTGGCGCGCTACGGCCGGGCCTTCGGCATGGAGGTCGCGGGCTTCGACCCCCACCTGGAGGACTGGCCCGAGGGGGTGGAGCGGGCCGCGTCGCTCCACGAGCTGGCGGAGCGGGCCCACGTCCTGACGCTCCACGTCCCCCTCGACGACGCCACCCGGGGGCTCGTGGGGGCGGGTGTCCTGACCCGCATGCGTCCCGGCGCGGTGCTGGTGAACACCTCCCGGGGGGAGCTCGTCGACGAGGCCGCGCTCCTGGCGGCGCTGGACGACGGGCGTCTGGCCGGCGCCGCGCTGGACGTGGTCTCCGGCGAGACCTCGCCGGAGGGACCCGCAGCCAGCCCGCTCGTGCGGCGGGCCGCGCGGGACCCCCGCCTGCTCCTCACGCCCCACATCGGCGGCGCGACCCTTGAATCCATGGAGAACACGGAGATCTTCATGGCCGAGAAGCTCGCCCGCTGGCGGGCGGGTCACCCGGTCTCCGTGGAGGCCGGCCCCGCCGCCGATCCGCGTCCCGCCCCCCCGTCCGGGGACCCCGCATGAACCCCTTCTCCCAGCCTCCCTCCGACGGCCTCCGGCGCGTCTGCGTCGTCGTCACCGCCCGGCCCTCCTACGCCCGGGTGAAGTCGGTCATGGAGGCCGTGCGGGACCACCGGGAGCTGGAGCTCCAGCTCGTGGTGGGGGCTTCGGCGCTCCTGGACCGGTACGGGCCGGTCGTGGACGTGATCCGGGCCGACGGCTTCGAGCCCGACGCGGTGGTCTACATGGTGCTCGAGGGCGAGAACCTGGTGACCACCGCCAAGTCCACCGGGATGGGCGTGGTGGAGCTGGCCACCATCTTCGACAACCTGTCGCCGGACGTGGTGGTGAGCGTGGCGGACCGCTACGAGACCATCGCCACGGCCATCGCGGCGTCGTACCTGAACATCCCCGTGGCCCATCTCCAGGGCGGCGAGGTCACCGGCTCCATCGACGAGAAGGTCCGTCACGCGGTGACCAAGCTCTCCAACCTCCACTTCGTCTCCAACGAGCTGGCGGCGGAGCGGGTGCGGAAGATGGGGGAGGAGCCGGACACGGTCTTCGTCACCGGCTGCCCGTCGGTGGACCTGGCGGCGCGGGTCCAGGAGGAGTGGGACGGGGAGCCCTTCGACCCCTTCGCCAAGTACGGCGGGGTCGGGCACCGCTTCGATCCCCACGAGGGGTACCTGGTGGTCATGCAGCACCCGGTGACGACCGAGTACCGGGACGCGCTGGAGCAGGTGAACGAGACGCTGGAGGCGGTGCGGGCGCTGGACGTCCCCACCTTCTGGTTCTGGCCCAACGTGGACGCGGGCTCGGACCGGATCTCCAAGGGGATCCGCCACTTCCGCGAGACCCACGACATCCCCCACGTCTACTTCTTCAAGAACCTCTCCCCCGAGGACTTCCTGCGACTGCTCCTGGGTGCCCGATGCCTGGTGGGCAACTCCAGCGTGGGGATCCGGGAGTCGGCCTTCCTGGGGCTGCCGGTGGTGAACATCGGCAACCGGCAGGGCGGCCGGGACCGGGCGGCCAACGTCACCGACGTGGGCTACGACCGGGCGGCCATCGAGGAGGCGGTGCGGGCCCACCTGGACCGGGGGCCCTTCCCGTCGGACCCCCTCTACGGGGACGGGCGGGCCGGCGAGCGCGTGGCGGAGGCCCTGGCGGAGCGGCCCCTCACGGTGAAGAAGCGGATCACCTACTGATGCGCGTCCTGGGCGTCGTCCCGGCCCGCGGCGGCTCCAAGGGCGTCCCCCGGAAGAACGTCCGGGAGGTGGGCGGCCGCCCCCTCATCGCCTGGACGCTGGAGACGGCCCGACAGGCCGACGACGTCCTCTTCCGCACCGTGGTGTCCACCGACGACCCCGAGATCGCCGAGGTGGCGCGGGCGTGGGACGGAGACGTCCCCTGGATGCGCCCCGACGACCTGGGCGGCGACCGGGTGCCCATGCTGCCGGTGCTGCGCCACGCCGTGGAGCGCGTCGAGGGGGAGGAGGGCGAGCGGGTCGACTGGGTGTGCCTGCTCCAGCCCACGGCCCCCCTGCGCACCGCCGAGGACGTGCGGGCCGCGGTGGCGCTGGCCGCCGAGGAGGACGCCCGCCGCGCCCGGGGCGAGGACGCCGCCGACTCGATCATCAGCGTGGTGCGCGTCTTCGACGTGCACCCGGTCCTCATGAAGAAGATCGAGGACGACCGCCTGGAGCCCTTCTGCGTCGAGGAGCCCGAGGGGACGCGGCGCCAGGACTACGATCCCCCGGCGTACATGCGCAACGGCTGCCTCTACCTCACCCGGCGGGACGTGATCGTGGAGGAGGGCTCCATCTGGGGGGGCTCCATCCGGCCGTACGTCATGCCCGAGGAGCGGAGCGTGGGCGTGGACAACGAGCTCCAGCTCAAGCTCCTGGACCTGATGCTGTCGGAGCGCACCTGACGTGTGCGGCATCGCCGGCGTCGTGGGTCCCGGCGCCACCCCCGAGCGGGCCCGCGCCATGGCCCGGGCCATGGCCCACCGGGGCCCGGACCACGAAGGGGTCTGGGCCGAGGAGGGGGTGGCCCTCGGCCATCGCCGGCTGAGCATCCTCGACCTCTCCGCCGCCGGGGAGGAGCCCATGGCCTCGGCGGACGGGCGCTGGCTCCTCACCTACAACGGCGAGGTCTACAACTACCGGGAGCTCCGGGCCGAGCTGGAGGGCTACCCCTTCCGCTCCGAGACCGACACCGAGGTGGTCCTGGCGGCCTTCGCCCGGTGGGGCCCGGCGTGCCTGGAGCGCTTCGTGGGCATGTTCGCCTTCGCGGTCTGGGACCGGCGGGAGCGCCGCCTCTTCTGCGCCCGGGACCGCCTGGGCATCAAGCCCTTCCACTGGGCCCGCCGGGGCGAGGACCTCCTCTTCGCGTCGGAGATCAAGGCGCTCCTGGCCGCCGGGGTGCCCGCCGAGCCCGACCTGGACACGTGGGCCACCTATCTGGTCCACGGTGTCTACGACCACTCGGCGGCCACCTTCTTCCGCGGCGTGGAGGCCCTGCCGCCGGGGCACACGCTGACCGTGGAGCCCGGCGGCGAGCCCCGCGTCGAGCGCTACTGGGCCCCCGAGGACGCCGGGACCGACCTCCTCGACCTCCCCGACGACGAGCTCGACGCCCGCTTCCTGGAGCTCCTGGACGACGCGGTGCGCCTCCGCCTCCGCGCCGACGTGCCGCTGGGGGTGAACCTCTCCGGCGGCCTGGACTCGGCCTCCCTGGTGGCCACCGTGGACCGCGTGAGCGACGACGCCGGCGCCCTCCAGACCTTCACGGCGGCCTTCTCGGACCCGCGCTACGACGAGATCGAGTTCGCCGACGAGGTTCCGCGCCGCCGGGACTGGAACCGCCACGTCCGGCGCCTGTCGCCGGAGGACGTGTGGCCGCTGGCCGTCTCCGCCACCTGGCACCAGGAGGCGCCCTTCGGCGGCATCGCGACGCTGGGCTACCACCACCTCCACGGCCTGGCGGCGGACGAGGGCGTGACCGTCCTCCTGGAGGGGCAGGGCGTGGACGAGATGCTGGCGGGCTACCGGTACTTCCGGCCCCACCACCACCTGGACCTCCTGGACGACGGGGCGTGCGGGCGCCTCCGCGCCGACCTCCGGGCCGAGGCCCGGGTGGAGGAGGAGGAGTGGCGGGGGGGCGTGGCGCGCATGCGGCGCCAGCGCGACGGCGGGGGCGGCCCGGTCTACCAGGACGGCACCTCCTTCCTGGCCCCCGACGCGCTGGCGCCGGAGCTGGCGGCGCGGGCCGGCGCCTACCCCACCTTCCCGGAGCCGTATCCCGACCGCCTCCGCAACGCGCTGTACCGGGACCTCCGCCACACCAAGCTCCCCCGCGTGCTGCGCATGAACGACCGGCTCAGCATGGCGTGGAGCCGGGAGCTCCGTGAGCCGTACCTGGACCACCGGCTCGTGGAGCTCCTCCTGCGGTTGCCGGCGGACCAGCGCTACCGCCACGGGCGCTCCAAGGCCCTCCTGCGTCGAGCGATGGCGGACCGGCTCCCCGACGCGGTGCGCCATCCCTCGAAGCGGGCGGTGGTGACCCCCCAGCGGGAGTGGCTCCGGGGCCCGCTGGCGGACGCCGTGGACCGGCTGCTGGGCGGCCCCCGCTTCCGGGCCCGCGGGCTCTTCGACGCCGACGCGTGCCGCCGTGCCTTCGCCGACTTCCGCGCCGGGAAGGGGAGCAACGCCTTCTTCGTGTGGCAGTGGGTGGGCACCGAGCTCTGGTTCCGCCGCTTCGTGGACGGGGACGACGCGGTGCCCGGGGAGCTGGGCTGACCGTGTGCGGCATCACGGGGGTCTGGGGCGTCGGCGGGCCCGGGGCGCTGGAGGCCATGACCGAGGCCCAGAGACACCGGGGCCCCGACGACGGCGGCACGTGGGACGCGCGCCTCGCCGACGGGACGTACGTGGGGCTCGGCTCCCGGCGCCTGGCCATCATCGACCTCTCCGAGGCCGGGCACATGCCCATGGCCAACGAGGACGGGTCGGTCGTGCTGGCGTACAACGGGGAGCTCTACAACGCCCCGGCCCTCCGCTCGGAGCTGGAGGGGCGGGGCGCCCGCTTCCGCTCCCGCACCGACACCGAGGTGGTGCTCCGGGCGGTGGAGGCGTGGGGCCCGGGCGCCGTGGACCGGCTCGAGGGCATGTTCGCCTTCGCGGCGGTGGACCGGCGGGACGAGCCCTCGCTCCTCCTGGCCCGGGACGCCTTCGGCGTGAAGCCCCTCTACTACCGGGCCGAGGGCGGCGGCCTGGCCTTCGCCTCGGAGGTGAAGTCCTTCCGGGCGCTGCCCGACTTCCAGGCGGCGGTGGACCCACGTGCGCTCCACCGGCTCCTGACCTTCCTCTGGGTCCCGGAGCCCCACACCCTCTTCCGGGGCGTGCGGACGCTGCCTCCGGGACACCTGGCGGTGTGGCGGGGCGGGGAAGGCCCGGCCGAGGACGGCTTCCACGAGCTCCGGCGCTACTGGACCCCCGAGCTCCCGGGGCGTGGCCACGCCTTCCCCGACGACGACGAGGAGGTGGTGCGGGAGGTCCGGGATCGGTTCCGGGCGGCGGTGCGGAGCCAGATGGTCTCCGACGTGCCGCTGGGCGCCTTCCTGTCGGGCGGCCTCGACTCCAGCGGGATCGTGGCGGCCATGGCCGAGGCCTCCGACGAGCCCGTGCGCACCTACACCATCACCTTCCCCGAGGAGCACCGGGTCGGGGAGAAGACGCTGGACGACCCGGCGGTGGCCCGGCGCACCGCCGAGCACTTCGGCTGCCGGCACCACGAGATCGTGGTCGAGCCCGACGTGGCGGACCTCCTCCCCGGGCTGGTGGCGCAGATGGACGAGCCGGTGGGGGACCCGGCCATCCTCACGGCGTACCTGGTGTGCCGGGAGGCCCGCCCCACCACCACCGTCCTGCTCTCGGGGGTGGGCGGGGACGAGGTCTACGCCGGCTACCGGAAGCACGCCGCCCACCGGATCAGCGCCCTCTACGCGAAGCTGCCCCGGGCGCTCCGCACCCGCCTCCTGGAGCCGGCGGTGCGGGGGCTGCCCACCTTCCGGGGCACGCCCCTCATGGGCACGGTCCGCCTGGCCAAGAAGCTGGCGCGGAGCGGCTCGCTCCCGGAGGAGGAGGCCGTCCTCATGAACGCCACCTACCTGGACGCGGAGCAGAAGGCGGGGCTGTACACCCCCGGGCTGGCGGAGGAGCTGGTGGGCGCCGACCCCTACGACGTGCACCGGGCCCACCTGGCCGAGACCGAGGACGCGGACTTCCTGAACCGCATGCTCCACCTGGACCTCAAGGCGTTCATGCCGAGCCTCAACCTGCTCTACAACGACAAGATGAGCATGGCCTCGAGCCTGGAGGTCCGGGTTCCCTTCCTGGATCGTGGCCTGGTGCAGCACGCCTTCGACCGGGTCTCCCCGGACCTGAAGCTGCGCGGCGCCTTCCGCCCCGAGACGAAGCACGTCTTCCGCCGCGCCATGGAGGGGATGGTGCCCGACGAGGTGCTCCGGCAGCCCAAGGCCGGGTTCGGCGCGCCCCACGACCACTGGCTCGTCCACGACCTGGCGGAGATGGTGGACGACCTCCTGGCCCCGGACCTCGTCCGGCGCCGGGGGCTCTTCGATCCCGACGCCGTCTCCCGCATGATCCGGGAGCACCGGGAGGGGAGCCGGGACTGGGCGTACCCGCTCTGGCTCCTCCTCACCCTGGAGCTCTGGCAGCAGGCCTTCGTGGACGGGTGAGGCGCCGCCGCGCCCCCTCGACCCGCCCCGCCCTCGCCGGCGCGCCGCTGGACATGCGCCGCCCAACGCAGAGATTCCCCGCATCATGAAGCAACTCCTCCAGTCCGCCTCCGACGGCACCACCTCCGTCGCCGACGTCCCCGCCCCCCGGGTCCGGCCCGGCTGCGTCCTCGTGCGCACCGCCGCCTCCCTGGTCTCCGCGGGCACGGAGCGCACCGTGGTGGAGTTCGCCCGGAAGTCGCTGCTCGAGAAGGCACGGGCGCGCCCCGACCTGGTGAAGAAGGTCCTGGAGAAGGCCCGCACCGAGGGCCCGCTCACGGCCTTCAAGGCGGCGCGCTCCAAGCTCGACCAGCCCATGGCGCTGGGGTACTCCTCCGCCGGGATCGTGCTGGAGGTCGGCGACGGCGTCGAGGGCTTCCGGGCCGGCGACCGGGTGGCGTGCGCGGGTGGCGGCTACGCCAGCCACGCCGAGGTGGTCTGCGTTCCGAAGAACCTGGTGGCCCTCCTCCCCGACGGCGTCCCGCTGGAGCAGGGCGCCTTCGCCACGGTGGGCGCCGTGGGGCTCCACGGGCTGCGCCTGGCGGAGGTCACGCTGGGCGAGACGGTGGCCGTGATCGGGCTGGGCCTCATCGGGCTCATGACCGTTCAGATGGCCCGGGCGTCCGGCGCCCGGGTGCTGGGCGTGGACCTGGACCCGGCCCGGGCCCGCCTGGCCGAGGAGCTGGGCGCCGACCGCGCCGTCGCGCTGGGCGGGGACGGAGACGCCGCCGATCCGGTGGAGGCCGCGCTGGCCCTCACCGGGGGCGCGGGCGTGGACGCGGTCCTCATCACCGCCGGGACGGCGTCCAACGACCCGGTGGAGCTGGCCGGCCGCATCGCGCGGGACCGGGGTCGGGTGGTCGTGGTGGGCGCGGTGGGGATGGACCTGCCCCGGCCGCCCTTCTTCGAGAAGGAGCTCTCCTTCCGGGTCTCCCGCTCCTACGGTCCGGGGCGCTACGACCCGGCGTACGAGGAGGCGGGCCACGACTACCCCCTGGGCTACGTGCGCTGGACCGAGGGGCGGAACCTGGGCGCCTTTGCCGAGCTGGTGGGGCGGGGCGACGTCCGTCTCGAGCCCCTCATCACCCACCGCATCCCCATCGAGGAGGGCACGCGGGCCTACGGCCTCCTCACCGACGGCGACGCCACGGCGCTGGGCGTCCTCCTCACGTACGGGGACGCCGGGGACGAGGCGGCGCTGGCCGCCGCCCGACCCGCCCGACGGGTCGACCGCCAGGGCGAGGTCACGGGGACCGGCCGCGATCCCGGCGTGGGCGTCCTGGGCGCCGGGAACTTCGCCACCGGGACCCTCCTGCCCGCGCTCACCGCCGCCGGCGGGTTCCGCCTGACCGGCATCGCCTCGGCCCGGGGGCCTTCCGCCCACCACGCCGCCGAGAAGTTCGGCTTCGCCTTCGCGGCCACCGACGAGGCGGAGATCTGGACCGACGACGCCACCGACCTGGTAGCCGTCCTCACCCGCCACGACCTCCATGCGCGGCAGATCGTGGCCGCGCTGGAGGCCGGGAAGCACGTCTTCACCGAGAAGCCCCCCTGCCTGGACGAGGAGGAGCTCCGCGCCGTCCTCCGGGCCTGGGAGGCCGCCGGCGACCGCCTCCTGACCGTGGGCTACAACCGCCGCTTCGCGCCCATGATGGTCAAGCTCCGGGACCACGTGGCCGCCGTCGAGGAGCCGCTCATGGTCCAGATGCGCGTGAACGCGGGCTTCATCCCGGAGGACCACTGGGTCCACGACCCCGAGGTGGGCGGCGGGCGCATCGTGGGCGAGCTCTGCCACTTCGTGGACCTGGCGGGCTTCCTCACCGGCTCCGTGCCGGTGGGCGTGGAGGCCCGGGGCCTTCCCGACGGCGGCCGCTACCGCGAGGACAACGTGGTGGTGACGCTGGAGATGGCCGACGGCTCGGTGGCCGCGCTGACGTACGTGGCCTCCGGCGATCGCGGGCTGGGCAAGGAGCGCGTCGAGGTCTTCGGCGGGGGCCGGGCCGGCGTCGTCGACGACTACCGGGTGCTGGAGCGCCACGGCGGCTCGGGGCGCACCGTGGAGAAGGCGCGCCTGGCCCAGGACAAGGGCCACGGGGCCGAGTGGGAGGTCCTGGGCCGCGTCCTCCGCGAGGGCGGGGAGGCCCCGATCCCCATGGAGTCGCTGGTGGCCACCAGCCTGGCCACCTTCGGCGCGGTGCGCTCGCTCCGCGACGGAACCCGGGAGCGGGTGGACGCCGCAGGCTTCCTGGCGGAGGCCCGGGAGGCGGGCGCCGGCGCCGGGGACGAGGGCGGCGAAGGATGACCGGTCCGGACATGGACGGGCCCGGCGCGGCGTCGCACGTTCCCCCCGAACAGGGGGGGGCGACCGCGAACGCGCCTTTCGCCTCTCCGCCTCCCCCGCCGCCCCTCCCCGCCCCCGGCACGGTCCGGGTGCCCAGCTCCGACCCCCGGGCCGGGATCGGCGTGCGGGCGCGGCTGCGGTACTGGCGGCGGGTGGTGAGCGCCTACATGGGCTCCCGCCAGAGCCACCTCACCTTCTGGCACGGCACCCCCCAGGTGAACGAGGCCGCCGAGCCGGGCGCGGTCGGGGAGTACTGGCAGCGCTTCGCGGTGAAGGCCGACTACCCGGGCCACTACGACGAGAGCCGCATCCCCATGCTGGACTACCACGGCCACGTGGGGCTCCAGTACAACCCCATCGCCATCGCCCAGTACGGGCTCGGCAACTACAACCGGTGGCGCTGGGAGGGGGAGGAGGACCGGAGGCGCCGCTTCCTCGAGGCCGCGTCCTGGATGCGGGACAACCTGGAGCCCAACGACGCCGGCATCCCGGTCTGGAAGCACCACTTCGACTGGGAGTACCGCACCCCCATGCCGTCGGGGTGGTACTCGGCGCTCTCCCAGGGGCAGGGCCTCTCGCTCCTGGTCCGCGCCTGGCTCGAGACCGGCGACGACTCGTACATGGAGGCGGCCCACGACGCCTTCGCCTCGTTCCTCCTGGAGATGGAGGAGGGCGGGGTGGTCCACACCGACCCGGACGGCGTGCTCTGGTTCGAGGAGACGGTGGTGGATCCGCCCACCCACATCCTCAACGGCTACCTCTGGGCGGCATGGGGCGTCTACGACTACATGCTCGTGACGGACCGGCCGGAGGCGCGTCGGGTCTGGGAGGATGCGGTGCGCACCCTCTCCACCGAGCTCGACCGCTTCGACATCGGGTACTGGTCGCTCTACGACGAGGCGGGGACCCGCATCCCCAACGCGGCGTCCCGGTTCTACCACGCCCTCCACGTGGTCCAGCTCCGCATCATGCACCGCCTCACGGGGCTCGACGTCTTCCGGGAGCGGGCGGAGCGGTGGGACGCCTGGCAGCGCTCCCCGGTGCGCCGGCGGCTGGCGTGGGCCCACAAGGTCCTCTTCAAGATCTTCAACTACTGATGCGGCGGGCCTCCGGCGGGACGGTCCCGGCCTCTCCGTCGGAGGGGTGAGCGTGCGGGTCCTGCTCCTCCACCAGTACTTCGTCCTGAGCGGCGAGGCGGGCGGCACGCGCCACGTGGAGCTCGCCCGGCACCTCGTTCGGCGGGGCCACCGGGTCTCCGTCGTCGCGTCCCCGGTCTCCTACCTCAGCGGCGCCCGCCACGGCGCCGAGGGCGCCGAGGGCGAGGAGGGGATCACCCTCCTGCGCACGTGGACCCACAAGCCCCGGAGCGAGGGCTTCCTGGGCCGCATCCTGAACTTCCTCTCCTTCAGCGCCTCCTCCACCTGGGCGGCCCTCTTCCGGGTCCCCGGTGCGGACGTGGTCTGGGCCACCTCCCCGCCCATCTTCCAGGCGCTGGGCGCGCTCGTGGTGGCCAAGGCGCGGGGCCTTCCCCTGGTCCTGGAGGTCCGGGACCTCTGGCCGGACTTCGCCGTGGAGCTGGGCGTGCTCCGCAACCCGACGCTCATCGGGCTGGCCCGGTGGGCGGAGCGCCTCCTCTACCAGCAGGCGGACGCGGTGGTGGTGAACTCGCCGGGGTTCGTGGACCACGTGGCGGGGCACGGCGTGCCCCGGGAGCGGATCGCGCTGGTGCCCAACGGCGTCGAGGTCGAGGCCTTCGACCCCGACGCCCGGGGGGAGGCCTTCCGCCGGGAGCTGGGGCTGCCCGACGGGGTGGCGCTGGTGACCTACACCGGGGCCCACGGCATCCCCAACGACCTGGACGTCTTCCTGGACGCGGCGGCGCTCCTGGCCCACCGGGACGACGTGCGCTTCGCCCTGGTCGGCGCCGGGCGGGACAAGGACCGCCTGGTGGCCCGCGCCGGGGAGATGGGGCTCGACGACGTCCTCTTCGTGGACCCCCAGCCCAAGGAGCGCATGCCCGAGGTCCTGGCCGCCTCGGCGCTTGGCGTGGCGATCCTCAAGCCCATCCCCCTCTTCGACACGACGTACCCGAACAAGGTCTTCGACTACATGGCGGCGGGGCGTCCGACGGTCCTCGCCATCGACGGCGTGATCCGGGAGGTCGTGGAGGCGGCCGACGCGGGCACCTTCGTCCCGCCGGGGGACGCCGCGGCGCTCGCCTCGGCGGTGGAGGCCTACCTGGACGATCCGGCCGAGGCGCGCCGTCAGGGGACCGCGGCCCGGGCGTACGTGGCCCGCCATTTCCGGCGCGAGGACCACGCCGAGGTGCTCCGTTCGGTCCTGGAGCGGGCGGCCGGACGGGGCTGAGCGCCCCTTTCCTTCCCGGCCTCCGCCCCCGACCTTCCATCGCCATGGCACGTTCGTCCGAGCTGCGCCCGGTCATCGACGCGGGAATGGCCCTCTGGGAGCAGGACCAGTACGAGGAGGCCCTCGAGGTCTTCCGGGGGGTCCTGGCGGAGCACCCGTTCTTCGCCGAGGTCCAGAACAAGGCCGGTCTCTGCCATGCGATGATGGGTCGGCCCGCCGAAGCCCTCCGGTGCTTCGACGCCGCGCTGGAGATCAACCGCAGCTACGCCGAGGCCCACCTCAACCGGGGCATCGTCCTCAACGAGCTGGGCCGCCACGACGAGGCCCGCCAGGCGCTGGCCCGGGCCGGCGAGCTGGACACGCGGGATTCCACCCGCTTCCCGTCGGAGCTGGGCAACGACCTGGCCGACGCCCACGCCCGCCTGGGCGACCTCTACCTGGTGGCCCAGCTTCCCCAGCGCGCGGCGGACCACTACGCCGAGGCCCTGGCGGTCCGCCCCCGCTTCCAGGACATCCGGGCCAACTACGCCCGGGCCCTGATGCAGCTCGGGGAGTTCGAGGGGGCCCTGGCCGCCCTGCAGGAGGTCCTGGCCGAGCGGCCGGGGGCGCTGGACGCCCGGATCCACCTGGGCCTGGTGCACCAGCGGCTCGGGGATCGGGAGGCGGCCGTGCGGGAGTGGCGGCGGTGCGTCGAGCAGGCTCCCGACGACGTCCGCGCCCGGGGCTACCTGGCGGCGGTGGGCGAGAAGGTGGAGGCCGGGACGACGCCCGATCCCGTGGCCTGACCCGCCGCCCCGCCATCGCCCGACGACGGGCGCGGAGCGGGGGTCGCCGGCAGGCTCGTGACCCCGCGGGAGGCCTGGAACGAGGCCCCCGCTTCCTCTACCTTGCCACGGCCCCCGCGACCTCCTGGAACGCACCGGGAGCGGGGGGTTCTCCCGCATCCTTTCCCCACGCCGGCGGCGTCATGCCCGACCAGCTCACGGTGCTCCACGTCGTGGGAGCGCGCCCCAACTTCATGAAGATCGCGCCCGTGCTGCGGGCGCTCGACGGCCGGGACGACATCCGGAGCGTCCTGGTCCACACGGGGCAGCACTACGACGACGCCATGTCCCGGGCGTTCTTCGACGACCTGGGCATCCCCGACGCGGATCACCACCTGGGGGTCGGCTCGGGCACCCACGCCGCCCAGACGGCCGGGGTCCTGGCCGCGCTGGAGCCGGTCCTGGTCGACGAGGCCCCGGACCTGGTCATGGTGGTGGGGGACGTGAACTCCACCGTGGCCGGCGCCCTGGCGGCGGTGAAGCTCCACATCCCGGTGGCCCACCTCGAGGCCGGCCTCCGGAGCGGCGACCGGCGCATGCCCGAGGAGATCAACCGGATCCTCACGGACCAGATGTCCGACCTGTGCCTCACCCCCTCCCGGGACGCCGAGCCGAACCTCCGGGGGGAGGGCATCGACGAGGGCCGCATCCACTTCGTGGGCAACGTCATGATCGACACCCTCCTGCGGATCCTCCCGGACGTGCGGGACTCCGCCCCGCCCGTGGACGGCCTGGAGGAGGGCGGGTACGTCGTGGTGACCCTCCACCGGCCCTCGAACGTGGACGATCCCGGGACGCTGGTGGGCCTCGTGCGGGCCCTGGAGGAGATCGCGGGCCGGGTCCCGGTGGTCTTCCCCATGCACCCGCGCACCCGCCAGCGCCTGGACGACGCCGGGCTGGACCTGGACGGGGTGCGCGTCCTGGAGCCGGTGGGGTACCGGGAGATGCTCTCCCTCCAGTCCCGGGCCGGCCTCGTCCTCACCGATTCCGGGGGGATCCAGGAGGAGACCACGGTCCTGGGCGTCCCGTGCCTCACCCTCAGGGACTCCACCGAGCGCCCGGTCACCGTGTCCGAGGGCACGAACCGCCTTGTGCCCGATCGGAGCCCCGAGGCCGTGCTGGCCGCCTTCGACGAGGCGTGGGGCGGGGCGGGGGAGGCCCGGCGTCCCGAAGGGTGGGACGGGCACGCCGCCGAGCGGGTGGCCGACGTCGTCGAGGCGTGGGCCGGCCGCACCCCCCAGCGCGCCCTCGAGCTGGACGGAGCCCGGGCGTGAGCCGGGTCCTGGTCACCGGCGGGGCGGGCTTCATCGGGAGCCGCCTGGTCCGCCGTCTCCTGGACGCCGGGCGCGAGGTCACGGTCCTGGACGCCCTCCTTCCCGCGGTCCACGGCCCCGACGCCGAGCCCCCCGGGGCGCTGGACGGCGCCCGCTTCCTCCGGGGCGACGTCCGGGACGAGGCCGCCTGGCGCGAGGCGCTGGACGACGTGGGGCTGGTCTACCACCTGGCCGCAGAGACCGGGACCGGCGAGTCCATGTACCGGGCCCGGCGCTACGTGGACGTGAACGTCGGGGGCACGGCGCTCCTCTGCGACCTCCTGGCCACCGACGAGGCCCCCGCGGTGGAGCGGGTGGTCCTGGCCTCCTCCCGGGCCGTCTACGGGGAAGGCCCCTACCGCTGCCCCGAGCACGGGGTGGTCCACCCCGATCCCCGCTCCGCCGAGCGCCTCTCCCGGGGTCGCTGGGAGCCGGTCTGCCCGGAGTGCGGGGCGGAGGTGACGCTCCTCCCGGCCCACGCCGGCACGCGCGCCGCCCCCACCTCGACGTACGGGATGACCAAGCGGGACCAGGAGGAGCTCCTCCACCTCCTCCTGCCCTCGCTCGGGATCGAGGTCGCGAGCCTCCGGCTCCAGAACGTGTACGGCCCGGGGCAGTCGCTGCGGAATCCCTACACCGGCATCCTCTCGATCTTCAGCGTGCGGTTCCTGGCGGGCGAGGGCGTGCGGGTCTTCGAGGACGGAGCCGAGTCCCGGGACTTCGTCTTCGTGGACGACGTCGTGGAGGCCTTCCTCCGGGCCGGCGAGGTCGAGACGGGCCCCGGGCCCCTGGTGGTCGACGTGGGCTCGGGCGAGGCCGTGTCGGTGCTCCGGGTCGCCCGCGCCCTGGCGGCGCGCTACGGGGCGCCCGAGGACGCGGTGGAGGTCACCGGCGAGTACCGGGTGGGCGACATCCGCCACGCCGTGGCCGACCCGGCGCGCATGGAGGCGATCCTGGCTCTGGGGAAGCCCACGGGGCTGGACGAGGGGCTGGACCGCCTGGCCGGCTGGGTCCGCGAGGCGGAGCGTCCGGCGTCCACCCTGGACGCCGCCCTGGACGAGATGGCGGCGGCGGGCCTCCTGGGCCGGGCCGCCCCCCCGCCGGGGCCCCGGGACCGGTGAGCGAGGCCGCCGGCGGGGTCCCGGTCCGGGCTCCCGGGGCCGACCCGTCCCTCCCCCTCCGCCCCGACGGCCGCCGGCCCGTCCTCTTCCTGGGCGTGCCCATGGCGATCAACGTCCGGGACGTGCTCCGCACCGACGTCTTCCGGGTGCTGCGGGACTCGGGCGCGGAGATCCACCTCTTCACCCCGGCCGCCGACGTGGGCGAGTTCCGGGAGGAGTTCGCCGGGGAGCGGGTCCGCATCCACCCCCTGGCCGCGCCGGGATCGAAGCTCTTCGCGTTCCTGGACGGGCTGAACCTGCGGCTCCAGGTGGCGCTCCTCTCCCTCCGCTGCGACACCGCCTGCATCATGATCGGCGACACGCTGCGGAGGAAGCCGTCGGCCCGCTTCGTCCGGGGGGCCCTCAAGCTGCTGGGCCGCCGGGGGCAGGACGCGCTCCTCGGCCTCCTGAGACGCCTCCTGCGCGCCTCGGCCCCGGAGCTGTACGACGAGGCCTTCCGGGAGCACGACCCCGACCTGGTGGTGGGCACCCGGGTCCTGACCATGTCGGGCCCCCGGAGCCACTCGAGCCCGCGCTACCTGGACCGCCACCTCCTCCTGTCGGCGGCCCGGCGCGGGGTGCCGACCATGGTCCTGGTTTCCTCCTGGGACAACCTGACCACCTCGGGCTTCTTCCCGGTGGCGGTGGACCGGATCACGGTGTGGAACGAGATCATGAAGGAGCAGGCCGTGGAGATCCACGGCCTGGATCCGGAGCGGGTCGTGGTGACCGGCGCGCCCCAGCACGACATCTACGCCGAGGGCGCCTTCACCGACCGGCGGGCCTTCCTGGAGGCCTTCGGGCTCGACCCCGACCGCCCGGTGGTGGTCTACACCACGGGCACCGAGGGGACCATCCCCGACGAGCCCAGCGTCCTGGACCGCCTCGAGCGGGGGATGCGGGCGGAGCTGGGCGACCGGCTCCAGCTCCTGGTGCGGGTCCACCAGCTCGACGCGGTGGAGCGGTACGCCGAGGTCGCGGCCCGCCCCGGGGTCGTCTTCGACCACGCCGGCCGCCCCTCCGTGGGCGACTACCACGACCGGGACTTCGACCGGGCCGCCCTGGAGCACCTGGCCGACACCCTCCGCCACGCCGACGTGGTGATCAACGCCGCCTCGTCCATCTCCATCGACGCGGCGGCGGTGGGCACGCCGGTGGTGTGCATCGACTTCGACGCCGAGGAGGGGGTGCCCTACCACCGCTCGGTGCGCCGCTTCTACGACTTCACCCACCAGCGCCCCGTCGTGGCCTCGGGCGGGGTGGCGCGCTGCGGGTCCCCCGAGGAGGTGGTGCGGGCGGTCCTGGCCTACCTGGACGACCCGGAGCGGGACGCCGGGGGGCGTGCCCGTCTGGTCCGGGAGCAGTGTCACCGCATCGACGGTCGCTCCGGCCGCCGCGCCGGCGAGGCCGTCCTCGAGCTCCTGGCGCGATCCGCGGCCGGGCGGCGGGGCCGGTGAGCCCCTCCCGCCGATCGGACCTCCTGGTCATCGCCGGAGGCACGCGCACCACGGCTTCCACCCGCCATCGCCTGTGGAACTACCGCCCCTACCTGGAGGCGGACGGGCTGGACCCGGACTGGATGGAGTACGGAGGAGGTCGCGAGTCCTCGGTGCTCCGGGCCGCCGTCCACCGGCTCTCGTTCCTGAAGGACCTGGTCATGGAGCCCGGGTCCCACGACGTGATCCTGGTGCAGAAGGTCCTGCCCCCGGTGGCGCTGGTGCGGCACTGGCGGCGTCGGGGCATCCGGGTCGTGTACGACTTCGACGACGCGCTCTACCACCACCACCTCTGGGGCGAGAGCCAGGCCGCCAGCCGGCGCCGGCGCGCCCGCTTCGACGCCATGCTGGAGGCCGCCAGCGTCGTGGTGGCGGGCTCGCCTCCGCTGGCCGGGTACGCGCGGTCCCGGACGGACCGGGTCGAGGTCATGTACCCGAGCCTCCGCCGGGAGCGCTTCTCCGACCGGACGCGGCCCCCTCGGGAGCCCGGGCGGACGGTGGTGGGGTGGATCGGCAACGACCAGAGCCAGGTCTACCTCAAGGAGCTGGAGCCCGTCCTGGTGGAGGCCTTCCGTCGGCGCCCCGGCGTCCGGCTCATGGTGTGCTCCTCCCGCCCGCCCGAGCTGGACCCCGTCCTCCTGGACCGCCTGGACTTCGTCCCGTGGTCCGAGGAGGCCGAGGTAGAGGCGGCCCACGCGTTCGATCTCGCCGTCTCCCCCCTGGGCACCGAGCCGTGGAGCCGGGCCCGGGGCGGCCGGGTCTCCGTGCTCCTCTCCATGGCCGCCGGAGTGCCCGTGCTGGCGTCGCCGGGGGGCGGGGTGGACGAGCTGGTGGAGGGGCAGGGGGGTGTGGCCTTCGCCGACGACCCGGGGACGTGGGCGGCGGAGCTGGAGCGCCTCCTGGACGACCCGGAGGAGCGGGCCCGCCAGGGCCGGGCGGCCCGGGCGGTCGTCGACGGTCGGATCTGGGCCGACGTGCAGTACCCGCGCTTCCGGGCGCTCGTCTTCGGCGAGGACGCGTAGGGGAGGGGACCAGGGGACGGTCGCCACGTCGTAGCGGGGCCGGCGCGTGCCCCGGCGGCGGAGGGGCCTGCAGCATGCCCCGGCTGCCAACCAGCCTCCTGCGTTCCCCTTCTGGCGAACGGGCCGCCGGCGGTCCCCGGCGGAGAGCGGGCCTTCTCGCGCCGGCCCCACTCCGATGACGTGAACCGACCCATCTTGGCCGGGGGGCGGGAAGGGTTCCGCGTTGACCGCTCCTGGAGACGTCAACTCCCCGGGCTCCGCCTCGCGGAGGGGTACCTTTCCGCGTTGACCGCTCCTGGAGACGTCAACTCCCTCCGATCGGAGTCGGGGGTCTAGATCGGTCAGTTCACGTCGCCGGCGGGGCGGTCCCGGCCTCGACGGGACCCTCGGTTCGACCCGGCGGACATCGGGGTCCCGCAGAACCATGGATCCGCCCCCAGGGCGGCGCGACCCTTCGGGTGGCGGAGGGGGTGGTGGGCCCCGCGGGACCGGCGCCACGACAAAGCGGGCCCGTCCCGCCATGGGAGGGCCCGCCGGATGCCGCGATCTTCCCGCCGGGGGGGGGGACGCTACGTCGTCTTGTCCGCCCGGTAGTAGCGGTAGTAGTAGCCGTACCCGTAGCCGCTGCCGTAGTACTTCCCGCGGCCCGAGTAGTCCATGTCGTTCAGGACCACCCCGCGCAGCGGCGCGCTCACGGTCTCGAGCTGCTCCTGGGCGTAGCGCAGCGCGCCCTTCTCGGTGCGCCCGGCCCGGGCCACCAGGACCACGCCGTCGGCGGCGGCGCCCAGCACCGCGGCGTCGGTGACCAGGTTCAGCGGCGGCGAATCCAGGATCACGATCTCGTACTCGTGCCGGAGGCGCTGCAGCAGCCCCTTCATGCGCTGGGAGCCCAGGAGCTCGGAGGGGTTGGGAGGGAGCGTCCCGGTGGAGAGGAAGTCCAGCGTCCGCCCCTCGTCGAGCTTCACCTCGTGGATGGCGTCCTCCAGGGGATTCGAGCCCAGGAGGATGTCGGTCACGCCGGGCTCCTTCTTGGCCTCGAAGACGCGGTGCACGATCCCCCGGCGGAGGTCGCAGTCCACCAGGAGCGCCTTCGTGCCCTGCTGGGCCAGCGTGATGGCCAGGTTCGCCGCGGTGGTGGACTTCCCTTCCGACGGGCCCGGGCTGGTCAGCACCAGGACCTTGGGCGGGTTGTCCAGGTCCAGGAAGGTGATGTTGGTCCGGAACGCGCGGTACGCCTCGGAGACGGGGTTGCCCACGTCGTGGCGCGTCACCAGGCGATCGCTCACCGCCCGGTCCTGCTTGAGGAGCCGCTTGCCGCCGTTGGCGATCCCCTTGATCCGGGGGATCATGGCCAGGACCGGGAGCTGGGTGATCCGCACCACCTCGTCCCGGGTCCGGATGGTCTCGTCCAGGTAGTCCCGCGCCCCGGCGATGCCCACGCCCAGGATCCCGCCGAAGAGGAGCGCCAGGATCAGGCTCCGGGTCTTCCGGGGCCGGATGGGCCGGATGGGGAGGATGGCCTCGTCCACGACGCGGACGTCGCCGGGCTCCACGGCCTGGGCGATCTCGGCCTCCTTGAGGCGGCTCTGCAGGAGGGTGAAGACCTCCTCCAGGACCTCCTTCTGCCGCTGGAGCCGCGCCTCCTGCACCGCCTTCTCCGGGATGGCCTCGAGCTCGCCGCCGAAGCGGTTCAGGTTCTGCTGGACCGACTCGAGCCGGCTGGCCAGCGAGGTCCGGTAGTTCAGCGCGAGCTGGTAGAGGCGGCCCTCCAGCTCCTCGATGGAGCGCTGGAGCCCCACCATGTCCGGGTGGTTCGCCGTGCGCCGCGTGGCCATCTCGGTGCGGTCCGCCTCGAGCTGGTTGAGCTGGCTCATCAGCTCCGTGACGGCCTGGTTCTGCAGGAAGGTCGGGAAGCCGGCCAGGCGCCGGAACGCGTCCCGCCGGGCGTCCTGGTCGTCGCTGGCCCGGGCGGTCTCGATCTCGTCCAGGAGAGACGACAGGGTGTTCAGGTCCGACTCGATGGCGTCGGCCTGGGCCTGGGCGTCCACGAGGCGCCGGACCTGCTCGGCCCCCTCGGCCTGGAGGTTCACCACCTGCTCCCCCTGCTGGAAGGCCAGGAGGTTGTCCTCGGCCTGGCGGAGCTGGTCGGTGTAGGTGTCGATCTGGCTCTGGAGGAAGTCCACCGTGCTGGTGGCCTCGGTCTTCTTGGCCGCCCGGCGTCGCTGGATGTACAGCGAGGCCACGGTGTTGGGCACGTCCCGCACCAGCCGGGGGTCGGTGCCGGTGTACGTCACGGCGATGAGGTCGGCCTCCCGGTAGGGGCGGCCCACCCCGAGGCGGTCCGACATGTCCCGGACGGCCTCGTAGAAGGAGAGCACCGAGATCTCGATGGTCTCGGGGAAGACGCTCCGACCCGGCGGGGTCGGGTCCACCTCGGTCAGGGCCAGGCGCAGGCCGTTGAAGACCACCGGCTCGCCCCGCTCCACCACCGCGACCTCCCGCTCCTGGGAGTCCACGATCCGGTACCGCCCGTCGGGCTGGCGGGTGAAGACGTACTGCTCGGTCTGGGTGCTCCGCCCGGCCTCGAGCTGGGAGAACAGCCCCGCCCGCGAGACGCCGGCGGGCTCCACCACCCGGGCCTGGAGCGAGAGGGAGTCCACGGTGGACTCGGCGATGCTCCGCGCCCGGAGGAGCGCCATCTCCGTCTCCACGTCCCCGGAGCGCATCATGTTCGACAGGAAGGAGAGCTCCGATCCGCCGGAAGCCTGCTGCTCCACGTGGACCGTGGTCTCGGCCTGGAAGACCGGGGGGGTCGTGGTCACCCACCACGCCGTGGCCCCCACGATGACCGCCGTGACGGCGGCGATGAGGAGGAGGTTGCGTCGCAGGAGGTTCAGGAGGTCGCGCAGGTGCACCCCGCCCTCGCCGGCGGGCTCGGGGGCGGCGGGCCGGGTCCGTCCGTTGTCGATGCTCATCAGCGGGTGACGATGACGATGACGTTGGAGAGGATGGAGGCCACGCCCACCAGCGATCCGAAGTTGCGGGACCACCAGCTGCGCTGGCCGACCACGATCTGGTCCCCGGAGCGGATGCCGGCGGCGGTCAGGCTCTCGGTGCCGTTGAGGTCGGTGCGGAAGGACCCCCCGTCCCGGTAGAGCCGGATGTCCTCGGCGTTCCCGTCGGGGGTGAGCCCCTGGGCGCGGGCGATGAGGTCGGCCACGCTCTGCGTGGCGTCCACCTCGTACTGGCCCGGCACCCGGACCTCGCCCAGCACCACCACCCGCCGGAGCAGGGTGACGTTGACCGCGGTGTTCACCAGGTAGTCGGCGTACTCCTCGGTGAGCTGCTCCCGGAGGTCCTCCGGGGAGATGCCCACGACCTGCTTGCGGCCCAGGAGGGGGAGGACGACGGTGCCGTCCTCGTCCACCTGGAACTCGCCGGAGAGGTCCGCTTCCCGCCAGATGGCGACGCGCACGACGTCCCCGGGGAGGAGGGAGTTGGTCTCCCGCACGGAGTCCGATTGCTGGGCGGCCAGCCCCGGGGCGACGAGGAGGAGGGAGAGCGCGGCCAGAAGGAGGGATCGACGCATGGAATCGGGATCTCGGCCCGGGACGCGAAGGCTCGCGGAAGGGCCTGAACAAAAGGCGAAGACGGTGCTTGGTGCAAAGACGTTGTAGTGTAGCCGGGGAGCCCCCGTGCGGCAACCCGAAACGCCCCGTCGCGCAGGGCCTTTCCATTGACTGATCTCCCGCGCCTGCGGTAGGTTACGCCCCATCGTGGGCCCGCCGTCGCGGGCCCCGCTCCGCGCACGTATCGCCACTCCCGACGCCCGGCCGCGACCCCGCCCTTGGACGCCCTCCTCGGAGCCTTCGTCATCGCCCTCGGCGGCCTGACCTACTGGCTCCTGTACCAGCGCACCCGGGACGCCCTCCACCCCCTGGCCCTCTTCGCGGGGATCTGGCTGGCGGTCTTCGGCTTCGCCCACTTCAACGTGGCCCGGAGCTACGACGAGCCGTACTACGCCGAGCCGTTCGGTCTCCTGACCTACCTGGTCGTGTTCGCGGCGCTGGTCTCCTTCGCCTTCGGCTTCTGGCTGGTGGACCCCGAGGGCGAGCGGCTGGACCGGGAGGGGCTGAACCGACGTCTGGGGGGGAGCCTGGACTGGTCGAGGCTCGCGCTCGTCACCGTGGCGCTCTTCGCGGCGGCCTCCGCCATGACGGCCTTCCAGATCGCGCGGCTCGGGGAGATCCCCCTCTTCTCGCCCCGGATCGACCAGCTCCGCACCGAGTTCAAGCTCCCGCTGCTCGGCTACGTGTACGACCTCCACTACGCCGTGGCCCTCTTCGGGACCATGCTGGCCGTGCGCCGGGACGGGGTGCGCCGGTGGGCGTGGGGGGCGGTGGTCCTCGCCTCGGTGCTCCAGCTCGCCTTCGCCGGGGTGCGGGTGTCCCCCATGACGGCGCTGGCCTGGTCCGGGATCTACCTGCTCTACTGGCTGCCCCGGGTGAAGGTGCGCCACATGGTGGCGGGGCTGGCCCTGGCGCTGACCGTCTTCACCGTCATCGAGCAGTACCGCCGGACCATGTACGAGTACAATCCGGCGCTGGTGAACCCCCGCCTCGACCTGAGCGCGCCGGCCACGGCGTGGGCCCACACCGCCGCCGGCTTCAAGAACGTCCAGTACACGCTGCGCCGGGTGCACCCGCCCCTCCACATGGGGCTCACGAGCTACGACCTCCCCAAGACGGTCTACCCGGCCGCCCGGGACGTGAACGACGAGATCAGCTACATCTACGGGACCCACAACACCCCCACCTTCCTCTCCTTCCTGTACTTCGACTTCGGGTGGGCGGGGCTGCTGATCATGCCCGGGGTCTACGGGGCGCTCACCGCCTTCGTGTACGGGGCCTTCCGCAGGCGCACCAACCTGTTCTGGCTGGTGGTCTACATCGACTTCCTCCTGGCCGCGGTCCTGGCCTTCCGGACGCACCGGTACCTGGGGAACCAGCTCATCTGGTTCGGGGGCGTGGCGCTGGCCGTCTACCTCGTGACCGCCCGCCGGGACGCCGCGGAGCGCGTGCCCGACCCCGCCCTCCGGACCGGCGCGGTGCCGGCGTGAGGATCGTCGTCGACTTCCTGCCCCTCATGGCCCGGGGGGGCGGCCTCCAGAACGTGCGCAACCTCTGGCGGACCATCCTCGCCGAGGGGGGCGCGCACCGCTGGAGGGGGTGGGCGGCGCCCGAGCTGGGGCTGGAGCCCGCCGACGGCGAGGGCCACGCGGAGCTCCGGATCCTGCCGTTGAACGGCACGCTCCAGCGGGTCCGCACCCAGAACGGACGCCTCCTCCGGGACGCGCGGAGCTGGGACGCGGACGTGGTCTTCACCCCCATCGGGGTCCCGCCCCTGGCCGGCGGGCCGCCCCGGGTCTTCGGCTGGCACGACTCGACCATCGCCTATCCGGAGTCGCCCACACACGACGCCCTGGGGCCGGTGGAGGGCGTGCACGAGAAGCTCCGCGCCGCGGTGGCCGGCGTCGCCGGTCGCCGCGCCGAGCGGGTCTGCGTCCAGACCGAGGCGATGGCGGGCCGGCTCTCCGCCCGGTGGGGCGTCCCCCGGGGCCGCTTCCACATCGTGCCCAACGGCCGCTCGGAGTTCCTGCGCCACGAGGAGCCGGCGCCCGAGGAGGCTCCGTCCGGGACGCCCGTGATCCTGGTGGTGGCCGAGCCCAAGAACGCCAAGAACCTGGAGGTCGTCCCCCGGGTGGCCCGCCGCCTGGCCGAGGACGGGGTGGCGGTGCGCTGGGTGATCACCTGCCGGGAGCCGGGGCCGGACACGCCGGTGGGGCGGGCCGTGGCGGCGGCGGGCGGGCCCGAGCTGGACTGGGTGGGGCGCGTGCCCCACGCGGAGCTCGGCGCGCTCTACCGCTCGGCTTCCGTGGTCCTCCTCCCGTCGTGGCTCGAGTCCTTCTCCGCCACCTACGTGGAGGCCATGCACTTCGGGGTCCCCCTGGTGACGTCGGACATGGACTTCGCCCGGGCCATCTGCGGCGACGCGGCGGTGTACGCCGACCCGGCCTCCCCGGAGGCGCTCGCTTCCGGCATCCGCCGGGTCCTGGATTCCCCCGAGCTCCGGGCGGACCTCCGGCGCCGGGGCTTTCGGCGCGTCGAGACCTTCCCCGACTGGTCGGAGCGGCTGGGGCTCTACGTCGAGGCCCTCGAGGCCGCGGTCCGGGAGCGGGCGGCGTGAACCACGACCTCCCGACCCCCGACCGCCCCCTGGTCTTCGTGGGCGCCGGTGAGCTGGGGCGCGACGCCCTCTCCGTGGTGGAGGCGCTGGAGCGGGCCGGCCGCGGGGTCGAGCTCCTGGGCTTCGTGGACGACGGCGCCGAGCCCGGGACCCGGATCCACGATCATCCGGTCCTGGGCGGGACCGCGTGGCTTCTGGAGCGACTCGACGAGGTGGCGGTCCACGTGGCCATCGGAACGCCCGCCGTGCGGGAGCGCGTGGTGGGGCGCCTGGCCGAGGCCGGCGCGGCGTTCGCGACGCTCGCCCATCCCACCGCCGTGGTGGGGCGCACCGTGACCGTGGGGGAGGGGACCCTCGTCATGGCCGGCGTGACCACGACCGTGGACACCCGCATCGGCGCCCAGGTCGTGGTGAACCCCGGGTGCACCCTGGCCCACGACGTGACCGTCGGGGACTTCGCCTATCTTTCCCCCGGGGTGGACCTCGCCGGGCGCGTCCGGGTGGGCCGCCGGGCCTACCTGGGCACCGGCGCCGTGGCCATCCCCGGCGTCGACGTGGGCGAGGGCGCCGTGCTGGGCGCCGGCTGCGTGGCCATCCGGGACGTGGCTCCGGGCACCACCGTGGTGGGCGTCCCGGGACGAGTGCTGCATCGCGCTTCAGGGGAGGAGGTGGAGGGATGAGCGGGACCGAGCAGGTCCGGGAATACTGGGAGGAGGAGGTCTGCGGGACCCGCCTCGGGGACACCGTGGACGACTACGAGGCGCTCAAGGCCACCGAGTACCACATCACGGCCGAGCTGGCCGAGTTCGACGCCTGGAGCGGGGAGCGGGTCCTCGAGATCGGCGTGGGCGGGGGCTCGGACTTCCTGAAGTTCGTCCGGGCCGGCGCCGACGCCACCGGGATCGACCTCACCCGGGCCGCCGTGGACATGGTCCGCGCCCGCCTGGAGGAGGAGGGGCTCGACGCCGACGTGCAGCAGGCCGACGGCGAGTCGCTGGCCTTCGAGGACGGCACCTTCGACCTCGTCTACTCCTACGGCGTCCTCCACCACTCCGACGACCCGGAGCGCGCCTTCCGCGAGGTCCGGCGGGTCCTGAAGCCCGGCGGCGAGTTCCGGGGGATGGTGTACTCGGACTTCTCCGCGTGCGGGGCCATGCTCTGGACCGTCCACGGACTCCTCAAGGGACGCCCCCTGGCGAGCCAGCGGGAGATCATCCACCGCCACCTCGAGTCGCCGGAGACCAAGTCGTACGGCACCTCCGAGTTCGGGCAGGTCCTGGCCGGATGCGGCTTCGAGGTGGACCGGCTCTGGAAGCGCGCCGGGAGCGGCGACCTCCTCCTCATGCCGCCCTCGGCCAAGTACCGGGGCGGCCTCAAGGAGCTCGCCTTCCGCACCGCGCGCGCCCTGTACCCCCGGGGCCTGGTCCGGCGCTTCGAGGACCGCCTGGGCATGGCGCTGAACTTCGTGGCCCGGAAGCCCGCCTGAAGCCCGCCTGAAACCACCGACGGGCCCCGCCGCTCGTCGACCCCACCGCATCCCATCCCCGAACCCCCACCCCCATGAGCACGAATCGACGGAACCCCGACGTGGAAGGCGCCGCCGGCATGCGCGTCCCCCTGGCCAAGCCCTGGGTGGGCGACGAGGAGGCCGAAGGCGCCGCCGAGGTCGTCCGGTCGGGCTGGCTGATCCAGGGGCCGAAGGTGGCCGAGTTCGAGGAGCGCTTCGCCGACATGGTGGGCGCGGAGCACGCCATCGCGGTGAACTCGGGGTCCAGCGCCCTCCTGGTGGCCATGGGTGCCCTGGGCGTCGGGCGGGACGACGAGATCGTGGCGCCGGACATGACCTTCGTCTCCACGGCGTCGGCGGCGCTCTTCCTCGGCGCCCGCCCGCGCTTCTGCGACCTGGAGATGGACTACTACGGGATGGATCCGGAGACGCTGGAGCGCTGGATCACCCCGAAGACCAAGGCCATCGTCCCGGTGCACTACGCCGGCCACTCGGCCGAGATGGAGGGGATCCTGGAGGTGGCGGACCGCCACGGGATCCCGGTCCTGGAGGACGCCGCCGAGTCCCACCTGGCGCGGTACCGGGGCGGAGCCTTCACCGGAACGCTGGGGCGGATCGGGATCTTCTCCTTCACCCCCTCCAAGCCCATGACGACGGGCGAGGGCGGGATGATCGTCACCGACGACGCCGACCTGGCCGACCGGTGCCGGCTGTTTCGGAATTTCGGCGACCATGGCAAATTCGACTGGGCGGAGCTCGGCTTCAACTTCCGCCTGCCCGAAGCACTCGGGGCCGTGGGACTGGCCCAGCTGGATCGACTTCCCGAGGCGGTCCGCCGCCGCCGGGCCATCGCCGCGCGCTACGACGAGGCGCTGGCGGACCGGCCGGAGGTGGTGACGCCCAAGGAGCGGCATCCTGAGGACGCCAACTACCAGCTCTACACCATCCGCATCCCCGGGAACGGGGGCGGCCCCTCCCGCGACGACGTCCGCGCGGCGCTGGCCGGCCGGGGCGTGAGCACCCGCGTCTACTACCCGGCCATGCACCATCAGGGGGTCTTCGCCCCCGCGGGCCCCTTCGACCCCGCCGACTACCCCAACGCCCTGGCCTACGAGGCCTCGGCGCTCTCCCTGCCCATCTTCCCCGGTCTCACCGAGGAGGAGCAGGACTACGTCATCGAGAACCTCCACGCCGTCCTGGACGGCGAGACCAGCATATGAGCCAGACCAACGACATCGGACCCGGGCCGTCCCTCGAGGGGCGCACGGTCCTCATCACCGGCGGCGCCGGCTTCATCGGCGCCTCCCTCGCCCAGCGCCTGGTGGACCGCAACCGGGTGATCCTCTTCGACCGCGGCTTCGAGGGCTCCAGCGCCCGCCTGTCGGCGGCGTGGGGCCACGAGAACCTCTCCGCGGTGGAGGGGGACATCCTGGACCCCGGGTCCCTGGAGCCGGCCCTGGAGGGCGTGGACGTCGTGGTCCATCTGGCGGCCATCGTGGGCGTGAAGAACGTCCTGTCCCGGGGCCGGGAGACCATCGAGGTCAACTTCAGCGGCACCTCCAACGTGCTCAAGGCGCTGGAGGGGCGGGACCTGGAACGGGTCGTCTACTTCTCCACCTCCGAGGTCTTCGGGATGAACTCCTTCCGGGCCGGGGAGGAGACCCCGGCGTCGGTGGGGCCCGTCAGCGAGGCCCGCTGGACCTACTCCATCGCCAAGCTGGCCGGCGAGCACCTGGTGACCTGCTACCACCGGGAGCTGGACATGCCCACGGTCATCGTGCGGCCCTTCAACGTCTTCGGGCCGCTGCGCCTGGGCGACCACGCCATGCTCCGCTTCATCCTGGCCGCCCTCAAGGGGGACGACCTGGAGGTCCACGGGGACGGCACCCAGATCCGTTCCTGGTGCTACATCGACGACTTCGTCGACGCCCTGGAGCGCTGCCTGGTCCTTCCCGGCGCGGTGGGCGAGACGTTCAACATCGGCAACTCCCGCAACACGGTGACCATCTACGAGCTGGCCCAGCGGGTGGTCCGCCTCCTGGAGTCGGACTCGGAGATCCGGTTCGAGGCCATCGACTTCAGCGACATCGACGTGCGGGTGCCCCGCCTCCGGAAGGCCCACGAGCTCCTGGGCTACCGCCCGTCGGTGGAGCTCGACGAGGCCATCCTCCGCACGGCGGACTGGTACCGGAAGCACATGGAGCACGTCGACGCCGACGCGGTGCCCACCGGGATGGGAGCGGGCTGACGCCATGGTAGGCGAGGTCGCCGTCTTCGCCGTCCTCGCGGCCCTGGGCGCCCACGGGCTGACCCAGGTGGCGATGCGCGTCCTCCCCCGGGTCGGCCTCGTGTCCGCCCCGGATCCGAACCACCCCCGCCCGGTGCCCGTGGGCGGCGGGATCGCGATCTGGATCACCGTGGTGGGGGGCGTCCTGGCCATGGCGGTGACCGGCCACGACATCACCCAGGTGGGCGTCCCCCTCCTGGGCGCGTCCATCCTCTTCGTGGCCGGGGTGTGGGACGACGTCCGACTGCTGGACCCCCGCACGAAGCTGGTCATCCAGCTCGGCGCGGCGGCCCTCATGGTCATCGCCGGGGTGACCTTCCCCCTGGGGGCGGGCCTCGAGTGGGTGGCGGTGCCGGTGACCATGCTCTGGTTCGTGGGCGTGTGCAACGCCTTCAACCTCGTCGACAACATGGACGGCATGCTCCCCGGGGTGGCGGCGGTGGCGGCGGTCTTCGTGGGGATCTTCGCCTTCGTGACCGGCCGGCCGGAGACGGCGCTGGTCTCCTGGGTGGCGGCCGCCGCGGTCCTGGGCTTCCTCCCGTCGAACCTGCCCCCGGCGCGGATCTTCATGGGGGACTCGGGGAGCATGTTCCTGGGCTTCCTCCTGGCGGGCCTGGCCATCGGCGAGGGCTGGGCGGGCCTGACCCAGCTCGCCTTCACGATCCTGGCGCCCACGCTCCTCCTGGCCGTCCCGATCTTCAACACCACCTTCGTCACCGTGACGAGGAAGCTCTCGGGGATCCCGGTCAGCCGGGGCAAGGCCGACCACATCAACTACCGCCTGCTGGCCCACGGGCTGACGCGCACCCGGGCCCTCCTGGCGGTCTACGTCCTCTCCGCCATCTCCGGCACCGTGGGCGTCCTGGTGGTGACCTCGACGCCCCTGGCCTACGCCGTGGGCGCCTCGGTCTTCCTCATCCTCCTCATGTACCTGGGGGTCTTCCTCTACGAGGGGCGGGTCCAGGACTTCGAGAAGGAGTTCCAGGTGTCCCGGGAGAAGCCGGGGTGGGAGGAGTCGCCCTGGTACCGGTGGGTCATCCGGGTGGTGGCGGTGGTGGGGGACCTGGTCCTGGTCTTCGCGTCGATGTACCTGGCCTTCTTCCTGCGCTTCGACGGCTCCATCCCCGCCGACCAGCTCCAGAACCTGGCCACGGTGCTTCCCTACATCCTGGTCTTCCGGGTGGGGCTGGCCCTCCTCTTCGGGGTCTACGAGACCCAGTGGCGCCTCGGGCTGGCTCCCGACGCCCTCCGCCTGGTGGGCTCGGTGATCCTGGGCACCCTCCTGTTCGCCGCGCTCCTCTTCGTGCTGCGCCCGCCCTCCTTCCCGCGCACCGTCGTGGTCCTGGAGGGGCTCCTCTCGCTCCTCTTCTTCGGCCTGACCCGCCTGGGGGTGCGCGCCCTCAGCGAGGTGACGTCGCGGGAGTGGGGCACCCGGGAGGGGCGGCGCACCATCATCGCCGGCTCCGCCGACGGCGTGCTCACCGTCTTCCGCCACCTCCGGCACCGCACCGGTCCGGGCTACCAGGTCATCGGCTTCGCCGACGACGACCCGGCGGCCCACCGGAGCCTGGTGGGCGGGGTGCGGGTCCTGGGCCCGGTGGCGCGGATCCCGGCGCTGGCGCGGCTCTACGACGCGGAGCACGTGATCTTCTGCTTCCCGTACGCCGCCGAGGAGGAGCTCCGGCGGATGGTGCGGGGGGTGCTGGAGGCGGGGCTCACCGCCGAGGTCGCCCGTCTCGAGGTGCTGGACGCGGCCCGCTGGGCCGACGCCCACGAGGCTCGCGTCGCCCTGGAGGTTCCGCCCGTCGAACGCGGGTGAGGGCCCCGGGCCGGCTCCGCGGCGTGGCGCTCCTCGGGGGCGGCACGGTCCTGGCCGCCCTCTTCGGGGTGGCCTTCCAGGCCCTGCTGGCCAACTGGTTCGGCGCCGACGCCGAGACCGACGCCTGGTTCATGAGCCTGAGCATCTACGCCTTCCTGGCGAAGTTCCTCATGCTCACCCACCTCAAGTCCATCGCGCTCCCGGTGTACCGGCGCCTCCGGGACCGGGACCCCGCCGAGGGACGCCGGCTGGCGGTCCGCCTCCTGGCCTGGAGCGCCGGCGGCGTGGCCCTCCTCTCGGCCCTCCTGGTGGTGGCGGCGCCCCTCCTGGTGGACCTCCTGGCTCCCGGGTACCGCGGGGAGCTCCGGGAGCTGACCGTGGCGCTGGTGCGGATCCGCACGCCGGCGCTGGCCTTCCTGGCCGCGGCCACCGCGGGGCTGGTGGTGCTGGAGAGCGCCCACCGCTTCGGCGTGACCGTCCTGGCCCAGAAGATCGTGCCGGCGGCCGTCATGCTCCTCCTCTTCCTGGTGGTGCGGGACGGGTGGGGGATGGTGGGCGTGGCGTGGATCGGCCTGGCCGGCAGCGTGGCCGGGGGCCTCCTGGCCGTGGTCATGCTGTGGCCGTCGCTGCGGGCCCCCCGGCGCGAGGGATCGCCCCAGCGGCCGGCAGCCGGGGCCGCTCCGCCCCCCGGATCGGTCGAGCCGGCCTCCGCCCCGAGCCTCGACGCCCGCAGGGAGCTCCGGGGCATCGCGGGGCAGTGGGTCCGCTTCTCCGGCTCCAACGCGGCGACCTTCGCCGGGGAGTGGGCCTTCCGGGTGGCGGCCTCCCTGCTGCCGGCGGGCCTCTTCTCCGCGGTCCTGTACGGACGCATGGTCCACGACCTCCTGCACGGCGCGGTCAACGACGCGGCCCAGACGGTGAGCCTCCCGCGCTTCGCCGCCGCCGCGTCGGGGGAGGACCAGGGGGCGGGCACGGGCGTCGAGGGCTCCGGGACGCCGGGGGCCGACGACAGGACCACGGCCGACGAGCGCGTGGGCCCCCGCCTCCGGGAGAGCCTGGGCGCCCTGGCCGCGGTGAACCTCCCCGTGGCGGCCTTCGTGGCCGTGACCGCGCCCTGGAGCGTGGCCCTCCTCTTCGGCCGGGGCGCGTTCCTGGCGGACGGCATGCTGGAGCCCGCCGCCCTGGCGCTGCGGATCTTCGCGCTGGGCTTCCTCCTCCAGGGGCTGAACCAGCTCCTCTTCGCGGCGGCCTTCGCGTCGGAGCGGAGCCGGCTGGTGAACCGGGTGCAGATCGTCGGGCACCTGGCGCGGGCCGTGGCGCTGGTCCCGGCGGCGCTGGCCTTCTCCTTCGTGGGGCTCGTGGGCGCCCAGGTGGCCATGAACGCGCTGGTCCTCGCGCTCCTCCTGGGCGCGGCTCCGCCGGCGTGGGGCGTGGGGTGGGCCCGGGTCCGCCGGTCCCTGGCCGCCGCGACGGGGCGGGGGATCCTCGCGGCCACCGCCCTCCTCCTCGGCGCCTGGCTCCTCGGGGCCGGCGCCCTCCCGGATCCCCTGGCCCTGGGCACGGCGGGGCGCGCCGGCGTCCTCGTCCTCCTGGCCGCGGGCTGGTTCGGGGCGTACGTGGGGCTGGCCTCCGCCTTCGGGGTGGCGCCGGTGCGGGCCTTCCTCGGACGGGTGCCGGGGTGGGCACGGCCCGGCACCGTGGCCCTGGGGCTGGTGATGGCCTCGGCGGCGGCGGGGGCCGCCCCGGGGGCGCTGGACGCCCAGATCCCCGTCCGCGCCTCCGGGGGCGCCGTGGTGGGCGGGGCCCCGGTGGCGGCCGGTCACTGGTCCCGGCGGGTCCTGGAGCTCCTGGAGGCCCGGGGCGCGCTCCCGGCGGGCGCCGCCCGGGCGGGCCCGCTCACCGGGACCCGGATCGAGGCCCTCCTGACCCGCGCCGCCGACCGGGCGGTGACCGGGCCGGCCCTCCTCCGCCTCCGGGACGAGCTGGGCGCCCGCGGCCCCCTGGGTCCCCTCGCCGGCTCCGTGATGGCGGGCGCCCGCACGGCACCCGAGGGGAGCCGCTGGCCCGAGGGGGCGCTGCTGGTGACCGACCTCCGCCTGGGTGACGCCGGGGGACCCTGGTCCGCCGCCGCCGAGGTGGAATCCGGGGCCGGCGCCGCGGAGCGGGCTCTCCGCCGGGCCAGCGTGGGCGTGCGGCTGGGCGCCGTCTCCCTCCACGTCGGCCGCCACAGGGTCCAGCTCGGCGGCGGGGGGGGCGGCGCCCTGGTCCTGTCGCCGTCGGCGTCGCTGGACGGGCTCCTCCTCCTCACCGACGAGCCCTGGACGCTCCCGGCCGTGGGGGCGACGACGGTGACCGCCGGGGTGTTCGAGCTGGACCGGGCGCCCGGGGTCGAGAGCCCCTGGTTCGGGCTCCTCCGGCTGGCGGTGGCCCCGGCCCCCTGGCTCGCCGTGGGGGTGAGCCGGGCCGCCCAGGTCGGCGGCCGCTTCGAAGGCGGCACGCCGCCCTTCGACCCCGCCTACGTGGAGGGGGACGAGGAGAGCATGGACGCGGGGGACGTCCTGGGGATCCTGGCGGGGCGGGTGACCGGCTACGACAACCAGCTCTTCTCCCTGGACGCACGGGTCTCGCTGGCCTCCGCGGGCCTCCCCCTCCAGCTCCAGGCCGAGGTGGCCCTGGAGGACAACGAGCGCTCCTGGGGGGACGGCGCCGTCCACCTGGGCGCGCTCCTGGCCCCCCGGACCCGGGTCCCCCTCGCCCTCCGCTACGAGTACGTGGGCGTGGGGGATCCGGGACGGTGGTGCGCCTGGTGCGACACGCTCCCCGCGTTCTGGTACCAGCACACGCGCTTCCAGGGCGGATGGCGGGTGGGCGAGGAGCTCCTGGGCCACCCGCTGGGCGGGTACGGCCTCCAGCACCGCCTCGAGGTGGGGCTGTACGACCCGGGGATGGCCCTCCGGTCCCGGGTGGCCGTGGTGCGGCAGCGCCGGGACGCCTTCAACCTCCTGGAGCCGACCCGCGCCGGATGGTCCTGGGGGCTCCAGGGCCGGCTGAGCGTCGCGCTGGAGTCCGGCCTCGAGGCCCGGGCCCGGGCCGAGCTCGAGTGGGGAGACGACGGCTGGCGGGCCGGCCGCGCCGAGGCGGGGCTGGCTCTCCTGGCCGGAGGCGGGTAGCCCTCCGTCCCGGTGCCGCTCCACTCGCCCGGGGCCCCGCCGCCGGTAAACATTTGAAGTGAATTCGGAAAATTGCGTTGACCCGCGGCGGATACCCCCGGTATCTTCGAGAAGTCCCCCCCGGTGGAAACTCCCCGTACTACCAGCGGAAGAGGCCCCTATGGTTCGGTCGGCCGCGGCGGTTCTCGCCGTCCTGATTCTCCCCGCTTTCGTCGGAGCCCAGCAGGCCCCCACGAGCCACACCGTCGTCGACGGCGACACGCTCTGGGACCTGGCGCAGCGGTTCTACGCGGACCCGTTCGACTGGCGCCTGATCTGGGAAGCCAACCAGGACGAGGTTCCGAACCCCAACCTCATCCTCCCCGGGCAGGTGCTGGACATCCCCGGCGGCACCATGGCCGTCGTGGACGCCGACGCGGACCCCGCCGAGGACGAGGAGCTCGCCGAGGTGGCGGTCTCCGTCCAGGACGCGGCCAACCCGGCGCCCCAGGGCCCGCCCCGCACCGTCTTCTACCGTGAGGGCGGGCAGCGCGGGCGCGTGGTGGTGGCCGCGGCGCCGGAGTACGCGGTGGTCCCGCGGGACGTGGCCTTCTCGGCGCCGTGGCTGATCCCCCTGGAGACCGAGCCCCAGCACATCGGGCGGCTCGCGCGGTTCGCCGGGGGCGCGGCCCGCTCCGAGACCCCGCGGACCTACGACCAGGTGCTCCTCGAGTCGGTGGGCACGCCCCCGGCCGTGGGGTCCACCCTGCGGATCTACCGGGTGAGCCGCACCATCGAGTCGGTGGGCGAGGTCGTGCTCCCCACGGGGCTCCTCACCGTGACCGAGCACACGCCGGACGGCGCGCTGGCCCGGGTCACCCAGGAGTACGACCGCATCCAGCTCGGAGACTTCGTCGGGCCCGTGCCGTCCTACCGGATCGCGGAGGGCGACTACCCCATGGACGTCTCCAGCGGCCCGGCCGCCATGGTCATGGGCTTCGCGGGCACCAACGAGGTCCAGGACATCGGGAGCGTGGCCTTCCTCGACGTGGGCGCGGACCAGGGGATCGTGGTCGGGGACGAGTTCGAGTACCGGAACCCCATGGCCGGCGATGCCGTCGAGGGTCGTCTCCAGGTGGTGAGCGTCCGACCCGGGGTCGCCTCGGCCCGGGTCATGGACATGGACGACGCGGTCTTCGAGCAGGGGATCGTGGTCCGGCTCTCCAAGAAGATGCGCTGACGGGTCCCCTTCCGACGGCGCCTCCGACCCGCTCCTCCCGCCACCGGCTGCGGGAGGAGCGGTCTTCGTTTATCCTCCGGGGTCCCCGCACCTCCGACCCTCCAGAATCGAGCCCATGAGCGACGACACCCGCAGGATCCTGGTCACCGGCGGAGCCGGCTTCATCGGCAGCCACGTGGCCGACGCCTACCTGGCCCGGGGAGACGACGTCTGGGTCGTCGACGACCTCTCCACCGGGAAGCGGGAGAACGTGCCCGACGGCGCCGAGCTGGTGGAGATGGACATCCGGGACCCGGAGCTGCGGAACCTCTTCCGGGAGGTCCGCTTCGACCTGGTGAACCACCACGCCGCCCAGATCGACGTGCGGGTCTCGGTGAACGACCCGCGCAAGGACGCCGAGATCAACCTCCTCGGCCTCCTGAACCTGACCGAGGGCGCGCTGGAGGTGGGGACGCGCCGCGTCGTCTACGTGAGCAGCGGCGGGGTGGTCTACGGCGAGCCCGAGGAGATCCCGACCCCGGAGGGGGCTCCCAAGCTCCCCCTCTCGCCCTACGGCGTGACGAAGCTCACGGGCGAGCTCTACCTGAACTACTATCGCCAGGTGCGCGGTCTCGAATACGTGGCGCTCCGGTACGGGAACGTGTACGGCCCCCGCCAGGATCCGCATGGGGAGGCGGGTGTAATAGCCATCTTCACCAACCGCCTCCTCAACGACGAGCCCCTCACCATCTTCGGCGACGGCGAGCAGACCCGGGACTACGTCTTCGTGCGGGACGTGGTGTCCGCCAACCTCCTGGCCTCGGACCTGGTGCACGAGGGCGGCGACGGCCTGGACGCCTGGGCCTTCAACGTGGGCACCGGGGTCGGCACGAGCGTGAACCGCCTCGCCGACGTCCTGGAGGGCGTGGCCGGCCGCCGCCCCGGCCGTGAGTACCGACGGGAGCGGCCCGGCGAGCTTCGGCACAGCACGCTGGAGACCGCCCGCCTCCGGGCGCACGGCTGGGCCCCCCGCCACTCCCTGGAGGAGGGCCTGCGGGCCACCTACCGCCACATCGAGGCGGGTGGCGACCTCCCCGAGGACGACGAGGGCGCGGAGGTGGAGGGATGAGCCCCGTCGCCTTCCTCGCGGCGCTCCAGTCCCCGAACGCCCCCCGCACCGCCCTGGACATGATCGTGGGGGCCACCCTGCCCACCACCGTCGTCCTCCTGGTGCTCCTGGCGTTCTCGCTGGTGTCGTGGTGGCTGATCTTCCACAAGTGGCGCCAGTTCCGCGAGGTCCGGCGCCAGGGCGACCGCTTCCTGGAGCAGATGGAGCGGGCCCAGCGGCTGGAGGACGCCTACAAGGCCATCATCGCGCTGCCGGACTCGCCCTACGGGCGGGTCTTCCGCCAGGGCGTGAACTTCTTCAGCGAGCTGCGCCCCGGCGCCCTCCGCCAGGACACGCCCGACCCCAAGGGGCTGTCCCTGACCCAGCTCGAGGCCCTCCGCCTCGTCCTGGAGAAGGAGGAGGCCGAGGAGCGGGACGAGCTCGCCCAGGGCCTCACCTGGCTCGCCGTCATCGGCTCGGTGTCGCCCCTGCTGGGGCTCATGGGGACGGTCATCGGCGTCATGAACGCCTTCCTGGGCATCGCCGCCGCGGGCTCCACCAACATCGGGGCGGTGGCGCCAGGCGTGGCCGAGGCGCTCATCACGACCGTGGCGGGCCTGGCCGTGGCGATCCCCGCCGTCATCGCCTACAACCACTTCGTGGGCCGCCTGAACCTGGTGAGCGGAGAGCTGGAGGGCTTCTCCAGCGAGTTCATCGGGACGCTGGCCCGGGAAGGCCGCGTATGAGGGGGCCGGGGCTGGCGCGCAGCGGGCGAGGGCGGGGGAGGGGGCGGGACGACCTCCCGGTCAACGCCGAGATCAACATCACCTCGCTGGTCGACGTGGCCTTCACCCTGCTGGTGATCTTCATCATCACCGCCCCGGCGCTCCAGGGCGGCATCGAGGTGAGCGTGCCCCGGGCCCAGGTGCGGCCCCTGACCGCCCAGGACGACCCCATCTTCGTCACCGTGACCCAGGACGGCCGGATCTACCTGGAGGAGACCGAGCTCACGGTGGCCGAGTTCGAGGAGAGCTTCCCCCAGCTCGCCTCCACCCGGGGCTTCGAGCGGGTCTACATCCGGGGCGACTCCATGGCGCTCTACGGGCCCCTGCTGAAGGTCATGACCACCGTGGCCGCCTCCGAGATCGACTGGTCGCTGGTGGGCGAGCCCTACCAGCCCCGGTAGCCCGGAGGACCGCCCCATGCGCCGTCGGGACGACTCCCTCGATCGCCGCTCGCTGATCCTGTCGGTGGCCGTCCACGTGGCCATCCTGGTGGTGGCGGTGTGGAGCTCGGCCCTGGCCCGGCCGCCGCTGGAGTTCACGGCGTACGAGATCGAGCTGGTGTCGCCTCCGGCCACGGTCCAGGCCGAGGAGGAGACCGCGGCCACCGAGGACCTGGTGGTGGAGCGCCCCGACCCCACGCCGCCGGAGCCCGAGGAGGAGGACCCGGTCACCGTGGAGGAGGAGGACCCCGAGCCGGAGCCCCAGCCCCAGCCGCCGGAGCCCGAGCCCGAGGCCACGCCGCCCCCGGAGCCCGAGGAGGAGGAGGCCCCGGCCACCACCACCGAGGAGCCGGCGGAGGAAGCCGAGGAGTCCGGGGAGGACATCAACGTCCGCCTGGAGGGCGTGCGCCGGGACTACCCGCAGTACTACAACAACATCATCACCCAGATCCAGCGCTGCTTCCGCTGGCGGCAGGGCGGGAGCTGGCAGACCACGGTGTACTTCGTGATCCGCGCCGACGGCTCGGTCACGGACCTCCGCTTCGTGACCCGCTCGGGCAACGCCGACTTCGACTTCGAGGCCATGGGCGCGGTGGACTGCGCCGGGCAGGGCCGCTTCGGCCCCCTGCCCGAGGACGTGCCCTTCGAGCGCCTCCCCATCCAGTTCAACTTCCGCCCCCAGGGTGGGGGCGAGGCCCCGCAGGTCGCGACCCCGTAGATACCCGCTCCCCCACGGGGACGGGGCCCGTCCCCGCATCCGGGGTCGGGGTCGGCCCGGGACCTTTCCACGGGCCCGGGCGGTAGGCCCATCCGCACGCCCCTTCCATCCCCACTCTCCGGACGACGCCCAGGCGATGACCGCGAAGACCGCTCCCCTCCTCCTCGCCCTCGCCGCCCTGGCGGCGCTCCCCGGCCTCGGCCAGGCCCAGGATCGCGACTCCATCCCCGGGGTGACCCTCGGGCTGGTCTACGAGACGGCCTACCAGCCGGCGCTGGCCATCCAGCCCTTCGGCGGTCGCTTCGGCGGGGCCGGGATCGCCGGCCAGGTGGAGGCCATCGTGGGGCGGGATCTCCGCTACTCGGACCGCTTCGAGATCCTGGACTCCCTGCCGGCGGCCCTGACGGGCGACGGCACGGTGGACTACCAGCTCTGGGATCGCCTGGGGGCGGTCTGGCTGGTCACGGGCCAGGTGGAGGGCGCCGGCGACGGCTTCGTGCTCGTGCTCTCCCTCCACGACGTGGTCTACGGCGAGGTCCGGGAGCAGGGTCGGTTCCGCCTGCCGGATCCCGCGGCCGAGGGTTTCCGCATGGCGGTGCACGCGGCCAGCGACGCCGTGGTGGAATGGGCCACGGGCGAGCCGGGGATCGCGGCGTCCCGGATCGCCTTCTCCATGCCCGACGGGGACGGGAACAAGGAGATCTGGGTCATCGACTCCGACGGGGAGAACATGCGGCGGGTCACGAACCACGACGCGCTCGTCCTCTCCCCCACGTGGTCGCCCGACGGGTCGCGCCTGGCCTTCAGCTCGTACAAGTCGGGCTTCCCCCGCATCTACGAGCGCAACCTCCGCACCGGGGAGGAGCGCATGCTCCCCGAGGCCCGGAGCGGGGACCACATCACCCCGACCTACCACCCCGACGGCCGCACGCTGGCCTTCTCGGTGGTGGGGGGCGAGCGGAGCGGGATCTACACCTGGGACGCCCAGCGGGGCTGCTGCCTCTCCAACCTGACCGGGGGGCGGTGGTACGACTTCTCCCCCACCTACTCCCCCGACGGCAGCCGCATGGCCTTCAACACCAACCGCTTCGGCGATCGGGTGCCCCAGGTCATGGTCATGCCCGCCGGGGGCGGCGAGGCCGAGACGCTGTCGCCGTACGAGTACGGCGGCGGGGGCTACTACACGTCGCCGGAGTGGTCGCCCCGGGGGGACCTGGTGGCCTTCCACGGCCGCATCGAGCGGGGGCGCTACCACATCCTGGTCGCGGACCTGGCCGACCGGGGCCGCCGGATCCGGCAGCTCACCTGGGAGGGCAACAACGAGGATCCGAGCTGGGCGCCGGACGGGCGTCACCTGGTCTTCGTCGGCGAGCGCCCCTGGGGCTTCGGCCTCATGGTGGTGGACGTGGCCACCGGGCGCATGCGCACCCTGGTGAGCGGCCGGCGGGTGAGCGTGCCGGAGTGGTCGCCTGGCCTCGCGGACGGAGGTTGAGCGCGATGCCGGGAGGCCGCGTTCCACCACGCGATCCTGGCCCGCGCCGGGAAGCCACCATACCTTGTGGCTCGCCTTGCCAGGAACGGTCCCACCGCCCTAGATGGTGGGGGTCTTCTCCCCGCCCCGGGTGGCATTAGCTTCGTGGGGTCGGACGAGGCCGTTCCGGCCACCCCCGCACGCGTTTCACACGATCAACCCCAAGGAGTACGGATGAGCCTCCGCCGCTTCGCCCTGCCGATCCTCGCCGCCATCGTCGTCGGCGCCTGCAGCTCGGATCCGCCGCCGCCCCCCGCTCCCACCGGTCCGTCCGAGGAGGAGCTCGCGCAGCGTCGCGCCGACTCCATCGCCGCGGCCCGCGCCGCCGCCGAGCGCGCCGCCGAGGAGGCCCGCCAGCGCGAGGCCGAGGAGGCCCGTCGCCGCGCGGTGGCCGACGCCCGGGAGACGCTGGAGGCCATGGTCTTCTTCGACTACGACGAGTCGGAGATCACCGCCGCGGCCCAGCAGGTCCTCCGGGACAAGGTGGAGGTGCTCCGCGCCAGCCCCCAGGTGCAGATCCGCATCGAGGGCCACGCCGACGAGCGCGGCTCCACGGAGTACAACCTGGCGCTGGGCAACCGGCGCGCCCAGGCGGTGCAGGACTTCCTGACCGGCTTCGGCATTCCGGCCACCCGCTTCACCACCGTCTCGTACGGCGAGGAGCAGCCGCTCGTGAACGCCTCGAACGAGTCGGCGTGGTCCCAGAACCGTCGCGCCGAGTTCGAGATCACGGCCGGCGCCAACGCCATCAACCCACCGAGCTGACGAGCCCGCACGACGCGACTCACCCCTCCCCCGGTCCCGCCGGGGGAGGGGATTCTCAGAGGGATCCATGCGACGTACCAACTTCATCCCGGCGGCCCGCGTCCTCCTGACGACGGCCGCCGTCCTCGTCCTCGGTGGCTGCGCCACCAAGGGCGACCTGCGCGACCTGCAGACCGAGATCCGGTCCCTCGCGGTCCGGCAGGACTCGCTCATCGCGCAGCTCCGGGTCGACGCCCTCTCCACGCAGGACACGCTGCGGGAGACGACGGACCAGCTCGTGGACTTCCGGGGCGACATCTCCCGGCGGCTCCGCGAGATCTCCGAGGCGTTGGGGCAGCTCGAGGCGATGGTGGGGCAGAACGGCCGCGCCATCTCCGGCGTCCGCGACCAGCTCGCCAACATCCGGCGGGCGCCCGCGGGCCAGCCCGGAGGCGGCACGGACGTGATGACCGCCGATCCCATGTCCGGCGGCGGCGTGGCCGGACCCCAGGACGCCCCCTCCGAGGGGCCCGTGGAGCTCTACAACGCCGCCATCCGGCAGTACAACCGCGGGTCGGTGCGCACCGCGCGCATCGGCTTCGAGGACTTCCTCCGGCGGTACCCCAACGACGAGCTCGCCCCGGCCGCCCACTTCTACCTGGCGGACCTCCTGGTTCAGGAGGACCGCCTGGACGAGGCCGAGGACGCCTTCGGGGAGATCCCCGAGCTCTTCCCCACGTCGGACTGGGTGGCGGACGCGCTGTACCGCATCGCCCTCATCCAGGTGGAGGAGGAGCGGGAGGACGACGCCAGGGCCACGCTGGAGCGGCTCCTGAACAGCTACCCGGACGACCCGGACGTGTCGGATCTGGCCCGGGACCTCCTGGACGAGCTCCGCTGACGGCCTTCCGCCCGGTGCGATCCACATGAGGTGCCCGGCCTGCGACGCCAACGAGAACCGGGTGGTGGACACCCGTACCTCCCGCGGAGGGAGGGCCGTCCGCCGTCGCCGGGAGTGCTCGGTGTGCGGCACCCGCTTCACCACGTACGAGTACGTGGAGGAGCGCCCCATCCAGGTCCTCAAGCGCTCCGGCGCCGTGGAGGACTTCGACCGGGGCAAGCTCCTGGACTCGGTGAAGGTGGCGTGCGCCAAGCGCCCCGTCTCCGGCTCCGCCATGGAGGCCATGGTGGACGAGATCGAGGACGTCCTCTCCCGCAAGGCGGGGGTGGAGATCCCCTCGGTGGAGCTCGGCGCCATGGTCATGGACCGGCTCTCGCCCCTGGACCGCGTGGCCTACGTGCGCTACGCCTCCGTGTACCGGAACTTCCAGGACGCGGGTGAGTTCCAGGAGTTCGTCGACGAGATGACCCAGCGTCAGAAGGAAGAGGCCCTCCGCCGCAACCAGGTGGACCTCGGCTTCTGACGCCGGACCGCCCCACCCGAGCCGGGACGCCCGGCCCCCACCGCGCCTACCCCACGCCATGACGCGTCACCGAAACCCCCGGGGTGAGATGCCCTTCCTCGACCACCTCGAGGAGCTGCGCTGGCGGATCTTCTGGTCGATCCTGGCCATCGGGATCGGGTCGGTGATCGGCTTCGCGGTGGTGTACTACTTCGGCGTCCTGGAGCTCCTCATCGAGCCGGTGCGGACCGCCAGCGACGACCCCACCCTCCGGCTGATCTACCTCTCGCCGTCGGACCCCTTCTTCATCACGCTGAAGATCGGCATCCTCCTGGGGATCATCCTGGGCTTCCCGGTGGTGGTCTACCAGGTCTGGGCCTTCCTGTCGCCGGCGCTGGAGAAGGAGGAGAAGCGGGCGGTGGTGCCGGCGCTCTACCTGGGGCTCGTGCTCTTCGTGGCCGGCGTCTCCATGGGGTACTTCGCGGCCCTCCCGGTCACGCTGGAGTTCTTCAAGGCGTTCCAGCCCGGGGCGCTGGAGGCCCAGCTCGAGGTCGGCAAGACGCTGGCCTTCATCACGAAGATGCTCCTGGCCTTCGGCATCGTCTTCGAGCTGCCGGTGGTGGTGATGATCCTCTCGGCCATGGGGCTCGTCACGCCCCGGTTCCTCCGGGAGAAGCGACGGCACGCCGCCGTGGCCATGACCGTGCTGGCGTCGCTGATCACCCCCGGGGACGTCATCACCCTGACGATCCTCATGATCGTCCCGCTCCTCCTCCTCTACGAGCTCTCGATCTTCCTCTCGGCGGTGATCTACCGTCGGCGGCAGGAGAGCCTCGAGGAGGCGCTGGAGCCCTCCGCCGAGCCCCCGGCGGAGTCGGTGGAGGCACGATGAGGGCGGGGCACCGGGCGAGGGCCGCCCTGGTGGCGCTCCTGGCCGTCGTGGGCCTCGTGGCCGGGGCGGGCGAGCTCCGCGCCCAGGAGGAGCCGGTGGACTCCACCGAGCTGCGCATCCGGGAGCGCCTGCGCCGTCTGGGCCGCGCCCCCGGCGCCGACTCGGTGCTCTTCATCCAGGACTCGGTGGCCCGGGCCGCGGCGACGGGGCGACCCTCCGGGGCGGCCACGGACTCGACGCTGCAGGCCCTCTTCGGCATGGACGGGTACGCGGTGACCGAGTACCAGGGCGAGTCCGCGGACTTCGAGGCGGGACGCCGGGTCCTGGTCCTGCGGGCCGGGGAGGACGGTCGGGCCGCGGTGGACCGGGACGGGATGCGCATCGAGGCCGACACCTCCATCACCTACGACGAGGCCACGGGTCGCGTCCGGACCGTCGGCGCCTCCACCCTGACGCCCCGGCAGGGGGACGCGGTGGAGTCCGGGGACCTCGTGTACGACCTCCCCACCGAGCGGGCGTCCGCCACGGACATCCGCACGCGCTACCGTCAGGGAAGCGCCGAGTGGAACGTCCGGGGGAACTCGCCCTACGCCTCGGCGGACTCGACCTACCTGTCCCACGCCCGCTTCACCTCGTGCGATCTCGAGGAGCCCCACTACCACTTCGAGACCGACGAGATCAAGATCGTCAACGACAACATCCTCGTGGCCCGGCCCGTCCGCCTGTACTTCGCCGACGTGCCGGTCGCGTGGCTGCCCTTCATCGCCCAGTCCCTCTCCGAGGGCCGCTCCTCCGGGCTGCTGACGCCGCGGTTCAGCGTCAACGACATCGTCCGCACCTCGGGCGGCTACCGGCGGCGGGTCAGCAACATCGGGTACTACTGGGCCATGAGTGACTATTCGGACGCGCTCCTGGCCATGGACTGGTTCAGCGACACCTTCGTCGCGCTGAACGGCTCGGTGCGCTACGCCTGGAACCGCCAGTTCCTCAACGGGAGCCTGGACTTCCGCCAGTACTGGCAGGCCGGCGGCGGCACGCAGCAGGCGATCAACACCCGCCACGAGTGGGAGATGGACGAGCGCACCCGGCTGAGCGCCCGGGGGGCCTACGCGTCGAGCTCGGACTTCGTCCGGGACAACTCGTTCAACCCCCGTGAGGTCACCCAGTCCATCGACTCCGAGGGCGGCATCCGACGTCGCTTCGACTGGGGCTCGGTGAACCTGGGCGCCAACCGGAAGCAGTACATGTCCGACGACCGGGTGGAGTGGACGCTCCCCACGGCGGGGCTCTCCCTCTCCACCATCACGCTCTTCCGGGCGCCGCCGAGCCGGGCCGGCTTCTTCAACAACATGACCTGGTCCGGGAGCGCCCGCTTCGACCGGCGCACCGTGGACCGGGACTTCACCCCGGCGGACACCTTCTCCATCGGCAAGGCGAACCAGACCCGGACCTCCACCTCGGTCAGCAGCAACCTGAGCCTGGGCCGGCTGACCTTCAGCCAGAACCTGGACATCCAGGAGGACCAGCGCCGGGAGATCCCCGAGGCGTGGTTCGTCCAGTCCGACGCCGCCGACGTGATCCTCACGGGGCAGGACCCGACCCGCGCCTTCGGCGAGACGGACCTGAGCTGGTCCACGGCGCTGAACTACCAGCAGCAGCTCATCGGATCCACGACGCTGACGCCGAGCCTGAGCATCCGGGGCCAGTACCTGAAGCGGGACACCAGCAGCGTGGCCACCGGCTTCGTCGAGGCGCCCACGCGGACCTCCTTCGGAGCCACCCTCAAGACCGACATCTACGGGTTCTTCCCCGGGGTGGGCGGGTTCGAGACCATCCGCCACAAGTTCTCCCCCTCCTTCACGTACGAGTGGAGCCCGGAGGTGGAGCCCACCGAGCTCCAGCGGGACTTCTTCGGGAGCCGGGTCCTCCAGCCCCGGAACGCCCTGGCGGTCACGCTGAACCAGACCTTCGAGGCCAAGCGGGCCCAGGACGAGGCGGCGGACAGCGTGTCCGAGGTGACCGACACCCTGGCCGAGCCCATCCCCGACGCGGGGATCGGCGCCGCCGGCGACGCGCCGCGGCGCGTGGAGCGGGCCGAGATCGTGAACCTCCTGGCGCTGCGGACCAGCGTGGTCCGCTACGACTTCGTGGAGGCCGACTCCATCGGGTCCTTCCTGGGCGGCTTCCAGACCACCCGTCTGTCGAACCAGATCTCCTCGGATTTCCTCCGGGGGCTCACCCTCTCGGTGGAGCACGACCTCTTCGACGAGGGCACGGCGGCCGGCGAGGGCGGGGAGGGGGGCGCCGAGGGCGGCGCGGCGGCGCGGACCTTCGCGCCCCATCTGTCCTCGCTGAACCTGAGCTTCGCGCTGAACAACCGCTCGGGGATCTTCAATTGGATCCCCTTCCTGGGGCGGGACCGCGCCGAGGGAGGCGAGGAGGTCGACGAGGACGAGCTCGACGACCCCGACGCCATCGATCCGGCGCTGGATCCCCTGGCGGAGGGGGTCACCAACGAGTCCTCCATCGTCCCCACGGGCGCCAGCCGGGGTCCGGCCCGTCCCGGACGGCGGGCGGACCAGGGCGGGTGGAACGCGAGCCTCTCCTACGCGCTCCAGCGACCCCGCTCGGACCAGGCCACCGTCAGCCAGGTCCTCAACGGCACGCTGACGCTCCGGCCCACGGATCAGTGGGACCTGACGTGGCGCACGTCGTACGACCTGGAGCGGAGCGAGTTCAACGACCACACGATCCGCCTCTCCCGGGACCTGCACCGCTGGCGGGCGAACTTCGACTTCCTCCAGACCGCCACGGGGAACTGGACCTTCCGCTTCGAGGTCTCGCTGATCGACAACCAGGATCTGAAGTTCGACTACGAGCAGCGGAACCTGGACGCCGGCCGCCCCGCCTCCCAGCGGCGCTGAGCCCCCCTCCGGCCGGCCCTTCGCCGGCCCCCGACCCGCCCGGGCTGTCGCCCCGGGAGCGGGTCGATTGTCCTCCCCATGGGACACATCCAGGGGGTCCCGTTTTCCAAGTCGTTGTCCCCCAACGATTTGCGTTCTGGTACGCCTGGTGCTCTAGAGGCGGGCGCGACGGAGCGCCGCCGGCCAGCCGGGTCGGCGGGCCGGGATCGGACGGAGGACGGTCATGAGACGGATGGTGTGGCTGGTGGCGGTGGGGCTCTCCCTGACGGCGTGCAACGACACCGTGATCCTCGGCCCAGGGGAGGGCGGGGGAGGGGGCGGGATCCCCGCGGCGCCCCGGGCCCTGGAGGCCTCGTACTACGCCGGCTCCGTCACCGTGAGCTGGGAGCTGGGCCCCGGATGGGACGGGGAGGCCTTCCGGGTCTACGGTCGGCGCGTGACCGACGCGGACTTCTTCTTCATCGCCGAGGTCACCAGCTGCGCCGCCGGCGTGTGCGTCTACGAGGACCGCAACGTGGCGGAGGGCGTCCGCTACGAGTACTACGTGGCCGCCGTGGACGCGCGGAGCGGTCGGGAGACCGCCACCGACTACTCGGTGGAGGTCCAGGTGCCCTCCTTCCAGCCGCCCCCGGCGCCGGGCGGGATGGCGGTGGTGGCGCTGGACGGCGCCAACTACCTGCGGTGGAACGACGGCGCCCGCGCCGCCGACGACTTCTCCTTCTACCGGGTGTACGTCGACGACGGCCAGGGCGGCGGCTTCCTCCTGGGCGAGACCGACTCCGAGGGCTTCCTGGACGAGCTCGCCCAGAACGGGGAGAGCTACGGCTACTGGGTGTCCTCGGTGGACGAGTACGGCCACGAGAGCGGAGGGAGCGGGATGGCCGTCGGCACGCCGCGGCCCGACTACCACGGCGAGTGGATCTACGCCTGGGAGGACCGCCCCGAGGCCTCGGGCTTCCGCTTCCAGCCCGACGAGGGGACCGACCCGGTGCTCGACGGGACGGATCCGACCCGGCACTTCCGCCTCGAGGTGGACGACGCCGGGTGGTGGCTGGTGCCCGGTCCCGACGCCACGGTCCACGGCGACGCCTTCGCCACCACCGCGCTCAAGTGCGGCCCGGGGGCGGACGCCGGCTGCGTGGACGTGGCCGTGGCCCCCAGCTCGGGCTACACCACCCAGGACGCCTTCCTCTCGACCCAGACCAGCTACGTGCTGCGGGTCGTGGGCGACGACGGCCGGGTCCACTACGGCGTGGTCCGGGTGGAGCTCCTGGGGTTCGACCAGAACGACGACGCGCTCGTGATCTTCGACTGGGCCTACCAGACCCAGGCGGACAACCCGAGCCTGGCGCCGACGGCGGACGTGCCCCTGGGCTCGTAGGGGCCGACGCCCCGGGTGGGGGCCTCCCCCTTGGCCCCCACCCGACGGGGGGGCGTATCTTCCCCGCATGCCACCCGTCCTCGAAGCCGTCCCCAACTTCTCCGAGGGGCGCGACCCCGCCACAGTCCACGCCCTCGTCCGCGCCGTGGAGTCCGTGGACGGGGTCGAGGTCCTGGACTGGTCCTCGGACCCGGACCACCACCGTTCGGTCCTGACGTACGTGGGGCCCCCTGCCGCGGTGGAGGACGCCTCGGTGGCGGCGGCCCGGGTGGCCCTGGAGCGCATCGACCTGGGGCGGCACCGGGGCGTGCACCCCCGGGTCGGGGCCCTGGACGTCCTCCCCTTCGTCCCCCTGGAGGGGCTCGACATGGCCGACGCGGTGGCCTCCGCCCGGCGGGTGGGGCGGCGCCTCGCCGACCTGGGGATCCCGGTCTACTACTACGGTCGGGCCTCCGAGCCGCCGGGGCGGGGGCTCGCCGAGCTGCGCCGCGGGGGCGTGGAGGCCCTCCGGGACGGCTTCCCGCCCGACCGGGTGCCCGACGAGCTCCCGGCCGCCGAAGACGGAGAGGGGCCCCGACCCCATCCCTCCGCGGGCGTCACCTGCGTCGGCGCCCGACCCGTGCTCCTGGCGTGGAACGTCTTCGTCCGGGGCCTGGACGCGACCGGGGCCCGTGCGGTGGCGTCCGGCCTCCGTGAGCGGGACGGCGGCTTCCCCGGAGTGCGGGCGCTGGGCCTTCGCCTCCCGGAGCAGGAGCGGGTCCAGATCTCCATGAACCTGGAGGATCCCGGCCGGGCCCCGCCCATGGAGGTCTTCCGCGCCCTGGAGGCGGCGGTCGGCGAGCTGGGGGGCTCCGTGGAGGAGACGGAGGTCATCGGGATGATCCCGGATACCCTTGTGCTTCCGGCGGCGGGGGACAGATTACACCTCCTCGACCTCTCCCCCGATCGCCTCCTCTCCCACCGTGTGGCCCGGTACGCCCTGAAGCGTGCCTCGCCGGACGCGTACGCGCTCCGGGACGCCCTGCGGGCGGCGGGTGACGCGATCCCGGACGAGGTGCGGGACGCTGCGTTCCGGCTTGTCGGAGCGCTCCTCGGAACGACGACGCCGGACTCGGACTCATGAGCATCGAAAAGCTCAAGGAACAGGCTCGCCGCCACGAGCAGAAGGAGGAGTGGCGGAAGGCCCTGGACCAGTACAAGAAGGCCATCGACAAGCTCGCCGAGGACGACCAGCCCGACATCGGCCTCTACAACCGCGTGGGCGATCTCTTCGTCCGCGTGGGCGAGCTGGAGCGGGCCGTGGAGCACTACGAGCAGGCGGTGGACCTGTACGTCGAGGCCGAGCTCCCCAACAACGCCATCGCCGTCTGCAAGAAGGTCATCCGGAACGTCCCGGACCGGCACACCAGCTACCTGAAGATGGGCCAGATCCGGGCCCAGCAGGGCTTCATCCCCGACGCCCGGACCAACTTCCTGACGTACGCCGAGCGGGTGGCCCAGTCCGGTGACATGGAGGAGTCCCTCCGGGCCCTGGACGAGTTCACCGACCTGGCGCCGGAGGACGTGGAGGTCCGCCTCTTCCTGGCGGAGCAGCTCGCCTCCCACGACCGCACCGACGAGGCGGTGAGCCACCTGGCCCGCGCCCATCACGCGCTGGAGCGGTCCGGGGAGGTCGAGCAGGCCCGCGCCGTGCGCGAGCGGGCGGAGGCCCTCGAGCCGGGCGTCGACCTCTCGGCCGCGGCCGCCGGGGTGACCGGCGCCGCCGCCGGGGGCCCCATGGTGCTGGAGAGCGGCGCCGGCTTCGTCCAGGACGACGACGGCATCGGCGGCGACTTCGGCGAGATCGCCCTGGGCGACGACGCCGCGGAGTCCGTGGAGGAGGCCGCCGAGGACGAGGCGGGCATCGCCATGGAGGACTTCGAGATCGGCGGCTTCCAGGCCGGCGGGGGCGCGCCCGGGGACGAGGACGAGGACGACGAGGCCGGGGCGCTCCCCATGATGGACTTCGACTCCGGGGACGAGGACGAGGACGAGGGGGGCGAGCTCCCCATGATGGACCTCTCCTCCGACGACGAGGACGACGACGCCCTCCCCATGATGGACTTCGACTCCCCGGAGGACGACGAGGACGACAGCGGCGAGCTGCCCCTCATGGATCTCGGCGACGAGGACGACGACGACCCGGCCGACCTGCCCATGATGGAGCTGGCCGACGCCGACGACCTCACCGGAGGGGGGACCCTTCCGCCGGCCGGGGACGAGGTCCTGGACGCGGCGGCCTTCGGCGCGTCCGACCGCGGCGACCGGGAATCGTCCGAGTACGTCGCCGAGAGCGACGGCATGGAGGAGCTCGACATCGGGCTCGACGACCTCTCCGCGTCGGAGGACGTGGCCGAGGCCGTGGAGGAGGCCGTCTCCGAGGGGGCCACCGCCCTCACCGTGGACGAGGTCCGCGCGCGCCTGGAGGGCGACCCCGACGACATCTCCCTCCACCAGCGCATGGTGGAGCTGGCGTACGGCACCGGGCGGGAGGCCGACCTGGTGGAGGCCTACCTGGGGCTCGGTCGGGCGCTGGACCGCGCCGGCGAGGCCGTGCGGGCCAAGGCGGCCTACCAGCAGGTCCTGGGCGTCGACCCGACCCACGAGGAGGCCCGGGCGGCCGTGGCCGCCGGGGACGCGCCGGCCAAGCCGGTGCAGGAGGTGGCGGCCCAGGAGGACTACGTGGACCTGGGCTCCATGATCCTCGGCGACGAGCCGGAGAAGACCACGCGCTTCACCGTGGCCTACGAGGAGCCCAGCGGCGACGAGGAGGCCGACTTCGCCAAGATGCTGTCCCAGTTCAAGGACAAGGTCTCGGAGAACCTGGGCGCCGACGACGTGAAGGCCCACCACGACCTGGGGACGGCCTACAAGGAGATGGGCCTCCTGGACGAGGCGGTGGCCGAGTTCCAGGCCGCCCTCCGGGCCGACGTCGGGCACCTGCCCACCTACGAGCTCATGGGCCAGACCTTCCTGGAGATGGGCAACCCGGGGCAGGCCGTCCGGTCCCTCGAGCGGGCCCTGGAGGCCCCCTTCGAGGTCGAGGACGAGCTGCTGGGCATCTACTACTACCTGGCCCGCGCCTACGAGGAGAAGGGGAACACCGACCGGGCCGTGGAGTTCTACGACCGCGTATTCTCCCTCGACATCAACTTCGCCGACGTGACGGAGCGGCTCCGCTCGCTCCGTCCCGCCTGACCGGGGCTCCTCCTCCGTGCACCCTCCCGTGGATTCCGGTGCGACCCAGGCCGTCCGTGGCGCGCCCCCGACCCTCGCCTCCATCCAGGCGCCGGTCCGGGAGCCCCTGGACCGGGTCGGGGACGAGCTGCGCCGCATCGTCCTGTCGGACTTCACCCTGATCGAGGAGGTGAACGACCACCTCCTCTTCCTCCAGGGAAAGCTCTTCCGTCCCACGCTCCTCCTCCTGGCCGCGGACGCCACCGGCGCCGACCCCCGGGAAGCGCTCACGCCGGCGGCGGTGGTGGAGCTGGTGCACCTGGCGACGCTGGTCCACGACGACGCCGTCGACCACTCGGTCCTCCGGCGCGGGCTGCCCACGGTGAACGCCCTCTGGACGCACCAGGTGGCCATCATCATGGGCGACTACCTCTACTCCAGGGGGATCACCGAGCTGACCCGCCTGGGCGACCTGGAGGGCCTCGCCGTCCTGGCCCGCGCCGCCAACGAGATGAGCGTCGGCGAGATGCGCCAGCTCCTCTCCTACGACGCGCTGGACTTCGGAGAGGACGACTACTACCGGCTCATCGCCGCCAAGACCGCCTCCCTCATGTCCGCCGCCTGCGAGATGGGCGCGCTGGCGGGAGACGGAGCCCACCGAGAGGCCCTGGCCCGCTTCGGGCACAACCTCGGCATGGCGTTCCAGATCGCCGACGACCTCCTGGACTACACCGGGAGCGAGGACGTGACGGGGAAGCCCACCGGCCACGACCTGCGGGAGCGGAAGGTGACGCTCCCCCTGGTGGAGGCGCTGGGCCGTGCCACCGAAGCAGAGGAGGCCGAGATCCGCGCCTTCTTCACCCGAGTCGACCCGTCGGACGAGGAGATCGAGAAGATCGTGGCCATCGTGGAAGAGCGAGGCGGGTTGGACTACGCCCGGGAACGAGCGGGGCACTACGCCGCGCTCGCGGACGACGCCCTGGGGAAGCTCCCCGAGGGGGACGCCGTCCGCGCCCTCCGGGATTCCGTGTCCTACGCCGTGGATCGGCGACGGTGAGGGGGGGACGCGGTCATGCTGGTTGACACCCGCCGTCGGAGCGCGGTACGGCTCCTGTGGACGCTGGTCCTCGGGCTCTTCCTGGGGGGGCTCCTCACGAAGCTCTCCCAGATCTTCCTGCCCGACAGCGCGGCCCGGGACTTCCTCACCACGTCGGTGAGCGCGTCGCTCGGCCCACTCTCGGTGGACCTGGTGTCGGTGGCCTTCACTGTGGGGCCCCTGACCCTTACCCTCAACGTTCTCACGCTGGTCGGGATCTCGATCGTGGCGCTCATCGCCCGGTCGTGGATCTGACCCCACACATCAAGCGATGCGGAGCCTCGCGCTCCGCCTGGAGGTACCATGGGTATCGGCGGTCTGGGCATCGGGGAGATGATCCTCATCTTCCTCGTGGTCCTTCTCCTCTTCGGCGCGAAGCGCCTCCCCGAGATCGGCTCGGCGCTGGGCAAGGGGATCCGGGAGTTCAAGGGCTCCGTGCGCGAGATCGAGAACGAGCTCAAAGTCCCCCCGGAGCAGAGCCGGCCCCGCACGCCTCCTCCTCCCAAGGAGGAAGGGGAGCCCCGGCGGCTCTCCGAGGGGACCTCGGGCGCCCAGGACGGGCCCCAGTCCCTGACCGGCGAGGAGAAGGAGAAGGACGGCGCCGCCGTGAGCTCCCGCCAGGACGAGGGGAGCGCCTCCTGACCTGACGGGAGGCGGACGGGACGCCGAGGGCGATCCCGGAATCAGAACGAGAAAGGGGGGCCGGCGGAGAAATCCGCCGGCCCCCCTTTCGTCGTCCTGCCGCCACCCGGGGCCGAGGCCCCGGGCGGCGTCGCCCTAGAAGACCATGGGCAGCTGCGGTGCCTCGGCGTCCTCGTCCAGCGGCTGGAGGACCTGGGCCCGTCGGTCGCGGATGTCCGCGGCCCCACGGAGGGCCTCGATCCACTCCTGGAGGCGCTGCTGCTGGAGCTGCTGCACCACCGCCTGGCGCTGACGGGGGAGCTGCTCCCGCCAGGCGAGGGAGTCCGCGGGCGTCCGGCCCAGGAGCTCCACCACGAAGGCGTTGGCGGGGGTGGCGACCACGTCGCTCACCTCACCCACGTCGAGACCGAAGGCGGTCCCCACGGCGGCGTTCTGCCGCCCGAGGCCCGGCACGAAGTCCGTCCGGGCGAAGGGCCCGGCCTGGCGTACCTCGAGGCCCGCCTCGGCGGCGGCGTTGGGGAGGGCCTCGCCGGCGCGGATGCGCTCGACGACCTGGCCGCCCTCCTCCCGGGCCCGCTCCATCTTCCGCTCGAAGAGCAGCCGGCTCTCGATGGCCGGACGCGCTTCCTCGAAGGGGAGGATCCCCTCGGGCTCGCTGGACACGAGCTGGAGGGCGTAGAACGCCTGCGCGTTCTCGAAGACCGGGCTCACGTCGCCGGCCTCGGCCTCCACCAGGGCCCAGTCGATCCCCTCGCCGATCTGCCCGGCGCCGGGCAGGAGCGGGAAGTCCTCGTTGATCTCGTGGGTGGTGACCTGGAGCCCGACGTTCCGGGCGGCCGCCTCGAGCTCCATGCTCTCGCCCATGTCCTCCAGGGAGTCGGCCAGCGTCAGCAGCGCGATCTCGCTGGCGTCGGTGCGGGCCACGGGGAGGAGGATGTGGCGGGCCCGGACGCTGTCCTGGCCCCACCGCTCCTGGACCTCGATGAGGTGGTACCCGAAGCCGGTCTGCACCGGGCCGACGAGCTCGCCCACCGGGGCCGAGAAGGCCACGGAGTCGAAGGCCGGGGCCATCTGGTTGCGGGCGAACACCCCCAGGTCTCCGCCGGCCTGGGCGCTGCCCTGGTCGGCGGACTCGGCCGCGGCCGCGTCCTCGAAGGTCCGATCGCCGGCGAGGATGTCCTCGCGGAGGCGCGCGACCTCGTCACGGGACGCCGCCGTGTCGGCGGCGGTGGGCGCCTTGTTCAGGACCACGGCCTGGACGGTGGCCCGGGCCGGGACCTCGAAGTCCTCCTCGTTCTCCCGGTAGTACGCCCGGGCCTCGTCCTCGGAGATCTGGAAGAGGGAGTCGGCGTACCGGGTGCCCGGGTCGAGGGGGATGTAGCGGACCTCGACGGTCTCGTTGGAGTCCTGGTATCGCTGCCAGAGCTCGGCGTCGGACAGCCAGATGCCCGAGGACACCTGCCGCAGGAGCTTCCCCCGGGGGATGATGTCCCGGTAGTAGGCCTCCAGGAGGAGGAGCTGATCCTGGGGGAGCTGGGCGAGGAAGGCCTGGTAGCCCTGGGCGTCGAAGCGCCCGTCGTCCGTCGTGAACTGGGGCCGGAGATCCGAGGGCGGGCTGAAGCGCGCCGCCTGGCTGATCTCCTCGTCGGTCACGGTGATCCCGCGCCGGTCCAGCTCCTGCCGGATGAGGATCTGGTTCACCACCTCGTCGAAGGCGGCGTCCTCGATCTCCCGGTTCTGCTGGGAGGTGATGGGCTCCTCCTGGGAGCGCTGCACCTGGTCGTAGAGGTTCCGGTAGGCCGCCATGTAGTCTTCGTACATGACGGGCTGACCGTTCACCTGGCCGATCTGACCGGGGCCACCGCCGGACTGGCCGGTGATGTCCATACCCCACTGAAAAACCATGAGAGCCACGAAAGCCGCTGCGGTGAACAGCATGATCGGCTTCGTGGCTTCTCGCATCTGACGCATCATAAGGCGGGCGTCTCCTGCGACCTAGCCGGCAAGTATACGGGTTGGAGCGTAGACCGGATAACGTAACGGCTCCCCCTGCCACCCTCAATGCGGCGGCGCCGTCGCGTCCCCTTTCCATACCTCCTACGACGGGACCCGTCGGACCCTTGCTCACGTTGACACTATTTTCGGGCCTTCCGTATCTTCTCGGGATCCCCCCAGCGGCCCCCCTCGTCGAATCCCCCTCCCTCACGCCCGTACGGAGCGCCTGGTGACCGAATCCCTCCAACGGGAGATCCGGACCCTACGCGAGCTGTACTGGTCGGACCGCGATCCCGAAGGCCGCGCCTTCGCGACGCTGGCCGACGCATATCGGCGCTCCGGGGACGTGCGTCAGGCCATGGAGCTCCTCCAGGACGGCCTCGACCGCCACCCCGAGTTCGTGTCCGGGCACGTCGTGGCCGCGCGCCTCTACACCGACACGGGCCTGACCCAGGAGGCCACGCTGGCCGCCCGGCGGGCTCTGGAGCTGGACCCGGAGAACGTGGAGGCCATGCGGTCCCTGGCCCGGGCGCTCGAGGATTCCGGCGAGGCCGGCGAGGCCGAGGAGCTCCTCGGCCGGGCGGAGGCCCTGGAGGCGGTGGGCGAGGCGCCGGCGGCGGCGGAGGAGCCCGAGGAGGACGTGGTCTCCCTGGACGCGCTGGCGCCGGAGGAGG
>CAZMTA010000025.1:24988-55403 GCA_964569085.1 uncultured Gemmatimonadaceae bacterium | reverse complement strand
CCCCGCGCCTCAGTCGTACAGCGTCCCCGCCTTCTGCGCCGACAGCAGGATCCCCTTGATGAACGCGGAGCTGAGCCCGTTGTGCTCCATCTCGTTCAGCCCGGCGATGGTGCACCCACGCGGGGTGGTCACCCGGTCGATCTCCGACTCGGGGTGGCTGTCCTCCCGGGCGAGCAGGCCGGCCGCGCCCCGGGCGGTCTGACTGGCCAGGAGGAGCGCCTCCTCGGGGTGGAACCCGATCTCGATGCCGCCCTGGCTCGCCGCGCGGATCGTGCGGAGGAAGAAGGCCACGCCGCAGGCGCACAGCGCCGTGGCCGGGATCATCATCTCCTCGGCGATGTGGAGCGTCCGACCCACGGCGTCGAAGAGGACGTGCACCTCCTCGAGGAAGGCCTCCTGGCCGGGGCCGGCGGAGAGGCACGTCATGGACTCGCCGATGGAGACCGCCGTGTTGGGCATGGCGCGGACCACGGGGATGCCCTCGCCGAGCATGGACTCCAGGTCGGCCAGGGGCACGCCCGAGGCCACCGAGATCACCCGGTGCCGCCCCGGCTCCAGGGCGTCCCGCACGTCGTCCACCAGCGCCGCCATCTGCTGGGGCTGGACGGCCAGCACCAGGATGTCGCAGGCCCCGGCGGCCGCCGCGTTGTCGCGCCCCACCTGGATGCCCCGGTCGGCAAGATCCTGGAGCTTCTCGACCTGGCGGCGGGTGACGTGGATGGACCCGGCGGGAAGGGTTCCGGAGTCGAGCCAGCCCTCTGCGAGGGCGCGTCCGAGGTTGCCGCCGCCCAGGACGGCCACGGGGGGGAGGGACGGAAGGGAGTCGCTCATGGGAGCACGGGGTGGACGGGGGCGGGGCCCTGGAAACGGTGGGTGCGAGCCCGGAGGCTGGGGGACCCGCCCCCCGGGGTCAAGAGCGCGCCGGCCCCCGGCCCCGCCGGGCCGGGCGCCACGGCTCCCGCGGGCGGCGGGCGCCGCTTCCGCCCCGGGCTGCTACCTTTTCCGGCGTGAGCCTCTTCCTGCGGATCCTCGGTTTCCTGAAGCCCCACGTCCCGCTCCTGGTGGCGGCGGTCGTCACGACCTTCGTCTTCGCGGTGCTGGACGCGGCGGTCTACGTCCTCCTCATCCCCTTCGTGGAGGCTCTCTTCGTGAGCGGGGGCGGGGCGCCGGGCCCGTCCACGGCGGACCCGTCGGCCATGGAGCGGGTCCTGGACGCCACGGTCTACCGCTGGGTGGACCTCCAGGGCGATCCGCTGGTGGCCGTCCAGCGCATCATCGTCCTGATCCTGGTCCTCTTCCTGGTGAAGAACCTCTTCCACTTCGCGCGCACCTACCTGGTGGCCCGGGCGGAGCAGGGCGTGAACCGGGACCTCCGGCGCCGGACGTACAACCACCTGGTCGAGCTGGACCTGGCCTTCTTCGGCCGGGTGCGCATGGGGCAGATCGTCTCGCGCCTCACCACCGAGGTCGAGCAGCTCCGCACGCTGGTCACCGCCGAGATGTCGAAGATGCTCTCGGCGGTCTTCGAGTTCGCCGTGGCGCTGGCCGCCATGCTCATGATCTCGTGGAAGCTGACCGTGGCCGCCTTCGTGGTGATCCCCGGGGCCATGCTGGTGTGGGGTCCGCTGGTGAAGGTGCTGCGCCGGCGCGATCGCCGGGTGCTCCACCTGGGCGCGGAGGTCAACGCCCACATCCAGGAGACGCTGGCCGGGGTGCGCCTGGTGAAGGCCTCCTCCGCGGAGGAGCGGGAGAAGGCCCGCTTCCACCGCCTCACCGGCGAGCACTTCCGCCACTTCCTCCGGGCCGAGCTCGCCCGGGCCGTGGCGGCGCCCGCCACCGAGATGCTGGCGGCGGTGGGGACGGTGGTCCTCCTCTGGTACGGCGCCCAGCTCGTGGTGGCCGGCGAGCTCACCGGGGCGCAGTTCGTGGGCTTCCTGGGGCTCTCCCTCAAGCTCTACGCCCCGGTGAAGAACGTGGCCAAGTTCCCGGCGACGGCGCAGCCGGGCCTCGTGGCCGCGGAGCGCGTCTTCGAGTTCCTGGACGCCCCCATCGAGATCCGGGACGCCGAGGCGGCCCGGGACTGGCCGGGGCTCGAGGACGCCATCGAGTTCCACGACGTCTCCTTCGCCTACCGCCCCGGCGACCCGGTCGTCCACGGCGTCTCCTTCCGGGCCCCGGCGGGCACCGTCACGGCTCTGGTGGGGCCCAGCGGGGCGGGGAAGACCACCCTCGTGGACCTCCTGGGCCGGTTCTTCGAGGTCGCCGAGGGGCGGATCACCGTGGACGGCGTGGACCTGCGGGACATCCGCATCGGGGAGCTCCGCCGGCGCCTGGGCATCGTCAGCCAGGAGACCGTCCTCTTCCACGACACGGTGCGGGCCAACATCGCCTACGGCCGCCCCGACGCCACCGACGAGGAGATCGTGCGGGCCGCCCGGGCCGCCCACGCCCACGGCTTCGTCTCGGAGCTGGCCGACGGCTACGACACGGTGGTGGGCGAGCGGGGCGCCGAGCTCTCCGGCGGGCAGCGCCAGCGCATCGCCATCGCCCGGGCCATCCTCCGCGATCCCCCGGTCCTGGTCCTGGACGAGGCCACCAGCGCCCTGGACACCGAGTCGGAGCGGCTGGTGCAGGCGGCCATGGACTCCCTCCTGGAGGGCCGCACCGTCTTCGTCATCGCCCACCGCCTCTCCACCGTGCAGCGCGCGGACCAGATCCTGGTCCTGGACGAGGGGCGGGTGGTGGAGCGGGGGGACCACGCCTCGCTCCTGGCCGCCGAGGGCACCTACCACCGCCTCTACGAGCTCCAGTTCGAGGACGCCCCTGCGCGTGCCGCCCGGCCGCCGGCCCCGTCGGGGACGTGAGCGACCCGAGCGACAAGGCCCGCAAGCACCGCCTGGAGTACGCGGGCTTCCGCGTCCTCTCCCGCGTCCTCCTGGCCCTCCCGGAGCGGGTGGCCCACGGGCTCGGAGCGGCGCTGGGGTGGACCGCCGGGGTGCTCCTGCGCATCCGCCGTCGGGAGGTGGACGCCCACCTGGCCCTCGCCTTCCCCCGGGAGACGCCGTCCTGGCGACGGCGGGTGGCCCGGGCCTCCTACGTGCACCTGGGCCGGGAGGCCGTGGCCCTCTTCCGCATGGCGGGCCTCGACGCCGAGGCCGTCCGGGCCCGCACCACCGTCGAGGGTCTGGACGCCCTCCGGTCCGCGCTGGCCGAAGGGACCGGCGCCGTGGTGGTCACGGGGCACCTGGGCAACTGGGAGATCGGCGGCGCCGCGGTGGCGGCCCGGGGGATCGGGGTGGACGCCGTGGCCAAGGGGATGGCCAACCGCCGCTTCGACCGGGATCTGGTGGCCACCCGGGAGCGGCTGGGGCTGGAGGTGGTGGGCATGGAGGAGGCGCCGCGGCGCCTCCTGCGCACCCTGAGGGCCGGGCGGGTGGCGGCGCTGGTGGCCGACCAGAACTTCCACCGGGGCGGGATCTTCGTGCCCTTCTTCGGGAAGCAGGCCGCCACGGCCAAGGGCCCTGCGCTCTTCGCCCTCCGCACCGGCGCCCCCCTCTTCCTGGGCGTGGCCCTCCGGGAGGACGGCTGGCCCGCCCGCTACCGCGTGGAGCTGAGGCGGGTGGAGGTGGAGCGCACCGGGGAGCTCGAGGAGGACGTGCGGCGCCTCACCCGGGCCCACGTGGACGCCCTGGAGGCGGAGGTGCGGGCCCACCCCGAGCAGTACTTCTGGCAGCACAAGCGGTGGAAGACCCGCCCCTCCGCCGAGGCCGACGGGCCCGTCCAGGGGCGCCGGTAGCGTCCCGGTTCGAGGAACCGGCCTTCCCGGGGGCGGTATAACGCAGCGGACATCGGCGGGCGCCACCGCGGGTCCCGGCCCGCGGTCGCGGATCCTCCGGCTCGCCCGGTCCCGCGGCCTCCCCCCCTCTCCGGCACGCACTCAAGGCTCGTCCCGACGTGATCTACCTCTGCATCCCGACCCACAACGAAGCCCGCACCGTCGGCGTCCTTCTCTGGAAGGTGCGCAAGGTCCTGGGCGAGTTCGGACGGGACTACCGCCTCCTGGTCCTGGACGACGCCTCCACCGACGACACGGCGGAGGTGCTGGAGCGGTATCGCCGGAAGCTGCCCCTGACCGTGATCCGCTCCGAGGAGCGGCTCGGCTACGCGAGGGCGGTGGAGCGCCTCCTCCGCGAGGCCGTGGAGCTGGCGCCCTATCCCAAGCGGGACTCGGCGGTGGTCCTCCAGGCGGACTTCACGGAGAACCCGGACGACATCGTGGAGCTCCAGAAGATCCTGGAAGGCGGGGCCGACATCGTGGCCGGCGCCCTCCCCGAGCGGGTGGACGCGCCCAAGCCCGTGCGCTGGGGCCGCAAGCTGGCCCGCCACGCCCTGGGCCGGGTCCACGGGGGCGCCCCGGTGTCGGACCCGATCTGCGGGCTCCGGCTGTACCGGATCATCGTCCTCAAGAAGGCGTTCCGGGAGCTGAGCGAGGGCGAATCGCTGGTCTCCTCCGAGGGGTGGGCGGCCAACGTGGAGTTCCTGGCTCGCCTGGCGCCCCACGCCCGGCGCATCGAGGAGGTCCCGCTGGACCTGCGCTACGAGCTCCAGACCCGGCCGTCGCGGTTCCGGACCTGGCCGACCCTCCTCTCCCTCTTCAAGCTTCGCCGCCCCGGGAGCCGGTGGTGGCGCGACCTGGACGCCGAGGTGGCCTGATGATCCGACGTGCCCTCTCCGCGGCGCGCGCCCTCTCCGGCGCCCGCGCCCCGACGCTGGCCCTCGCCCTCCTGGCGGGTGTGGCCTCCGCCGACCTCGCGGCCCAGTCCCAGCGCGCGGCCCTCGACACCATCCTGGTGTACGACGGCTCCCGCCCCCTGGTCGAGCCCGAGGACCCCCGTGCCGCCCGCGCCCCGTGGGGGCCCGGCGAGCGGCTGGAGTACAACGTCAAGCTGGGGATCTTCTCCGTCGGCGACGGCCACATGACGCTGAGCGCCCTGGACACCATCCGGGGGCGGCCGGTCTACCACGCCACCATGGGCATCGAGGGCGGCATCCCCATGGCCCGGGTGGACGACGAGACCCACTCCTGGTTCGACACGCGGAGCCTCCAGACCTGGCGCTTCATCCAGGACATCGACGAGGTCAACTACGAGTCGTTCCGGCACTACGAGATGTTCCCCGACCGCCGGCGCTGGGAGCGCCAGGACAACGACGAGTCGGGCCCCCTGGGCTCCTCCATCCCCCTGGACGACATCTCCTTCGTGTACTTCATCCGGACCCTCCCCCTGGAGGTCGGGAAGACGTACACGCTGAACCGGTACTTCAAGGCCGACGGCAACCCGGTGCAGGTCAAGGTCGTGCGGAAGGATACGCGCAAGGTCCCGGCCGGGGAGTTCCGGACCATCGTGGTCGAGCCCATCATCCAGACCGACGGGCTCTTCGCGGAGGGCGGGAACGCCGAGCTCCACTTCAGCGACGACGAGCGGCGGGTGCTGGTCTACCTCCGCTCCGAGATCCCGGTGGTGGGCTCCATCACGCTCCACCTCGAGAACATCCGGGAGGGGCTCCCTCTCAACCCCGAGTCCCGGGCCGCCGCCGTGGCCCGACGTCAGGGGGAGGCCGCGAACGGCGCGCCCCGGTGAGGGGGCGACCGTGAACATGCGGAAGCTCCGCCTCAAGGCGGTCTGGCTCCTCATCCTGCCGTTCCTCTGGTTCGCCCGGCCGACGCTGCCGCTCCTGGCGTGGGGGGGCGTCCTGGCCGTCCTCGGCCTGGCGGTGCGCGCCTGGGCGGCGGGCACGATCCACAAGGAGCGCGAGCTCACCACGACCGGGCCCTACGCCTACACCCGGAACCCGCTCTACGTGGGGAGCTTCTTCCTGGGGCTGGGCGTGACGCTGGCCGGCGGGATGTGGCAGTTCGTGGTGCTCTTCGCCGTCTTCTACCTGGGCGTGTACGGCCGGACCATGGCCGGCGAGGCCGAGCTCCTCACCGAGCTGTTCGGCGATCGCGCCCGGGACTACCGGGCCGAGGTGCCGGCCTTCGTCCCCCGCCTCACGCCGTACCGGGCGCCGGGGGTCGAGGGCGGCGGGTTCACCCTCGACCAGTACCGCCGCAACCGGGAATGGGAGGCCGCGCTGGGCGCCCTGGCCGGATTCGCGTTCCTGATCGCCAAGTGGTGGTGGAGGACCGGAGCGTGAGCGCCCGGGCCCACGGGGGGCGGCCATGAGCCTGCTCCAGGACACGGCGGCGCAGGTCGCCGACTCGGTGGCCGCGGCCGACAGCACCCCGGCCGACACCACCGCGGGCCAGGCCATCCAGGCCATCGGCGAGGGCGTGACCTCCGCCGGGCGCCTCATCGCCGAGGGGGAGTGGGAGCTCCTCTGGTACCGCGCCCTGGCCGGCTTCTACGACATGATGGCGTCGCTGACGCCCCGGCTGATCAGCGCCCTCTTCGTCGTCCTGGTCTTCTACGCGATCTATCGGGCGATCCTCTCGGTGGTCCACCGGGTCCTCCGCCGCAGCGCCCGGGTGGAGCGGGGGATGGAGGCCGTGATCGTGCGCTCGCTGCGGCTCCTCATGCTCGCCTTCGTGGCGGTCATGGGGCTCTCCCAGCTCGGCATCAACGTCTCGGCGCTGGTGGCGGGGCTGGGGATCGCCGGGCTGGCGGTGGGCTTCGCCGCCAAGGACTCGCTGGAGAACTTCATCTCCGGCGTCACCATCCTCCTGGACCGGCCCTTCCGGGTCGGGGACTGGGTGGAGGTGGACGAGCGGTACGGGAAGGTGACCGAGCTCACGCTGCGCTCGACGCGGATCCGGACGCTGAACCGCGAGGAGGTCGTCTTCCCCAACGTGAAGATGGTGAGCAACGCCGTCACCAATCACTCCGCGGGCCCGACCCTCCGGGTGGACGTCCCCTTCGGCGTCGCCTACAAGGAGGACATCGACGAGACCCGGGAGGTGGTGGAGGGGCTGGCGGCCGACGACGAGCGCGTGGCCCACACCCCCGCGCCCCGCATGGTGGTGACCGGCCTGGGATCCTCCAGCGTGGACATGGAGCTCCACCTGCACGTCCTGGATCCCGGGGAGAAGATCCCGGTGCTCTTCGACTACACGGAGCGGGTGCGCAAGGCGCTGGCCCGAGCCGGGATCGAGATCCCCTTCCCCCACATGCAGCTCTTCCTGGACGAGGCCAAGGGGCTGGAGAAGCTGGAGGCCCTCCGGAGCCGTCGGGAGGCCGCCGACGCGGAGGAGGCCGAGGGCGAGGGCCCCGACCCCCACGGTCACGAGGGGGAGCACGCCGAGGACGAGAAGGACCCCCACCACGGGGACGAGGCGGCCGAGGACGAGGCGGCCGGGGACGAGCCCGACGAGGCGGAGCCCGCCGACGACGAGGACGACGAGGACGACGAGGCGAACGACCCCGAGGGCCGGGGCTCCGACTAGCCCCGCCGTCCCCCGGAGCCCCGGCCGGAGCTCAGCGCCCGGCGCCCACGTAGCGCTCCATGGCGAGCGCCACCTTCTCCAGCACCATCTCCACCGTCACCCGCCCCATGCCGTCCCGGTAGGCGTGCTCGATGGGGTACTCCTCCCCGGGGTGGAGGGCGTACCCGTCCACCACCAGGTCCTGGTACTTCCGGTACGGCCCGGAGCGCTTGGGGTTGGTGTAGCCGAAGAGCCCGACGACCGGGGTGTCCACCGCCCGGCTGATGTGGAGCGGCCCCGTGTCCGGCGACAGCGTGAGGGCGCTCCCCTCCACGATCCAGACCAGGCGCCGCAGGTCGTTCCCCAGCGTGTCCACGACCCGGGCCGAGGTGCGTTCCAGGATCTCGTCCGCCATGGCCCGCTCCACGGGAGACGGGCCGCCCACCAGGACCGGCCGCAGGCCGTGGTCGGCCTCCAGCGCGTCCAGGACCCGGGCGTAGCCCTCGGGGGTCCAGTTCTTCTCGGGCTTGCTGGTGCCCACCACGACGGCGCACGCCGGGCGGTCGAGCTCGTCGAAGAAGGCCCGTTGGGCGGCCCGCTCCTCCTCGGTGAGCTCGATCCGCCACTCCACCGGCTCGGGGTCGATGCCCAGGTGCTCCAGGAACTCGAAGTACTGGTCCTGGACGTGGCGCTGCCCCCGGGCGGGGATGCGCGCGTCGGTGAAGACCCACTGCATGTCCCGGGCGCGGACCCGGTCGAAGCCGAGCTTCACGCGCGCGGGCGTGAGCGCCGTGAGGAGCCCGGCCTTGAAGTAGACCTGGAGCCCCAGGAGGAGGTCGAAGCTCCGGTCCTGGACCGAGCGGGCGTAGTCCGCGAACCCCTGCCAGGCGTCGAGACCCTTCCGCCGGCGGAAGACCACGAAGTCGTCGATGGCGGGGTGGTCCCGCACCAGGAGGAGGGGGACCGGTTGGATGACCCACGTGATGCGGGTCTCGGGCCAGGCACGCTTGAGCGCGTTGGCCACCGGGAGGACGTGGACGGCGTCCCCGATGGCCGAGAGCATGACGATGCAGATCTCCCGGGGCGGCGGGCCCCGCCAGCCGCCCTCCTCGGGGAGGTGGCTCACGCCCGGTGCATCCCGCGGGCCAGCGCCTCGCGGCGGCCCTCGTCCAGCTCGCGGCCCGCCCGGGCGCCCAGCTTCGTGAGGGAGCGGCGCAGCCGCTCCCTCATGGGCCCCACGGGCACCGGCACGCCCCGCTCCCGGCACTGGCAGCGGTCCAGGTCCAGGAGGTGGGCGCGGACCTCCCCGCCCTCCCGGGTCAGGAGGATGTTGCGGGCGTTCATGTCGGGGTGGTAGATGCCCGCCCGCTCCATCTCCCGCACCAGCCCGCCGGCGGCCTCCAGCGCGGCGTGGGCCAGGTCGTCGTCGGCGGGCTGCGGCGCCTCGGCCCGGGCATCCTCCGGAGCGCCGTCCTTCAGGGCGGCCGCCCCGAAGAGGAGGAGGCCCAGGTCCACGGCGTCGGGGATCATCTCGGTGACGAGGTCCGCCCGGTACTGGAAGGGACCCGCCGGGTAGACGGCCCCGGCGATGACGGCCGGGGTGGAGATCCCCCGGGACCGGACGTGCTCCGCGGCGGCCAGCTCCAGCACCGGGCGGGGCTCCCCCACCTTGAGGTAGCGGTCGCCCAGGAGGGGCGCGACGGCGCCGCCCCGCCAGTAGTGGCGCACGGCCCACCGGTCCCGCCGGTCGGGGCCCCGCACCGGGGCGGGGACGTCCCACACCGTCCCCCGGCCCGAGAGGGGACGGGCGCCCTCGGCGTCCCGGGCCCAGGCGTGGAGGGGCCGGCCGGCCTCCACCAGGGGCCGCGCCCAGTCCACGACCTCCCGGCGGACCCAGGCTCGCTCGCCCTCGCCGCGGAGCGGCACGTACGCCTCGGGGATCTTCACAGGTAGCGGGTCCGGGCCAGCTCCACGCGGTCCAGGACATCCTCCACGGTGATGGTGTCCATGCGGTCGTCCTTGGGAAGATAGGCCGACGGGTCCGGCGCGTCTCCCGGCTCGGTGTAGCGGTCCACGACCAGATCACGGTAGCGCGCGTAGGGTCCCACCCGCCACGGGTTGGTGTGGGCGAAGAGCCCCACCACGGGGACGTCCAGGGCGTGGGCGACGTGGAGCGGGCCCGTGTCCGGGGCCACCACCAGGTCCGAGGCGTCGACCAGCCACATGAGGCGGCGCACCGAGTCCCCGAGCAGGTCCCGGGGGGCGCCGGGGCCGGCGGCCAGGACCTCGTCGGCCAGGGCGCGCTCCCGCGCCGAGGGGCCGCCCAGGAGAAGCACCTGGAAGCCCCGCGCCTCCAGCGCGCCGGCCAGCTCCGCCGCCTGCGCCGCCGGCCAGTCCTTCTTGGCGTTGGCCGACGCCAGGACCAGCGACGCCACGGGCCGGTCGGGATCGAGGGTCGCCCGGAAGGCGGCCTGCTCGGCCCGCTCCTCGTCGGAGAAGGTGACGTCCCACCGGAGCGGCGCGTCGGCGGGCGTGCCCAGGGCGCCCCGGAAGCCCAGGAAGAGGTCCTGGGAGTGCTTCCACGGGGTCTCCTCCAGCACGTGGGTGTGGACGAAGCGGATGCCGTCCCGGGTCTTGGAGGGCGGGAGCCCCACCCGGGTCCGGGCTCCCGAGAAGAGGGTGGGCCACGCGCTCTTGAGGTAGCGCTGGACGTTGAGGGTGAGGTCGGCGTCCACGTCGGCCATGGCCCGGCGGAGCTCCCGGACGCCGGCCACGCCGGCCCGGCTCCGGAAGACGACGATCCGGTCCACCGCGGGGTGGTGGCGCAGCACCTCCGCCGGGGCCCGCTCCGCCACCCAGACCACCCGCGCCCCGGGCGTCCGCGCCTTCACGTCGGCGGCCAGGGGGAGCCCGTGGACCACGTCACCGATCCCCGAGAGGAGGACGATGCAGACCGTGGGCGACGGGCCCAGGGGGCCGAGGAGGTCGGGCCCGCCGGGGCCCACCACGGTGGGGAGGAGCGCCACGCCTCAGGCGCGGGCGCCGCCGTCGGGCCCCGCGCCCTCCACGTTCTCGGGGACCTCCCAGAGGTGCAGCGTCGGCCCGTCGATCACCCGGCCCTTGAGGCGCACCGTCATGCGGTACCGACCCGGGCTCGGGAAGACGATGTCCTCCATGGGCATGACCAGGAAGGTCCGGGCCGGCTGGTCCCCGTGGCCGCGCCGCGTCACGTCGGTGTGGCCGTCCACGGTGAAGGAGGGCTTCGGCGCGTCCTCGCCGGTGAGCTCCACCTTGAACTGGTAGCGGCCCTCGTCCTCCGGGTCCCACTCCACGGCCAGCGCCAGGACCATCTGGCCCTGCTTGGCGGGGAAGCCCGGGGCGGCCAGGTCCCAGAACGCGCCGTGGACGTCGAGCTTGCCTTCGGGGGTGAGCTGTGCGTGCTCGCAGAGCGTGGCGAGGAGGAGTTGCATGGAGTCGGGGTCGGAGGGGGTCAGTCGGAGGTCGGGGCGCCCCACCCGCCGCCGCCGGGAGAGCGGAGGCTGACGGTGTCGCCGGGGGCCACCTCGAAGGTGGCCTTGGCGGGGAGCGGCTCCTCTACCCCCGCTCGGACCAGGACGTTCTCGCCGGGCGCGCCGTCGGCCCCGCCCCGGGCCCCGGAGGGCCCCCGCTCGCGGCGCTCGCAGAGGAGGGCCACCTGCGCGTCGGCCAGGATCGTGAGGTCGCGGCGCAGGCCGTCTCCCCCCCGGTGGCGCCCGCTCCCGCCCGTCCCCCGGCGGATCTCGTAGCGCGCCACCCGGAAGGGGTAGGCGTGCTCCAGCGCCTCCACCGGCGTGTTCAGGGAGTTGGACATGTGCACGTGGACCCCCGAGAGGCCCGGCCCCCCGGGGCCGGCGCCCATGCCCCCGCCCACGGTCTCGTAGTACGCGAAGCGCTCCCCGGTGCGGGGGTCCGTCCCGCCCACCGTGTGGTTGTTCATGGTGCCCTGGGAGAGGGCGGGCATGCGGTCGGGGAGCGCCTGCCCGAAGGCCCGGAAGAGGACGTCGGTCACCCGCTGGCTCGTCTCCACGTTCCCCGCCGCCACCGACGCCGGGAGGGAGGCGTTCACCAGCGAGCCCTCGGGGAGGCGCAGCGTCACCGCGGACATGGAGCCGCCCCCGGCGGGGAGGGGCTCCCCCAGGAGGTCCTCCACCACGCAGCGCACCACGTAGCGCACCGCCGAGGAGGTGATGGCCGCGACGGCGTTGATCCCCCCGGGCACCTGGGGCGAGGTGCCCTCGAAATCGATCACCAGCGCGTCCCCGTCCACCTCCAGCGCCGCCACCACCGGGACGGGGCCGCTGCCGAAGCCGTCCCCCTCCATGACGTCCCTACCTTCCCACCGCCCGTCCGGGATGCGCTCCAGGCCGGCCTGGACCAGTCGGTCGGCGTAGGCCACCAGCGCCTCCATGGCCTCCAGGGTCGCGTCGGCGCCGCGCCTGTCGGCGATCTCCCGCAGCCGCACCGAGCCGGTGTGGAGCGCGGCGAGCTGGGCGTCCAGGTCCCCGGCCCGCTCCACCGGGGTGCGCACGTTGGCCAGGACGAGGCGCCACGCGTCCTCGTTCCGGCGCCCCCGGGCGTGGAGGCGGATGGGGGGGATGCGCAGGCCCTCCTGGTAGATCTCCCGGGCCAGGGGCATGGAGCCCGGGCTCTGTCCCCCCACGTCCGAGTGGTGGGCCCGGGAGGCCACGTAGCCCAGGAGCCGCCCGTCCTCGCCGTCGGCGTCCCCGGCCTCGTACACGGGCGCGATGAGGGTCACGTCGGGGAGGTGGGTCCCGCCCCGGAAGGGGTCGTTGAGGCACACCACGTCCCCGGGCTCCAGCTCTCCCAGCTCCTCCAGCGCCGCGGCCACGCTCATGGGCATGGCGCCCAGGTGGACGGGCATGTGGTCCCCCAGCGCCACGGCCGTCCCCCGGGGGTCGAAGAGCGCGCAGGAATAGTCCCGACGCTCCTTGATGTTGGGCGAGAACGAAGCGCGCTTGAGCGCCGCGCCCATCTCCTCCGCCAGGGCGGTGAAGAGGTGCCGGAAGACCTCGAGGGCCACGGAGTCGAGGTCGGATCGGGAGGGGCTCATCGGTTTTCCATCAGGGGCGACGACGTTAGGTTTCCGTCCGGAATCTACAGCGTCCCGACCGCGCGCGCGGCGCGCACGGGCCGGGCGCCGGCACCATGCCCATAGAGGGAGGGGACGTTGACCAAGGACAAGCTCATGGATCGGGCTCGGGACGAGCTCTTCAGCCATATCAACCGTTGCGGCGTCCTGCAGGCCACCGAGGAGGACCAGGCCCACTGGATGGACGAGACCATCGACTATCTGGGGGAGCGGTACCCGGACCTGGCCGACGCCGATCTGCATTCCCTGCACGCGCTGGGAATGCGCTTCTGCAAGCCGGCGATCCCCCACGGGGCCGACGCCGACAAGACCGAGGACGCCACGGTCGGCTGACGCCGTCCCGCGTGTCCAGGCGGCACCGGAGCGGAGCCTTCCCACGGGGGGGCTCCGCTTCTTCGTATCCGCCCTCCCCGCGCGCCCGGGTCGCCGGCTCCCTACCTTGGTGCGTCCCGCCGCCGCGCTCCCGACCCGGAGGAACCATGACGACCCGACGCGACTTCATCCGCACCACCGCCGGCGTGGGCGCCGGCGCCGCCCTCGGCGTCCGGCCCGCCGCGCTGGACGGCGCCCCGGCCGTCCTCCGGGGACAGGTGACCCCGGTGGCCATCGCCTCGGCCAACGGGCGCGAGGCCGTGGCCCGGGCCGTGGAGGAGCTGACCGCCGGCGCCGACACGGTGGACGCGGTGGTGGCGGGGGTGAACCTGGTGGAGGCCGACCCCGACGACATGTCGGTGGGGTACGGCGGCCTGCCCAACGCCGACGGGGTGGTCCAGCTCGACGCCTCGGTCATGCACGGGCCCACCCGGGGGGCCGGCGCCGTGGCCGCCCTGGAAGGCGTCAAGCGCCCGTCCCGGGTGGCGCTGGACGTCATGCGCTACACGGACCACGTGCTCCTGGTGGGGCAGGGGGCCCGCCGGTTCGCCACCTCCATGGGCCACCCGGTGGAGGACCTCCTCACCGAGGAGGCGCGGCGGCGGTGGGTCGAGTGGCGGGCCCGCCTCAGCGAGGACGACGACTGGCTCGTGCCCGGGCAGTCCGCCGAGCCCGTGGAGGGCTTCCGGGAGGCGGCTTCGTACGGGGACGCCCTCCTCGACTCCCACGACGGGGTCCGGCCCCAGGGCACGATCCACTGCAGCATCGTTAGCCCGTCCGGCGACCTCTCGGCGGTCACCACCACCTCCGGGCTGGCGTACAAGATCCCCGGGCGGGTGGGCGATTCGCCCCTGGTCGGGGCCGGGATGTACTGCGACAACGACGTGGGCGCCGCGGGCTCCACCGGGCGCGGCGAGGCGGTGATCAAGACGTGCGGTGCCCACACCGTGGTGGAGCTCATGCGCGGGGGCGCGTCCCCCACCGACGCCTGCCTCGAGGCGCTCCGGCGCGTCGTGCGCTGGACGGTGGAGGACCGGCTCCTGCGTCCCGACGGGCGCCCCGCGTTCAACGTGAACTACTACGCGGTCTCGAAGGACGGGCGCTGGGGCGCCGCGGCCATCTGGGCCGGCGCGCGCCACGCGGTGCGGGTCGGAGACGACGTCCGCGTGGCCGACTCGGCGTACCTCTTCGAGCGGGATCGCTGAGTCGGCGGACGCCGTCGACGAAGGTCCCATCCGTAGGGTGGTGGGGCCCACGAGCCCCCAATATATTGTAGTCCGTCCCCCCTCCCGCACCCTTAGCCCACGGTCGACGGCCGAGGAGTCTCCCCCGATGCCAGACCGATTCCTCAGCTCCGAGGAATACGACGAGCAGGCGCACAAGCTCTACAACGACGGTGACTACGAAGGGGCCCTCCAGATGCTGAAAGAGGGCCTCTCTCTGTATCCCAACGCGGTGGAGCTCTACGTGGGCCTGGGATACGCACGCCTGGCCCGGGAGGAGTTCGCCTGGGCGCGGCGGGCCTTCGAGCGCGCGGTGGTGCTGGACGCCGCCCACGAGGACGCCCTGGTGGGGCTCGGTGAGTCCCTCCTCCGCTTCGGCGAGCACGAGGCCGCGCTCCGGCTCTTCCGCCGGGTCACGGCCATGGGGTACGACGACGACATCGACCTCATGCTGACCATGGGACGGGCCCTCTACCGGACCGAGCTCTACACGGCGGCCCGGGACATCTTCGCCAAGGCGGCGGCGCGGCGGCCGGAGAACGCCGAGGCGGCGGCGGCCCTGGGCTACGCGCTGCACCGGCTGGGGGACGAGGTGGGCTCGGGGCGGCAGATCCGCCGGGCGCTGCGCCTGGATCCCGATCTCCACGAGGCCCGGATCTATCTCGGCCATCTCCTGTACGATCGAGGAGACTGGGAGGGAGCCCTCCGGGAGTTCGAGCGGGTGCCGCCCACGGAGCACTGGGACGCCCTGGCCGTCTGGCGGCTCATGGAGCTCAAGCGCGTGCTCTGGCACCTGGACGCCGGGGACGCGCGCCTGGCCCCGTGGGAGGAGCGGCTGCGGGATCTGGAGGCGCTGGAGGACCCCATCGACCGGCTCCTGGCCGAGGTGGAGTCCACCGCCTCGGGGGAGCGCCGGCGCCAGCCGCTGGATCCGAGCCAGCTCGAGCTGTTCGAGCGGCCGGCCGAGGGCGGGGACGGCCCCCACCTGATCCGCATGGCCGACGGCCACCTCCTCCGCGGGAGCTGGCACGAGATCGTGCGGCAGATGCGGGACCAGGCGGGCTTCTCCTACGAGACCGTGACGCACTACATGAGGCGGCTGGCCGAGCGCTGGCACGAGCAGAGCGGGGTGGAGATCCCGTTCACCGATCCCGAGTCCTTCCTCCGGGCGGCGGTGGCCGCCGGGCTGGTCCACCTCGAGGTGGAGCGGTTCCCGGAGGACGACCCCGACGACGTTCTTCCCGACACCGAGTAACCCATCCAGATGACCGACGTCCTCGAGCGCTTCCACCGCACGCTGGTGGAGGAGATCCGCGCGCAGCGGCCCAGCTACCTGACCGGCCCCTTCACGGTGGCCGAGATCTACCAGAACCTCGTGCCCTACGGCTCCCATCGGGACCGCATCGGCGTCGACATGAACGGGGACTACGAGGACGCCCTCCTCCGCCTCCTCGCCGGCGAGGGCGGGTACCTCGTCCTCGAGTCGGACCACGCGGTGAACGAGCTCCGCGAGGAGCTGGAGAGCTCGAACCCCAACACCGGGCTGTACCGGGAGTACGCGGCGGTGGACGTGCGGCTCAACCAGGCGCGCCTCCCCGTGGGGGAGGACGCCTTCGGAGGCGCGGACGACCCGGGGGAGGCCACCTCGGTGGACGCCCTGGCGCCCGACGTCCCCTCCGGCGAGGCCGCGGGGAACGAGGCATCCCGGGCGGAGGCGGCGGCCGCCGCCGCGGGCTCGGAGGAGGGCCCCGCGTCCTTCTGGGCCAGCCCCGCCGAGACGGACCCGCCCGCGGACGAGCGGCGGACCGAGCCCCTGGCCGCCCCGGACGGCGAGGTCCCGGGCGGGTCCCACGAGGACGACGGCGCCTCGAGTTGCCGCTGGTGCCGGGCGGAGCTCCCCGAGCACGGGAACCTCAACTTCTGCCCCTTCTGCGGGACGGACGTGCACCTCCTGCCGTGTCCCTCGTGCGGCGAGGAGATCCAGCCCGACTGGCGCTTCTGCGTGGCGTGCGGGACCGAGATCCGGACGTGAGCCTGCGGGCCCGCGCGCGTTCGGTCCGGGCCGTGGGGGCGACCGCCGTGGCCGCCGCCCTCCTCGTGGCCGGGTGCGGGCGGGGCGTTCCCGAGGACCTCCAGCCCGACGAGACGCTCCGCCAGGAGCTGGGGCTGGGCGACGGGGACGAGGTCCACCGCATCACCCTGACCTCGGGAGACGCGGAGGAGGCCGTCCCCGACTCGGTGACCCTGCCCCCCGGCGCGTGGGCCGAGTTCGTCTCCGGGGACTGGCGCGTCCACGAGGTGCGGTTCGAGGTGGACAGCATGGGGGCGGAGCAGCGCTCCTTCCTGGAATCCTCGGACCAGGTGGCCTCCCCGCCCCTGGTGGACCGGGACGACCGCTTCGTCCTCTCCTTCGCCGAGGCCCCCGCCGGTCGCTACCCCTTCGTGGTCGAGGGCAACGGAGCCCCCGTCCGCGGGGTGGTGGTCGTCGAGCCCAGACCTTAATCTCCCCTCGCCGCGGCGGTCCGTCGCGGCTCTTCACGCGGTCGGCCGGGCCATCCGCCCGGCCTCACCCACCCCCCCCAACCCCACCTTCGTCGCCCACGTGCTCAGCATCGCCCTCGTCCCCGGAGACGGGATCGGGAAGGAAGTCGTCCGTGAGGCCCGCCGCGTCCTGGAGGCGGTGGCCGACGTCGAGGGGATCGAGCTGGAGCTCGTCCCCTGGGACCTCGGCGCCGACCGCTATCTGCGGGACGGCGTCACCATCACCGACGAGGAGTTCGAGGCGCTCTCCCGGGACCACGACGCCGTGCTCCTGGGCGCCCTGGGCGATCCCCGGGTGCCGGGCAACGAGCACGCCCGGGACATCCTCCTGGGCATGCGCTTCCGCCTGGACCTCTACGTCAACTTCCGGCCCTGCGAGCTCCTGGATCCGGCGCTCTGCCCGCTGAAGGGCGTGGAGGGCTCCCTCAACCTGGAGATCTTCCGGGAGAACACCGAGGGCGCCTACACCGGGAGCGGCGGACGCTTCCGGAAGGGCACGCCCCACGAGGTGGCCATCGAGGAGGACATCAACACCCGCATGGGCGTGGAGCGGCTGGTCCGCGCCGCCTTCGAGCACGCGCGGGAGCGGGGCCGGACCCGGGTGACGCTGGTGGACAAGGCCAACGCCATGCGCCACTCCGGCGGGCTGTGGCGGGACACCTTCGCCGAGGTGGCCGGGGAGTACCCCGCCATCGAGACCGACGCCATGTACGTGGACGCCATGGCCATGGACCTGGTCCGACGTCCCGGGCGCTACCAGGTGGTGGTGGCCTCGAACCTCTTCGGGGACATCGTGAGCGACCTGGCCGCCGAGATCACCGGCGGCCTCGGCCTGGCGCCGTCGGGCAACCTGAACCCGGGGAGCTTCGCGCTCTTCGAGCCGGTCCACGGCTCGGCCCCGGACATCGCGGGGCAGGGGAAGGCCAACCCCCTGGGCGCCATCCGTTGCGTGGCCCTCCTCCTCGACCATTTCGGCGAGGCCGAGGCGGCGGAGCGGGTGCGGGAGGCGGTGCGGGCCTCGCTGGCCGAGGGCCGGACCACCTCGGACCTGGGTGGAGACCTGGGGACCGAGGACGTGGGGCGCTGGATCGCGGATCGCGCGGCGGGCGAGGGCGCCCGGGCCGGCGCCTCTTCGTAGCGGCGGCGGGCCCGCCCCGTCCGCCGCGACCCTGACACTGGAGCGGAATCGGAAGATGGCGGAACGACGCACCATCGGTCAGATCCTCCTGGGGCTCGGGCGGATCTCCGAAGCGGACGTGGCGAGGGCGCTGGAGCACCAGCGCGACCACGGGGGCTACTTCGGCGAGGCGCTGCTGGCCTGCGGCTTCGTCACCAAGGAGGAGCTGGAGTGGGGGCTCGCCTCCCAGTTCGACCTCCCGTACGTCTTCCCCGAGGCCGAGGCCATCGACCCCGACGCCGCGGCGCTGGTCTCGCCGGAGTGGGCGCTGGCCCACCTCACCCTCCCCATCCTGAAGACGGACGAGGGGCTCACCGTGGTGGTGGAGTCCCCCATCAAGACCCGGGCGGTGGACGAGCTCCAGGCCCGCACCGACCTCCCCATCCAGCTCGCGCTGACCTCGGCCTCGGTCATCCGCACGCTGGTGCGGGAGGTGTACGGCGGAGAGGGCGCCACCGACGACGTCCGCGCCGAGGCCATGGACCTGGAGACGGCGTTCACCCGCGCGCTGGAGGTCAGCTCGACCCGCTTCGGGATCTCCACCCGCCATCACATGTCGTGGGTCTGGTGGGACGACGGTGGGACGGTCCGGCGCCGGGTCCTGGAGGGGCTGTGGCAGTCCGACCTCGCCGAGCTCCTCACGCCCCCGCCCGCGGAGCACGTCGACGGACAGACCCGCGCCGCCTGGGAGGGGCAGGTCAAGCGGAAGGGGATGGTGACGCCGGTGGAGGTCCGCTACCTGGCGGACGAGTCGGGGCACGAATACCTCTTCCGCCCCATCCGGGCCCGCTCCCGCCTGGAGGGCCGGTTCCAGCCCCCGAGCCCCGGGCTCATGTCGGAGATCCGGCTCCTGGCCCGCTCCGGCTCCGCGCGCTTCATCGTGACGGCGGACCCGGCGGAGCTGGGGCACGAGATCCTCCCCCACCTCCCGACGCTCCTCCTCGACCCGTCGTGGCGGAGCATCTACATCAACGCCGAGGACCAGGCCGCGGCCGAGGAGGCGTTCAGCCTCCAGATGCCGAAGAACCCGGATCGGTGGGCCCAGGAGCTGGAGACGCTCCGCGCCTTCCACTTCGACGTGGTGACGGTGGACCTGACGGGGAACGAGGAGGCGTGGGCCGGCTCCGCCCTGGACGTGGCGTCGGTGGCCTTCCTCCTCTGGCCCGGAGACGAGGAGCCCCGGGCCGCGTACGACGCGGGCATCCGCTGGCACCTCCACATCGAGCGGCACCAGGGGGGCCACCTCGAGTGGTCCCTGGACCCTCTCCAGCTCTGATCTAGCCATGGCCCAGATCGACCAGTTCCTGAAGGTCCTCGTCCAGCAGGGGGGCTCCGACCTCCACCTGACCACGGGCTCGCCCCCGGTCATGCGCGTCCACGGGCACATGCAGCGGATCAAGTTCCGCGAGCTGAGCCACAAGGACATGGAGGCGCTGATCTACGAGATCATGGACGAGGAGTGGCGCATGCGCTTCCTCGACCAGATGGACTTCGACTTCGCCTACGAGATCGAGGGGCTGGCGCGCTTCCGGGTGAACATCTTCTGGCAGCGGAAGGGGCTGGGCTGCGTCATGCGGACCATCCCCTCGGAGATCCTCTCCGCGGACCAGCTCGGCCTCCCCGAGGCGGTGCGACGGCTCTGCATGCTGACCAAGGGCCTGGTGCTGGTGACCGGTCCCACGGGCTCCGGCAAGTCGACGACGCTCGCGGCGATGGTGGACCTGATCAACGAGACCCGGGCGGATCACATCCTCACCATCGAGGACCCCATCGAGTTCGTCCACAAGAACAAGAAGTCGCTGGTCAACCAGCGGGAGATCGGGACGAACACCAAGAGCTTCGCCAACGCCCTGCGGGCGGCGCTCCGGGAGGACCCGGACGTGATCCTGGTGGGGGAGATGCGGGACCAGGAGACCATCGAGCTGGGCATCACCGCGGCGGAGACGGGCCACCTGGTCTTCGGGACGCTCCACACCAACTCGGCGCCCAAGACCGTGGACCGGATCATCGACGTCTTCCCGGCGGACCAGCAGGAGCAGATCCGGGCCATGCTCGCCGAGTCCCTCAAGGGCGTGATCTCCCAGATCCTGCTCCGGAAGAAGGGCGGGAAGGGCCGGGCCGCGGCCCAGGAGATCATGATCGGGACCTCGGCGGTCTCGAACCTCATCCGGGAGAACAAGATCCACCAGATCCCCTCCATCATCCAGACGGGGAAGAAGGACGGGATGCAGCTCCTGGATCAGCACATCCTGGAGTTCCTCATGTCGGACCAGATCACGGCGGAGGAGGCCTACATGAAGGGCCACAACAAGCAGACCTTCCGCCAGTACCTGGAGAAGGAGCCCGAGAAGGAGTTCGTGTAGGCTCCCTCGGCGCCTCCGGAAGCCCCCCGTGAAGGACCGTTCCCGCCTGCGGATGGAGCAGGACCGGCGCCTCGTCCCCCGCATCCTGGCCCGCCTGGTGGTGGTGGGCGCGCTCCTGGCCTCGGCCGTGGCCCTGGTCCCGGGCGGGCCCCTCCCCGTCCTGGCCGGGGTGGACCCCTTCCTCTCCCGTGGCGTCCGCCTCTCCCTGGCGCTCCTCCACGCCGCCCTGGGCGCCGGGCTCCTGGTTCCGCCCGCCCGCCGCGCCGCCGCCGCCGGCGCCGCCGCCCTCCTCCTGGGATGGATGGCCTACATGGGCGCCGGCGGCCGCTCCCTCCCCGCGGTGTCCACGGGCCTGCTCCTGATCCTGGCGCTCCTGGCGGCGGCCCCCGAGGACGAGGGGCCCTGGCGCCCGGCCCGCCGGCCGGCGGTGGCGCTGGCGGGAAGCGCGGCCCGGATCCTGGCGCTGGGCCTCTTCGGGCGATGGCTCCTGGGGCCGTGGCCCTTCCTCCTCCTGATCCCCGTGGGCGCCGTCCTCCACCGCCGCGCGCTGCGGACGTTCGGGGGCGCCCGGGGGGCCGGCCGGCCCGCCCTCGCCTGGGGGCTGGTCTGGGCCTCGGTGTCCGCCGTCTGGGCTGTTTCTTCTACATTCAGGGGCTGAACCGTCACCCCCCACGGGGGTACGGGCCGGCGCGGGCTTCCCCGGCAGGGGTCCGCCTCCACTCGACGAACCGATCCACCTTCGCCAGGCAGGCTCGATGGGAACGCAGCGACACTCCTCGGATGTGGTCTTCCTCTCCGGCAAGCGCACCGCATTCGGCACCTTCGGGGGCTCCCTCAAGGACTTCACCGCCACCGACCTCGGGGTGGTGAGCAGCAAGGCGGCCATCGAAGCGGCCGGCATCTCCGCCGAGCAGGTCGAGCACACGTTCTTCGGCAACGCGCTCCAGACCTCCTCGGACGCCATCTACCTGGCGCGCCACGTGGCGCTGCGCTCCGGGGTGCCCCAGGAGAGCGGGGCCCTGACCGTGAACCGCCTCTGCGGCTCCGGCTTCGAGGCCATCGTCCAGGGCGCCAAGGACATCCTCCTGGGCGAGTCCCGGGTCTGCCTCACCGGCGGCACCGAGTCCATGAGCCAGGCCCCCCACGTGCTGCGGGGCGCCCGCTGGGGCCGCAAGCTCCGCCTGGGTGAGGCCGGCGGCCAGTTCGAGGACCTCCTCTGGCAGGCGCTCCTCGACTCCAACTGCGGGCTGACCATGGCCCAGACGGCCGAGGAGCTCGGGGACCGCTACGAGGTCACCCGGGAAGAGTCGGACCAGGTGGCCCTGGCCTCCCAGCAGCGGGCCAAGAAGGCCTGGGACGAGGGTCGCTTCGACGCCGAGATCGCGCCGGTGACCGTCAAGTCTCGGAAGGGCGAGAGTGAGTTCGCCCACGACGAGCACCTGCGTCCCGAGACCACCCTGGAGGACCTGGCCAAGCTGCGTCCCTACTTCCGCGAGGGCGGCTTCGTCACCGCCGGGAACGCCTCCGGCATCGGCGACGGCTCGGCCAGCGCGGTGCTGGCCAGCGCCGAGTACGCCGAAGAGCACGGCCTGGAGCCCATCGGGCGCCTGGTCTCCTGGGGCTTCGCCGGCGTGGACCCGAAAATCATGGGCATCGGCCCGGCCCCCGCGGCGCGCAAGGCGCTGGAGGCCGCCGGCCTGTCCCTGGAGGACATGGATCTGGTCGAGGTCAACGAGGCCTTCGCGCCCCAGTACAAGGCCGTGGAGAAGGAGCTCGGGCTCGACCCGGAGAAGACCAACGTGAACGGGGGCGCCATCGCGCTCACCCACCCGCTGGCCGCCTCCGGGGCGCGCATCACGATCCACCTGATCCACGAGCTTCGCCGCCGGGGCGCGAAGTACGGCCTGGGCTCCGCCTGCATCGGCGGAGGGCAGGGCGGCGCCGTGGTGGTCGAGGCCTTCTGAGGCGCACCCGGGAGGCCGCGGCACGCCCATGAGCACGGACGCCGGCGAGGGAGGGGGCGGGCGCGGCCTGACCCGCCACGAGTTCGACGCCGTCATCCGGCGGGCGGCCGAGCTGGCCACCTCCGAGGCGGAGGCGGGCGAGCGGGCCCTCACCGAGGCGGAGCTCCTCCGCATCGCCGGCGAGGTGGGGCTCGGCGAGGGCCACGTGCGACGGGCCCTGGCCGAGCTCCGGACCGGCGAGATGGGCGGAGGCCCGCTGGCGCGGGTCTTCGGGCCCTCGGTGATCGTGGCCTCCCGGGTGGTGCCGGGCACGCCCAAGGAGCTGGCGGTGACGATGGACGACTTCTTCGTCTCCAGCCAGCTCCTCCAGGCGGTGCGCCGGGGCCCGTCGAGACTCCAGTACCGGCCGTCGGTGGACTGGGCCTCCCAGCTCGCTCGGGCCGCCAGCTTCACGTCGAAGAAGTACTACGTGGCCTCGGCCAAGTCGGTCGAGGTGGGGCTGGACGCGGTGGACGACGGCCGGACGCTGGTGGAGCTGACCGTCGATCCCGGGACCCGGGGCGAGTACCTCTGGGGCGCGGGGCTCGGCGGGGGATCCGCCGCGCTCGTGGTGGGCGCCACCGGGACCGCGATCATGGTGGCCGCGTCGCTGCCCGTGGTGGCGGCGGTGGTGCTGGGCGGCTCGGTGGGCGTGGGGCTCGGCGGCAGCATCGGCTGGGCCGTGGGCCGGTCCCACAAGGCCAAGCTGGTGGAGGTGCAGGCCGAGATGGAGGGCCTGCTGGACCGGCTCGAGGCCGGCGAGTCGCTGGAGCCGCCCCCGGCGGCCTGGCGACGCTGGGTCAAGCGCCAGTTCCACGGCGTGGCCCGGGAGCTCTCCACGAGCCGGCCCGAGATGGACGACGAGCTGTACGACGAGGAAGCATCCGAGCAGGATCGACGACGTTAGAAGACGAACCCATTGAGAGACTGGAGGACAGGTTGGAGATCGAGACCGTCGGAGTGGTGGGCTGTGGGCTCATGGGAAGCGGGATCGCCGAGGTGGCCGCCAAGAGCGGCTTCGACGTGGTGGTCCGGGAGATCGACGACGACGCCCTGGAGGCCGGCAAGAAGCGCATCCGGAAGTCCCTGGATCGCGCCGTGGACAAGGAGAAGCTCTCCGCCGAGGACCGCGACGCGGCCTGGGCCCGTTTCTCCTTCGTCACCGACGTGGCGGGGCTGAAGGACTGCGACATCGTCATCGAGGCCATCGTCGAGGACCTCGAGGTGAAGAACGAGCTGTTCGGCAAGCTCGACGAGCTCTGCGGCGAGCGCACCATCTTCGCCTCCAACACGAGCTCGCTCACGGTCACCGACATGGCCGCCGCCACGGACCGGGCGGACCGCTTCGTGGGTCTCCACTTCTTCAATCCGGTCCCGGTCATGAAGCTGGTGGAGGTCGTGCGCACCATCGCCACCAGCGAGGAGACCTTCGACCGGGCCTACGCGTTCGCCGAGGCGCTGGGCAAGGTGCCCATCGCGGCCAAGGACAACTCCGGCTTCGTGGTGAACCTCCTCCTGGTGCCGTACATGCTGGACGCCATCCGGCAGCTCGAGCGCGGCGTGGCCAGCATCGAGGACATCGACACCGGGATGCAGCTCGGGTGCGGCTACCCCATGGGGCCCTTCACCCTCTGCGACTTCGTGGGGATCGACACGCTGTACAAGATCAGCGAGATCATGTTCGACGAGTACCGGGAGGAGCGCTACGCGCCCCCGCCGCTCCTGAAGCGGATCGTCTCCATGGGTCGCTACGGACGGAAGACCGGAAAGGGCTTCTACGACTGGTCCGGGGACCGGCCGGTCCCGCTTCCGATCTGACCCCGGTCCACGCCGCGCGTAAGAAGCGGGCCGCCACCCCCTCCGACCCTCCTGGTCGGGGAGGGTGGCGCGTTCCGGGCGGGCGGTCCCATCTTTCGTACCCGAGCATCCTCATCTGAGCCCCCCGCGAGGGCGGTAGGACATGATCCTCGCCCAGATCTCCAACCCGTACCTGGCCGCGGCGCTGTCGCGCGCCGTCCATCCGGAGGAAGACCTCTTCCTCGAGGAGACGGTGGTCCAGCGCGCCCTGGACTTCGGGTACCCGCGCCTCCTGGTGCGGACCGCGGACGGGACCCGCCTCCCGGCGGACGGTCGGGTGCCGGAGCTCCTCCTCGGGCACGCCACGCTGCGGACGTGGGAGGCCGAGCGCCGCATGCTCGAGCTTCCCCCCGGTCGCGTCGAGTACCTGGCCCGTCAGCTTCGCGGGCTCGTGGACCGGCGCGCCGCCGAGATCACCTGGGTCGACCGCACGCTGGCCGACCTGGGGCGTGCCGCGGGCACCACGCTCCCGCCCGCCATGCGGGGCTTCGCCCGGCGGGTGCTGGAGTTCCCCGCCCACTACGACGACCTGCATCCTCTGGCCGAGGGGTGCGGCGTGAGCCGGGGCGCGCTCAAGGCCCGCTTCCGGCGGCGGGACCTCCCGTCTCCGTACAGCTACCTCCGGTGGTTCCGGATGATGGCCTGCGCGTGGGTCCTGGGAGACCCTTCGGTGACCGTGGCCCAGACGGCCCAGCGCCTCGGCTTCACCTCCGACGGCAACCTCTGCCGCGCCATGGACAACCTCACCGGCCTCAAGACGTCGGACCTGCGCACGTCCCAGGGGCGGAACCAGCTCCTGCTGCGCTTCGCCTGGGAGCACCTCACGCCCCAGGCGCTCCAGGGCTGGGACGAGCTCGAAGAGCTCTTCCTCAACCGGGCGGGCTGAGCCTCCACGCGCGGCGTCCGCCGCGCGTGCCGCACCCCACGTACAAAAAAAACGGCCCTTCCCCGGGGGAAGGACCGTCTTGGTCAGCCGTTCGTCGGCGAGACCCTAGCGCTTCCGGCGCTGCCGGCGACGCTCACGGCGGATGGCCGCCTCCTTCTTCCGCTTCCGCTGGGCGCTGGGCTTCTCGTAGAAGCGGCGCTTGCGGAGCTCGGAGTACAGGCCGGACCGCTGCACCTTACGCTTGAACCGGCGCAGGGCGCGCTCGAGAGACTCGTTGTCCTGAACCACGACTTCCAAGACGCATCAACTCCTTCGGTCGTTTGCTGAGGTTGAGCTTAGAAACGTAACCCTCGGGCCCGGGACTGACAACGGGTGGGGTCGACCGGGGCACGGGCCCCGCCCGGCGGCCGGGGTCCGGCGGCTCAGGGGAGCCGGCCCTCGCGGTGCAGGGTGTGGGCGTAGAGCCGGTAGGTGTCGGTGTTGTCCAGGTAGTCCCGCGCCCACACCTCGAAGGGGGGCAGGGGGAGGCGGGCCTCGATGTGCTCCACCACCATCATGGCGAACTGGACCCGGTCCCGGGCCCGGAAGTCGATGGCCTCGCCGTCCAGGATCCGGTCCACCGCCTCCTCGAAGGCGTCGGGGTCCACCAGGCAGATGAAGTGGGCCACCTGGTCCAGCCGGTAGGAGGCGTACATGGACCGGAGGCGGGCCCGGTCCTCGTCGGTGGGCTCCTCCGCCTCCGGGGGCGCTTCCGAGCCCGGCTCGGGCCACGCTCCGGAGATCTCCCGGGCGTTCTCGTTCAGGAGGGTGCGGAAGGCCCGACGGAGGCGCGTGGCGCCCGCCCCGTTCCGCTCCGCGGTGTGGAGCGCCGAGGCGAGGAGCCCGCCCAGGAGGGGCCGGCCCAGCCCCCGGGCCTTGGCGTGGATCTCCGCCTCCGAGTCCTCGATGAAGATGTCGGCGGTGCGGATCTCGTCGTCGTCGAGCTCGCCGTCGGCCGGCCGGAAGGAGAAGTAGCCGTGCCAGCGTCCCCCCCGCTCCGTGTACGTCACCAGGAAGCAGGACCACGACCCTCCCTCGTGGTCGAGGAAGCCCACCGAGCGGCGGTGTTCGCTGAGGGTGGTCATGGGCGCGGGGGCGGGGGAGCGCGAACGGGGCGTGGGCCAAGATGCGGGCCCCGGGCGGGAGGGGGCAAGGCGCGTCGAGCCGGGCCGGACGGCCGATCCTTGCCCGCTCGGTAAACAGATGGTTATCCTGGGTCGCGGTCGCCCTCCGGGGCGGCCCGAGCGGCTTCCGTCGCGGGCTGGCACCCGCGGCGCGGAGCTGGGCGGACCCGGCCTGGCGGCCGGGTTTTCCGTCCCAGGACATCGCGCGCCCCCGCGCCCGAAGTGGCGGGGGCCCACCGCAAACAGAAGAGAGCGTCCCCGGCTGGCACCGGAGACGCTCTCTGGAAGACACGGGTTGGCGGCCCGAGCTTGCTCTGATTCTGTGGAGCCAAGCTACCCGGACGCCCGACGCCGTGTCAAGATGGGCGTACGTCCGTCCGGGAGGCACCATGAATCCGAGCACCCACGTCGAGACCCGGCCCGAGGCCATGGGGGACGTCCCCGGGGTCTGCGAGCTCCCCCTCACCCGGGCGGTGGTCCAGTACCGCAGCGTCCACGAGGTGGACGGCTCGGGGGGCCGCATCGAGGACATCGGGCTCGCCCTGGTGGTCGAGGGCCGCTACGCCTCGTCCGCGGAGGTGGTGGACCTGGGGAGCGGGAAGCTCAAGACGCTGGACCTGAGCACGGAGCTCGTGGTGCTGGACTGGGCGTACGAGCCCACCCACGCCCACGTGGAGGAGCTGGTGACGGCCGCCGCCACCCGGGGCGAGACCGACGCCCTTCGCCGCTACACCTTCCGCCTGGGCATGCGCGTTCTGGAGCGGGTGGGCTTCGGGCCCCTGAGCCGCCCCACCTTCCTCCGCATCGGCTTCCGCGACATCTGCCGGGACCTGGACCTGCACGAGGGCACCTCGATCCGGATCGTCATGGGTCCCGGGCGCCTCGTCCGGGCCCGCCTCGACTACGACGCCTGCGCCCTCGTCTTCCGCACCGCCTTCCACGAGCCCGACGCGCCTCTGGAGCACGCCCTCGCCGAGGCGTTCCCCGGCGCCGAGCTCCGGCGGCTGGTCCCCGTGGTCTCGACGGACCCGCTGGCCTACCAGGTCCGCCACCCCCTCCCCGGGACCCTCGAGGAGGCCCGCGAGGCGCTGGGCGCCATGCGCCGTGGCCTCGCCTCCCTGGTGGCCCGCTTCGAGCCGGACCGCTTCCGGTCCCTCGAGCCCCTCCTGGAGACGTTCGGAGCCCGGGAGACGCTGGCCGGGCTGAGCGTGCGCGAGGAGCGGGTCCGGGCCGTCCGGGTCCTTCCGACCCTCCCGGCTTCGGGATCGGTGCACTGATGGTGGGCCCTGGGACCTCTCCCCTGGCCGCGCCGGCCCTCGACGCGGAGGCGGAGCTCGACGCGCGCTACCGGGCCTACCGGCGGCGCCAGGCGGCCCGGCTCCTCCAGCTCATGCCCCGGGAGGCCGTCCGGCCCCTCTACCGCCGCGCCCTGGAGGCGAGGGCGGACGCGGACGGACCCTTCGAGGGGGACTCCCTGGCCCTCCTCACGGAGTTCTGCGAGGGCCTGCTGCCGCTCCCGTCCCGCCAGGCCTGGGCCCGGGACCTGAGGGAGCATCCCGAGGCCCATCTCCGGGACCTGGAGGAGTCGGTCCACGGTCCGACGGCCGATGCTCCGGTGACGCTGGAAACCCGGAGCCTGGAGTCGGGGGGAGCCTCCTGGCAGGTGTCCCTCCGGGGCTTCCACGAGCCCGCCGGCTGGCGGGGATTCCTCGACTTCCGGACCGCCGACGCCGGGCCGTCCTTCCGGACCGCGATCGTCTTCCAGGAGCCCGATCCCCTGGGCCTTCGCGACCGCTTCCGCTCGTTCGAGCCCGCGGCCCTGGAAGCCTTCCTCCGGTCCGCTCGTCCCTGACCCGTTTTTCGTAAAAAATCGAAAACGGAGCAGGGGCGTTCGCGCGTCGGCGAACCCCGCCGGAGCCCGCGTAATCCCTGACCTTCCGCGCCCGGGCGCCCGTGGCGTACATGCTGCGATCCGGGAGCGGAACAGCTGAATTCGCCGATCCCGGGGTGTTTCGCTAAGTCGTTGTTGCGCAATATCTTAGGATGTGCGGCGGGCTGCGCTGTGGCCTGGCCAACAGGGGGGTTGCGTCCTCTCAAAAGGGTGCGTAGACTGGAGTCCACTTCGAGGTGACCAGCCGGCCTCGCCGATCACGCCGGGCCTCCCGGGCTCGCCCCGTCGGTGACTCCCGAATCCATCAAGTTTTCTCCCCGACCCCCAGGGGTGAGGTGTGTCCATGTGGGAAACCTGTTCCGTACAGCTCAACGTGCGCCTTCCTCGTGACGTCGCGGCCCAGGCCGAAGAGGTGCAGCGCACCGATCCCGAGTTCCTGAGCAGGGTCGTGCTGTACGGGCTGACGCGGCGCTCCATCTACCGACACCTGCGCGAGCAGGGCGAGCGGAGCGCGGACGCGGACGTGACGGAGGCTGCGCCGCCGGTCAGCTGAGGCTTGCGCTTCTCGCACCCCCTGCGCCATTTGTTTGGCGTCGTCCCCCCGGGACGACCCTACGTGGCTCAGGGGGTTTTTCATGTCCACCGGGAGGTCCCACGTGGACGCAGGCAAGTCGGGTCCCCAGGGGCCCAACGGCATCCTGCACGCGAAGTATCTCGACTACTGCTCCGCCCAGGTCGCCGACCTGCTGTTGTATCTCAGTCCGGACGAGATCTACCTCCTCGCTCACCGCGCCCACATCGAGGCGGGTGGTGAAGGGGAGCTCACGTATGTGGAGATGGTCCGCATCGCCACCGATTGGCTCTCCACCAAGGTGGCGTTGCCCCCGTTCGACGTATGGGCCGAGGACTACCGGGCGCACCCCGAGCGGTACGAGGCCTACCTGATGGGGCTGTGGAAGTCGGAGGAGTCCATCGACTGAGGCCCCGCCCCCCCTGCCCGAGGTCTCCATGAAGCTCCTGAAGCGTGCCGGCCAGGCGGTCCTGGCTCTCCTCCTCCTCCTGGTCGTGGCCGTCGGCGGCGTGTGGGCGTGGAGCGGCGCCCGCATGGCCCGGAGCTACGACGTGAACCCCGTGCCCGTGGCCGTCGCGACCGACGTGGCCGACCTGGAGTGGGGCCGCCACGTGGCCGAGATCCGAGGCTGCACCGACTGCCACGGCGAGGACATGGGTGGGAGCGTGTTCGCCGACGAGATGCCGGTCTTCCTCCTCTCCGCCAGCAACCTCACGTCCGGCGAGGGCGGGGTGGCCGGCCAGTACCGCACCGACGCGGACTGGGTGCGGGCCATCCGCCACGGCGTCGGGCCCGACGGCAAGCCGCTCCTCTTCATGCCGTCCTACGAGTACCGCGCCATGGGCCCCCGGGACGTCGGCGCGCTGGTGGGGTGGCTGAAGTCCCTCGAGCCGGTGGACCGGGCGCTCCCCGCCAGCGCCGTGGGGCCGGTGGGCCGCGGGCTCTTCGTGGCCGGGAAGCTCCCGCTCCTGGCGGCCGAGCTCATCGACCACGAGGACCGCTCCTTCTCCCAGCCCGAGACCGGGGTGACCGTGGAGTACGGCCGCTACGTGGCCTCGTCGTGCGTGGGGTGCCACAACGCCGGGTACTCGGGCGGGCCCATCCCCGGCGTGCCGCCGGAGTGGCCGGCCGCGGCCAACCTGACGCCCCACGCCGAGTCCACCTTCCGTGAGTGGACCAAGGAGGACTTCCGGACGCTGTCCCGGACCGGGCGGCGGCCGGACGGGCGGGAGGTCGACCGCCAGTACATGCCGTGGCACGCCATCGGGGCGATGACGGAGACGGAGTTCGAGGCGTTGTGGCTGTTCCTGCGGTCGTTGGAGCCCCGGGCTACGGGGACGTAGGCGCGGGGACGCGGCCTGGGCGCCCGGGCGGGGGACCCCGCTGCGGAGGGCGCTTCGCCGATGTGGGCGCGGGGGCACCATGCCGGGAGGGTGGCTGCGCTCGGACCGGGGGCCGACCGGATCCCCCGGTCCGACCCTTCCTCGGGGGTCCCCCGCCCGGGCTCCGGGCCGCCGGGCGGGTGGGCCCGCCGGGTGGGGGCTCCGTGATCGCCCCTCTTTTGGGACCGTGGCGGCGGCCGGTGCCGGCCGCCGCCTCGGGTTGGGCGGGTGGGGTGTGCTCCGCGCGCCTCGGCGCGCGGTCGCCGCTGCCTCTTCCGGTCGTTCCGAAGCAGTCGCGGCGCCGTTCCGGCGGCCGCGTTGGTGGGGTGTGCTCCGCGCGCCTCGGCGCGCGGTCGCCGCTACCTCTTCCGGTCGTTCCGAAGCAGTCGCGGCGCCGTTCCGGCGGCCGCGTTGGTG
>CAZMTA010000025.1:8409-24888 GCA_964569085.1 uncultured Gemmatimonadaceae bacterium | reverse complement strand
AAGCAGTCGCGGCGCCGTTCCGGCGGCCGCGTTGGTGGGGTGTGCTCCGCGGCGCGTTGCGCGCGGTCGCTCCCACCGCTCCGGGTCGTTCCGAAGCAGTCGCGGCGCCGTTCCGGCGGCCGCGTTGGTGGGGTGTGCTCCGCGGCGCTTCGCGCGCGGTCGCGTCACCGGTCCGGGTCGTTCCGAAGCAGGCGCGGCGCCGTTCCGGCGGCCGCGTCGGGGGTGCGTTCGGGTCCCTTCCTAGAAAGGAAGGTCGTCGTCGGGCTCGCCCATCGGGCGGGCGCCGCCGGTGGGGCCGCCGCCGCCGCCGCCTCCTCCGTAGCTCCCGCCACCGCCACCACCCCCGCCTCCGTAGCCGCCGCCCCCGCCGCCGTAGCTGTCCCCGCCGCCCTGGGAGGGGCCGCTGGAGCCGAGCATGACCATCTCGTTCACGACGATGTCGGTCCAGTAGCGGGTGCCTTCCTGGCTCTCGGTCTGGGAGTACTCGATGCGGCCCTCGACGTAGAGGCGGTCACCCTTGTTCACCCACTGCTCGACGATGTCCACCAGGCGGCCGAAGAAGGTGAGGCGGTGCCACTCGGTCTTCTCCTGCTGCTGGCCGTTGCGGTCGGACCAGCTCCGGTTGGTGGCCAGGGAGACCTTGGCCACACGGGTGCCGGAGGAGGTGGCCCGGATCTCGGGCTCCGACCCGACGTTGCCGATGAGCATGACCTTGTTGAGCGACCGACTCATGTGCGCTGTGCTCCTGCCGTGGACGACCGGGCCGGGGAGGCCCGGGTAGGGAGGCGGATGACCGGGCCCTGGGGCGCCGGAGGGCGTGAAAGCTAAGCCGGGGCTGGGCGTTTTTCCATTCCCGCCCGGCCCGCTATCTTGCGGCGTTCCGACAGCCTTTCCCCACCTTCCACCGGCCTCTCCATGTCCGATCTCTCCTTCGTCCGCGTCGACTGGGACGGCGACATCGCCGTCGTCACGGTCGACCGACCCGAGAAGCTCAACGCCCTCAACGCCGACGTCGTCTCCGAGCTCGGCCAGGTCTTCCGGGACCTCCGCGACGACGACGACGTCCTGGGCGTGATCCTCACCGGCGGGGGGGAGAAGGCCTTCGTGGCGGGGGCCGACATCGGCGAGCTGGCCCAGATGGACTCCATCTCCGGGGTGAAGGTGAGCCGGGACGGGCAGGAGGTGTTCCGGATGATCGAGCGCTTCCCCAAGCCGGTCCTGGCCGCCGTGGGCGGGTACGCGCTGGGCGGGGGATGCGAGCTCGCCCTCGCCTGCCACATGCGCCTGGCCAGCGAGAACGCCCGCTTCGGCCTCCCCGAGGTCGGGCTGGGCATCATCCCCGGGTACGGCGGGACGATCCGGCTGGCCCGCCTCATCGGCCTGGGCCGCGCCATCCACCTCACCCTCACCGGCGAGCAGGTGAAGGCCCAGCGGGCCGAGGAGATCGGCCTGGTCTCGGGCGTCGTCCCCCGGGCGGAGCTCCTGGACAAGGCCAAGGAGCTCATGGGCTCCATCACCGCCAAGGGTCCGGTGGCCGTGCGTCTGGCGCTGGAGTCCATCTACCGCGCGCTGGACACCCCCACCCAGGAGGCGCTGGACTACGAGTCGGCCCTCTTCGGCCTGCTCGCCTCCACCGAGGACATGAAGGAGGGCATGGGCGCCTTCCTGGAGAAGCGGAAGCCGGACTTCAAGGGGCGCTGAGGGGCCCTCCGGAAGGGGCCGCGATTCGCCCGGATCTCGGCGCCGCCGACGCTCGGGCCGGGGACGGGGAAAAGCCATATGCCGCAAGCATTTTCCCGCCTCGGTACGAGGGTGGCGACGCGCCCCGGCAACCGTTAAATTTTCCCATGCCTCCCGAGAGCCCGACCGCCCGCCGTACGTGTATCTGACCGGGCTCTCCCTCCGCCATTTCCGGAACCTGGGCGCGCAGGACCTGGAGATCCCCTCCGAGGGGGTCGCGCTGGTCGGCGACAACGCCCAGGGAAAATCCAACTTCCTCGAAGCCGTCTACTACCTGGAGACCTTCCGGTCCTTTCGCGGGAGCCGGGACGACCAGCTGGTGGCCTTCGACGAGGACGTCTTCCGGATCGTGGGCTCCCTCGGGTCGGACGCGGGGGAGGAGCGGGAGGTGACGGCGGCCTTCCAGAAGCAGGGACGCCGGAAGAAGGTCACGGTGGACGGGGAGGAGCCGGATCGCCTCGGCGACGCCGTGGGGCGTCTGGCGGCGGTGGTGTTCTCGCCGGCGGACGTGGAGCTGGTGAGCGGGGGCCCCTCCGAGCGGAGGCGCTACCTGGACATCGTGCTCTCCCTCAGCGTGGACGGGTATCTGGAGGCGCTCCAGGACTTCAACAAGATCCTGGCCCGCCGGAACGCGTCGCTGAAGGACGGACAGCCGGACTCGGTCATCGCCGCCTGGAACGGCGGCCTGGTGCGCTCCGGCGCGGCCGTGACCAAGGCGAGGATGGACTGGATCCGGGACCGGGAGGAGGCCTTCCGGGACTACTACGCGGTGGTGTCGGCCGGTGCCGGGGCCACCATGACATACCGCCCGAGCATCGGGCTGGACGGGGCGACCTCGCTGGAGGAGGTCGCGGCGGCGTACCGCGCCGCCCTCGACCGCGCCTGGGAGCGCGAGCGACGTCAGGGGACCACCGTGGTGGGCCCCCAGCGCGACGAGGTGCAGCTCCGTCTGGACGAGAAGGGCGACGAGCTGGACCTGCGGGACTACGGCTCGGGAGGGCAGCGGCGCACGGCGGCGCTGGCGCTCCGGCTGGTGGAGGCGCGCACGATCCGGGAGGTTCGAGGGCAGGAGCCCATCATCCTCCTGGACGACGTCTTCGCCGAGCTGGACGCCGGGCGCAGCGAGCGCATCCTCGAGCTCATGGAGCGGGAGGAGACGGGACAGGTGCTGATCACGGCCCCCAAGGACAGCGACGTGCGCATCCGCCGGGACCGGCTCCCGCGGTGGCGCATCCGCGACGGACGGATCGCCACGTGACGGACGGCCGGCGCGGAGGGGGCGGGGGCCCTGCGAAGATCGGGCAGCTCGTGGACGGGCTGCTCAAGAAGCACGGAGTCGACGAGCAGGTGCGCCGCATCGGCGTGCTGGAGCTCTGGCCCGAGATCGTCGGCGAGAGCCTCGCCGGGGTGACCCGGGCCAAGGGCGTGTCGGACGCCACGCTGTTCGTGGAGGTCCGATCGAGCTCCTGGCTCATGGAGCTGAACATGATGAAAGGGGAGTTCCTGGCGCGGGTGAACGAACGCCTGCCCGAGACCCCCCTCGAGCGCATCGTCTTCGTTCAGGCGGAGACGGGCTGACAAGGCGGGGCCGAGCCCCGCCACCCGCGCAACGGAGCGGACATGGCAGAAGAGAAGAAGATCGAGATGACGAACGGCGACTACACGGCCGGCCAGATCCAGGTCCTGAAGGGGCTGGAGGCCGTCCGGAAGCGCCCGGGCATGTACATCGGATCGACCTCGACCCGGGGTCTGCACCACCTGGTCTACGAGGTGGTGGACAACTCCATCGACGAGGCCATGGCCGGCTTCTGCGAGGAGGTCCGGGTCACGATCCACGAGGACGACTCCATCACCGTCGAGGACGACGGCCGGGGCATCCCCGTGGACATCCACCCCACCGAGGGCGTCCCCGGGGTGGAGCTGGCCATGACGACGCTCCACGCCGGCGGAAAGTTCGACAAGAACACCTACAAGGTCTCCGGCGGACTGCACGGGGTCGGCGTCAGCGTCGTGAACGCCCTCTCCGAGTACCTGGAGGTGGAGATCCGCCGCGAGGGGCGGCACTACCACCAGCGCTACGAGCAGGGGATCAAGGTCAAGGAGCTGGAGGACCGGGGCGCCGCCGAGGGGAGCGGCACGAAGGTCCACTTCAAGCCCGACCCCGAGATCTTCACCGAGCTGGTCTACAGCTACGACACGCTGGCCACCCGGCTCCGCGAGCTCGCCTTCCTCAACAAGGGCCTGAAGATCGTCCTGGAGGACGAGCGGGACGACGAGGTCGAGGTCGAGGCCTACCAGTACCAGGGCGGGCTGGCCGAGTACGTCGAGTACCTCCGCGGCGGCCGGAAGGCGCTGCACGAGAACGTGTGCTACTTCGAGGTGGAGAAGCCCGAGGCCGAGATCGAGCTGGCCATGCAGTACGACGACGGCTTCAGCGAGAACACGCACACCTTCGTCAACAACATCAACACCCACGAGGGCGGCACGCACCTCACCGGGCTGAAGGCCGCGCTGACGCGGACCATCAACGACTACGCCCGGGACAACAACATCTTCAAGAAGAACGACGGCTCCCTCTCCGGCGACGACGTCCGGGAGGGGCTCACCTGCGTGCTCAGCGTCCGGGTCATGGAGCCCCAGTTCGAGGGCCAGACCAAGACGAAGCTGGGCAACTCGGAGGTGCGGGGCGCGGTGGAGGCCGCGGTCAACGAGCACCTGCGGATCTTCCTGGACGAGAACCCCAAGGCCGCCAAGACCATCATCGAGAAGTCCCTCCAGGCTGCCCGCGCCCGCGAGGCCGCCCGGAAGGCCCGGGACCTGGCGCGGAAGAAGAGCGCCCTGGAGGGCGGGGTGCTCCCCGGCAAGCTGGCGGACTGCTCCATCTCCGACCCGAGCCTGTGCGAGTTGTACCTGGTGGAGGGTGACTCCGCCGGCGGCTCGGCCAAGCAGGGCCGGGACCGCTCCTACCAGGCCATCCTCCCCCTCAAGGGGAAGATCCTGAACGTGGAGCGGGCGCGCATCGACAAGATCCTCTCCAACGACGAGATCCGGGCCATCATCACCGCCATCGGCGCGGGGATCCGGGACGACTTCGACATCGAGAAGGCGCGCTACCACAAGATCATCATCATGACGGACGCCGACGTGGACGGCGCCCACATCCGCACCCTCCTCCTCACCTTCTTCTTCCGCCAGATGCGGGAGCTGGTGGAGGCCGGGATGATCTACATCGCCCAGCCGCCCCTCTACCGGGTGCAGAAGGGGAAGCGCGAGATCTACGCGTACAACGAGGAGGAGCGGCTCGAGGCCATCGAGAAGCTCGGCGGGAAGGAGAGCCGGGTGAGCCTCCAGCGCTACAAGGGTCTCGGCGAGATGAACCCCGACCAGCTCTGGGGGACGACCATGGACCCCGACTCCCGCACCGTCCTCCAGGTGCAGATCGAGGACGCCGCCATCGCCTCGAGCCTCTTCGACCGCCTCATGGGCGACGAGGTGGAGCCCCGGCGTCAGTTCATCGAGAAGAACGCCAAGTACGTCCGGAACCTGGACATCTAGGGCTGGGGGCGGCGCGGCCGGCGGTTCCCGGGTGCGACTCTACGGGTCGATCCGGAGATCGATCGACGAGCTTCTGATCGACCTACGGAGCGCCATCGAATCCTGAGGGGCACGATCGAGATCGTCCTCAGATGTGCAGCACCTCCCGGACGCGCCGGGCGAGCTCGGGGAGGGTGTAGGGCTTGGCCAGCACGTGGACGCGCTCGTGGAGGTCGGCCTCCCCGGTGAGCACGTCGGCGGAGTAGCCCGAGACGAAGAGGACGGGGAGCTCCGGGAGGCGGTCCCGCACCCGGCGGGCGAGCTCCCGGCCGTTCATCTCCGGCATCATCAGGTCGGTGATCAGGAGGTCGAACCCGGTTCCGTTCTCGGAGATCTCGGTCAGGGCGAGGCCGGGCGAGCAGACGCCCCGGACCTCGTAGCCCATGCGTTCCAGCAGGCGGGTCGTGACCGCCAGGACGCTCTCGTCGTCCTCCACCAGCAGGATCCTCTCGCTCCCGCCGGGCGCCGCGTCGGGATCGGACGGGGCGCCGGTGGACTCGGGCACGCCGTCGTGGCGGGGCAGGAGGACGTGCACGGTGGTCCCGACCCCGACCTCGCTGTCCACGTGGATGAAGCCGCCGGCCTGCTGGACGATCCCGTACACGGTGGCCATCCCCAGCCCCGTGCCCTCCCCCGTGGGCTTGGTGGTGAAGAAGGGGTCGTAGATGTTGGCCAGCGTCTCTCCGGACATGCCGGCGCCGTCGTCGTGGACCGAGAGCCGGACGAAGTCGCCTTCGGCCTCGGCCGGGGCCCACTCGGGGCCGGGTCCACCCAGCGTGACGTTGGCCGTCTCGATCCGGATCGTCCCCCCCGAGGCCGCCAGGGCGTCCCGGGCATTCACGACCAGGTTGGCCAGCACCTGGTCCATCTGGCTCGGGTCCGCGTAGACCGGCCACGCCTCGGTGCACGGCTCCCACACCAGCTCGATGTTCTCCCCGATCAGGCGCTGGAGCATGGTGAGGGTGCCCGAGACCGTCTCGTTGGGGTCCAGGGGCCGGGGATCGATGCGTTGCTGGCGGGCGAAGGCCAGGAGCTGCCGGGTCAGGCGGGCCGAGCGGTCCGCCGCGTCGTAGATCTCCACCAGGGGCGCGCGCAGCGGACCCGGGGTGCCGGCGTGGTCCAGGAGGAGCTCCGCCTGACCCTGGATGACGGTCAGCATGTTGTTGAAGTCGTGGGCCACGCCGCCGGCCAGCCGGCCCACCGCCTCCATCTTCCGCGCCTGGTCGAGCTCCTCCTTCAGGCGGGCGGTCCGGCGCTCCGAGTCCAGCCGGTCGGTGACGTCCCGGATGACGCCGATGAAGCCGGCCACGTCCCCGTCCTCCTCCTCCAGGGGGAAGGCGGAGGTCTCGCCCAGGAAGACGCGCCCGCCCCGCGTCCGGCACCGGATGGTCATGACGAGGTCGGGCGCCTTCGGGTCGGACCGCAACCCCTCCCCCAGACGCTCGAAATCCTCGCGGTGGGCGTACAGGATCTCCGTCTCCTTCCCGAGGAGCTCGTCCGGCTCGTACTCGAAGAGCTCCCGGGCGGCCCGGTTGACCGCCAGGATCCTGCGGTCCGTATCGGCCACCACGATGGCGTCCCGGATGCTCTCGAAGAGGGCCCGGTACCGCTCCTCGCTCCGCCGGAGCCGGATGGCGGCCCGCTGCCGATCCCGCAGGCGCAGGACCATGAAGGCCAGGGAGAGGAGGAGGAGCGCCCCCAGGGCCAGCTCGGCCACCCGCTGGACGCTCCAGAAGGGCGGGGGCGGGGCGAACCACGTCGCGTAGAGCGCCTCGTACTCCGGGGAGCCGACGAAGCGGCCGACGGCCTCGTCCAGGCGGCGGTGGAGGTCCGGCCGGCTCGATGCCACGGCGATGGCGCGCTTGACCTCCACCAGCTCGGGCCCGGACTCACGGAGGTGGTCCTCCAGCTTGGCCTGGCGCGCGAGGGCCCAGATGACCGGGGAGGGGTAGATCAGCCCGTCCACGTCCCCCGCCAGGAGCCCGAAGAGGGCCTCCCGGACGGTGGGGTAGACGCGGGTGGTCACGGCGGACTCCAACGCCTCCGCCAGCTCGACGCCGACGTTGGACTCCACCACGGCCACCGGGCCCGGAACCTGGTCGGGCGCCGGTTCGCCAGGGGTGGACGCCCGGACGAAGAAGCCGACGGGGAAGGCGTCGGTCGTGCTCGTGAACAGGAACGGCCGGCCCTCCAGGACCCCCTGGTTGGGGACCACGTCGGCCTCGCCCCTCCGGACCGCGTCCATCGTCTCCGGGAACGACTCGTAGACCCGGTACACGGGCACGAGCCCGGCTTCCCGCGCCACCGCGCGGAACGACTCCACGGCGAACCCGGTGGGCTGCCCGTCGGGCCCGAGGCCGTAGTACGGCGGCCAGTTGGCCAGGACGGCCACGACGACGGTGTCGCCCTCGGGCCCCGCCTCCTGGGCGCGGACCGGCCCCGAGGCCAGGAGCAGGGCCAGGGCGGTGCACAGGATCAGTCGCGCGCCGGGAACGAGCGTCAAGGGCCGCGGCCTCCAAAGAGGTACGGGGGCGGAGCGTGGATCCCGACCCCCAGGGGGACGGAGAAGGTATCCGGGGCGCGCCCCGGGGCAAACCCGGCCGGCCCGACCCCTCAGGCCTCCCGGGCGTCCACCGTCAGGACTCCTGGGCGTGGTTCCGGGGCAGCCGCAGCGCGAAGATGCTTCCCTCCCCGAGGACGCTCCGCACGGTCACCGTTCCCCCCACCAGCTCGGCCAGGCGCTGGCAGATGGCCAGCCCGAGGCCGGTCCCGCCCTGGGGCCGGGTGTGCGACTGGTCCACCTGGGTGAAGGGGCGGAAGATGTCCTCCATCTGGTCCGCCGGGATGCCCGGGCCCGTGTCCCGCACGCGCACCTCCACCCGGTCGTCCCCGTCCTCGACCTCGACGTCCACCCGCCCCTCCTCCGTGTACTTGAGGGCGTTCCCCACCAGGTTCGTGACGATCATCCGGACCTTCTCCGGGTCCGTCCGGACGAGGACCGGGGCGTCCGCGCCGTGGAGCTCCAGCTCGATCCCCTCCGTGGCGAAGAGCCCCGACAGCATCTCCCCGGTCTCCCGGGTGATGCGGGCGACGTCGGCCTCCTCGAGCTGCACCTGCTCCTCGCCCGCCTCGGTGCGGGAGTAGGTGAGGATCTCGTCCACGATGGCGAGCTGGTGGTTGGCGGAGGCCTCGATCCGCTCCAGGCAGTCGCGCTGGGCCTCGTTGACGGGGCCCGGGATCTCCTCCTTGAGGAGCTCGACGTACCCCACCACCGCCGCCAGCGGGGTCCGGAGCTCGTGGCTCACGGTGGAGAGGAACTGGTCCTTGGCCCGGCTGGCCCGCTCGGCCGCGTCCCGGGTCCGGCGCAGCTCGGTCTCGGTCCGGATCTGGGTCGTGACGTCCAGGAAGGCCCCCACCGCCTTGACCGGGCGTCGGCCGTCCTCGTCTCCCTCGAAGAGCACCCGGGCGTGCACGGTGACCCACCGGATCCCGCCGTCGGGGCCGAGGAAGCGGAAGGTGTGGTGGAGGTCGTCGGACCCCTCGGTGGCGCTGGTGGCCCGCCGCCGCACCGCCATGAACTCGGCTGCGTCGTCGGGGTGGACCCGGGCCTCCACCTCCGGTCCCTCCACTTCGGCCGCGTCGAACCCGAGGATCTCCCGCGCCCGGGCGTCGAAGTGGTAGGTCCCGGTGGCCAGATCCACCGCCGTGGTCCCGATGTCGGCGACCGCCAGCGCGAGCCGGAGGCGCGCCTCGTCCTCTCCCACCACCCGACCGATGCCCGGCTTCTCGCCGGCTCCGGCGCTCCCCGACCGTCCGGGGCCCCCGGGGGCGGCGTCGCTCGTGGGCGAGGAGGAGGACATGGTCGAGGGATCTCGCAGTGTGGGGACGGGAGGACGCGCTCCAAGATACACCGGGACCGCTCCCGCCGCGCCGCGCCCCGCCCGGCGGGCGCCGCCGGCGAGGCCGCGGACCCGGCCCGGAGTCCGCGGGTAGCCGGGCCCATGCCATCCCCTCTCTCCGTCGGCGTCGTCGACCAGTCCCCCGTCCCCCACGGCTCCGACGCCCGCACGGCGCTGGAGTCCACCCTCGACCTGGCCCGGCTCTGCGACCGGCTCGGGTACACCCGGTACTGGCTCGCCGAGCACCACAGCACCAACTCCTTCGCCGGGTCGGCCCCCGAGGTCCTGGTCCCCCGCGTGGCGGCGGCCACGGAGCGCATCCGGGTGGGCACCGGCGGGATCCTCCTCCCCCACTACTCCCCCTACAAGGTGGCGGAGCAGTTCCGGCTCCTGGAGACGCTCTTTCCGGGGCGCATCGACCTGGGGGTGGGGCGGGCGCCCGGCGGCACCGGCGGGCCCGCGGCGGCGCTGCGCTGGGGGCGGGACGCCATTCCCGTGGAGCGCTTCCCCGACCAGGTCTCGGACCTGATCGACTGGCTCGGCGAGCGCTTCGCCGACGACCACCCCTGGCGGAAGGTGCGCGCCACCCCCCGGGGCACCGACGTGCCCGGGCTGTGGATCCTGGGCTCCGGGGGCGCCACCGCCGAGGTGGCCGGGCGCCTCGGGTGCGGCTACGCCTTCGCCCAGTTCATCGGGGGCGCGGACGGCGCGGGGGCCATGGACCGGTACCGGCGGAGCTTCGAGCCCAACGGGATCCACGACGCCCCCCGGGGCGTGGCGGCGGTGGGGGTGGTGTGCGCCGAGACCCGCGAGGAGGCCGAGCGCCTCTCCCTGAGCATGCACCTCTGGCGATGGCGGATCATCCGGGGGCGGGACCGGGGGATCCCCTCTCCCGAGGAGGCCGAGCGGGCGTTCCACGACGCCGGCGTCCCCGTGGCGGAGCTCCACGCCGACGCCAAGACCGTGGTCGGCGACCCCGACGAGGTGCGCCGGCGGCTCGAGGAGCTGGCCGGGCGCTACGGGGTGGACGAGGTCCTGACCGTGACCGTGACCCACGACCTGGAGGCCCGGCGCCGCTCCTACGAGCTGCTGGCCGAGGTCATGGAGCTGGAGGCGGTCGGCGCCGCTTGAGCGCCTCGAAGCGCGCCACGGTCTCGGCGTCCAGCGGCACCGAGCTCCGCGTCTCCCGGTCGATCTGCACGATCACGGTCTCGGCGGCGGCCACCTGGCGGTCGTTCTGGAAGAGCCCCTCCTCCAGGGTGACCGAGCTGGTCCCGATGCGGGCCACCCCCGTCCCGATCTCGACGCGCCCCGGCCACCGGATCTCCCCGAGGAAGTCCAGCTTGAGGGACACGATCACCCACTCCGCGCCCTCGCGGCCCAGCGGCCGCTCGGGGTCGTAGAGGAAGGACACCCGGCCCGTCTCGACGAAGGTCGAGAAGACCGCGTTGTTCACGTGGCCCTGCCGGTCGGTGTCGGAGTACCGGACGGTGTCCCAGGTGAGGGCGGGCCACTCGTCCCGCCAGGAGGTCTCGCTCATGGGCGGGAAGCTAGCCTCCCCGGGGCGCCGGTCCCAGTCGCGGGCGGTGGCCGGGGCGGGACGCCCGGCCCATCTTGGGCACCGGCCGTCCCCGTTCCTCCCGCCCGGAGCCGCCGTGCCCGACGCCACCGTCGCCTCCCTCCACGTCCATCCCGTGAAGTCGGCGGGCGGCGTGGCGGTGGACGAGGCCTTCGTCTCGGCCCGGGGCCTCGAGCACGACCGCCGGTGGATGCTGGTGGACCGGGACGCCCGCTTCCTCAGCCAGCGGGCCCACCCGCGGCTGGCCCTGGTCCGGACCCGGCTGGAGGACGGGCGGGTGCGGTGCGCGCGCCCCGGCGCCCCCGACCTCGTGCTCCCCGCCGCGCCGCCCGAAGACGCGCCGGAGATGGGGGTGGAGGTCTGGGGGGACCGGGTCCGGGCCCGCTCCGCCTCCCAGGAGGCCCACGCCTGGTTCTCGGACCACCTGGGCCTCGCCTGCCGCCTGGTCCACATGCCCGACCACGTCCGCCGGCCCGTGGATCCCTCCTTCGGTCGGGAGGGGGACGTGGTGAGCTTCGCCGACGGCTATCCGGTGCTCCTGGCGGAGGAGGCCTCGCTGGAGGACCTCAACGCCCGCCTGGACGAGCCCGTGCCCATGGACCGCTTCCGGCCCAACCTCGTGGTGGCGGGGACCGCCCCGTACGCCGCCGACGGGTGGTCCCGGATCCGGGTGGGGGCGGTGCCGTTCCGGGTCGTGAAGCCGTGCGCCCGCTGCGTGGTCACGACGGTGGACCAGGCCACGGGGCGGGCGGGCGGGGAGGCCGCGGAGCCGCTCCGGACCCTCGCCACCTACCGGCGGAGCGGGTCGGGCGTGGTCTTCGGGCAGAACCTGGTCCCCGACGGGCACGGCACCGTGCGGGTCGGGGATCCGGTCGAGGTCCTGGGCTGAGGGCCGTCCGGCTCGCCCCCCGCGCTCTGGACCGGCGCGGAGGCCTCCCTCAGATTCCACCGTCCCCGGCGCCGTCAGGGCGCCTGATCCGGAACGCTCCACCCGCCGCCCCCCATGGCCGACGTCCTCATCATCGACGACCACGCGGACACCCGCACCATCTTCCGGATCGCGCTGGAAACGGAGGGGCACACGGTGCGGGCGGCACCCGACGGGGGCACGGGGCTGGAGATGGCCCTGGAGGACGAGCCGGACCTGATCATCCTGGACCTCCGGCTCCCGGTTCTGAACGGCTGGACGGTGCTCCAGCGCCTGCGGGAGTCCCCGGAGCGGCGGGACGTGCCGGTGCTCCTGGTCACGGCCGACGGCGAGTCGGTGCGGGAGCGGGCCCTGGAGAGCGACACCCAGGGGGTCCTCCTCAAGCCGGTCCGGCTGAAGGACCTCCTGGAGCACACGCGGCGCTGCCTGGCCGAGGCGGAGCCCGCCGGCTGAACGCCGGGGGCCCGCCTCGGCGCCGGAGTCAGCCTGCCCGCGGAGCGGGGCGGACCGCCACGGACTCGCAGAGGTGGCGGGGCATCTCGACCCGGCGCCCGCCGGGGAGCTGGAGCACCACCGAGCTGGGGGTGACCTCCCCCCGCGTCACCACGCTCCCCGGCCGCAGGCCGTGGCGGCGGAAATGACGGGCGGGCGTCTCGAAGCGGATCGTCTCGACCTCCAGCGGGTGGCCCGGCGGCGCGAGGTCGAGACGGAGGGGCCCCCGGCTCACGAGCCCCGGGTCCGGGAGGGCGAGCGGATCCACGGCTCGGCTCCGTTGGGGCCGCCGCGCTCCTGACCGTCGGCACCGGAGCCGGAGCGGCTCGTGCTCCCGACGCTGGGGGCGGGTTCGTAGGCGGGGGTCCGGGGGCGTCGCGCGGTATGCGACGAATGGGCGGAATTCGGGGTCATGCGGTTGCTGCTCCTGATCTATGAAAGGGGGCCGGGGGACGGCCCGCGGTCGGTCGAATGTCGGGGGTATCAGGAGAAGCAAACACCGTGCCTGGGCCCCGCCCCCTGGGGAGGGTGCCGGTAGGGACCGCCGGGATCGGCGGGTAGGCCCCGGGTGTACCAGGGTCTGCACCGGGAGACCCCCCCCGCGCGTCTCCCCGCCCTCCCTTTCCACGCCCACCGATGATGAAGGCTCCCCGGTTCCTCGTCCTCTTCTTCCTCCTCGTGGCCCCCTCGTCCCTCGCGGGTCAGACCGAGCGGGAGGGCCTGCTGGTCACCCCCTACCTGGGCGTGCACTTCGACAACGCCTTCCGCTCCGGGACCGGGTTCTCCCGGGAGGGGCTCCTGGCGGGTGTTCGGGCCACCCATCCCCTGGGGCCCCGGCTCGGCCTCGTGGCCGACGCGGGGTGGGCGGAGGTCAACGACGTGGGGACGCTCGGCGTCGGCCCGGACGTCTTCGTCTACGGTGTGGACCAGGCGCATCTGACGCTGGGGGTGGACCGCGCCCTGGTGTCCGGTCCCACGGAGGTGCTCCTTGGCCTCCAGGCGGGCGCCGCGTGGAGGTCCGAGGAGGTGGAAGGGACCCGAGGCGACCCGCTCCCCCAGTGGGACGAGACGGGCGGGTGGACGGCCCACCCGGTGGCGGTGCCGTCGTTGACGATCCGCCGGGCCGTCGGACGGCGCCTGGGCGTCGAGCTTCGGGTCCAGGACCAGCTCATGCTGGCCGACGCCGACGTGGGCCACAGCCCCGGTCTCTCGATGGGGGTGGCGGTGCGGTGAGGGCCGGAGCCCGGGGGCGGGACGCGGGCACGGCTTCCCGCCCCGGGACTCAGATCGGGTCCGCCCCGGGATCCGAGGCGCGCCGGTAGCCCTCGCGCACGTAGGGACGGAGCCGCGTGTACCCGTGCTGGCCGTGGTTCCAGTGCTCGCGGAGCACGTCCTCGACCTCTTCGAACGGCCGACCCTCCCAGTTGGGGTTCTGGCCGGCCACGTGCCCCACGGCGTAGCCCACCCGGGCGTGCTCGAAGCCCAGCTTGGACTCCCCGCTCTGCCGCAGGTGGTCCCGGTAGTGGGCCTCGTGGTCGTGCCAGTCGTCCAGGGCGCGGCCGACGTGCTCGCCGATCCACCAGCCGCCCAGGGCGCCCGCGAGCCCCCCGATGATCGAGCCCACCGGGCCCGCCGCCGCGCCGATCCCGGCGCCGGCCACGGTGCCGCTGACGCCTCCGATGCCCTCGCCCACCTGCTCGCTGGTGGAGGGGGCCCCGGGGCCCCGGTTCGTTCCGTGCTCGCTCATGTCTATCTCCTGGGTCCCGCGGTCGTTCGAAGTAGGGTCGTCGGGACCCAAGAGGGGCAAGATCCGGGCCGACTCGGCCAAGACCCCGGACGGCGGTGCGGATCTTGCTTTCCCGTGGGGGCATGAAACGCTCCGTCTTCCGATTCGTCTACGACCGCGTCCTCCGCGGTCTCCCCGGCCTGGGGACGCCCCGCGAGGTGGCGGACCGGGCTCGGACCGAGACCGCCGACCGGGACGCCGCCGCCGGCCGGATCGTCCGAATGCACACGGCTCTGGGAGCGTCCCAGGGCTTCCTCTTCGGCCTGCCCGGCTGGCTCCTCCTTCCCGTCACGCTCCCGGCCAACCTGGCCGCGGCCGCGGCCGTCCAGCTCCACATGGCCGCCTCCCTGGCGGCGCTGGCGGGGCACGCTCCCGAGTCCAGGGAGGTGCGGGAGCGGTGCGTCTCCTGCCTCCTGCGGCCCGGCCCCGGGGACCCCGCGGACACCGAGGAGGAGGAGCTCGCGCGGCGGGCCGGCGGCAAGCTGGTGGAGCGGGGGGCCCGCTGGGCCCTGGGCCGGGGCGTGAAGCGGGTGGCCCGCTCGGCCCTCCGGCGGGTCGGCGTGCGCTCCGTGCCGCTGGTGGGCGGCCTCATCGGCGGGGGAGCGGACGGGTGGCGCACCCGCAACGTGGCCGAGTGCGCCCGTGAGGAGTTCCTCGGGGAGGCGGCGTGAGCGGCGCGCTGGGGATGCTGAAGCGCACGGGGAAGGACTTCGTCGACGACGAGTGCCCCCGCATGGCCGCCGCGCTCTCGTACTACACCGTCTTCTCCCTCCCGCCGCTCCTCCTGATCCTCCTGATGGTGGTGGGGATCTTCGTGGATCCCTCGGGCGTGCGGGAGGGGCTGTCCTCCGAGGTCGCCGCCACGCTGGGCCCCGACGCCGCGGAGCAGATCGGCGCCATCGTCGAGAACGCCAGCCGCCCCGACACCGGGGGTCCGCTGGTCTGGATCCTGGGTGTGGCCGGGATCCTCTTCGGCGCCACCGGGGCCCTGGGCCAGCTCCAGGGCGCGCTGAACCGCGCCTGGGAGGTCGAGCCCGATCCCGAGCGAGGCGGCTGGAAGGTCATGCTCCGCAAGCGCGTGCTCTCCCTGGGCATGATCCTGACGCTGGCCTTCCTCATGCTGGTCTCCCTCCTCCTGAGCGCGATCCTGGGCGCCGTGGGCGACGCGGTGGCGGGCTGGCTCCCCGGCGGGCTGTCCGGCGCCTTCCTCCAGGCGCTGAACACCGGCCTCTCCCTGGTGGCGGCCACCCTCCTCTTCGCGGCCACCTTCAGGATCCTCCCCGACGCCCGGGTGGCGTGGCGGGACGTGTGGGTCGGGGCGGGGGGCACCGCCCTGCTCTTCGTCGCGGGCAAGTTCCTCCTGGGCTTCTGGTTCGCCCGGAGCAATCCCGGCGAGGCCTTCGGGGCCGCCGGCGCCCTCGCGCTGATCCTGGTCTGGATCTACTACTCGGCCATGATCTTCTTCCTGGGCGCCGAGTTCACCCAGGTGTGGGCCTCGGAGCGGGGCCGGGGGATCGAGCCCGAGGAGGGCGCGGTCCGGGTGGTGGAGGAGAAGCGCCACGTCCGCCCCGACGAGCAGGGCTTCCGCGCCTGAGCCGCACCCATGCGGAACGGCCCGGACGGCGGGTCGCCGTCCGGGCCGCGGGTGCCGCGAGGGGCCGTGGCCTCAGACCCGCTCGACGTCCTTCTCCGCCTGGCGACGGGTGCGCTGGGCGGCGGTCCGGGCCTCGTCCTTCAGCCCTTCGGCGGTGAGGTCCTCCTCCCGCGCCGCGTCCCGCGCGGCTTCCTTCGCGGTGGACGCCACCTCGCGGACGGCGTCCTCGGCCTCGGACGCCAGCTCCTCGGCGCTCTCCTCGAGCTGCTCGAGGCTGTCCCGGGCCGGGCCCTCGAAGTCCCGCTCCTCCCGCTGACGCCGGGCCTCGTCGGCCACGGCGTCGGCGGTCTCGGCGGCCACGCGTCCGGCGCGCGCCCCCGTCTCCCGGGCCACGCGACCCGCCTCGTCCTTCACGGTGTCCGCGGTGCGGCCCATGAGCCGGTCCTCCCGATCGGTGGACGGCGCGGCGAGCCCGCTGGCCAGACCCAGCCCGAAGGCCAGGGCCCCGAGCGCCAGGGGCTGCTCCTCCAGGAGGCGGCTGAAGCCGTCCGCCGTCTTCCCGGCGGCCCGGTCGACGCCCCGCCGGGCGGCGGAGGCGGCGTGGGAGCCCTTGTCCGAGGCGCGGCGGGACAGGTCGGAGGCCGAGTCCCGGGCCGACCCGGCGGCGTCGGCCACCCGGTCCCTGGCGGAGCTCGCCGCCCCCTTCACGGAGCTGGCGGCGTCCCCGGCGGCGTCCTTCACGGAGCCGGCGGCCCCCTTCACGGCGGACGCCGCGTCCCCGGCGGCGTCCTTCACGGAGCCGGCCGCGCCCGTCGCCTTCGCCTTGGCGCGGGTCGTCGCGTCGGCGTGCTCCCAGTCCGGGTCGTC
>CAZMTA010000025.1:3951-8309 GCA_964569085.1 uncultured Gemmatimonadaceae bacterium | reverse complement strand
CGGTCTCGGGGCGGGAGGCGTTCAGGAAGCGTCCGGCGGCCAGGCCCAGGGCGAAGGCGCTGCCCAGGAAGGCGGCCGGGTTCCGGCGTCCCAGGTCCTCGAAGTCGTGCAGCATGGTGCCGGGATCCTCGTCCCGGAGGTAGCCGCGGACGCGGTCCACCTGCTCGGCGGCTCCGTCGGCGGCCTCGGCGATGCCGTCCTCGCCTTCGTCGCGCAGCGAGTCGGAGGCGGCGCGGAGGGCGCGGGCCACGCTGCCGGTGCGGGCGCCCAGGGAGTCGGTCCAGCGGTCGGCCTTCTCCTCGGCCGTCCGGCGGAGGGCGCGGGCCTCCTCCCGCGCGGTCTCCTTGGCGTCCTCGGCGGCCTCGCGTGCCTCCTCCTTCACCTCGCGGGCCCTGGCCGCGGCCTTCTCCTTCATCTCGCCGGCCTTGGCGGACACGCCGTCGTCGTCCTCCGGGGGAGGCGAGGTCGTGGGGGTGCGGCCGGTCGGAGGGAGCGCGGCGTCGGCGGTGCGGGGGTCGGGGGCCGGGGAGGGGGCGCCCGGGGTGGCGGTGGGCTCGGGATCGGGAACGGGATCGGTCATGGCGTCTCCTGCGATGGGCGGTAGGCGAGCGGGGGGCGTGCGGGGGGTAGGGAATGCAAGAACGATTCCTCGCTCCGGCGCGCCGTCCGCGCTCCAGCAGGATATCCGGAGTCGCCCCTCACTTTCGCCGGGGGGCGCCGGCGCTTCCATTGGGCGCATGCGACGACGAACCTTCCTCGGCCGGGCCGGCCTCGTGGGCGGCGGGCTGCTCTCCGGGTGCGCGCCGGAGGCCGTCCCGACGGACGGAGCCGACACCGTCACCGGCCCCCGGGTCGAGTGGCGCCTGGCCTCCTCCTATCCCCAGAGCCTGGGGATCATCATGGGCGCCGCCGAGCGCGTGGCCGCCCGGGTGTCCGCCGTCACGGGCGGGCGCTTCCGCATCCGCGTCTACCCCGCCGGCGAGCTCGTCCCGGGGCTCCAGGTCATGGACGCCGTGCAGCAGGGCACGGTCCAGGCCGGGCAGACCGCCTCGTACTTCTACACCGGGAAGAACCCGGCCCTGGCCTTCGACACCGGCGTCCCCTTCGGCCTCACCGCGCGCCAGCAGAACGCGTGGCTGTACGAGGGCGGGGGCATCGAGCTCCTGCGCCCGGTCTTCGCGGAGCTGGGCGTGGTGCAGCTCCCCATGGGCAACACCGGATGCCAGATGGGCGGGTGGTTCCGCCGGCCCCTGGAGTCCCGGGCCGACCTGGGGAACCTGCGCATGCGCATCCCGGGCCTGGGCGGCGAGGTCATGACGCGCATGGGGGTGACGGTCCAGGTGCTGGCCGCCGGGGACATCTTCCCGGCGCTGGAGCGCGGGGCCATCGACGCCACCGAGTTCGTCGGGCCCTACGACGACGAGCGGCTGGGCTTCCACCAGGTGGCCCCGTACTACTACCACCCGGGCTTCGCCGAGCCCGGCGTCACCGCCAGCCTCCACGTGAACCGCCGCGCCTGGGAGGAGCTCCCGGCCGCGTACCGCGAGCTCCTGGAGGCCGCCACCCGCGAGGCCAACCAGGGCATGCTCGCCCGCTACGACGTGGAGAACCCGCCGGCGCTCCGCCGCCTGGTGGAGGACCACGGCGTCCAGCTCCGCACCTTCCCCGACGGGGTCCTGGAGGAGGCGTGGGAGGAGAGCAACGCGCTCCTGGACGACCTGGCCGCCGGGGCGCCCGACTTCCGGCGCATCCTGGAGGCGTGGCGCACCTTCCGGAACGACAGCTTCCGGTATTTCAGCGGGAACGAGCTGGGCTACCAGGCCTTCGCCTTCCCCCGGGGCGCCTCCGCGGCCGGGGGATCCGCCGGGTGAGGACGGCCCCCATGGAGGCGCCCACCCTGGAGGAGATCCGGGCCGCCCGCGATCGCCTCCCCGACCTGGCGCTGGACACGCCCCTGGTGCGCCTGAACGTGGAGGACGCCCCCGCCGACGTCTGGCTCAAGCTGGAGAGCCTCCAGCCCATCGGGTCGTTCAAGCTCCGGGGCGCCGGCAACGCCATGGCGCTGGCCGACCCCGAGCTCCTGGCCCGGGGCGTGTACACCGCCAGCGCGGGCAACATGGCCCAGGGCGTGGCGTGGAACGCCCGGCGGCTGGGCATCCCGTGCACGGTCGTGGTGCCGGACCACGCGCCCAGGACCAAGCTCGAGGCCATCCACCGCCTCGGCGCCGAGACCGTGGCCGTTCCCTTCGACGCCTGGTGGCGGGTGCTGGTGGAGCGCTCCTACCCCGGGCTCGACGGGCACTTCGTCCACCCCGTCTCCGATCCGGCGGTGCTGGCGGGCAACGGCACGGTGGGCCTGGAGATCGTGGAGGCGCTCCCCGACGTGGACGCGGTGGTGGTGCCCTACGGCGGCGGCGGGCTCTCGTGCGGGATCGCCGCGGCGCTCCGGGAGCTGGCGCCCGGCGTCCCGGTCCACGCCGCCGAGGTGGAGACGGCCGCCCCGCTCCACGCCTCCCTGGAGGCGGGCGAGCCCCGCACGGTGGACTACCGGGCCTCGTGGGTGGACGGCATCGGGTCCGGCGCGCTGCTGGACGAGATGTGGATCCTGGCCTCGGAGCTCCTGGCGGGCTCGCTGGTGGTGGGGCTGGAGGAGGTGGCCGACGCGGTGCGCACGCTGGTGGAGCGGAACCGGGTGGTGGCCGAGGGGGCGGGCGCCGCGTCCGTGGCCGCGGCCCTCGCCGGGGGCGCCGGCGAGGGCACGGTGGTCTGCGTCGTCTCGGGCGGGAACCTGGACACCGCCACGCTGGCCACGATCCTGGAGGGCGGGACGCCCTGAGGCGCCCTCGCCGGAGGCGGGCGAGGGGTCCGGCGTCCTAGCGGCGGGAGGCCTTCTCCCACCCCTTCCGCAGCCGCTCGCCGATGCGGTCGGCCGAGTACTCGGCCAGCCCGCCCAGCGCCCGCTCGATCTCGTCCACGTCCAGGCGCGCCAGCGCCGCCGCGGTCACCACGTCCCCCAGGGGGTCGGGCAGCCCCAGGACCGCCTGGTTCACCGCGTCGGACTCGGTGACGTCGGCGGCCCACACCTCGGAGCCGTCGGCGGTGTCGATCAGGCGCACCCGGGCGTCCACGAAGAAGCGGGCCTGGGCGTCCCACCCCTCGGCCTCGATCCCGTACTCCCGGAGGTGGACCTCGACCTCGAAGTCGGCGTCCCGGGCGTCGGCCACGGGCTCCATGCGGAGGATCCGGGCGGAGCGGTCCAGGGCCCGGTCGCCCAGGAGCGCGGCCACGTCGGTGCGGGCCACGGCCTCGTCCAGGCGTCCCCGGAGCCGGTGGGCCTCCCGCTCCTTCACCACCTCGGTGCCCACGGCCAGGAGGGTCGCGCGCAGGTCGCCGCGCCAGACCTCGAAGTCCGCGCCGGTGAAGACCTCGGGGCGGGCCGGGGCCACCAGGACCAGGGCCACGGTGCGGTCGCGGAAGTCGTACTCGCCCAGGCGGCCGGTGTGGGCGCAGCCCGGGAGGAGCAGGAGAAGGAGGAGGAGAACGGCGAAGGGGAGGGTGCGGCGGAGGGACCCGGGGGCCCGCGGGGTGTCCATGCTGACGGTGCTCGGGACGAAGTGGAGACCGGACGAGCCACGGGCGGACTGCCCACGCGCGCGGCCGGTGATGTGGTACACCCTACGGGTTCCCGGGGGCGCGGGATTCGGGCGAGGGCGTCTCGGGCCGACAGCGGCCGGGCCCGGTTCCGGAAGACCGGAGGACGTCCTTCAGACCTCCACTTCTCGAGGCTCCTCGGCGAGATCCTCGAAGAGTTGGATCCGGACACGTCCCTCCGGGAAGCTGGCGGTGATCTCCAGCTCCCCGCCCATGGCTTCCACGAAGCGCCGCAACGAGCTGAGATACATGTCGGTGCGGCGCTCCAGCTTGGAGATGGTCGCCTGGTTCAGTCCCAGGACTTCGGCCAGCTCCTCCTGGGACAGCTCCCTCGCCTGGCGGAGCTCCTGGAGGGGAAGCTCGGCGAGGAGCTCCTGGGTGCGGTCCCGGATCCGGGCCTGACGCTCGGGCGTCAGGGTCTCGCGAACCTTCTCGAAGTTGGTCGTCATCAGATCAGCCCTTCCTGCTCGAGGCTCGAGAGATGGTCATCGTAGAGGCGGTCGGCCTTCGGCACGAAGACCTCGTACCACCGTTCGTTGCCGGATTTGTCCCCTGCGATCAGCAAGATCGCGACGCGTCGCGGGTCGAAGGCGTACAGGGTACGAAATGGGCTGCCCAGTACCTGCATCCTGAGCTCGCGCATGTGGGTGTGCCTGGAGGTGACGACGCCGCTGCTGTAGGGAAACGGGAGGTGAGGACCCTTCACC
>CAZMTA010000025.1:0-3851 GCA_964569085.1 uncultured Gemmatimonadaceae bacterium | reverse complement strand
CCCAGAAATATGCCCCGTGGTGCATACCGTCGCCATGGCGGGATGGGTCCACCTTCCGCCGGATTCGGGCGAGGGCGTCTCAGACCTCGCCCGCCATCGCCTCGGGCCCCACCAGGATGCCGTCCTGCCGGGACGCCACCTGGCGCTCCAGGCGCCGGGGGAAGCGATGGGGGGAGAAGATGGCGCGCAGCCGCACCTCCCGGCCGAAGCCGTAGCGGGTCTCGCGGACGGCCCGGTCGAGGCGCGTGAGGAGGGCCGGGCCCGGGGTGTCCCGCCACTCGGCGGTGCCGTAGAAGGGGACGCCGGAGGCCAGGATCCCCGCCACGGGCAGGTCGTAGCCGTCCCCCCAGAGGCTCCCCGTCTCCCGGGCGTTGGCGGCCAGGAGCTCCATCACGTCGCGCTCCATGTACTGGCGGCAGACCTCGGGGAAGACGTGGGCCATGTGGTCGTCGAGCTCGGGGCGGATCACCTCGGAGAGGAGGTCCGAGGCGTCCTCCGTGCCCACCCGGTCCAGCGCCGGGAGGAGGAAGCGGAACCAGAAGGCCACGAAGGGATCGCGGATGCGGTAGCGGCGGGAGCGGCTCCGGGGCGGGGCGTCCAGGGAGCGGCGGACCTCCACGAGCCCCATCTCCTCCAGGCGGCGCAGGTAGGGGGCCACCTGGCCGCTGGAGGTCAGGTCGCGCACGCCCGCGTGGACGTCCCGCCACTCCGACTCGCCCCGGGCCAGGACGGCCAGGATGGCCACGTACCGGGCCGGCGTCTGGAGCGTGCGCTCCAGGAGGTCGAGGCCGGCCCGGGCCAGGGGGCCGCCGGGGGAGAGGGCCAGGCGGCGCACGTTGGTGCCCGGCGTCACGTCGGTGTCCAGGTGGAGGAGGTGGCCGGGCATGCCGCCGAAGGTGCCGTAGGCGCGCAGGCGCTCCACCGCGTCGCGGCCCGGCAGCAGGGGGAGGGCGTCCCGGAACGGGAGGGGGCCCAGCTCCAGCGACTCGTCGGGCGTGCGCTCGCCCAGGTCGGGGAGGCCCGGTCCCCGCCCCACCAGCACCAGGTGGAGCGGGGTGCCGCGGCCCGGGAGGAGGAGGCGGCGCAGCGGCTCCTCCACCTCGGCGCGGGCCTCGCCCAGGCGGTGGGCGTCGTCCAGGACCAGCACGCGGGGGCGGTCCTCCCGGGACGCCGCCTCCCGGAGGCGCCGGGCCAGCTCGGGCCACGAGGGCGGGGGGCCCGCCTCGACCTCGCCGCCGTCCAGGACGGGGGCCGCCGCCCGCCGCACGGCCGCGCGGATGTCCGGGTCCGGGAGGGGAGGACATGCTGCGCGCGCGTGGGGGAGGCCCGCCACGGCGCGGGCCACCAGCGCGCTCTTCCCGATCCCCGGCGGGCCGGTGACGTGGACGAGCACCGGATCGGACCGGTCGAAGAGGGAGCGCAGGGTGCCGAGCTCGCGGCGGCGGCCCAGGAATGCCACGGGGTTTCCGTCGGGTCGGGGGGTGAGGGTCGGTTAGCATAACCGAGATAATGCAAATAGTGGCCCCTTCCGTCTTGAGAGGCCAGGGCGCGATCCCGACCTTCCAGTCTGGCAGCCACCCCGTCCACGCTCCCCGGAGGACCTCTCCCATGACCCGAGCCACCCCACGCTTCGACACCCTCGCCGCCGCGCGCTACACGTCCCAGACCCCCAACGGGGAGCGCAAGGAGCGGGTGGATCTGGAATCGGTCTTCGGCGAGAACCTCTTCGGGCTGAGCGAGATGCGCTCGCGGCTTCCGAAGCCGCAGTACAAGGCGCTCATGGCCACCGTCGAGAGCGGCTCCGAGCTCGACATGTCCGTGGCCGACGCCGTGGCCGCGGCCATGAAGGAGTGGGCGCTGGAGCGGGGCGCCACCCACTTCACCCACTGGTTCCAGCCCCTCACGGGCCTCACGGCGGAGAAGCACGACTCCTTCCTGAAGCCCACCGGGGACGGCCGCGCCATCACCGAGTTCGACGGCTCCGCGCTGGTGCAGGGCGAGCCCGACGCCTCGTCCTTCCCGTCCGGCGGCCTCCGCCAGACCTTCGAGGCCCGGGGCTACACCGCCTGGGATCCCACCTCCCCGGCCTTCCTCGTGGAGGGCCCCGGCGGCGCGTACCTGTGCATCCCCTCGGCCTTCGCCTCCTGGGCCGGCGACGCCCTGGACAAGAAGACCCCGCTCCTGCGCTCCATGAGCGCGCTGGACGAGCAGGCCCGCCGCGCGCTGAAGCTCTTCGACTCCGCGCCGCTTCCGGTGCGCGCCACCATGGGCGCCGAGCAGGAGTTCTTCCTCATCGACGAGGAGTTCTTCTACCGCCGCCCCGACCTCATGACCTCCGGCCGCACGGTCTTCGGGACCAAGCCGCCCAAGGGTCAGGAGATGGACGACCACTACTTCGGCTCCATCCCCGAGCGGGTGCTCGAGTACATGAACGAGGTGGAGCTGGAGCTCTACCGCCTGGGCGTGCCCGTGACCACGCGCCACAACGAGGTGGCCCCGGGTCAGTACGAGATGGCCCCCATCTTCGAGGACGCCAACCAGGGCGCCGACCACCAGCAGCTCACCATGTCGGTGCTGCGCCGGGTGGCCCGGAAGTACGGGCTGGTGTGCGTGCTCCACGAGAAGCCCTTCCAGGGCGTCAACGGGAGCGGCAAGCACCTGAACTTCTCCTTCGGCACCAGCGAGCAGAACCTGCTGGAGCCGGGTGAGACGCCCCACGACAACATGCAGTTCCTCTTCTTCTGCTCCGCGGTCCTCAAGGCCGTGGCGCGGCACCAGGACCTCATGCGCGCCGCGGTGGCCCATGCCGGGAACGACCACCGGCTCGGCGCCAACGAGGCGCCGCCGGCCATCATCAGCGCCTTCGTGGGCGACCAGCTCCAGGACATCTTCGAGCAGCTCGAGGAGGCCGGCGAGGCCACCAGCTCCAAGTCCGGCGGCCTCATGGGCCTGGGCGTGGACGTCCTCCCGCAGCTCCCCAAGCACGCCGGGGACCGGAACCGCACGTCGCCCTTCGCCTTCACGGGCAACAAGTGGGAGTTCCGGGCGCTGGGCTCGTCCCAGAGCGTGTCCTTCCCGGCCACGGTCCTGAACACCATCGTGGCCGAGGCCATCGACGAGATGTGCACGAAGCTCGAGGAGAAGCTCGAGGGCGGCACGGCCTTCGACGCGGCGCTCCAGTCCCTCCTCTCCGAGGAGATCCACGAGTTCAAGCACGTGGTCTTCAACGGCGACAACTACTCGGACGAGTGGGTGGAGGAGGCCGAGCGCCGCGGGCTGCTGAACCTGAAGAGCACGATGGACGCGCTGCCGAAGATGGTGGACGAGAAGAACGCCGCGCTCTTCGAGAAGTACGGCGTGCTCTCGAAGCGGGAGCTGGAGAGCCGCTTCGAGATCTTCGTCGAGCAGTACTTCATGACCATCAACATCGAAGGCGAGACCGGGCAGTACATCGCCCAGACCATGATCCTGCCCGCCGCCACCCGCTACCTGAGCGAGCTGCTCCAGACGGCGGAGCGGGCCGACGACGTGGGGATGAAGACCGAGGGCGTGCTGGGAACGGCGCGGAAGGTCAACGACCTCATCGACCAGCTCACCGACAAGCTCGACCACCTGGCCGAGCAGAACCAGGAGCTGGGCGGGGACGACGTGGTCTCCAAGGCCGAGCACATGCGCGCCAACATCATCCCGGCGCTGGACGCCGTGCGGGACGTGGTGGACCGCCTCGAGCGCATCGTGCCGGACGACCTGTGGCCGGTGCCGACGTACCGGGACATGCTGTTCGTCAAGTAACCGTAAAGCGACACGCGTTTTGCGCGCGTCGCTTTACGGGCGGCGGATTTCCGACCCTG
>CAZMTA010000024.1:0-61214 GCA_964569085.1 uncultured Gemmatimonadaceae bacterium | reverse complement strand
AACTGCAGGGCGAGTGGGATGATCTCCTCGACGCGCTGGGATAGCGGCGGGACCGGCACGATCAGCTCGCCGATTCGGCTGGCGAGGTCCGGGAGGAGCGCTCCCCGGGCCGCCAAGGCCCTGGGCTCGACGGTGGATGCGAAGAAGAACCGGGCGGTGGAGATCCGGTCCTCGGCCGCACCCACGGGCCGATAGCGGCCCGACTCGAGAATCCGCAAGAGCGCCGCCTGGGCCGCGATCGGAAGAATGGCGAGGTCGTCGACCAACAGCGTTCCGCGGTGAGCCCGCTGGACCGCGCCGACCTTCGCGCCCTTGGCGCCGGTGAAGGCGCCGGCGGTATGTCCGAACAGGGTGTCGGAATAGAGGCTCCCGGACAACTCTCCCGCCGAGATGACGACGAACTCCCCCACTCGCCCCGAGTCTTGGTGGGCCAACGTGGCCAGGTGGGTCTTTCCGACGCCAACCGGTCCCACGAAGGCGACAGGTCGGTCCACCCGTGCGTACAACCGAGCGAGTCTCTGGGCGTGCCCAGTCCTCGGCGAGGCGCCCACCCCGGGACCCCACGGATTTCGATCCTGAGGGGATCGACTCATGCTGGAGGAGCCCCGAGAGCATGGCGGTACGCTCGGAACGTCGGGATCCGTCGTGGACAGCACGGGAAGTAGCGAGTCCACAGCGTATGAAGGCACTGGAGAGTCACTGACATCCCCCCTAGAACGTCCATCCCTCATCGCGGATCATCTGCACTAGCCCAATCTGAGGAACCTGAAGACGCCTGCAGATGTCCGGGATTTTGGGCTTCTTGGGGCTCCCCGGCCCCTCCTCGCAGACTACGACGGCGTTCCGCACCTTGGCGAGGGCTATCACGAAGGGATCCGCGCGGTTGCGACTGCTGAAGGCCTTCACCAATCTGGGGAACCTGGCCATGATGTCGCGAAGCGCCACCTGTTGGGACTCGTCGAGCGCGACGAAGAAATCGGCTTGGTCTTCTGCCCACCGTCGCAGGGCTGGGTCCCGCTTCCCAATCTCTTCCGCGACCTCCTCCGGCGAGATTACGCGCTCGGCCGTAGAAAGCTCCTGAAGGGACGCCCAGAAGGACTGGAAGTGCGCGGGCGGGTACCGCTCATGCCAGGCAGCAATGATCGAACTGCTGTCCAAGCAGTAGGTCCTCCCGTTCGGCTCAGGCATTCCCGACCACCTCGGCTTGGATCTTCGGGATGTCCCTTACTTGGACGCCCGCCACGGACGCCAGTTCACTCAGAGACAGTCGTTGATCCCAATAGGACCGCAGCGCGAGGGACAAGAAGGGCGCTCCGAGTTGGCTCACCGCTAGGCGATAAGCTGGGATCGGAGTCCGCTTCTCCTTTCTTCGCTGGCGAGCCTTGGCGTACTGAGCCAGCCATTCCGACCGCTTCTGACGATAGAACGCTTGCGATGCGCGTCCGAGGGTGACGAGACGCCGCAGGACGACCTCCCGGCTCACCGAGAACATCCGCGCAAGGCGCCGAAGCTCGTCCTCGTCCCAGAAGTGGTCCCCCGACATTCCGATCGTCTGATCTTCCAAGTCGCCCCGCGGTACCAGCGCCGCAGCCGCGACGGCATTGCAGAAGACTTCTGTCCGATTCTCCCCCTCAAGGTCGCACAAGCCCCCCTGCCGCAGGCCGAGATGGGCGAACTCATGAAGAAGGGTGAAGACCCGTCCAGCGGGCGTGTCCTGGGGATTCAACGTGATAACGGGGAGTTGATCCCCGGGAAGTGAGAAGCCCCGCATCTCTTCCAGGTCCACCCGGGTGGACTGAAAGACGAGTACGCCCCTAGCCTGCATGGCGTCCCGCCACCCGTGAAGAGGCATGTACTTCCCAGACCACTCCCGCTGATCCCGGGCTGTCACGCCGAGGAACTCCCGAATGCGGCCGCCCGACACCTCGGTATCCGAGGAGATCCTCAGCCGGAAGTCGAAAACTTCGGGTGTCTCCTCCGCCTCCTCAAGAAAGTCCAAAGCGAGTTCTCGTCGGAGCTCTGCGGAGTGGATTTGGTAGGCCAGCTCAGGGGAGAGTCGCTGCTGGCCCCCGAGGCCCGGGAGACGTCGAAAGTCCCGGATCGGCTTGAAGCCGCGCGGAGGCTCAGGAAGGTAGAGAAGAGCAAGCGAATGGCGTGTCGCCTTGGCCCACAGTCGAGCTTGGCGAACCGTGGGCCGCCGCTCCCCACCCTCCCATTGCTGGACGCGCTCGACGGTCGTCCCGAGCCGCCGGGCCATGTCCGGAATTGAGAGATTCATGGTCTCCCTAGTCCACACCAGTAACTCAGGTGTGACGAGAGCCTCTGGGGTTCGCCCGCTCATGGCGCCGATGTTGGTCCGCTGGAAGTGGGGGATCCTACTGGTTGCCGCGCCGAGGGGTCGATGGTACGGGGGCGCCTACGCTACGGCAAGAAGCCGGCGGATCGACCGGGCGGTCGGCGCACACGGTGTCGTGCGCCGACGGCGGTGGTTGTCGTCCAGTCACCCGGCCGGACAGCGCCCGGCGCCGCTCCGGATACAGGACAGGCGGGCTCCGGAGTGTTTCCGGGCGCCGGACTAGTGCCCTCCCCTCGCCGTCCGGAGAGGTCGAAATCGCCGCCGGGGGACGACGGGGCCAACACCTCCGCCGGCCATCAGGACACAGAACGGACACACAACAGAATGAAAAAGCCCCCCTGGGAAATCTCCCAGGGGGGCGCTATCCGTTTGACTGCAACGGATGCCGGAGGAGGGACTCGAACCCCCGACACGCGGATTATGATTCCGCTGCTCTAACCGACTGAGCTACTCCGGCGGGGAGGGAAAAGCTCATCCTGGGGCGGGCCCCTGTCAACCGCCTCCCCGGCGCCGCCGGGACACCGGGATCCGCCCGGCCCCGCTTGCGCCCGGGGCGCCCGGAAGCGACGGTGGAGGCGCGGCCCCTGGAAGGCGGGCCGGACGGGCCGCGTATACGGTGTGCCGCAGGACTTCTCGAGTCGGTCGGTCCCACACGGAGGACACCATGGATCTCGGCGTCATCCTCTTTCCCATCGTCGCGCTGGCGGCGCTGGGGCTCCTCACCAGCCTCCGCGTCCTCTACGAGTACGAGCGGGGCGTCATCTTCCGCCTGGGGAAGCTGACCCGGGCCAAGGGCCCGGGGCTGATCTTCCTGGTCCCCTTCGGCGTCGAGCGGATGAGCAAGATGGACCTGCGCATCGTGGCGCTCGACATCGCCCCCCAGGACACCATCACCAAGGACAACGTCTCGGTGCGGGTCAACGCGGTGGTCTACTTCCGCGTGGCCGATCCCACCAAGGCGGTCATCGAGATCGAGGACTACTACTTCGCCACCAGCCAGCTCGCCCAGACGACGCTGCGCTCGGTCATCGGCCAGTCCGAGCTCGACGAGCTCCTGGCGGAGCGGGAGCGGATCAACGAGGTGGTGCGCAACATCATCGACGAAGGCACCGACCAGTGGGGCATCGAGGTCACCACGGTGGAGATCAAGGACATCGACCTCCCCCAGGAGATGAAGCGCGCCATGGCCAAGCAGGCCGAGGCCGAGCGGGAGCGGCGGGCGAAGGTCATCACCGCCGAGGGCGAGTACCAGGCCTCCACCAAGCTGGCGCTGGCCGCCGAGGTCCTGGCCCAGTTCCCCATGGCGCTCCAGCTCCGCTTCCTCCAGACCGTGGTCGAGGTGGCCGCCGAGAACAACTCCACCACCCTCTTCCCCCTCCCCATCGACCTCTTCAAGCCCTTCACGCAGCAGGGCTCGCCGGCCCGGGCGGAGACCACCGAGGCGGCGCTGAAGGCGGCGGCGGAGGCCATGATCAAGGACCTGCCCACCGACGCCGACCGGAAGACGCTGGAGGCCACCGCGCGGAAGATGATCGGGATGGCCGACGAGGAAGAGAGCACGGCGGGGGCGGAGGCGGTCCTGGCCAGCCTGGAGGAGGAGCGGGAGGACGAGGGCGACGCGGGAGCCGGTCGGGAGCCGTGAGCCCCGACGACGACGAGCGCACCCCCGGCCACGCCCCAGGGGAGCCCGAGCCGGCGGGAGCGCCACCGGCGCTCCCGCCCGACGCCGGCGCCGTCACCCCGGACCGGGCCCTGACCGAGGCCGAGGTCACGCGGGTCCTCCGCCTGGCGTCGGAGGCCGACGAGGGTGGGGCGCTGACGCCCTCCGGCCACACCGTGCCCGAGCTCATGGAGGCGGCGCGGGAGGCCGGCATCGATCCCGCGCTGGTGGCGCGGGCCGCGGCGGTGACGGAGGCCCCGGGAGGCGGCGCGGCCACCCTGGCCCTGGGCGCCCCCGACACCCGCACCCTCCGGGCGTTCGTCCCGGGCGGCCGTCTCCCCACCGAGCCACGGGAGCTGTGCGCCGCCGTGGAGCGAGCCCTGGGCCGGGGCGGGCAGCTCCAGGACGCCCGTGCGGGCCGGCTGGTGTGGCGGGAGGACCACACCCTCGGGCGGACGACGCTGGACCTGGTGGAGACCGACGACGGGCTCGAGGTCACGCTGGACGCGGACCGGGCCGGCCACTACCTGGGCGCCTGGTTCCTGGGGGTGCTGGGGTGGGGAGCGCTGGCGGCCCTCACGCCCCTGGGCGCCCTGGGGCCCGTGGCCACCCTGGCCGGGTTCCTGGTCCTCCCCTTCGTGGTGGCCCGACCCTTCTGGATCCGCTTCGACCGGAACCGGCGCCGGCGGCTCGAGGCCGCCATGATGGCGGTGCTGGAGCGGGTGGGCGCCTAGCGGGCGACCGGCCCGCCGGAGCCCCGGCCTCGTCCGCCCGCTACCGCACGCCCACCGAGTCCGCGTCCGCCGAGTCCCCCTCGGCGAAGCGGTAGATGGTCTCGCCGTCCAGGATCATGCCGTAGCGCTCCCGGGCCAGCCGCTCCAGCGTCTCCCGGTCGTTCTCCAGGGAGTCCGTCCAGGCGCGCAGGGAGTCGATCTGGCGGCGCAGGTCGGCGACCCGGGCCCGCTCCTCCTCGAGCGCGGCCCGGGTGCGCCGGACCTCGAACACCGAGTACTCCCCCCCGAAGACGGCGTAGTACACCGCCACGAGGAGGAGCGCCGGCAGGACGAGTCGCTTCAGCGCGCCCAAAGCTCCTTCCCCGGATAGCGGGCGGCGTCACCCAGCTTCTCCTCGATGCGCAGGAGCTGGTTGTACTTGGCGACGCGGTCGGTGCGGCTGGCGCTCCCCGTCTTGATCTGGCCGGCCTCGGTGGCCACGGCCAGGTCGGCGATGAAGGTGTCCTCGGTCTCGCCGGAGCGGTGGCTCACCACCGAGTTGAAGCCGGACGTCCGGGCCATGCGCATGGCCTCCAGCGTCTCGGTGAGCGTCCCGATCTGGTTGACCTTGATGAGGATGGCGTTGGCCGACTCGTCCCGGATCCCCTGCTCCAGCCGCTCCGTGTTGGTCACGAAGAGGTCGTCCCCCACGATCTGGACCCGGTCGCCCACCTCGGCGGTGAGGGCCTTCCACCCGTTCCAGTCGTTCTCGTCCAGGGGGTCCTCCAGGGAGCGGATGGGGTACTTGTCCGTCCACTCCTTCCAGAACTCGACCATCCCGGCGGCGTCCCGCCGCTCGCCGCCGGACCACCGGAAGACGTACTCGCCGTCGTCGAAGAGCTCGGTGGCGGCGGCGTCGAGCGCCAGCACCACGTCCTCGCCGGGGCGGTAGCCCGCGGCCTCGATGGCCTGGAGCACCACCTCCACGGCCTCCTCGTTGCTCCCCAGGTCCGGGGCGAAGCCGCCCTCGTCCCCCACGGCGGTGCTCTTCCCCTTGTCGGACAGGACCTTCTTCAGGTGGTGGAAGATCTCCACCCCGGTGCGCAGCCCCTCGCGGAAGGTCGTGGCGCCCACGGGCATCACCATGAACTCCTGGATGTCCACGTTGTTGGGCGCGTGCTCCCCGCCGTTGAGGATGTTCATCATGGGAACCGGGAGGAGCGTGGCGCTCCTCTCGTCGGCCAGGTAGCGCCAGAGCGGGAGGCTCATCTCGTTGGCGGCGGCCCGCGCCGCGGCCATGGAGACGGCGAGCATGGCGTTGGCGCCGAGCTTCCGCTTGTTGGGCGTGCCGTCCAGCTCCCGGAGCGTCCGGTCGATGTCGAGCTGCTCCTTGGCCTCGAAGCCCAGGAGCGCGTCGGCGATGGCGGTGTTCACGTTCTCCACCGCCTGGAGGACGCCCTTCCCCAGGTAGCGGCTCCGGTCGCCGTCCCGGAGCTCGACGGCCTCGTGGGCCCCCGTGGACGCGCCGGAGGGGACGGCGGCACGCCCGCGTGCGCCGGTCTCCAGGGTGATCTCCGCTTCCACGGTGGGGTTGCCTCGGGAATCCAGGATCTCCCGGGCACGGACTGATACGATGGCCGACACGAAGCCTCCTCTATCTATGGCTGAATGGTCTTGGGATCTTCGGGTGCCGCGGGTCCCGCGTCCAGCAGGCCCGCCACGGCGGCGCGGGCCCGGTCGGTGAGGACCCCCCGGTCCTCGAGCTCCAGGCCCTCCACGCCCATGGGTTCCCCGAAGCGGATGCGCACGGTCCCGGGATAGACCAGGAACGACCCCTTCCGCATCACCGCGCGGCTCCCGAGGATGGCCGCCGGCACCACCTCGGTGCCGGTCTGGATGGCCAGCACGAACGCCCCCTTCTTGAAGGGGAGGAGCCGCCCGTCCCTCGAGCGCGTCCCCTCGGGGAAGAGGATGACCGTGGGGTGCTCCCGCTCCAGGATCTCCCGGGCCTCGGTGAGCGAGCGGATGGCGGCCTGTCGGTCGCTCCGGTCGATGGCGATGTGGCCGCACGCCTGCCACGCCGCCCCGAAGAAGGGGATGCGGGCCAGCTCCTTCTTGGCCACGAAGCGGAAGGCGCCGGGAACGTGGACCGTGAGGGCGAGCACGTCCACCCACGAGGCGTGGTTGGCCACCAGGATCTGGGGGCGGGCGGGATCGATGCGCTCCGGGTTCTCCAGCTCCACCTCCACCCCGGCGGCGCGGAGCAGCGTCCGGGCCCAGGCCCGGGGGAGCTCGTCGCAGACCCGGGCGCCGTCCTTCCCGCGAGCGCCCCAGACGATGCGGATGCCGTACCAGATGGTGGCGGGGATGGCCACGACGAACACGCGCAGGAAGCCGATCACGCGCCCGCTCCCAGGTGGTCGAAGCCGCCGCGCTCCAGGCGCCGGGGCCCGCCGCCGTCGTCGAGCCACACGCCCTCGCCCTCCTCCACCCGACCCACCCGGGTGACCTCCGTGCCGGTGGCCGCCCGGAAGGCCTCGGCGTCCAGCGTGCCGGGCGTGACGGCCAGGAGGAGCTCGTAGTCCTCGCCCCCGTGGAGCGCGAACCCCAGGGCCGCCTCGGCGTCGTGCCCGGCCTCCCCGAGCCCGGGGGCGACCGGGACGCGCGCCGCCTCCAGGACCGCGCCCACGCCGCTCCCCGCCGCCACGTGGCCCGCGTCCCCCGCCAGCCCGTCGGAGAGGTCGATCAGGGCACGCACGTCGGCGTGCTCCGCCAGCCAGAGAGCCTCCTCGACCCGGGCGGTGGGGCGGACGAAGGCCGCCCGCATGGCCGGCGAGGGCTCCCGGCCGTCCTCCCAGGCGGCCACCGCGCCGGCGGCGGCGCCCAGCGTGCCGGTGACCCAGAGCTCGTCTCCGGGACGGGCGCCGGTCCGCAGCGCGGGACGGGCGGCGCGCCCCAGGACCACCACGTCCACGAAGAGCGGACCGGGCGAGCCGGCGAGGTCCCCGCCGACGACCCGGGCTCCGGCGGCCTCCGCGGCCCGGCGCGCTCCCTCGTTCAGGGCGTCCAGCCCCGCCTCGGTGAGCGCGCCGCTGGCCAGGGAGAGGAGCACGCCCACGGGCCGGGCGGCCATGGCGGCCAGGTCCGAGAGGGCCGCGGTCACCGCGCGGAAGCCGATCTCCGCCGGGGTGGCCCAGGCGGAGCGGAAGTGGACGTCCTCCACCATCAGGTCCGTGGAGACCACCCAACCGTCCTCCAGCACCGCGGCGTCGTCTCCGGGGCCCACCACGACGCCGTCGGGCAGGGGCGCGTCGGCCACCCATCGACGGATGGCCTCGAACTCCCGCCCGGCGCCCAGGGCCAGCCCGGCTCCTCCCCTCCCCGCCCCGTGCCCGCTCACCGCGCCGGGTCCTGGTCGAAGAGGACGAAGGGGAGGTCGAGGTCCGTCTCGCCCGGCCCCCGCTCCGCCCGGGCCTCGGGCAGCCAGCGGATCACGTCCACCGGGGTGAGGCCGGCGCCCCGACCGGCCAGGACGGCCGCGCGGCCCGACAGGTAGAGCCCCACGGAGCCGGCGTCGGCCGGCGAAAGGCCCTGGGCCAGGAGGGCGCCGCAGGTGCCGGTGAGGACGTCGCCCATCCCGGCGGCGGCCAGGTCCGAGGAGCCCAGGGGGTCCACGGTCACGGGCGCGCCGGGCGCCGCCACCAGGGAGGGCGCCCCCTTGAGGAGCACGGCACACCCCCACCGCTCCGCCGCCTCGCGGGCGGTCCCCGCCCGGTCGGCGGCGAGCTCCTCCTTGTCCCGGTCGAGGAGCCGGCTCATCTCGCCGGGATGGGGCGTGACCAGGACCGGGCGGTCCGCCGCCACCGCGGAGAGGTCGGCGTGCCCCCGGGCCACCAGGTTGAGGGCGTCGGCGTCCAGGACCAGGGGGGCCGCCCCGGCGTCCAGCACCGTGGCCAGCACGGCCCGCGCCGCCTCGTCGGTGCCGAGCCCGGGTCCCACCGCCACGGCGTGGGTGCCCGCCGCGGCCTCGGCCAGCGCGTCCGCGTCGGAGGCGTCCACGAAGAGCGCCTCGGGCACCGCGGACTGGAGGACCGTCCGGTTCTCCGGGGAGGAGGCGACCTGCACCAGGCCTGCGCCGGCGCGGAGCCCCGCCCGGGCCGCCATGACCGCCGCCCCCGCCATCCCCCGCGCGCCCGCCACCACCAGGAGCCGGCCCACCGCGTTCTTGTGGGTGTCCGGGTCCCGGGCCGGAAGGCGCTCCTGGGCCCAGAGGGGCGTGGCCACCCGGGCGCCGGCCTCGAGGTGCTCCAGGGGCGGGAAGCCCATCTCCACGGCCACCAGGCGGCCCACCCGGGCGCGGCCCGGGTGGAGGAGGGACCCCAGCTTGGGCGCCCCGAAGGTGACGGTGAGGTCCGCGCGGATCGCCTCTCCGGGGACGGCCCCGGTTGCCGAATCCACCCCCGAGGGGATGTCCAGCGCCACCGTGGGGCGCCCCGCGGCGTTCACGCGGCGGACGGTCTCGGCCTGGCGGGGCCGCGGCGCGCCCCGCACGCCGGTGCCCAGGATCCCGTCCACCACCACGGCGCCCTCCAGGAGCGCCCGCCCGGCGGGCCCGTCCAGCGCCTCGTCCCCCCGCACGTCCAGGGACCAGCCGTGGAGGAGGGCGTCGTCCTCCCGGTCCGCCACCACCACGGCCACCACGGGGCGGCCCCACGCGGCCAGGGTGCGCAGGAGGACCAGCGCGTCCCCGCCGTTGTTGCCCGACCCCACCAGCCCCACCACGGGGCCCCGGGGGTACAGCCGCTCCACCACCAGGGCCGCGGAGCGCCCGGCATTCTCCATCAGGACGGGCTGGGGCACGCCCAGCTCCCGGATGGCCCGGGCGTCGAAGGCCGCGGCCTCCTCCCCGGTGGGCGCGGGGACCCGGGCCCGGCCGAAGGGGCGCAGGGGCGGAGGGCTCACGCGGCCCCCGGAGGGCGGCCGCACGGCTCCGCCCGGGGACCGGAGACGACCGGCCCGCGTGGGTGGTGTGGCATGGGGACGTGTGGGGGAAGGGTCCGCGCCGGGACGGCCGGGGACCCGGGGAGACCTACTTGTAGCTCTGACCGATGGCGCGGCCGAGCGTGACCTCGCCGTTGTCGATGCGGATGTTGAACCCGCACTCCGGGTTGGAGCAGACCCACACCTTGTAGCGGATGGGGGCTCCGTCCCGGCCGTAGTCCGAGAGGGGCAGCAAGAGCCCGCTCTCGCACTTGAGGCACTTCGGGAAGCCATTGGATTCCATCATCTGCAACCCCTCCCATGGGCGCGGCGACCGTGACGGTCGCGAAGCTGCCCGGCCTCGCCGGGCGATATCGTGGCGTGGATCCGGAAGGCCGGATCCCCATCGTTATGGCTGGACGTTCCAGGGGTAGTTCAGCTCGAAGACCTCGTCGAAGTCGAAGACGTCCGCGAAGTCCTCCCGCCGATCTTCCTCCTGCTTCACGAGCACCCCCTGCTCGACCAGGGCGAAGACCACGTCGCCCACGTCCTCGGTCGCATGGATGCCCCAGTGCTCCAGGACCGTGCCGCCCATGGGCCCGAACCGCTCCAGCGCGAGCTCGCGGACCCCTTCCACCAGCTCGACGCCCGAGATGTGGCGCGGGCCGTCCAGCGAGCGCAGGACGGAATGCAGCGCCGCCAGGACGAAGAAATACGCCTTGGCATGGAAGCGCGGATTCCGCGCCTGGAGCTCGTCCAGGATCTCGTCGGCGAACTGGAGGTCGGTCATGGTGCCCCCGAATGTGCCCCGTGGCGCGCCGCTTCGCCAGGGTGGGCGCCGCCCGCCGGGTCACGCATCCCGGGTGAGGCCGGGGTAGAGCGGGAAGCGGTCGCACAGCTCCTTCACCTCGCCGCGGACCCGGCGGATTCCCGCCTCGTCGTCCGGGCGCTCCAGGATGTCGGCGATCCAGCCGGCCAGGGTGCGCATCTCGTCCTCGCCGAGCCCCCGGGTGGTGACGGCCGGCGTGCCGATCCGCAGCCCCGAGGTCACGAAGGGCGAGCGCGTCTCGCCGGGGACCGTGTTCTTGTTCACCGTGATGGCCGCGGCCTCCAGCGCCGCCTCGGCCTCCTTCCCCGTCAGCTCGGGGTGCTTCGGCCGCAGGTCCACCAGGAGGAGGTGGTTGTCGGTCCCGCCGCTCACCAGGTGGAGACCCCGCTCGGCGAGCCCCTCGCCCAGGGCGCGGGCGTTGGCCACGACGCGCCCCGAGTAGTCGGAGAACCCGGGCTTCAGCGCCTCGAGGAAGGCCACCGCCTTGGCCGCGATGACGTGCATGAGCGGCCCCCCCTGCATGAAGGGGAAGACCGCCTTGTCCACGGCCTTGGCGTGCTCCTCGCCGCAGAGGATCAGCCCGCCCCGGGGGCCCCGGAGCGTCTTGTGGGTCGTGGTGGTGACGATGTCGGCCCAGGGCACCGGCGAGGGGTGGTGCCCCGTGGCCACGAGCCCCGCGATGTGGGCCATGTCCACGAGGAAGTACGCCTCCACCTCCCGGGCGATCTCCGCGAAGGCCTCGAAGTCGATCACCCGGGGGTAGGCGCTGGCCCCGGCCACGATCATCCGGGGGCGGAACTCGCGGGCCTGCTCCCGCACCGCGTCGTAGTCGATGCGCCCGTCCTCCTCCCCCACCCCGTAGGAGGCCACGTCGAAGAGCTTCCCGCTGAAGTTCACGGGCGAGCCGTGGGTGAGGTGGCCGCCGTGGGAGAGGTCCATGCCCAGGATCCGGTCCCCCGCCTCCAGGAGCGCGAAGTACGCGGCCATGTTGGCCTGGGCCCCGGAGTGGGGCTGCACGTTGGCGTGCTCGGCCTCGAACAGCTCCGTGGCCCGGTCCCGGGCCAGCTCCTCGGCCACGTCCACGAACTCGCAGCCGCCGTAGTAGCGCTTCCCGGGGAGGCCCTCGGCGTACTTGTTGGTCATGACCGACCCCATGGCCTCCATGACCGCCCGGGAGGTGAAGTTCTCCGAGGCGATGAGCTCCAGGCCGTCGGCCTGGCGCTCGGCCTCCCGGACGAGGCTGTCCAGGATGGCGGGGTCGGTCTCTCTCAGGTGCTCGAACATGGCCCCTCGGGGGTCGGAGGAGCGGGGCAGGTGCTAGACCCAGCTCCGCTGCAGGTGACGGGACGCCAGGATGCGCTGCTCGGCCACCGCGTCGGCGGCCTGGTTCGTGGGCACGCCCTCGGCGGCGGCGTGCTCGAAGATGCGGAGCAGCGTGTTGTAGATGTCGCCGGCCTTCCGCTTGGAGCGCTCGGCGCTCCAGTCGTACATCTCGCCGTAGACGTTGATGAGGCCCCCGGCGTTGATCACGTAGTCCGGCGCGTACAGGATGCCCCGCTCGTGGAGGGCGTCGCCGTGCTCCGCCCGCTCCAGGATGTTGTTGGCCGCGCCGCCGATGATCTCGAAGGAGAAGCGGTCGAGGGTGGCGTCGTTCACCACCGCGCCCAGGGCGCAGGGGGCGAAGATGTCGGCCTCCACGTCGTAGATGGCGTCGGGGGCCACGGCGGTGGCGCCGAAGTCGTCCACCACGCGCTGGACCCGCTCCTCGTCGATGTCGGTGACGGTGAGGCGGGCGCCCTCGGCGGCCAGGTCCTCACAGAGGTAGTAGCCCACGTGCCCGAGGCCCTGCACGGCCACGTGCTTCCCCTCGAGGGAGTCGTCGTCCCAGCGGAACGCCGCGGCCGCCTTGATCCCCCGGTAGACGCCGTACGCCGTCACCGGCGAGGGGTCGCCGGAGCGCCCCAGGACGCCCACCACGTGCTCGGTCTCCATGCGGACGAACTCCATGTCGTCCGGGGAGGTCCCCACGTCCTCGGCGGTGATGTAGCGGCCGGCCAGCGACTCCACGGCCCGGCCGTGGGCGCGGAAGATCATCTCCCGGTCCACGGTCTTGTTGTCTCCGATGATCACCGACTTCCCGCCGCCCAGGTTCAACCCGGTGATGGCGGCCTTGTACGTCATCCCCCGGGCCAGCCGGAGGGCGTCCACGATGGCGGCCCGGTCGGACTCGTACTGCCAGAACCGGGTCCCGCCCAGGGCCGGGCCCAGGGAGGTGTCGTGGATGGCGATGATGCCGCGGTACCCGAGCTCGGGCTCGCTCCAGAAGACGAGTTGCTCGTGCTTCCGCTCGGACATCAGGTCGAAGAGTTCCATCGGGCTTCCCTCCACTGCTCTATGTATGGGTCAGTCGGCGCGCGCGTCCCGGAGGATCTCCCGGGCGATGACGAGCCTCATGATCTCGTTCGTTCCTTCGAAGATCTCGGTCCCCTTGGCGTCCCGGAGGAGCTTCTCCACGGGGTAGTCCCTCATGTAACCGTAGCCGCCGTAGATCTGGACGGCCTCGTCGGCCACCCACGTCGCGGCCTCGCTGGCGGCGAGCTTGGCCGTGGCGGCCCGGGCGGTGAGCCCGTCGGCCCCCTCGCGGGGGAAGCCGCCGTTGGAGAGCGCCTGCACGGCCTCTCCGGCGCGCTGCGTCAGGGCACGGGCCCCGCCGATGCGCTCGTGCATGTCGGCGAGCTTGGCCTGGATGGCCCCGAACTCGCTGATGGACCGCCCGAACTGCTCCCGCTCGAGGGAGTAGCGGACGGCGTGCTCCATGGCCGCCCGGGCGATGCCCACCGAGAGGGCCGCGATGCCGACGCGGCCCACGTCCAGCGCCTCGAGGGCGTAGACGAGCCCCCGGTCCGCCTCGCCCAGGAGGGCGTCGGCGTCCACCCGGACGCCGTCCAGCGTCACCTTGGCGGTCTCGGAGCCGCAGAAGCCCATGGTGGCCTCCTCGCCGGACACGGCGTACCCGTCGGCCGAGGGCTCCACCAGGAAGGCACCGATCCCGTCCTCGTCGTCGGTGCGGGCGAAGACGACCACCAGGCCGGCGCGGCCCCCGTTGGTCACCCACCGCTTCTCCCCGTCCAGGACCCAGCCGTCGCCGTCCCGGCGGGCGCGGGTCTCCAGGGCCCGGGGATCGCTCCCGGCCCCCGTCTCGGAGAGGGCGAAGGCGCCCAGGGCCTCGCCGGACGCCAGCGCCGGGAGCCAGCGCTCCTTCTGGGCGTCGGTGCCGTGGGCCGCCAGCATGCCGGTGACCGGGCCGTTGTGGATGGCCACGCCCAGCGCCACGCTGGCGTCGCCCCGGGCCAGCTCCTCGAGGACCAGGAGGTAGGTGGCCACGTCGAAGCCCAGACCGCCGTGCTCCTCCGGGGCCAGCATGCCCAGGAAGCCCACCTCGGCCAGGGAGTCGAAGACGCCGTCGTCCATGCGCCTGGCGGCGTCCCACTCGGCGGAGCCGGGACGGAGCTCGCCCTCGGCGAACTCCCGGGCGAGGGACTGGATCTCGAGCTGCTCGGGGGTGGGGCTCATGGCGTTCCGGGACGAAGGGGTCGGGTTCGGCGGGAGAGGTCCACGTCTCAGTCGTAGGGGTAGAAGCCCCGGCCGGACTTCCGGCCGAGCCACCCCGCCGCGACGTACTTCCGGAGGAGGGGGCACGGCCGATAGCGGTCGTCGCCCAGCTCCCGGTGGAGGACCTCGAGGATGTTGAGGCAGGTGTCGAGGCCGATGAGGTCGGCCAGAGCCAGGGGGCCCATGGGGTGGTTCATGCCCAGCTTCATGACCGTGTCGATGGCGTCGGGCTCGGCCACCCCCTCCATGAGGGCGAACACGGCCTCGTTGATCATGGGCATGAGGACGCGGTTGGAGACGAAGCCCGGGAAGTCGTTGACCTCCACCGGCGTCTTCCCCAGCTCCTCGGAGAGGGCGAAGGTGGCGGCGGTGGTCTCGTCGGAGGTGGCCAGGCCGCGGATGACCTCCACCAGCTTCATGACGGGCACCGGGTTCATGAAGTGCATCCCGATGACCTGCTCCGGACGGCGGGTGTGGGCCGCGATCTCCGTGATGGAGATGGAGGAGGTGTTGCTGGCGAGGATGCAGCCCTCGGGGGCGGCCTCGTCCAGGGTGCCGAAGACGGCGGCCTTGAGCTCGGAGCGCTCCGGGACGGCCTCGACGACGAGGTCCACGTCGGACACGCCCTCGGCCAGGTCCGTGGCGGTCTCGATGCGGCCCAGGACCTCCTCCCGGGCGCCCTCCTCGAGGCGGCCCTTCTTGATCTGGCGGTCGAGGTTGGCGCCGATGGTGTCCAGCGCGCGCTCCAGCACGGCCCCGTCCACGTCGATGAGACGCACGGACTTGCCGCTCTGGGCGCAGACGTGGGCGATGCCGTTGCCCATGGTCCCGCCTCCCACCACCGCGATGCGCTCGATGCTCATTCCGTCGTGTCCTCCGTATGATTCGCTCGGGGCGCCCGGGGCGTCCCGCTCGGTTCGTCGTCGCTCGTCTCGTCCCACCACCAGCGCGGTCCCTCCGGCCGCAGCCGCGGGGTGCGCCAGGCCCACCATGCCGCGGCGGCCAGCACCGGCGCCGCCAGGGCGCTTCCTTCCACGCCGAAGCCGCCGCCGGAGAGCCAGGTCGGGCCCACCGCCACCGCCTCCCAGAAGGGCGTGTCCACCAGCTCCAGCCCGCTCACCGGGAGGTCGGCCAGGAACGCCTGCCCCCAGTTCCACCCCAGGTGGGCCCCGGTGGCCCACCACAGGCTGCCGGTCCGGAGCGCCAGGACGCCCAGGGCCACGCCGGCCGCCGCCACGTTGACCGCGGCGATCCACCCCACCCCCGGGTTCCCCAGGTGCAGGGCGCCGAACGCCGCCGACGTGGCGAGCAGCGCCGCGCCCGGGCCCGCCCGGGCCGTCAGGAGCTGGAGCGGGTAGCCCCGGACCAGCGCCTCCTCGGCCGCGGCGGCCAGGCCCAGGAGCGCCAGCGTCCGGCCTCCGCGCCCGAGCCAGGCGGGCACCCCACCGTCGGTTCCGCTCCAGGCCACGACCCCCGCGAGGGTCAGGAGGGCCAGGAGCGCGCCCACGGCGGCCAGCCCGAGGGCCAGCCCACCCAGCGTACCCCGGACGACGCCCCGGTCCAAGCCGAAGCCCAGCTCCGAGAACGCTCGCCCCTCCAGGGCGGACACGGCCCACCCCGCGGCCAGCGCCGCCAGGAGGAGCGCGCCCCCGCGCCCCCCGGGCCCCGCGTCGGCGGCGCCCAGGAGCCCCAGGAGGGCCAGGCCCAGCGTCACCACGCCGAGGTACACCGCGAGATGCCACGCGGGCACCTCGCGTCCCCCGGGCGCCGACTCCGGGCCCGTCCTCACATGCCTGCTGTTGTCAAAAAGACGGCGCTCCGGCCGTCAGCCGGCCTTTTCCACCGAGAGCGCCACGGCGTTCCCGCCGCCGAGGCAGAGGGTCGCCAACCCGGTGCCCGCGCCCTTCTGCTCCATGGCGTTGAGCAGCGTCACGAGGACCCGGGCGCCCGACGCCCCGATGGGATGCCCGAGGGCCACGGCGCCGCCGTTCACGTTGACCTTGTCCTCGTCCATCTCCAGCGCCCGCATGTCGGCGATGGCCTGGACGGCGAAGGCCTCGTTCACCTCGAAGAGGTCGTAGTCGCCGATGGAGCGCCCGTCCTTCTTCATGAGCTTCTGCACCGCGTCCACGGGGGCGAAGAAGAGGTCCTGCGGCTCCGTGGCGCCCGAGGCGTACCCGGAGATGACGGCCTCGATGGCCAGGCCGTTCGCCTCGGCGTACTCCTGGGAGCAGACCACCAGCGCCGCGGCCCCGTCGTTGAGCCCCGGGGCGTTCCCCGCCGTGACCACGTGCTCCTCGATGTCGGCGGGCGCGTCCCTCTTGAAGGCCGGGCGCAGCTTGCCGAGGGCCTCCATGGAGGTGTCGGCCCGGGGGCTCTCGTCGGTGTCCACCAGCGTGGTGCCCCGGCGGCCCTCGATCTCCACCGCCACGATCTCGTCGGCGAAGCGCCCCGCCTCGATGGCCTCCACGGCCTTCTGGTGGGAGCGGAGGGAGAAGGCGTCGGCGTCCTCGCGGCTGACGTTGCCCTTCTTGGCCGTGTACTCGGCGTGGCCGCCCATGTGGCAGTTCCCGAACGAGCACCAGAGCCCGTCGTAGATCAGCCCGTCCTGCATGGTCTGGTCCCCGAACTTCACGCCGGTGCGCATGCCGCGCACGTAGAAGGGGACGTTGGACATGGACTCCATGCCGCCGGCCACCACCAGGCGCTGGTCCCCGGCCCGGATGGACTGGGCGGCGAGCATGACGGCCTTGAGGCCCGAGCCGCACACCTTGTTCACCGTGAGGGCCGGGATCGTGGCCGGAAGCCCGCTGTTCACCGCGGCCTGGCGCGCCGGGGCCTGTCCGGCGCCGGCGGACACCACGTTCCCCATGATGACCTCGTCCACGTCGTTCGGGTCGATGCCGGAGCGCTCCACCACCGCCTTGATGACGGTGGCGCCGAGGTCCGGCGCCGAGAGGGGGCTCAATCCGCCGAGGAAACGGCCGATGGGCGTGCGGGCACCCCCCTTGAGGAGGACGGGCGTGCGGGCTTTGTCGGTCATGAAGCGCCTTGACGTCGGGGAACGGGAACGTGGTCTCGGGGCCGCCTCCGGGGCAGCCCACGAAAGATAGGGAAAAAGCGGGAACGGGTCACCGCCGGTTCCACCCCCTGGAGGGGGGATCCCCTCGGGGTCCCGACCGCCCGACGGGGCGGCCCCGGGCGCGGCTCAGCCCCGGAGGGTGGGGCGGGCCTCGTCGGGGTCCAGGCGGCCCCACGGCACCTCGGGATCGTGCTCGAAGATCAGGAGCCACTCCTCCTCCCGGGCCCGCTCCCAGAGCCCCCGCTTGGAGTCCAGCGTCAGAAGCGGCTCCAGGTCGTAGCCCATGATCCACGGCAGCGGCAGGTGGGCGGTGGTGGGGCAGACGTCGGCCAGGAAGCACGCCGTCTCCCCGGCGCTCTCGACCAGCACCGACTGGTGGTGCGGGGTGTGCCCCGGCGTCCGGACGACCCGGACCCCCTCGGTCACCTCCTCGTCGCCCTCGAGGAAGGTCCACAGACCCCGGTCGGCCACCGGGTCGTAGTTCTTGGGCATGTAGCTGGCCCGGATGCGCTCGTTGTCCGTGTGGGCGAAGGCGAACTCCTCCTTCTGCACGAAGTAGCGGGCCTCCGGGAAGGCGGGCACCGCCTCCCCGTCCTCACCCAGGCGCGTGTTGCCTCCGGCGTGGTCGAAGTGGAGGTGGGTGCTCACCACGATGTCCACGTCCCCGGGCTCGTGGCCGGCGTCCCGGATGGCGTCCTCGAGCCGGGTCGGGCTCCCGGCGTTCTCCACGCCGTAGATGTCCCGGAACTTGTCGTTCTCCTTGTCTCCGATCCCGGTGTCCACCAGGACCAGCGCCCCCGGGGCCTCCACCAGGAGACAGCGGAGCGCCAGCGGGATCCGGTTGCGCTCGTCGGCGGGGATCCGGCGCGTCCACAGCGGCTTGGGCACGACCCCGAACATGGCCCCGCCGTCGAGCCACTGGAGGCCGGCCTCGAGGGCGTGGATCGTGAGGTCGCCCACGGTGGTGGTGCGGGAGAGGGGAAGGTCGTCCACGGATCGGGTCATGACGTCTCCGGATCGCTGCGCCGGCCTCCCAGGGGGAGGGCGGTCTGGGTCGGATCGCGCCGCACGCGTCGACGGCGGCGGCGCAGGAAGGAGTCGAGCGAGGCCAGGTCGTCGAGCCCGCGTCCCTGGGCCTCGTCGAGGAGACGAAGCAGGATCCGGGCCGTGGCGAGGGCGTCTCCGTGGGCGCGGTGGCGGGCGTGGATGGGGACGTCGAAGTGACGGCTCACCACGTCCAGGTTCCGGCGGCGCAGCGCCGGGACCAGCTTCCGCACCATGCGGACCGTGCAGAGGCGGGGAAGGTCGGGCGCGTCCCCCAGGGCCCGGACCAGCCCGTCGGCCACGAAGCCCCAGTCGAAGGCCACGTTGTGGGCCACGAAGACCCGGCCCTTCAGCCGGTCCAGGACGTGCTCGGCCACGTCCTCGAAGTAGGGTGCGCCCGCCACCATCTCGTCGGTGATCCCGGTGAGGTGGGCCACGCCCGGGGGGATCCGGCGGCCGGGGTTCAGGAGCGTCTGGTACTCGTCCACGATGGCGCCGTCCCGGACCTCGACCACCGCGATCTCCGTCATGCGGTGGCCCCGCCCACGGCCGCCCCCGGTGGTCTCCACGTCCACCACCGCGAAGGAGAGCTCCCGGAGGGGGCGGCCCAGGGGGACCCGGTCGGGGTCCAGGCGCCACGTGCCCTCGCCGTCCACCTGGAAGCGGGGATCGCCGCCCAGGAGCTGGAAGACCGCCGCGGACGCGGCCCCGGGATGGCCGCTCAGCCCCAGGACGTCCCGGGCCAGCTCGAGGGTGTGGACGGGCCCCTCGCCGAGGAGCTCGGCGGCCCTGCGGACCAGAGAGGGAGCGGGGGCCGTCACGCCGCCCGGGCGGACCGGGACGGAGCCGGCACTACTCGCCCTCGCGGGTGATGGCGAAGGAGAGCGCCTCCATCTCCATGACCAGGTTCACGTCGGTGACGGGGACGTCTCCGGGCACCCGGATCTGGGTCGGCGCGAAGTTCAGGATGCCCCGGGCCCCGGCGGCCACGGCCCGGTCGGCCACCGCCTGGGCGGCGGGCGCGGGCACGGCGAGGATCACCAGGTCCACCTCCAGGGCGTCCACGACCTCCTCGAGGTCGTCGACGTGGCGGATCGTCACGTCCCGCCAGGACTTGCCGACCTTCTCCGGGGACACGTCCAGGACGGCCACCAGGTCGTAGCCCCGCTGGGCGAAGTTGGGGTACTCGAAGAGGGCCGACCCGATGCGCCCCGCCCCCACCAGCGCCACCCGCCATCGCCGGTCGACGCCGAGGATGCTCCGGAGCCGGACGCCCAGCTCCCGCACCGAATAGCCCAGCCCCCGCTTCCCGAAGGACCCGAACTGGGAGAGGTCCTTCCGGACCTGGGCGGCCGTGGTCCCGCCCCACTCCGCGAGCTGGGTGCTGGACACGGTCTTCTCGTCGTCCTCCGCCATCTCCTCCAGAGCCCGGAGGTAATGGGACAGACGACGGATCGTGGAATCGGAGATGCGTGGGGACAAGATCCGGGATGGGCTCGCCGCGGTGGTCGCCCGGAGAGGACGGACGCGGTCGGGAATGGCTTGTGAAAAGGTTCACAAAACTACCCCCCCCGGGGGTCCTCCGGCAATCCGGCGGCCAGGGCCACGAAGGCGTCGGGGGGGAGGGTCTCGGGCCGGTCGGTGGGTGCGAAGCCCACCGAATCCGCCAGCGCCGCGATCCGGTCCCGGGGCACCCGCAGGTCCGGATGGTCCCGGAGGATCTTCCGGAGCTGCTTCCGGCGCCACTGGAAGGCGGCGCGGACCAGCCGCCGGAGGCGGCGCTCCTCGGCGGCGGTCAGAGGCTCGGGGCGGAGGGGGCGGACGCGCACCACCGCGGAGTCCACGCCGGGGACCGGGCGGAAGGCGCGGCGGCCGACCCGGAAGAGCTTCTCCGCCTCGGCCACGGTCTGGACCCCCACCGCCAGCGCTCCGTAGGCCGAGTCCCCGGCCCGGGCCACGATCCGGTCCGCGACCTCCTCCTGGACCATGAGGACGATCTCCTCCGGGCGAGGGCGCTCCAGGAGGTGGAAGAGGATGGGGGTGGTGATGTTGTAGGGGATGTTGCCCACGACGTGGAGCGCCGCCGGGTCCTCCACCAGGGCGGCCGTCTCGAGCGCCAGGATGTCGCCGTGGATCACGTCCACGTCCTCCCGGGTCCCGTAGCGCGTCTGGAGGCCGGCGGCCAGGTCGTCGTCGAGCTCCACCAGGATCAGGCGGCCCACCCGCCCCTCCAGGTGCCGGGTGAGCGCCTCCCGGCCGGGCCCGATCTCCAGGAGGGTGTCGGCGGGGCCCGCCGCCACCGCGTCCACGATCTTCCGCTGGAGGTTTCCGTCCACCAGGAAGTTCTGACCCAGGGAGCGCTTGGGTCGGTGCCCCCGGGGCCCGCTCACCGGTCCCGCGCGGCGGCGCCCCGCTCCCCCGCCCCGCTCACAGCCGGAGGACCAGCGCCGTGCGGTCGTCGCCCTGGATGGGCGGGTTGGAGTCCTTCGAGAGGCTGAAGAGCTCCTCGATGATCCGGGGCGCGGGGTCGCTCCGATGGGCCACCACCGTCTCCAGCACCCGCTCCTCCCCGTCGTTCCGGGTCTTGTGGGAGAGGAGGTCCGACAGGCCGTCGGTGAAGAGGAGGAGGAGGTCCTCCCCGGCCACCCAGGGCACGCTCTTCTCGGCGTAGGAGTCGGGGCCCGCGAAGCCCACCGGCGGGTCCGTGGCCGGGAGCCGGTCCATCTCGCCGTCGGCGTGGACCACGAAGCCGTGGGGGTGGCCCGCGTTGGCGTAGGTCAGCGTGCCCTCCGCCGGGTCGATGATCCCGTAGAACACGGTCAGGAACATCTCCGTGGCCTCGAGCTCGTCCCGGAGGGCGTCGTCCATCTCCCGGAGGACCTGGGCCGGGGAGTCGTGCTCCCGGGCGTAGATGCCCGCCGCGCTCATGGTGAGGGTCATGATGAGCGCGGAGGGGAAGCCGTGCTGGGAGACGTCCCCGAGCATGACGCCGACCTTCCCGTCCGCGAGCTTGAAGAGCTGGTAGAAGTCGCCCCCCACCTGCTCGGCCGGCATCACCCGGGCCGCCGCCTCCGCGGCGGGGAAGCGCTCCGCCGCCGGCAGGAGCTTCATCTGCAGCTCGTGGGCGAGCTCCATCTCCCGGGTCATCCGCTCCTGGGAGAGGCTCTCCTTGAGGAGCCGACTGTTCTCCAGGGCCGCCCCCACCTGGGTGGCGATGGCGGAGAGGAGCTTCTGGTCCGCGGCGCTGAAGCGGTCGCCCCCCCGGCGCCCGATGAGGTTGATCACGCCCACCGTGCGGGATTCCCCGGCGGGGGGCGTGTAGCGGATGGGCACCGAGAGGAAGGACTCGCCCTCGGGCTTGCCCCCGCCCTCCTGCGGCGTCCGCACCCGGGACGCGATGACGGGCCGGCCCTCGCGGAAGACGGTGGCGGTCACCAGGTCCGGATCGTCGTCGGGGAGGGGGCCCTCGAGCCCCTCGGCCCCCACGGCCGCCCGGAGGTGGAGCTGGCTGTCCGCGGCATGGTGGACCCAGAGGGAGCCCCGGAGCGCCCCCATGACGTCGCAGACCTCGCTCAGGATCATGCGGGCGGCGTCGTCCAGGTGCAGGATCGAGCCCAGGGTCTCCGAGATGGAGTAGAGGAGGTTGATCTCCTCGTAGCGCTCGGAGAGCTCGTAGGTGAAGAAGCGGACCTCGCGGGCCGCCTCCAGCTCCCGGTCCAGGGTGGCCACCAGGAGGCGGGCCACCGTCCCGGTGTCCGCCCCACGGGCCTCGGAGAGCTCCACCTGCATGGGGCGTCCCTCGCGCGGCTCCACGGTCTCGCGGACCGCGGGGGGAGGGCCGTCCCCGTTCAGGCCCGACGACTCGTAGAGGACCTGGGGGTCGTCGGCGGCCTCGGCCGGGGGCCGGGTGATGCGGATGCGGACGTCGAAGGCCTCCTCGAACTCGCCGAGGGCCTTCTGGATGGAATCGGGAAGAGGAACAGCGGAGAGCCGTTCCCTCGTGCTCACGCCTGCGCCCCGCCCTCGAGCGGGGCGTCCGGATCGAGCCGCAGGACCAGGCGCACCTGGTTCCCCTCGTCGTTGAACGTCACCTCGTCCAGGAGCTCACGCATGAGGAAGAGGCCGCGGCCCCCGCTCTTGTTGAGGTTCTCCGGCTCGGTGGGGTCCGGCACGGCGGCGGGGTTGAAGCCCCGACCCTGGTCCGTGACCCGGGCTTCGATCCGCCCGTCGTCCAGCGTGACCTCGACCAGGACCCGCTTGGAGGGATCGTGGCCGTTCCCGTACGACATGGCGTTGGAGAGCGCCTCGGTCAGCCCGACCCGGAAGTTCAGGCGGAGCCGACGCGCGTGCTCGTCGCACCCGCGGCAGCGCTGCATGACGTACTCCACGGCGTGCTCGATGGAGCCGATGTCCGTGGGAAGCTCGAGTACCAGTTCGTTGCTCATCTCGCGGGGGGCAGGAGTGACGTGGGAACGTCGTGCCATCGCGACGGAGCGATCAAAACCCCTCCAGCGCCTCTTCCTTGTCGTCCGTGATCCGGAAGAGGGTGTCGAGCTTCGTGAGCTCGAAGAGGGTGCGGAGATCCTCGTTGAGGCTGGAGAGACGGAGCTCACCGCCCTGCTCGCGGATCTTCTTGGAGAGGCTGACGAGCACGCCCAGCCCGGAGGAGTCGATGTACCCGGTGTTCTCGAAGTCGATGACGAACTTCCGGTCCCCGCCCTCCAGCTCCTCCAGGACCTTCTGCTTCAGCTCCTGGCGGTTCCCGACGATCAGCTGACCCTCGACTTCGACGAGGGTCACGTCTCCCTTCTTGGTTACCTGAAAAGCCATGGGTCTATCGCTCCGGGGTTCGGACAGTCGGGGAAGGATGCCGGGAGGGCCGCCGACCTTCCGGGGCCCGTCCCTTAAAACTATGAAAAAGCGCGAACGAGGGAAAAGGGGGGGGGTCAGCCGGCGGCCATGAGGGAGGTGATGCACGCGACGTCCACGATGTCGCCGGCGGAGGCCCCCCGCGAGAGGTCGTTGCACGGCCGTGCGAGCCCCTGGAGGATGGGCCCGAGGGCGGTGGCCCCGCCCAGGTGCTGGACGAGCTTGTAGGCGATGTTGGCCGCGTCCAGGTCGGGGAAGACCAGGACGTTGGCGTCCCCCGCCACGGGGGACTCGGGCGCCTTCCGCCGCCCGATGTCCGGCACCAGAGCCGCGTCCCCCTGGAGCTCCCCGTCGGCGGCCACCCCCGGAAGGAGGGTCCGGAAGCGCTCCAGGGCCTCCTGGACCTTCTCCACGGAGGCCCCGCCCGCCGAGCCCTTGGTGGAGTAGGAGAGGAAGGCTACCCGGGGCTCGTCGCCCACCACCTTCCGCCGGGCGGTGGCCGCCGCCACCGCGATCTCCGCGAGCTGGGTGGGGCTGGGGTCGGGCACCACCCCCGCGTCGGTGAAGGTCAGCACCGACGGCCCCCGGGGGTGCGGCTCCTCGAAGACCATGTAGAACGAGGAGGACACGGTCTTGATGCCCTCGACCGAGCCCACGCACCAGAGCCCGGCCAGGACGACGTCCCCCGTGGTCCGCACCGAGCCCGCCACCGAGCCCGCCGCCTCGCCCTCCCGGACCATGAGGGCGCCGTGGACCAGGGAGTCGCTGGCCAGCCAGCGGGCCTCCTCGTCCGTGACGCCCCGCCCCGCCCGCAGCTCCCGGAGGAGCCCGGAGAAGCGGTCCACCCGCTCGGGCAGCGTGGGGTCGACGACGGTGTGGCCGTCCCCGCCCGAGAGGCCGGCCTCGGCCAGGCCGGCCCCGACCCGCTCGGGATCGCCGATCAGGACCGGATGGACCAGCCCCTCCTCCGCCAGACGGACGGCCGCCCGCTGGACCCGGGGCTCCTCGCCCTCGGGGAAGACGATGCGGTCGCCCCGCGCCGCGGCCCGTGCGCGGACCTCGGCGAGGAAGCCTCCGGCGCCGCTCACTGGTCGCCGAAGCGGTCCCGGAGGCGCTCCCGCACCGGCGGGGAGACGAAGCGGCGGACGTCGCCGCCCAGGGAGGCCACCTCCCGCACCAGGGAGGAGCTCAGGAACGAGAAGTCCACCTCCGGCGCCAGGAAGACCGTCTCGATCTGGGGCCAGAGCTCCTGGTTCATCTGGGCCATCTGGAGCTCGTACTCGAAGTCGCTCACCGCCCGCAGGCCCCGGATGACGAAGTGGGCGCCCCGGTCCCGGGCGAAGTCCACCAGCAGGCCCTGGAAGGAGGCGATCTCCACCCGCTCGTCCCCGGCGAAGACCTCCTCCAGGATCTCGACCCGCTCCTCCACGCTGAAGAGCCCGGACTTCGTCTGGGTGGCCGTGTAGGCCACCGCCACGATGAGCCGGTCCGCGATGCGGAGGGTCCGCCGGGCGATGTCCTCGTGCCCGCGGGTGACGGGATCGAAGGAGCCGGGATAGATGGCGACGACGGGGCCGTCAGGAGGCATGCGAGAGCAGGGTGGTGAGGGAGGTGTCCCCGTAGCGCCGGACGCGGGCGTCCTCGCCCACGGGAAGGGATTCGCGCGAAGGATGCTCCAGCCAGAGCTCCCGCGCAAACGGGCGCTCCAGGAAGGCCTCCACGAGGCGGGCCGCGTCTCCGGTGCCGTAGGGAGGGTCGGCCAGCGCGACGTCGAAGCGGTGCTCCTCGACGCCCTTCAGGTACCGGAAGACGTCGTCGGCCACCACGGTGACGTCGTCCTCGGCGCCCAGGGCGGCGACGTTGGCGCGGAGGGCGCGGAGGGAGCTTCGGGCCCGCTCCACCAGGGTGGCGTGGGTCGCCCCCCGGGACACGCACTCCAGCCCCAGGGCACCGGAGCCGGAGAAGAGGTCCACCACGGTCAGTCCGTCGAGACGGCCGCCCAGGGCCGACATCCACGCCTCCCGGACCCGGTCGGTGGTGGGGCGCACGCTCCGCCCCTTGAGCGCCTTGATCCCGTGCCCCTTCCAGCGTCCCGCGATGATCCTCACGACGGGCTCCCGTCGTGGGCCCCCGCCTCGGCGGTCTCGGAGGGGCGCAGATCCACCAGGCGCGCCTGGAGGCGGGTCGTCCCCCGCCACTCGTTCCGCTCGAGCTTGAGGAGGACGTCGCAGCGCGCGCCGTCGAGCCCCTCGGGCGGGTGCCGGGGGGCCAGGCCGAAGCCGATGGCGTCCACGGCCGGGAGCCCGGACCGGCGGAGGGTGGCCTTGAGGTGGGTGTCGCCCACCACCCGGGGGGCCTCCACCCGCACCCCGCGGGCCAGGAAGACCGGGCCGGGATTGCCGATGCCGTGGGGTCCCAGGTACTCCAGCCAGTGCACCAGGTCCAGATCCGCCTCCTCCAGCGGGAGCTCGACGTCGCCCCGGAGCACGGGGCGCAGCTCCCGGCCCTCCAGGCGGCGGCGGGCCTCCTCGTTGAAGGCCCGGCGCAGCTCGTCCACCCGGTGGGCCTCCAGGTCCATGCCGGCGGCCTGGGCGTGGCCCCCGAAGCGGCGCAGCAGGTGCTCGCAGGAGGCCAGGGCGTCGTAGAGGTGGAAGCCCGAGATGGAGCGGGCGCTCCCCCGCCCTCCCCCCTCCCCGTCCAGCGACACCAGCACCGTGGGCCGGTGGATCCGCTCCACCACCCGGGAGGCCACGATGCCGATCACGCCGGGGTGCCATCCCTCCCCGGCCACCACGACCCCGAAGTCCCGCTCCGGGTCGTACGTCTCCTCGAGGCGGCCCAGGACCTCCTCCAGCGTCCGGGACTCCTCGTCCCGGCGGGCCCGGTTCAGGCCGTCCAGGCGCTCGGCCAGCGCCGCCGCCTCGGCCTCGTCCTCGGTGAGGAGGAGGCGGAGCGCCTCCGCCGACTCGCCGAGACGGCCGGCGGCGTTGATCCGCGGCCCCACCCGGAAGCCGAGGGCTCCGGCGGAGACGGTGGCCGGGTCCACGTCGGCGGCCCGGAGGAGGGCGGCCAGCCCGGGGACGCGGGTGGTGGGGAAGTAGCGGAGCCCCCAGCGCACCAGCACCCGGTTCTCCCCGGCCAGGGGGACCAGATCGGCCACGGTGGCCAGCGCCACCAGGTCGAGGTACTCGAGCAGGGGCTCGGGATCGGCGCCCAGCGCGTCGGCCACCAGGCGGCAGACCTTGAACGCCACGCCGGCGCCGCACAGGCCGTCGTCGGGGTAGCCGCAGTCGGGGCGGCGGGGGTTCACCAGGAAGTCCGGCCGGGCCGGGCGGGCCCCGACGGTGTGGTGGTCGGTCACCACCACGGAGCGGCCCTCCTCCCGGGCCCGGGCCACGGCGTCGGCGGCGACGGTGCCGCAGTCCGCGGTGAGCACCAGGGTGGCCTCGGCTTCCCGCGCGGCGGCCAGCCCGCCCTCGCCGAAGTCGTAGCCGTCCCGCATGCGGTGGGGCACGAAGGGCACCACCCGCGCCCCCAGGTGGCGGAGCCAGCGGGTGTAGAGGGCCGTGGCGCAGATGCCGTCCACGTCGTAGTCGCCGTGGACCAGGATCGTCTCCCCGTCCCGCACCGCCCGGGCGATGCGCTCGGCGGCGCCGGGCCCGTCGGCCAGGAGGGCCGGATCGTGGAGGTGGTCCAGGAGCGGCCGCAGGAAGCGCTTGGCGGCGTCGGGAGCCGCGAAGCCCCGTGCGACCAGGACGGAGCAGACCGCGGCCGGGAGGCGGAGCTCCCGTTGCAGACGCCCCACCGCCTCGGCCTCGGGCGGCTCGGGCTCGGTCCAGCGGGGGCTGAGGGGGGGGAGCCGGGAGGCGCCGCCCCGGGCGGGTCGGCGGTCGGTCACTCCGCCGTCGCGGCCTCCTGGGCCTCTTCGGCGTCGGAGGCTTCGTCCTCGGGCTCGGGCTCGGGAGCGGAGAGGATGGCGCCGCACTGCTCGCAGCGGTACAGGCCCTCCCCGTGCCGGATCTCGTTCTGGAGCTGGAGGGGGACCATGCCGTAGCAGTGGCCGCACGCTCCGTCCTGGGTCAGGTCGGTGACGGCCCGCCGACCGTCGTCGCCGCGGATGCCCTCGTAGAGCTTCAGCTCGTCCTGCTCGAGGGTGCCGGCGAAGCCGTCGCGCTCCTCCTGGAGCTCCTCCAGCTCGGCCTTGACCGCCGCCCGGTCGTCCAGGAGCTCCTGGCGCTTGGGCTCCACCTGCGCCTCGGCCTCCCCGTACGCCTCGGCCAGCTCCTCCTCCCGCTCCGACAGCTTCCGGATCTGGTCGATGAGGGTGTAGGCCTCCTGCTCCTCGCTCTGGAGGGACCGCCGGACCATGTCCAGCTCGGCGCTCACCGCCGCCTCCTCCCGGAGGTTGCGGACGTTCTTCTGGCGCTCCTCGAGCTTCTCCAGGCGCTGGCGCTTCTCCTCGGTGGCCAGCTCCACCCGGCGCTCCTCCACCTTCATCTCCTTCAGGCGCTTGCGGGTGTTCTCCAGCTCGCTCTGGAGGATGAGCGCCGGCTCCTCGACCTCCTCGAAGAGGGGATCGAAGTCCCGGACCTTCTGCCGGATCTCGGCGATCCGGTCGTCCAGGGTCTGGAGCTTCTTGAGTGCCGAACGGGTGCGTTGCGTCATCGGTTCCGGTGGTTCGAGTTGCCATCGGCCCTGAGCCGACGGGCCGTCGTGCTCCAATCGTCGGGCGCCAGCTCACGGCGCTCGCGGGTCAGGCGGAGCTTCTCTTCGGTGAGCGACCGCTTCTCGTCCTGGTCGCTCGTCCTGCCGATCCTTCCGTCGACCTCCTGGATGCGGCGGTCGACGGCCGAGACCCGGACCCGGGCCACGGTGTCGTCGAAGACACGGGTGCCGTGGGCCATCTCCTCGGGGTCCTCGAGGATCTCCTGCAGGCGGCGGGCGGCGGCGGGGTCCATGCCCTCCGGCGGTGCGCGGAGCTCGGGGTCCTCCAGCAGCGCTTCAAAGATCGCGCGGTAGGCGGGATCGACAAAGTCCTCGGCCCCGAGCCGCTCTCCCGCCCGTTCAACATAATCGGGACTCCGGGTCATGAGGAGGACGAGGGTCCGCTCGGCCCCCAGCTTCGGGAGCCGGGGAGCCTGTCGCTGGCCCCTTCCCCGCCCCCCGCTCCGCGTCTGGGTCGGCCCGCTCCCCGTGCGCGGCGCCGAAGGCGCGGCGCGCCCCGAGTCAGCCCGGTCGAGCTCCGCCTCCAGCGTCTCCCGGCGGACGCCGGTCCTGTCGGCGACCTTGGCCACGTAGATGTCCCGCAGCGCGGGATCGGCGGCGGCGCGGATCGTCGGGAGGAGGCGGTCCACCGCCAGGCGGGTGCGCTCGATGGTGGCGAAGTAGTCCCGCTCGTCGAGGATCTGGAGCTTCCGGTCCAGCACGTCCACGGCGTCGTCCAGGAAGCGCTGGAGGGCGTCGGCCCCCTCCCGGTGCACCAGGGTGTCCGGGTCCTCGCCGGGGGGGAGGGTGACCACCGCCGGGTGCAGCCCGGCCTCCAGGAGCGTGTCGCCGGCGCGGAAGGTGGCCTTGAGCCCCGCCGTGTCCGAGTCGAAGAGGAGGAGGACCCGGTCCGTGTAGCGGGCCAGGAGCCGGGCGTGCTCCTCGGTCATGGACGTGCCCAGGGTGGCCACGACGTTGTCGAAGCCCGCCGCCGCCAGCGAGACCAGGTCCATGTAGCCCTCCACCACCAGCGCGGCGCTCTCCCTCCGGATCGCGTTCTTGCCCCAGGAGAGCCCGTAGAGGACCCGACCCTTGTGGTAGACCGGGCTCTCGGGGGAGTTGAGGTACTTGGGCGCGTCGGAGGTGTCGGAGGCCAGGATGCGCCCGCCGAAGGCGACCACCTTCCCGCCCAGCCCCTCGATGGGGAAGATGATCCGGGCGCGGAAGCGGTCGTACGGCTCGGGAGACCGCTCGCTGCGGTTCAGGAGGCCGACCTCCAGGAGGAGCTCGTCGTCCATGCCGTGGGTGGCGGCGGCGTCCCGCAGCGCCCGCCACTCGTCCGGCGCCCACCCCAGCCCGAAGCGCTCCACCGTCTCCTGGTCGATCCCCCGCTCCTCCAGGTACGCCCGGGCCCGCGCGCCCTCCTCCTCGTCGGCGAGCTGCTCCTGGAACCACTGGCGGGCGAAGGCGTTGAGCTCGTAGAGGGGGCGGTCGGGATCCTCCTCGGCCCGCCCCGTGGTCACCTCCCGGATCTCCACGCCCGAGCGGCCGGCCACGTGCTTCACGGCGTCCACGAAGTCCAGGCCCATGCGCTCCATGACGAAGCTGAAGACGTCCCCCGACTTGCCGCAGCCGAAGCACTTGTAGAAGCCCTTGTCGGGGACCACGTAGAAGGACGGCGTGCGCTCCTCGTGGAAGGGGCAGCGCGCCTTGAACTCCTTCCCGGCCTTCTTGAGGGGCACGACCTCGCCCACGATGTCCACGATGTCGGCCCGGGCGCGGACCTCGTCGACCTGGTCGTCGGGGATCACGGGCGGGACCTCCCGGAGGCGCGCCGCGGGACGGCGCTCATCGGAGGCTCACCACGGTCACGCCGGCCCCACCCTCGGCGGGCTTCCCGAAGCGGTGCTCCGCCACCCGGGCGTCCCCGTCGAGCATCTCCTGGGTCCGGGTGCGCAGCGCCCCCGTGCCCTTCCCGTGGATGATCCGCAGCGTGCTGAGCCCCGCCACCACCGCGCCGTCCAGCGCCCGGGAGAGCTCGATCTCCATCTCGTGCACGCGCATGCCCCGGAGGTCGATCTCCGTGCCCACGTCCTCGGTGGTGGGCCCGGTCCAGCCGCCCCGGTCCGCGGTGGAGGCCCCGCCGGACCCGCCGCTCCCGGCCCGTCCGCCCCCGGCGTCCTCCACGGGCTCCAGGTCGGCGGCGGGCACCTCCATCTTCAGGGCGCCCACCTCCACCAGCACCCGTCCGTCCCGGAGCTCGGCGACCTTCCCCTTGGCCCCGGTGGCGCGGACCCGCACCCGCTGGCCGGCCTCCAGGTCGGGGGCGGGCCGGTCCCGGTCCCGGGTCTTCTCGACCTTGCGGGCCCGGGCGGCCTCCTCGACGCGGCGGCGGGCCTGGCGGCTGGCCTCCTCCAGCTCCTCCTCGGAGCGCGCGGCGGCCCGGACCTCCTCGATGGCCTTCTCCACCTCGGAGCGGGCGTCGAGGAGCTCCTTGCGGGCCTCCTCCCTGGCGCGCTCCTCCGCGGTCTTCTCGGCCTCCCGGACCTTCCGCTCCCGGGCCTCCACGTCCTCCTCGAGCCGCTTGGCGCGGGCCCGTGCGCTCTCCAGCTCCCGGAGGTTCTCCTCGGCCTCCCGCTCCCGCCGCTCCAGGCGGGCCAGGAGGTCCTCGAGCTCCGCCTCGCCCTCGCTCCGGTACCCCTCGGCCCGGTCCAGCACGTGGGCCGGGAAGCCCAGGCGTCGGGCGATGGCGAGCCCGTAGCTCCGGCCCGGGCGGCCCTTCTGGAGCTGGTAGGTGGGCTCCATCCGGGCCGGGTCGAACTGGAGCGACGCGTTCACGATGCCGCTCCCCTCGGTGTCCAGGCGCTTCAGGTCCCCCAGGTGGGACGACACCACCGCGAAGGCGCCGCGCTCCACCAGGACCTCCAGGATGGCCCGGGCCAGCGCCGCGCCCTCGGCCGGGTCCGTGCCGGTGCCCATCTCGTCCATGAGGACCAGGCTCTCGGCGTCGGCCTCCTCCACGATGCGCTTCAGGTTGGCCAGATGGGCGCTGAAGGTGGAGAGGCTCCGGGCGATGGACTGCTCGTCGCCGATGTCGGCGAAGAAGCCCGAGAAGACCGGGAGCCGCGTCTCCGGCCCCACCGGCGGGACCACGCCGCTCTGGGCCAGGGCGGCCAGGAGGCCCGTGGCCTTCAGGAAGACGCTCTTTCCACCGGTGTTGGGCCCGGAGACGACCAGGGCGCGCTCGCCCTCCTCGACCTCCAGATCGTACGGCACCACCTCGTCCACGTCGTCGGCCTCCACCAGGAGGGGGTGGCGGGCGCCGCGGAGCGCGAAGGCCGGGGCGCCGGGCTCCAGGAGCTCGGGCACCTCCGCCCCCCAGGCCACGGCGGCCCGGGCCCGGGCGTGGAGCGAGTCGAACTCCACCAGGGCGTCCAGCGCGCCCCGGAGCTCGTGGCGTCGGGCCGCCAGCTCGGCGGTCCGCTCCTCCAGGATGCGCCGGATCTCCCGCTCCTCCTCCCGCTCCAGCGCCCGGAGCTGGTTCATGAGCTCCAGCGCCACCGGGGGCTCGACGAAGAGGGTGGCGCCGGTGGCCGACTCGTCGTGGATGATCCCCCCGACCTCGCCCTTCCCTTCCCGGCGGACCGGGATGACGTAGCGTCCCTCCCGCACCGTGACCGAGGCGTCCGGGACGACGAAGCGCTCCGGCAGCGAGCCCATGAACTGCTCGAGCCTCTTCACGATGCGGGCGCGGGCGCCCTGGAGCCGGCCCCGGATGCGGCGGAGCTCCTGGGAGGCCGTGTCCAGGACGTTGCCCTCGGCGTCCACCGTGCGCTCGAGGCGCTCCTCGATCTCGCGCTCCTCCACGAGCCGGTCCCGCACGAAGGCGAGCTCGGGGTGGTCCTCGTCCCGGGCGTCGAGCTCCCGGGCCAGGCTCCGGGAGGCGCCCAGGAGGAGGCCCGCCCGATGGAGCTGGATCGGCTCCAGGATGGCGCCCTCGGCGCCGAGGAGGCGGAGCTCGGCCCGGAGGTCGGGCACGGGGTCCATGCCCCAGGAGGGCTTGGCCTCCACGAACGTCATGGTGGAGCCCACCCGCCGGAGCTCCCGGCGGAGGGCCTCGAGGTCCCGGCCCGGGCGCCGGGCACGGACGGCCTCGCGGCCCAGCTCCGACGACGCCCGGGCGGCCACCCGCTCGAGCACGCGGGGGAACTCCAGGACCTCCAGCGCGTGCTCGCTCACCGCGGCGCCCGTCCCGGCGTCATCCGGCAAGCTCCTCCCGGACGATGCGGTTGGCCTCGCCGCCGTCGAAGCGGCCGCGGATCTTCGGCATGAGGCGCCCCATGACCGGGCCCATGTCCGTGGCGCCCGACGCCACGATCTCCCGGACCATCGCCCGGACCTCGTCCTCGGAGAGACCCTCGGGGAGGTAGCCGTCGAGCACCTCGGCCTGGGCCTCCTCCGTCTCGGCCAGCTCCTCCCGGCCCGCGTCCCGGAACTGGGTCGCGGCGTCGTGGCGCTGCTTGATGGCCTTGGCGAGGACCTGGACCACACCGTCGTCGTCGAGCTCGTCGCCCCCGTCGATCTCCCGGTTCCGGATCTCGGAGAGGGCCGTGGAGAGGACGAGGGTGCGGAGCTTGTCCCGATCGCGGCGGGCCTGGTTCAGGTCGGACTGGAGGCGGCTCTTGAGCTCGCTGGGCACGTAGGTCTCGCTGGGGTCGGCCCCGGTCGGACCGGGCCGGACCGGAGCGGAAGAAAGGGAAGGGCGCCGGGGCCCGGCGGCGCCTGGCTCGGACGGTGGTTCGCTACCCCGGGGTCGGCAAAAGGATCGACCCCGGGGGACGGGGACCCGCTCAGCCGGGAGGCCAGTCCAGCGCCCGCCCGCCCAGGACGTGGAGGTGGAGGTGGTGGACCGTCTGGCCCCCGTCGGCGCCGACGTTCACGACGGTGCGGTAGCCGTCGTCGGCGATCCCCTCGGCGCGGGCCAGGGTCCGGGCGGTGCTCAGCAGCGAGCCCAGGAGCCCGACGTGGGCCGGCTCGGCGTGGTCCAGGGACGGCACGTGCTCCCGGGGGATGACCAGGAGGTGCGTCGGGGCCTGGGGGTTCGCGTCCCGGAAGGCGACCACGTCGTCGTCGGAGTGGACCACGTCGGCGGGGACGTCGCCCCGGGCGATCTTGCAGAAGATGCAGTCGGGATCGGTCACGCGTCGGGCTCCGGTGGGTGGGTGGGGGTGGGTGGGTGGGGAGTCTGGGATGCGGATGGCGGACGGGGGTGGGGGGCGGCGAGGCCCGGATGGTTCCCACCCACCCAACCATGTTGACGGGTGGGAGCACGCGCAATGCGTCTCCGGGACCCCTGCGCCCCACCCCCCTCCCGTCGTCCCGTCGGGCCATGTCCGCGTCCCCGGCCCCGCGTCACCTTGGCTCGTCCCGGCTCCCCCTCCCACCCTCCGGAGGCGCCCATGAACGCCATCCTCTCCACCGCCGAGGCCGTCCTGAGACGGCATCCGGCTCCGGCCCTCCCCCTCGCCGAGCTCACCGACCGGCTCCGGAGCTCCGGTCCCGACCGGCGCCTCACCGAAGCCCGGCTCCGTGGGCTCCTGGAGCGTCATCCCGGCCGCTTCCGGCTGGTGGAGGTCTGGAGCGCCCCCTGGGCAGGCGCCCGGTCGGGCCGATCGGCCGCGGACCCGTGCCCGGGGCGGGCCCTCTGGGTCGCCGCCGTCCACCCGGACCCGGACCCTCCGGCGGGAAGCGGGCTCGCCGGTCCGCTCCGGGAGACCGTGCGCTGGCTGGCCGGGCGCCTCGACGTCCGGTCCCGCTCGGCGGTGGCCCGCTGGCATCGCATGGCGCTGGCCGAGGAAGCGGCTCGCCGCGCCCTCCCCCGTCCCGCCGCGTGAGGGCGGGTCAGCCCCCGGCGGGCCTGTGGCAGAGGAGGGAGCGCCACTCCCCGTCCTCGTCGCCGTCCCGGACCTCCAGCCCGCAGGCACGGGCCCGGGCCTCGGCGTCGGCCCGCTCGTGGTCCAGGATTCCGGAAAGGACCACCCACCCGCCGGGGCGGACCGCGGCGGCCAGGCCGGGCACCAGCGGGTCCAGGATGCGCCACTCGATGTTGGCGACGCACCCGTCCCGGGGCCCCAGCGCCTCGAGCTCGGCGGCGTCCGTCCAGGCCTCGACGATCTCCACCCGGTCGGCGACGCCGTTGTGCTCCAGGTTCTCCTCCATGGCCTCGCAGGCCAGCGGGTCCCCCTCGACGGCGGTGCTGATCCCGGCGCCGAGGAGGACGGCGGCGATGGAGAGGATCCCCGACCCGGCCCCGACGTCCAGCACCCGGTCCCCGTCCGACACGACCCGGTCCAGGAGGCGGAGCGAGCCCCGGGTGGTCCCGTGCTCGGCGGTGCCGAACGCCATCCCGGGATCCAGGACCAGGACGCACTCGCCGGCCCGGGCGCGGTACGGGATCCACGACGGCGTGACGACCAGGCGGGGCGTGATGCGCCGGGTGTCGAGCCCGCGCTTCCAGCTCTCGGCCCAGTCCTCGTGGGCCTGCCACCGCGCCTCGACCTCCACGGGGCCGCCGACCATCTCGCCCAGCGTCGTCCGGGCGCGCTCCAGGAAGGCCTCGAGGTCGGAGGGCTCCTCCAGGTGGGTGAGGTGCCAGCCGTCCCGCTCCTCCACCGCGCGGCCACCCAGCGCCAGGAGCCCCTCGGCCACCATCCCCTCGTCCGGGGACGGCGACGCCTCCCCCTCGCCCGGGGCCGGACGGGCCCGGAGCTCCAGCCAGCGTCGGTCCGGGCTCATCCGCCGGTGAAGGCTTCCTTGACCTTGGACCAGAAGCCCTTCCGGGACCGCTCCACCCGCTCGGGCGCCTCGGTCTCGACCTCCCGCAGCTCGCGGAGGAGCCGCTCCTGCTCGTCGGTGAGGTCGGTGGGGGTCCACACGACGACCCGGACCAGCTGGTCGCCCCGGCCGTGCCCGTCCAGCTCCGGGAGCCCCAGGCCACGGAGGCGGAGCATCTCGCCGGTCTGGATTCCCGCCGGGACGTCGACGCGGGCGGAGGCGTCCACGGTGGGGACCTCCACCTCGGCGCCCAGGGCGGCCTGGGCGAAGGTGACCGGCAGCTCGTGGATCAGGTCGGCCCCGTCGCGCACGAAGCGCGGGTCGTCCTGGACCTCCAGGAGGACCACCACGTCCCCGCGGGTGCCGTCCCGGGGTCCGGCGTGCCCCTGCCCGCGGAGGGTGAGGAAGTTCTCGGACGAGACGCCCGGCGGCACCTCGACCTCGATCTCCCGCTCCTGGCGGACGCGCCCCTCGCCGCGGCACTGGGTGCAGGGATCCTCCACCACCCGCCCCTCGCCCCGACAGGCACGGCACGGCTGCACGCTCACGAACTGGCCGAAGACGGAGCGCTGGACGTGGCGCTCCTCGCCGGCGCCCCCGCAGACGGAGCACGTGGTGGGCGACGACCCGGGCTCGGCGCCGGAGCCGTCGCAGCGATCGCAGGTGTCCAGGAGGGCCACCTTCAGCGTCTTCTTGGCCCCGTGGGCCACCTCCTGGAGGGTCAGCGGGAGCCGGAGCCGCACGGTCTGGCCCTTCCGGCTGGCGGAGCGGCGCGTGCGGGCGCCCCCCATGCCGAAGAGGTCCTCGATGCCGCCGAAGCCCCCCGCCCCGCCGCCGAAGTCGCGCATGAAGATCTCGATGGCGTCGGCGAAGTCGAAGCCGGCCCGGCCTCCGGGGCCGCCCCGGCCCTTGAGGCCCTGCTCGCCGTAGCGGTCGTACAGGGAGCGCTTCTCGGGGTCCTTCAGCGTCTCGTACGCCTCGGTCACCTCCTTGAACCGCTCCTCCGACTCCTTCGAGCCGTCGTTGCGGTCGGGGTGGTGCTCGAGAGCGAGCTTGCGGTAGGCCTTCTTGATCTCCTCGGCGTCGGCGTCGCGCGCGACGCCCAGGAGCTCGTAGTAGTCCGCCATGTAGGGGGGTCCTCAGTCGGCGAGAACGCGGCTGATCACCGAGGACGTGTAGTCCACGATGGCCACCACCTTCTCGTAGGGCATGCGTGTGGGACCGATGACACCGAGCACGCCCTGGAGTCCTCCAACGCGATACTCGGCCGTCACCAGCGTGAAGTCGGAAAGCTCCGACGAGGCGTTCTCGCCCCCGATGGTGATCTGGAGCTGGCCGCGGTGGTTGCGGCTCCCCACCACGTCGGCCAGGAGCTCCCGGCGCTCGGTGAGCTCGATGAGCCCCTTCAGGCTCTCGCCGCTCTCGAACTCCGGCTGGGCCGCCAGCACCGTGGCGCTGCCCAGGTGGATCGTGTTGCTCTCCAGGTCCTGGAAGTCGAAGAGCTCGGCTCCGGACTGGACGAAGATGTTCAGGAGCTCGGCGGCCCCGGACTCGTCGGGTCGGGCGCCGCGGAGCCGCTCCGGGAGCGTGGACCGGATCTCCGCCAGCGAATGGCCGGCCAGGCGCTCGTTGAGGAGCACCGTGAGGGTCACCAGCGTCTCCCGGGGGATGTCCACCGAGAGGTCAACGTAGAGCGTGCGGATCACGCCGCTCTTGATGGTGGCCACCATGAGGACCTTGCTGGACGACACCTGGACCAGCTCCACCTTCTCCAGGATGGCGTCCTTCAGGCGAGGGACGACCGCCACCCCCAGCTCGTGGGAGATCAGCGAGAGGGCCTGGGCCGCCTGCCGCACGAGGCGCTCCACCGCCGATCCCCCGGTCACGCCCAGCTCCTCGGCGATGACCTTCTGCTCCGTCGGGGAGAGGGGGAAGGGCTCCATGAGCCGGTCCACGAAGAAGCGGTAGGCCAGGTCGGTGGGCACCCGTCCGGCCGAGGTGTGGGGGTGGGTCAGGTACCCCTTCTCCTCCAGGTCGCTCATGGTGTTGCGCACCGTGGCGGCGGACACGCCGAGGTCGAACCGGCGGGCCACCGTGCGGCTGCCCGCGGGCTCGGCGGTGTCGACGAACGTACGGATCACCGCTTCGAGAACCTGTCGCTCCCGATCGCTGAGATCGCCGCCCACCAGTGGGTTCCTCTCCAAGTCGGCCATAGCTATGGAAGATCGAAGGGCGTGCTCCGAAGCTCAACCCGGGGCGCCGCCCGTGCCCCGCCCTCGCCGAGGCGGCTCTGCCGCCGTGACGGTGCCCCGGTCACCGGGCCTCCAGCGCCCGGTCCAGCTCCACGGAGAGCTCGTCCAGGAGGAGCCAACCCCGGGGACGGAGCCGCACCGAGGCGTCGACGCGGTCCGCGAGACCCCGCCGGACCCAGCCCGCCACGAGGTCGTGGGCCCGGGAGCCGGCGTCGGGGGGCGGCGTCCAGCCCCGGTCGGTGCGGAGGGCGAGCCAGATCCGCTCCAGCCGGTGGGCCGGCTCGTCCAGCACCTCCGAGGCGTCCACCGGGAGTCGGTGGGCGGCCGCGACCTCCCTGTAGTCCTCCCAGCCCCTGAGGTTCCACCGTCGGAGGGGGTGGAGGTAGCTGTGGGCGCCGTTCCCCAGCCCCAGGTAGGGCCGCCCGTCCCAGTACGCCGCGTTGTGGCGGGAGCGGGCCCCGGGCCGCGCGAAGTTCGACACCTCGTAGTGCTCGTACCCGGCCCCGGCCAGCACCTCCGCGGCGCGGAGGAACTCCGCCTCGTACTGCTCCTCGTCCACGGGCCGCTCCCGCCCCTCGCGCACGGCGCGGCCCAGGGGGGTGCCCGGCTCCACGGTGAGGCCGTAGAGGCTCACGTGGGGGATCTCCAGGGCCAGGACCGCTTCCAGGTCGGCGTCCCAGTCGCGGCCCAGGTGGGCCGGGAGGCCGAAGATCAGGTCCACGCTCAGGTTCCCGATCCCGGCGTCCCGCAGGGTGGCCACGGCCCGGCGGGCGCCGGCGGGCCCGTGGAGCCGCCCCATCCAGCGGAGCGCGGGCTCGTGGAAGGTCTGGACGCCCAGGCTCATGCGGTTCACGCCCGCCCGCCGCCACGCGGCGGCCAGCTCGGCATCCACGCTCTCGGGGTTGGCCTCGGCGGTCCACTCCAGCCCGGCCCCGCCCAGCCGGTCCCGCCCCACGACGTCCGCGACCCCGTCCATGGCGCCGGGTCCCAGGAGCGACGGGGTGCCGCCCCCCACGTAGAGGGTGTCCAGCCGGTGGGCGAGGGCGGCCCGGCCCTCCCGCTCCAGCGCCGCCAGCTCGCCGGCGAGGGCCTCGAGCCAGCTCCCGGCGTCCCCGGTGGCGCGCACCTGCACCGCGAAGTCGCAGTAGCGACAGCGGCGGGCGCAGAAGGGCGCGTGGACGTAGAGGGCGCCGACCTCCCGCGCCCCGGAGCCCGCCTGCCCCACCGAGCCCGCTGCCACCCCCCCGCTCATCCCGCCCGCCGGTAGCGGGGACCGGGAAGGCGGCGGGCCCGGCCCTGGAGCTCCAGCCGGGTGAGGACCGCCCACGCCCGGGCCGGGGGGAGGCCGGTGGCGCGGGCCACCTCGTCCACTCCGTGGCCGTCGCCGTCGCGGAGGAGCGCCAGGACGACCTCCTCGGGCCCCGTGGGCAGCTCGAGCTGCTCTCCGGCGTCCCCCTCCTCCGCCGGACGCTCGGCCCGGGGGGCGGGCCCGGCCACCTCCTCCACGAAGCCCTCCACCGAGACCACGGGACGGGCTCCCTGGGTCAGGAGGGCGTTGCTCCCCTCGCAGGCGCGGGTGTCGATGGGTCCGGGAACGGCGGCCACCTCCAGCCCCAGATCCAGCGCGTGGTCCACGGTGATGAGGGCTCCGCTCCTCGACCGGGCCTCGACCACCACGACCGTGTGGGCCAGGGCGGCCAGGATCCGGTTCCGGCGGGGGAAGTGGTGCCCCCGGGCGGGGGTGCCGGGAAGGAACTCGCTGACCACGAGGCCCCGCTCCACGACCCTTCGGAAGAGGGCTTCGTGGCTCCGTGGATACGCCCGGTCGGCACCGCTCCCCAGAACGGCCACCGTGGGGCCTCCGACCTCGAGGGCACCCGCGTGGGCCGCCCCGTCCACGCCCAGCGCCAGCCCGCTCACCACCGGAACGCCCCGCGCCGCCAGCCCGGCCCCGAGCCTCCGGGCCACCTCGCGCCCCCGGAGCGTGGCCCGCCGCGCGCCCACCACGGCCACGCCGGGGCCTTCGAGAAGCTCGGTGCGCCCCCGCAGGAAGAGGACGGACGGGGGGTCGGGCAGGCGGCGCAGCCGCGCCGGATAGCCGGGATGGCTCCAGCTCCGGACCTCCATCCCGAGCCGGGCCGCCGCCTCCAGCCCCCGGTCGATCCGCCGGTGGAGCGCCGCGTCGCCGCGGGCCGCCGCCGCGTCGGGCTCCCGGACCCCGGAGGCCGCGCGGAACGCGGCCGCCGGGGCCTCCAGCGCCGCCCGGGCGCTCCCGAAGGCGTCCACCAGCGCCCGCACCGCGCGGGGGCCCACCGAGGGGAGCCCGTCCAGGAGAAGGAGGGCCCGGACCTCGTCGGGCTCGCCCGTCAGGGGGTCCACCACTCCTCGTCCTCGCCCGGCGCGGCCGGCTCCTCCACCGGACGGCTGTGCTTCCAGAGCGCCTCGAGGAGCTCCGGCACCCCCGCCCGCGTCACCGACGAGACGCTCAGCGTGCCCCAGGCGTCGGGCGCCTCGACGGTGGGCACCTCCTCGTCGGGCCCCAGCACGTCGGTCTTGGTCAGGACCAGGCAGTGGGGGGTGGCCGCCAGCGTCTCCGAGTAGGCCGCCAGCTCCGACCGGAGGGCGTCGTACTCCGCCTGGGGGTCCTCGACGTCCACCGGGACGAAGAGGGCCAGGCTGCGGGTCCGCTCGATGTGGCGGAGGAACTGGTGCCCCAGCCCCTTCCCCTCGTGGGCCCCCTCGATGATCCCCGGGAGGTCGGCCAGGACGAAGCTCCGGAAATCGGAGAGCTGCACGACGCCCAGGTTCGGCGTGAGGGTCGTGAAGGGGTAGGCGGCCACCTTGGGCTGGGCCGCGCTCACCGAGGAGAGGAACGTGGACTTCCCCGCGTTGGGCTCGCCCACCAGCCCCACGTCGGCGATGAGCTTCAGCTCCAGGCGGACGCGCCGAGACTCGCCCTCCTCGCCGGGCTCCCACCTCCGGGGCGCCTGGTGGGTGGAGGAGACGAAGTGGGTGTTGCCGCGCCCGCCCCGTCCGCCCCGGGCCACCACGAGGCGCTGGCCCGGCTCGAGGAGCTCGCCGAGCTCCTCCCCGGTCTCGTCGTCGAGCGCCACCGTCCCGGGAGGCACCTTCAGCACCAGGTCCGCCCCGGTCTTCCCGGTGCGGTTGCTCCCCTCGCCGTGCATGCCCCGCTCGGCCTTGTAGTGCTTGCGATAGCTCAGGTCCAGGAGGGTGGAGAGCTGGGGGTCCACCTCCAGCACCACGTCGCCGCCCTTCCCGCCGTCGCCTCCGGCGGGTCCGCCGCGGGGAACGCCCCGCTCCCGGCGGAATGCGTCGGACCCGGAGCCCCCGACGCCCCCCCTCACATCGAACACCGCGCGATCCACGAACATGCCTGTCAGCTCTCCCTCGTCTCGTTCCAGCGTGTGCGGACCGCGTCCCAGCGAGCCCGGGACCGACCGGCGACCTCCGTGTCGCTCACCTCGGCGGCCGCGTCCAGCGCCGCCTCCACCTCCGCCTCGGCCGCGCCGACGTTCAGCGCGCCCCGGAGATGGGAATGGAGCTGGCGGGGTGCGTCCAGCGCGGCCAGGAGCGCCACGATGCAGAGCTCCCGCGTCGGGAGCGGGAGGCCGGGCCGCCCCAGGACCTTCCCATATCCCTCCTCCACCATCCACCGTTCCATGTCCGGGTGCAGCGACCGCACGTTGGCGCGGAGCCCCGGGTACGCCCCGCCGTACACGCGCTCGCACACGTCCTCGCCTCGAGCTCCCCACCCGGTCCGGTCCAGCTCGGGCTCCACCGCCGGACCGGCCTCGGGCCCGCCCACCCGCCGCCACAGGGCGAAGGCCTCCAGCGCGGCGGGATAGCCCAGGAAGAGGTAGCTCTGGAGCAGGGCCTCCTCGACGGCCGGGGTGTCGGCTTCCCGGGCCGCCCGTCGGAGGGCCGCGTCCAGGGCCTCGGCGTCCCGGGCGCCCAGCGCCGCGCTGACCTCCAGGAGGGCCTCGGTCCCGGGGCTCACGCCCGCGCCTCCAGCCCCAGGGGGAGCTCGGTCTCCAGGTGCCCCACGACGTCGCCCCGGGTGTTGCGGACGGCGGGACGGGCCAGGTCGGCCAGGGCGCGCACGTCTTCGTCGTCCAGCACGCCCAGGGCCTCCAGGACGGCCACCAGGACCGTCTCCACGGCCCGCCGTCCCCCGTCCCGGACCTTCACCGCGAAGCCCAGCCCCTCCCGGGGGAGCCCGCCGCCATACACGCCCTCGGCGCCCAGCTTCACGAAGGCGCGGGGCCCGGTGCGCTCCATGACCCGGGTGCAGACCCGATCGGTGCCGCCCACCATCCACGGGTGGGCGGTCATGGCGTCCACCACCCGCCCGGCCGGCTCCCCGTCCCCGGCGGCCCGGGCGAAGCGGGCGTAGCCCGCCGCCATGGCGACCAGGGGGACGGCGAAGCACACGACCCCGCACCCGTCCACGCCGGTGGCCACCGACCCTTCCGGCACCCCGGTCCAGCGGACGACCTCCTCCAGCATCCGGCGCTGCACCGGGTGGCCAGCCTCGTGGTAGCCCTCCGGATCCCAGCCGTGATGCACCGCCAGCGCCAGCATCCCGGCGTGCTTCCCCGAGCAGTTGTTGTGGATCGCCCGGGGCGCCTCCCCCCGCGCCGCCAGGGCCCGCGCGGCCGCCCGGGAGAAGGGCTCGTGGGGCCCGCACCGGAGCGCGGCCTCGTCCAGCCCCGCCCGCTCGAGGAGGGAGCGGCTGCCGGCGACGTGGCCGTCCTCCCCTTCGTGGGAGCCGCAGCAGAGCGCCAGCTCCGCCGGCGTCACCCCCAGCGCGTCCACCACCCCGTCCTCCACCAGGGGCAGCGCCTGGAAGGGCTTGGCCGCGGAGCGGAGGTACGTCGTGGCCGCTCCCTCGCCGCAGAGGGCCACCACCCGGCCCCGGGCGTCCGCGACGCAGGCGTGCACCTCGTGGACCGACTCCACCACGGGACCGCGGACGACGCGCACGACGCCGGGTGCGGTGGGGTGGGGCATGGACGTTCCGGTGGGAAGGGGGAAGGCGGTGCGTGGACAAGGAAACACCGCCCCCGGGGCGGCGCCATGTCCCGGCGCGCGCGGGACCCCGGGTGGGGTGCGGGAGGCGGTTCGGGGCGCTCCGGGGCGGTCAGGCCCCGGGGTCCTCCGCGTCGTCGCCGCCGTCGGAGCCGGGGCCCGGGGTCTCCTCGAGCCCGGTGTCCGGCGCCCCCGGCGCCTCGGCCGCCAGCGTCAGGAGCTCACCGGTGGTGCCGGCCTGGCGCAGGAGGTCCAGCGACCGGCCCAGCGGGCGGTCGTACCGCCAAGTCTGGAGGAACTCCCCCCGCTCGCCCCAGGCCTGGAGCGCGATCTCCCGCTCCAGCTGGTACTCCACGAACCGCCGGGCGTCCCGGAAGTCGTCCCGGTCCACGTCGATGTCCCACTCCGGAAGGGCGCGGTAGAAGGCGTCCAGATCGGCGTCGGCCATCCGGAATCCCACGGCCAGGTCCGGGTGCTCCCGGACGAAGCGGACCGCGAAGTTGAAGAGCGCCACGTTGAAGCGCCCCGCCTCCCGGTAGATCCTCCGGACGGCGTCCTCCTCCGCGTCGGACAGCGTGTCGGGCCCGACCAGGACGTCGGGCGTGATCCCGCCGCCCCCCAGGAGCGTGCGCCCGCCCATGGACTCCACGGTGGGCCGGTCGTCCAGCTCGGGAGGCGCGGTGAGCTGACCGGAGAGCGCGAGCGCCGGGTGGCGGGTCTCCAGGTCCTCCTGACGCGCGTCGTCGTCGAGGTGGATGGAGCGCCCGACGGGCGTGTACCAGCGGGCGGTGGTGAGACGCAGGACGTTCCCGCCGCTCAGCCGGTAGAGGCTCTGGACGACGCCCTTGCCGAACGTCGTCTCGCCGACCACCAGCCCCCGGTCGTGGTCCTGGATGGCGCCCGCCACGATCTCCGAGGCCGACGCCGAAGCGCCGTCCACGAGGACGAGCACGGCCAGGCCGGGATACCGGTCCGGCGTGGAGGCCCGGTACGTCTCGTTCTGGGTCCGGTCCCGCCCCCGGGTCTCGACGATGGCGTCCCCGGACTCCAGGAAGAGGTCGCTGACCCCGATGCCCTCGTCGAGGAGGCCGCCGGGGTTGCCCCGGAGGTCCAGCACCACCTCGGTGGCCCCCTCGGCCTGGAGGGAGTCCAGCGCCTGGCGCACCTCGGCGGTGGAGGAGCCCATGACGCTCTGCAGCGGCACGTACCCGATGCCCGGCTCGAGCATGACGGCGAAGGGGACGGCCCGGAGCTGGATGACCTCGCGGGTCAGCGTGAAGGGGATGGGGTCGTCCACGCCGGGGCGGAGCATGCGCACCGAGACGTCGCTGCCGGGCTCGCCCCGGAGGAGCTCGACGGCCTGGTTGGTGGACATGGTGTCGGCCATGACCCCCTCGATCTCGTAGAACTGGTCGCCGGCGCGGATCCCCGCCCGGCCGCCGGGTCCGCCGGGGATGGGGCTGACCACCGTGACCCAGCCGTTGCGCTCCACGACCTCGAGGCCGACGCCGCCGTAGTCGCCCTCGGTACGGATGCGCAGGTTCTCGTACTGGGAGGCGGGCAGGAAGGTGCTGTAGGGGTCGTCCAGGTCGTCCACGAGCCCCTGGATGGCGGACTCGTACAGCGCCGGGAGGTCCACCTCCTCCACGAAGGAGGCCTCCACCCGGTCCACCACCTCCTGGAAGAGGCGGACCTTCACGTACACGTTCTCGGCCCGGTCCACGCCCTGCTGCAGGAGCCACCCGCCGGTGGCCACCGTCAGGACCACCACGAGCACCGGTGCCAGGAATCCTCGCTTCATCTGCGCCTCACCTCGTCACGTCGGGACGGGACCCCTCCGGCGCCGATGCGCCGGCGACCCGTCCGATCTCTCTAAACCGGGGGTCCGCCGAAGGTTTCCGGCAGCTCGGCCCGGAGGATCCGGCGGATCCTCCCGTGCACGTCGTCCGGCGTGCCCTCGCCGGCCAGGACCCGCACCCGGGGCTCGGCCCGGGCGAGCTCGAGGTACCCGGTCCGCACCCGCTCCAGGAACGCCGCTCCCGAGGCCTCCATGCGGTCGGGCGCCTTGCCCTGGCGGGCCTGGCGCTCGGCGCCCCGCTCCACGGGCACGTCCAGGAGCAGATACAGGTCCGGCTCCAGTCCCCCGGTCGCCAGGCGGTTCGCCTCCCGGACCTCCGGGAGGGGCAGGCCCCGCCCGTACCCCTGGTAGGCCAGGGTGGACAGGGCGAAGCGGTCGGCCAGGACGGTGCGCCCCGCCTCGAGGGCCGGGCGCACCACCTCGCGCACGAAGGCGGCGCGGGCCGCCAGGATCAGGAAGAGCTCGGCCTCGGGCGGCACGTCCAGGTCGGTGCGTCCGAGGACGACGCTCCGGACGGCCTCGCCGAGCTCGGTCCCGCCGGGCTCGCGGGCCACCACGTGGTCCACGCCCAGCTCGTCCATCCAGGAGGAGAGGAGGGCGGCCTGGGTGGTCTTCCCGGCGCCCTCCCCGCCCTCCAGGACGAGAAAACGTCCTCGCTCAGTCACGACGGGTCAGTCGTAGTACTCGACGCCGAGGTGGGTGACCTGATCCTCGCCCATCATCCAGCGGAGCGTGTTCTTGAGCTTCCAGTGCTGGATGAAGATGTCGTGCTCGGGGTAGAGGCCGGGCGCGGTCTGGGGGCTCTTGAAGTAGAAGGAGAGCCACTCCTGGATGCCGCCCATCCCGGCCCGCGACGCCAGGTCCAGGAAGAGGGCCAGGTCCAGCACGATGGGCGCCGCCAGGATCGAGTCGCGGCAGAGGAAGTCGACCTTGATCTGCATGGGATATCCCATCCAGCCGAAGATGTCGATGTTGTCCCACCCCTCCTTGTTGTCGCCGCGCGGGGGGTAGTAGTTGATCCGCACCTTGTGGTACAGGTCCTTGTACAGGCCGGGGTACATCTCGGGCTGGAGGATGTGCTCCAGCACGCCCAGCTTGCTGACCTCCTTGGTCTTGAAGGAGGCCGGATCGTCCAGGACCTCGCCGTCCCGGTTGCCCAGGATGTTGGTGCTGAACCAGCCGCTGATGCCCAGCATCCGCGTCTTGAAGCCCGGGGCCAGGATGGTCTTCATGAGGGTCTGGCCCGTCTTGAAGTCCTTCCCGGCGATGGGCACGCCGGTCTCCTTGGCCAGCTCCTCGAACGCGCCGAAGTCGGCGGAGAGGTTCGGGGCGCCGTTGGCGTAGGGCACGCCCTCCTTCAGGGCGGCGTAGGCGTAGAGCTGGCTCGGGGCGATGTCGGGGTGGTTCTCCTCCATCCCCTTCTCGAACGCCTCCAGCGAGGCGTGGACCTCGCCGGCCCGGACGTAGATCTCGGTGGAGCCGCACCAGACCATGACCAGCCGGTCGCAGCCGTTCTCCTCCTTGAAGCGCCGGATGTCCGCGCGGAGCTGCTCGGCGAGGTCCTTCTTGTTGGCGCCCTCCTTCACGTTCGGCCCCTCGAGCTTCTTCACGTAGTCCGTGTCGAAGGCCGCCTTCATGGGCTTGATGGAGGAGAGGAAGTCCTTGATGGGATCCAGGTGGCGCTCCTTGTGGAGCACCCCGGCGTTCACGGCGCTCTCGTAGCCGTCGTCGGGGATGGGGTCCCAGGCCCCGAACACCAGGTCGTCGAGCCCGGCCAGCGGGACGAAGTCCTTGATGAGGGGGGTCCGCTCCTCGGTGCGCTTGCCCAGGCGGATGGTCTGCATCTGGGTCAGGCTGCCGAAGGGCTCGGCGAGCCCCTTGCGGAAGGCCTCCACGCCGGCGACGAAGGTCGTGGCGACGGCTCCGAAGCCGGGGAGGAGGACGCCGAGCTTGCCCTCGGCGGGACGGATCTCAGACGGCTGCTTCACGGATATCCTCTCGGGATGGGTTGGTGTCGGGCGTAGGGGGCCGGCGGCCCCGATTGGGGGACGGCGGACGTCAGCTCGACAGGATGATGCGGCTCTGGGCGCCTTCCTGGAGCCCCTTGCCCATCGTCTGGTTCACCTTCTGCATGACCTTCTCGAAGTTGGCCTGCGCGGCGATGAGGCGCTGGAAGCCGGCCTTGCCCTGGAGCTCGGTGGCGGCCTTCTCGTAGGCGTCCTTCACCTCATCGTCGGGCTGCTTGCCCTGACGCAGGGAGGCCTCGATGCGCTCCTCGAGGGACTGGAGCTCGTTCCGGAGCTCCACGAGCTCCCGGTCCTCGTCCACGGCCTCGCCGGCCTTCCTCAGCTCCTTGTACTCCTCGGTCCGCGCCAGCGCGCCTCCGAGCTCCTTCGCCATCTCGTAGATGTCGGCCATCGGTCTGTCGTCCTTCCTGGTTCAGCGAGTCTCGTTGTCGTGCTTCGGATCGGAGGAAGCGGACGTCCGCCGCGCCAGGAGAACCCGCTCCCGGCCGGCCAGGTCCTTCCGGACCCGTACGTCGTCCCAGCTCCCCTGCTCTTCCACGGCGCGGACCATGGGTCCGGCCTGTCCGGCGCCGAGCTCCAGCGCCAGGAGGCCTCCCGGGCGCAGGCGCCCTCCGGCGCCGGCCACCAGCGCGCGCAGCACCGCGAGCCCGTCGGGCCCGCCGAAGAGCGCGCCCCGGGGCTCCCACTCCGCGACCTCGGGCTCCAGGTCGCCGGCCTCGACCTCCGCCACGTACGGCGGATTCGAGACCACGACGTCGAACCCCTCGTCGGCGGCCAGGGGCTCGAAGAGGGAGCCCTCCCGCAGCTCCACGCGCTCCTCCAGCCCGGCCTCGGCGCGGTTCTCCGCGGCCACCTCCAGCGCCTCCCGGGAGGCGTCGGTGGCCACGACGCGCCGGAACGGGCCCTCCACGGCCAGCGAGAGCGCGATGGCTCCCGAGCCGGTGCCCACGTCCAGCGCCTCCAGGCCCTGGCGCCCCTCGTCGGCGGCCCAGTCCAGGATCTCCTGGACCAGGACCTCCGTCTCGGGCCGGGGGATCAGCACCCGCGGGTCCACCCGCAGGTCGAGCTCCCGGAAGGCGGCCCGTCCCAGAATGTATTGTAGCGGCTCCCGACGTGCCCGGCGGCGCAGGAGCGGCCGGAAGCGGTCGAGCTCCTCGGCGGTGAGGGGACGGTCGAACTGGAGGTAGAGGTTCAGGCGCGCCAGGCCCAGGGCGTGGGCCAGGAGGTGCTCGGCGTCCAGCCGCCCCTTCTCCACGCCCTTCTCCTCCAGGTACTCCCCGCTCCAGCGCATCATGCGCAGGACGGTCCACGTCTCCTCGGCCCGGGAGCGGGTCGGGGCGTCGGCGGCGCTCACGAGGTCGAGGCCTCCAGCCGCTCCTCTTCCTGGGCCAGGCGGAGGGCGCTCACGAACTCGTCCAGCTCCCCGTCCAGCACGTCGTCCAGGTTGTAGACGGTGAGGCCGATCCGGTGGTCGGTGACCCGGTTCTGCGGGAAGTTGTACGTCCGGATCTTGGCGGAGCGGTCCCCCGTGCCCACCATGGCCTTCCGGTCCCGGGCCCGCTCGGCCTCCTGCTCCGCGATCATGCGGTCCAGGAGGCGGCTGCGCAGCACCTTCATGGCCTTGGCCTTGTTCTTGTGCTGGGACTTCTCGTCCTGGCACGAGACCACGAGGCCGGAGGGGATGTGGGTGATCCGCACCGCCGAGTCGGTCGTGTTCACCGACTGCCCGCCCGGGCCCGACGAGCGGAAGACGTCCACCCGCAGGTCGTTGGGGTCGATCTGGAGGTCGACGTCCTCGGCTTCTGGGAGGACCGCCACCGTGGCCGCGGAGGTGTGGATGCGGCCCTGGCTCTCGGTCTCCGGGACGCGCTGGACCCGGTGCACGCCCGACTCGTAGCGGAGACGGCCGTAGGCGCCCTTCCCCCGCACCGTGAAGACGGCCTCCTTCACCGCCCCCGGGATGCCCTCGGAGAGGCTCATGAGCTCCACGGACCAGCCGCGGCGCTCGGCCATGCGGGTGTACATGCGCATGAGGTCCGACGCGAAGAGGCCGGCCTCGTCGCCGCCGGTGCCCGCCCGGATCTCCAGCACGGCGGGACGGTCCTCCAGGGGGTCCGGGGGAATGAGGAGCTCCCGGACGTCGGCCACCAGCGTCTCGATGCGCGCTTCGAGCTCCTCGACCTCCGCTTCGGCGAGCGCCTGCATCTCGGCGTCGTCGGACTCGCCGGCGAGCTCACGGGCCCCCTCCAGCTCCTCCAGGGCGCTCCGGAGCGTCCGGGTCGTCCGGACCACGGGCTCCAGGTGGGCGCGCTCCTGCCCCAGCTCCCGGATCCGGTCGGGGTCCGAGAGGACCTCCGGGGAGGAGAGCTCCTGGTCGAGCTCGGCGAAGCGGTCCACCGCCTCGGAGAGCTGCTGGTCCAGGCGGGGATCGAGGAGAGGGCTCGTCATGGGGTCAGCGCGCCCGGACGGACCGGGCGACGCGGGAGACGGGCGGGGCGTCCGGGTGGCCCGGACGCGGCGCGGAGCGCGCGCCCCCGGGGATCACGCCCCCCGGGGCCGCCGGAATCACTCCTCGGACTTCTCGGCCTCGTCGTCCGCCTCGGGAGCCTCGGCCCCCTCCTCGGCGGCGTCGGCCTCGGGGGCCTCCGCGGTCGCGACGGCGGCCTCCGCCTCCTCGGCGGGTGCCTCGTCCTCGGCGGCTTCGGCCTCGGCCTCCTGCTTGGCCTCGGACTTCATCTCGCCGTACTTCCTCTTGAACCGGTCGACCCGGCCCGCGGTGTCCACCAGGCGCTGCTTCCCGGTGTAGAACGGGTGGCACACCGAGCAGATGTCCAGGTGGATGCTGTCCACCGTGGACTTCGTCTCGAAGGTGTTCCCGCACGCGCAGACGACCTCGACGGTCTTGAACTCGGGATGGATGCCCTGCTTCATGCCCTGCTCCCACGTGCAAGTGGTAACGGGCCGGGGTGCCGCACGGCCCCCTGGCCCGGAAAACGAATCGGGCACGCCCTCCGCGAGCGTGCCTGTACAGCCCGAAAAAGCTAACGGCCCCCGCCGGATGGGTCCAGGGACGGCCCCCTATCCGGCGAGCGGGACGCGGCCCGTGGGTCGGGCCCGGCGGGCCCGGAGCGCCACCAGCCCGGCCAGGAGGAGCGCCAAGGCCGCCGCCCCCGCCCCCACCACGTCCCCGGTCCGGACATAGAGGGTGACCACGTCCGTCGTCCCCGGATCGTGGACCCGGAGCGCCGGGCGGGCCATGGAGGTGGCCTCGTGCACCCGCCCCACCGGGTCCACGTAGAGGGAGATGCCCGTGGCGGCGGCGCGCACCACGCCGGTCCGGGTCTCCACCGCCCGGAGGACCAGGTGCGCCGGGTGCTGCACCAGCGCCGACGACCGGGGCCACGACACCTCGCTGCCGAACCACCCGTCGTTGGTCACGGAGAGGAGGACGTCCGCGCCGCCCCGTCGGTAGTCCCGGGCCAGCTCCGGGTAGATGGCCTCGTAGCAGATCAGGATCCCGTGGCGGAGGCCGGCGGCCTCCAGGAGGGCGGCGTCGCCCCCGGGGGCGTATCCTCCGCCCTCCCCCACCAGCCGACCGAGGCCCAGGGGCAGCCGCTCCACCCCGGGGACGAGGCGGCGCTTGTCGTACCGGAAGGGCGTGGGCCCGTCGGGGTCCACCACGAAGACCGAGTTGTGGCGGGGGGCCTCCGGCGCCCCCGTTCCGCCCAGGGCGCCGAAGACCACCGGCACCTCCAGCCGTCGGGCGGCACGGAGGAAGGGACCGAGGAGGGCGGCGCCGTCGGCGGATTCGGGAAAGCCACGGAGCACCACCTCGGGGAGCACCACCAGGTCCACGTCCCCGGGCTCGAGGCCGGCCAGGAGGGAGTCCACCGCGCGCCGGGTGGCGGCCCACCCCTCCTCCGGGAGGCGGCGGAGCCGGACGTCCACCCCGGGCTGGACCACGGCGACGCGGGCCGCGGGACGGACCGGGAGGGAGTCGGCGCGGTGGACGCTCCACGCCATGGGCGCGGCCACCACCCCGACGGCGACCGCCGCCGGGACCCACGCCCGCCCGCGCCCGGCCCTGGCCCGGAGGAGCGCCGTGGCCAGGAGCCCGGCCACCGCCGCCATCCAGAAGCCCAGACCCCGCGCTCCCACCAGCTCCGCCCCGCCCGCCAGCTCCGGCCGGGGGGCGAGGGAGACGCCCAGCTCCAACCAGGGGAAGGCCAGCCCCCCCGGGAGACGGCCCCGCGCCCACTCGCCGGCGGTCCACGCCACCGGGAGGGCCGCCCAGAGGGGGACGCCGAGACGGTGGAGGGACGCGTGGATCAGCCACCCGACCCCGGCCAGGAGCGCCGCCAGGCCCCCCACCACCAGGAGCCAGCCCGGCACGGCCGTCCAGGCCATGCGGGCCAGCGTGAACGGCATCCAGGAGAGGGTGAGCCCGAAGTAGACGAGCCCCAGGAGAGCCCCGGCCCGTACCGCCGTGCGTCGGCCGGAGGGCCCGGGATCCGCCGCCGCCAGCCCGACGGCGAAGGGGACGAGCCCCACGAAGGCCAGGGGCCAGAGGTCGGCCGGGGGCTGGGCCAGGGCCAGGAGGACGCCGGAGGCCGCCGGAGGAAGGAGGCCGCGGCCGGGAGCCGGGAGCACCGGACGTCCCGTCCGGGCTATAGCTCGACTTCCTCGCCGGTCTCGGCGGCCCGGTACGCGGCGCGGACCAGCTCCATGAGCGCCACCTGGTCCTCCGGGAGGGGAGCCTCCACCTCGCCCCGCACGGCCCGGACGAAGTGGTCCAGCTGCCGCCGGTAGGCGTTGGTGTACGGGTTCTCGCCGCCCCGGGGGCGCGGCTGGTTGGGCGTGACCTCCAGGGGGCGACCGCCGAGCTGACGGTAGACCTCCAGCGGCGGGAGGGAGCCCGAGCCCTCGGTGCCCATCACCCGGAAGTACAGGCGGTCGTCTCCGGCGAAGTACTGGTTGCTCACCTCCACCGACAGAGCCATCCCGCCCTCGCAGACCGCGAGGAGGGTGGCGGCGTCCTCGACCGGGTGGTCGCCGTGGTGGAGCTGGCAGCTCACCCGCTCCACCTTCGGGTAGCCCACCGTCCAGAGGCAGAGGTCCAGCGCCGGGACGCCCAGGTCCACCAGCGCGCCGCCGCCGGCCTCCTCCGGCTCCTGCCGCCATCCGGGTCGCATGAGCCGCGTCGGGCGCACCAGCCAGCTTCCCCGGGCCGCGTAGACCTGGCCGAGCTCGCCTCCGGCCACGAAGCTCCGGAGAGCCGAAACCTCGGGGCGGAAGCGGTGGGGCAGGCCCACCACGACGGAGCCGCCGGACGAGCCCGCGGCATCCAGGACCCGACGGACGCCCTCGGGCGTCGGGGCCAGGGGCCGCTCGACGAAGACGTGCTTCCCGGCCTCCAGCGCCGCCACCGCCATCTCCTCGTGGAGGTGGTTGGGCGTGCACACCACGACGGCCTCGATCCCCTCCCGCTCCAGGACCCCTTCGGGGCCCACCGCCTCGGGGACGCCGAAGCGCTCGGCCACCGAGGCGGCCTTGTGCTCGTCCACGTCGGAGACGGCCACGACCTCCACGTCGTCCCGGTCGGTGAGGACCGGCAGGTGAACGATCTGGCTGATGGCGCCCGCGCCCACCACCGCGACGCGGGTCCGGGTCGTCCGGTCGGTCATCGAGTCCGTTCCTCTCCCGGGGCCGGGCCCCCGATCATGAATTGCAGTCCGGAGCGGAGCTGAGCGTACTGGAGGTCTCCCATGAGCTCGAAGCGCGCCTCTCCGTAGAGTCGGAGCCGCTCCGTCACGGGGTATTCGGCTCCCCCGTGAAGGTTGAAGCCCGCGTTCACCGAGTCCAGCAGATCTTCGACGAAGGTGCCGTTGATGGCCTCGCCGTCCCCGTTGAGGAGGTGGGCCGAGGCGCCGACGCCGGCGTAGGTCAGCACGTCGTAGGGTACCCGCCACACCACGTGGGTGTCGAGGCCCAGACGGATGTCCGTCCACCGGATCGTGCCCAGGTCCACGGCCACGTTCTCCCCGGTCTGGGCTCGCACCAGCGACGCCACGCGGTCCTCGAGGTCCCGGACCTCGCCGCTCTGGAAGTCGCTGGACCAGTAGCCCAGGGAGGGCATCACCCGGAGGCCCGGCCCGAGGTAGCCCAGGTCCATGCGCAGACCGAAGCTCTGGGTCGGCTCGACCCGGCTGGGCCAGAGGTAGCCCCAGTCCACGCCCACGCCCCGGAAGGAGAGGTTCTCGTAGTCGAAGTCGGCCAGGTCCTGCCCCGTCAGGGGGAGGGCCGCCGCCAGCATCGCCACGCCCGCCACCACCGCCGTAGAAAGGGCGCGTCGCGCCCGTGCACCGCTCGTCGTCATCCCGTCACCTCCGCGACCAGGTCGTAGTCCAGGGCATCCACGATCTCCACCTCCACCATCTCCCCCACGGCCAGCTCCCGGTCGGCGCGGAGGTGCGTCACGCCGTCCACGTCCAGCGCCTGACCGTCGGTGCGGCCCACGGCGCGGAACTCGGGGTCCTCCACGGTCGTGTCGTCCACCAGGACCGTCTTCGTGCGCCCCACCTGCTCCAGGTTCTTCTCGAAGGAGATCTGGCGCTGCACGGCCATGAGGTCCTCCAGGCGCTCGTTCTTCTCCCACTGCTCCAGGTGGCCCTCCATCTCGGCGGCCCGGGTGCCTTCCTCCACCGAGTACGGGAAGGCCCCGACCCGGTCGAAGGCGATCTCCTCCAGGAGCTCCAGCATCTCCTGGAAGTCCTCCTCGGTCTCGCCGGGGAAGCCCACGATGACCGTGGTCCGAAGCGTGAGGCCGGGGATGGCGTCCCGGAGCCACGCCACCCGCTCCCGGATCGTCTCCTGTCGCTCGGGGCGCCGCATGAGCTTGAGCATGCGGTCGGCGCCGTGCTGGATGGGCATGTCCAGGTACGGGAGGAGCCGGTCCTCGGCGGCCAGGAGGTCCACCATCTCCCGGGTGATGCCCGAGGGATACATGTAGAAGAGGCGGTACCACGGCACGTCGGTGCCGGCCACCAGCGCCCGCAGGAGGTCCGGCAGGAGCGGAGCGTCCTTTCCAAGGGGGCCGCGGCGGAGGTCCCGTCCGTACCAGGTGGTGTCCTGGGAGACGATGTTGACCTCCTTCACCCCCTGGCGCCCCAGGGCGTCGGCCTCGGCCACCAGCTCGTCGACGGGCTGGGAGCGGTGCAGGCCGCGCATGAGGGGGATGGCGCAGAAGGCGCAGGTGTGGTCGCACCCCTCGCTGATCTTCAGGTACGACGTGTGGGTCGTGCCCGTGGAGAGGATGCGGAGCGGACGCTCCATGACCGGCACGTCGGCGGCGTCGGGAAGGAGGCCCCGGCGGCGCAGCTCGGGCACCAGGTCGCCCAGGTCGGTGAGCCCCATGTAGAGGTCCACCTCGGGGAGCTCGGCCTCCAGCTCGTCCTTGTAGCGCTGCACCATGCACCCCACGCCCACCACGGCCCGGACGTCCCCCTCGTCCTTGAGGCGGCACGCCTCCAGGAGCGTCTCGATGGACTGCTCCTTGGCCTGCTCGATGAAGCCGCACGTGTTCACGATGACCACGTCGGCCCCCTCCACCCGGGAGGAGACCTGGGCGCCGTTGCCCACCAGCGCCGCCATCATGCGCTCCGAGTCCACGGTGTTCTTGTCGCACCCCAGCGTCACGAGCCCGATCCGGGGTCCCTCGTAGGGGCCCGTGGGATCGATCTGGTGGTCCACGGGGCGCACGTCCGGCGAGACGCCGGGGCGCACCGGGTCCGGGGTGACCGGGAAGACGGGGAGGTCGCGGATGCGTGCCATGGGCGGGGCCTCAGCGCCGGGGAGCGCGGGGCCCGGAGGCCGAGCGGCGGACGGGAGCCCTCACCGCTGGATGACCTGGGTCCCCTGGGGGGGCGTGAAGCGGAAGAACCCGTCGGGCGCCCGGGCGCCCAGCTCCACGTCCGACAGCGTCACCGTGCGCACGTTGCCGTTCTCCTCGGTGATGCGGATGCGGCGGAGCACCGGCGTGCCCCGGTCGATCCACACCTCGGCGCGCTGGTACTGGGACGCCGGGTCCCGGGGGACCAGCGCCAGGCGATGGGTCGCCCGCCCGCCCACCTCGTCGGTGCCGGCCAGCGTCACCCGGTACTTGGAGGCCGGGTCCTCCAGGAAGGCCCGGTGGAAGTCGAACCCGCCCGGGGCCAGGGCCATGGACATCTTCAGGACCTGGGTGGGGTCGGTGCTCGGATAGTAGACCCAGATGGACTCCCCGTCGGCCACCACGGCGTCCCCGCCGGGGTCGGTGAAGCGCATGGCGAAGAGGTCGGGCTGGGCCTGGCAGAGCCGGCCGGTCCCGGAGCGCTCCTGGCCCAGGAGGCGCACCTCCAGCGTCTGGGCGAAGCCCGCGCAGAAGGAGGGATGGGACGCGTAGCGCGCCGCCGTGGCCTCCAGCAGCGCCAGCCCGTCGTCCTTCTGGGCCTGGGCGGGCGCGGCGACCCCGAGGGCCAGCGTCACGACGGCCAGGCACGTTGCGGCAGATCTCATTCCTCTTCACTCCCCCCGTTGGGTCCCGCGGCGCAGATCGCCTCGAGCTCGTCCATGGTGACCAGGACCTCGCGGCCCTTGGCACCTTCCGACGGTCCCAATACACCGGCGTCCTGAAGCTGGTCCGCGATGCGGGCCGCGCGGCCGTACCCGATGCCCAGCCGACGCTGCAGCAGAGAGGTCGAGCCGCCCTCGTTCTGGATGCACACCTCGCCGGCCGCTTTGAAGAGCTCGTCCCAGTCGGCGATGACCTCCTCCACCACGCTGGCGGCCTCCTCCAGCTCGGAGCTCTTGACCTCCTCCAGGATGTCCGGCTCCTCGGCGCCGATGGCGCCCACGGCCTCCTCCTCGCCCTCCAGGAGCCGCTGCTGACGCTCGATGTACCACGTCATGAGCCGCTCGGTGTCCTCCGTGGACAGGAAGGCGCCCTGGATCCGGACGGGCTCGCTCTGCCCCGGGGGGAGGAAGAGCATGTCGCCGTTGCCCAGGAGGGCGTCGGCGCCGTTCTGGTCCAGGATGGTCCGGGAGTCGACCTTCGAGGCCACGCGGAAGGCGATGCGGGACGGGAAGTTCGCCTTGATGAGGCCGGTGATGACGTTGGTGGTGGGGCGCTGGGTGGCCACGATGAGGTGGATCCCGATGGCGCGGGCCTTCTGGGCCAGCCGGATGAGCGGCTTCTCGACCTCGCTCTGCACCTGCATCATGAGGTCCGCCAGCTCGTCCACCACCACGACGATGTAGGGCAGGATGCCGTCGCTGTAGACGTGGCGGTCCGGATCGCCCTCGGGGCCCTTGGGGGCGACGCGGCGGAGGAGGGTGCCCTCCTCGACCTTCTGGTTGAACTCCTTGATGGAGCGGACGTGGTTCTTGGAGAGGAGCTCGTAGCGCCGCTCCATCTCCAGGACCGCCCACTTGAGGACGCCGGCGGCCTCCTTGGGATCCGTGACGACCGGGTGCCGCAGGTGGGGGAGCTTCGCGTAGATGGAGAGCTCCACCATCTTCGGGTCCACCATCAGGAAGCGCAGCGTCTCGGGGGTGTGGCGGTAGATCAGGCTGGTGACCAGCGTGTTCACGCACACCGACTTTCCGGACCCGGTGGCCCCCGCGATGAGGACGTGGGGCATCTTGGCCAGGTTCGTGACGTACGGCTTCCCCGTCAGGTCCTTGCCCAGCCCCAGGGGAAGCTCCGCCCGGGTCCGCTGGAAGGCCGACGAGCGCAGGATGCTGCCGAGCTGCACCAGCTCCTTCTGGGGGTTGGGGATCTCCACCCCCACCGCGCCCTTCCCCGGGATGGGCGCCACGATCCGGACGCTCTCGGCCTTGAGGGCCAGCGCCAGGTCCGCGTCCAGGTTGGCGATGCGGTTGACCTTCACCCCCGGCGCCGGGACCACCTCGTACTGGGTCACCACGGGGCCGGTGGTGCGACCGCCCAGGTCGCACTCGACCTTGAAGGTCTTGAGCTTCTCCACCAGGATCCGCCCCAGCTCGTCGAGCTCCCGGTCCATGCGGGGGCGGTCGATGTTGTCCTCCTCCGCCAGGAGGTCCATGTCGGGGAGGGCCTCGTCGGTGGCGCCGGCGGCGAGGGGATCGGGCATCCCCAGGTCGTCGTCCAGCTCCCGCTGGCCCCCGAAGCCGGCGTCGGGCTCGGGGGTCACCCGCTCCACGGACTCGGCGGCGTCGGCCACCGCCACCGGCTCGGGGTCGGGCTCCCACGGGAGGGGCTCGTCGTCGGCCGCCGCGGCCTCGCGTGCGTCGGCCTCGGCCACCTCCTCGAGGATGTCCCGCTCCGCCTCCGGCGCGTCGGCCGCGCGCTCGGCGCGCTCCTCCGCCAGGGCCCGCCCCCGCTCGGCCAGCGTCCGGGCGGTGCGGCCCGCCACCTCGCTCCCCGTGCGCATGCCGCGCCAGAGGGAGCGGAGGGGATTCCACCCCAGGGTCCCCACCGAGAGGGCCACCAGGACCACGCTGGTGACCAGGAGCGCCCCGAGGAAGCCCACCAGCTCCATGAGGGGGCCACCCGCCACCACGCCCAGCCAGCCGGCCAGGACCGGTTCCGAGACCAGGATCCAGGTGCCCACGGGGACCACGAGGAGGAGGCCGGCCACGAGGATGGCCCAGCGCAGGGAGCGTCCCGGCGAGAGCCACTCGCCGGAGCGGAGCCCCGCCAGGACCAGGAGCCCGGGGACGAGCCAGGCCGCCACGCCGAAGAAGCCCACCAGGAGCAGCCGGAGCGAGCGCCCCACCACGCCCATGGGGTTGCCCGAAGGGAACCACTCGCCCCCCCGGACCCCGAACACGGTCACGGGAAGGAGCGCCAGGAGGACGAAGACCGCCAGGGCCAGAAGGCCCACGGCGAGGATCTCCCGCTGCTGCTCCCGGCTCAGCATGTGGCCTCAGCCCCTCCGGTCCAGCGTGATGGTCTGGTCCACCAGGTGGGGCACCACGTCGTGCCGGTCCACCCGGGCGCACAGCTCAAGGTCCTCCTCCAGGCCGATCGCCGCCAGGGCCTGACCGGCCTCGGTCCCGGAGAGGAAGTCGACGGACGGGGCCACCGCCTGGGCCAGCGAGAGGGAGGCGCGGGCGGCGTCGTTGGCGTGGGCCTCGTCGGCGTCCATGCCGCGGGCCGCCAGGATGGCCTGCACGATGTGGCCGGCGCAGAGCGCGTCGTCCAGGGCGAAGCGGTCCCGGCGGCCCGAGCACTGGACCGCCACCCGCTCGGCGTCCGCCACGGCCCCGGCCACGGCGGAGAGGTTGGTGAAGGCGCCCAGGAGGACCCGGCGCGCCTCCCGGACCGCCGCCAGGGCGGCCGTGCCGTTGGTGGTCGTCCACACCAGGCGCTTGTCCTCGACCACGGGGGGCGCGAACTCCGCCGGGGAGTTCCCCAGGTCGAAGCCCTCGATCTTGACCCCCTTCCGCTCCCCGCAGAGGAGCGTGTCCTCCCGGCCCAGGGATCCGGCCAGGCGCACCGCGTCCTCGGTGTGGACCGTGGGGAAGACGCCCCGGGCGCCGTTGGCCAGCGCCTCGACCATGGACGTCGTGGCCCGGACGACGTCCACGACGACCACCACGGCCTCCTGGACCACGGCCGGATCCGCCTCGGCCGTGGTGAACCACACGTCGAGCTTCACCCGGCTTCCTTCTCCATGAACCGGGCGACGAAGCCGGTGTCCAGGTCGCCGGCCACGAAGTCCTCGTCGTCCAGGATGCGGCGGAGGAAGGGGATCGTGGTCGGGACGCCCTCGATGATGAAGTGGTCCAGCGCGTGGCGCGCCCGCAGGACCGCCTCCTCGCGGGTGTTGGCGTGGACGATCAGCTTGCCCAGGAGGGAGTCGTAGTTGGGCGGCACCCGGTACCCGGTGTAGATGTGGGTGTCCAGGCGGACGCCCGGTCCCCCCGGCGGGTGGAAGGTGGTGATGGTGCCCGGCCCCGGCGCGAAGTTGCGGGCGGGATCCTCGGCGTTGATCCGGAACTCGATGGCGTGGCCCCGGAGGTCCACCGACCAGTCGTCGGGCACCGAGAGGGGCTCGCCGGCGGCGACCCGGATCTGCTCCTTCACCAGGTCGATCCCCGTGGTCTCCTCGGTGACGGGGTGCTCCACCTGGATGCGGGTGTTCATCTCCATGAAGTAGAACGACCCGTCCTGGTCCAGCAGGAACTCCACCGTGCCGGCGCCCACGTAGTCGATGGCCTCGGCGGCGCGCACGGCGGCCTGGCCCATCTCCTCCCGGAGCTCGGGGGTGAGCGCCGGGGAGGGCGCCTCCTCGATGAGCTTCTGGTGGCGGCGCTGGATCGAGCACTCGCGCTCGCCCAGGTGGATGACCCGGCCGTGCTCGTCGCCGAAGACCTGGATCTCCACGTGGCGCGGCTTCAGGATGCAGCGCTCCAGGTAGACCCCGCCGTCCCCGAAGGCCGCCTTGGCCTCGTTCTGGGCCGCGGTCACCATCTTGGGGAAGCTCTCGGCGTCGGGGGCGATGCGCATGCCCTTCCCGCCCCCGCCCGCCGTCGCCTTGATCATGATGGGGAAGCCGATGTCCCCGGCCACCCGCGCCGCCTCGTCGGCGTCGCTGATGACGCCCTCGGAGCCGGGGACGGTGGGCACGCCGGCGTCCATCATGGAGCGCCGGGCGGTGGCCTTGTCCCCCATGGACCGGATCTGGTCCGGGGTGGGCCCGATGAAGGTGATCTGGGACCGGGCGCAGATCTCGCTGAACTCCGCGTTCTCCGCCAGGAAGCCGTAGCCGGGATGGATGGCCTCCGCCCCGGTCACCTCCGCCGCCGCGATGATCCGCGGGATGTTGAGGTAGCTCTCCGGGCTCGGCGGCGGGCCGATGCACACGTCCTCGTCGGCGAAGCGGACGTGGAGCGACTCACGGTCCGCCTCGGAGTAGACCGCCACGGTCTGGATTCCCAGCTCGTGGCAGGCGCGGATGATCCGCAGGGCGATCTCGCCCCGGTTGGCGATGAGAACCTTCTTGAACAAGGTCGTACCTCCCTATCGGAGCGCGCCCGGCACGGAAAGGGTGCGGGCGCGCTCGGGACTCCCGCCCGGGGCGGGAATCGGTGAGACGTCGTGCTGTGGGACTGCGGCTCCTACGCCGGCTCCACCCGGAACAGGACCTGGCCGTACTCCACCGGCTGGGCGTCCTCCACCAGGATCTCGCGGATGGTGCCCGAGACCTCGGCCTCCAGCTCGTTCATGAGCTTCATGGCCTCGATGATGCAGAGCGTGTCCCCGTCGGAGATCTTGGCGCCGGTCTCCACGTACGGGGGCGCGTCGGGCGCCGGGGCCCGGTAGAACGTCCCCACCATGGGCGAGGTCACGTCCACCAGGTTCGACGTGTCGGCCGGGGCGTCCGCCGGCTCCGGGGCGTCGGCCCCGGGCGTCGGTGCGGGCGCCGCCGCGGGCTGGGCCGCCGGGGCCGGCTGGGGCGCCGCCATCGGGGCCGGTGCCGCCGGAGCCGCCGCGGTCGGCGGCGTCTTGGCGAGCCGGACCCGCGTGCCGCCGCGCTCGATCTCGATGGAGTCGAGGCTGCTCTCGTCGATGGCTTCGATGAGGCGTTCGAGGAACTCCAGGTCGATCATCCGTTCACACCCGCGTGAGGTACTTGTCTTCGGTTCGGTCCACCTTCAGCACGTCCCCCTCCTCGATGAAGAGCGGGACCTGTACCACGGCCCCGGTCTCCAGCTCGGCAGGCTTCGTGCCGCCCTGCGCCGTGTCTCCCCGGATCCCCGGGTCCGTCTTCACCACCGCCAGCTCCACGAACTGCGGCAGCTCCACGCTGATCACCTTGCCGTCGTGGACCAGCCCCTCGCACTCCATGTTCTCCTTCAGGTACTGGAGCTGCTCCTTCCCGATGACCTCCGCGTCCAGCGGGATCATCTCGAAGGTCTCCGCGTCCATGAAGTAGTAGATCTGCCCGTCGGTGTAGGAGTAGTTCACCGGGCGCCGCTCGAGGCGGACGTCGGTGACCTTCTCCCCCGACCGGTACGTCTTGTCCACCACCGCGCCGGTCAGGACGTTCTTCAGCTTCGTCCGGACGAAGGCGCCGCCCTTTCCGGGCTTCACGTGCTGGAAGTAGGTGATGGTCCAGAGATCGCCGTCGATCTCCAGAGTCATCCCGTTACGAAAATCCGCGGTGCTCGCCATGCGGCCTCGAGCCTAGAGGTTCAGGATCCGTTGCGTTCGACCAGGGCCGTTATGCCCCGAAGCCCTAGAAGATAGCTGTCCACGCCGAATCCATAAACCACGCCCCCCGCCACGTCCGAAAGGAACGAGCGCCGACGGAAGTCCTCCCGGGCCTGCGTGTTGGAGAGATGGACCTCGACGAAGGGGAGAGCCACCCCGACCAGGGCGTCCCGGAGCGCCACGGACGTGTGGGTGAAGGCCCCGGGGTTGATCAGGAAGCCGTCCACCCGCCGGGACGCCTCGTCCACGAAGTCGAGGAGCGCGCCCTCGTGGTTCGACTGGAGGTGCTCCAGCTCCACCCCGAGCTCGGCGCCCAGCGCGTCCAGGGCGTCCCGGACGTCGTCCAGGGTGTCCGTGCCGTAGACCTCGGGCTCCCGGCGGCCCAGGAGCTGGAGGTTCGGACCGTGGATGACGGCGATCCGCGTCACGGCGCGTCCTCCCGCTTCCGTTCGCCGCCCCAGTCCAGCATGCGCCGGAAGTACTCCGAGGCGGTGGGGCCCCCGTCGTCCTCCTTCAGGGAGGAGGCGTCGTCCGCCTCGGTCCAGGCGAACGGGGTGTCCACGTCGGTCTCGTCGGCGCGGGCCTCGGGGCCCCACCCGGAGCCTTCCAGCGCCGCCTCGTCGGAGGCGTCGGTGTCGGCGGGAGCGGAGGCCGCGGGTGCCTCGGGGGCGTCGGCGCCGTCCTCGCCCCCGCCGGTGAGGGCGTCGATGCGGCGCCGGAGGTCCGGATCCCCGGGGGTCACCTCGAGGAGCTGCCGGTAGACGGAGAGCGCCCGGTCCGTGAGGCCCTGGCGGGCGTAGAGGTCGGCCAGCGTCCGGGTGGGGAGCGGGCCGGGGACGGAGGGCTCCGCCGGGGCGGCGTCCTCCTCCTCGTCCTCGTCCTCCTCCTCGTCCTCGTACGGCTCCCGCTCGGGCTCGCTCGGCGGGGCGGTCGCCTCCTCGGGCTCCGCGGCGGCCTCGGGCTCCGGAGCCACGAACGGCGACACCGGCTCCTCCCCCTCCCCGGCGTCCTCTCCCTCCAGCGGCGCAAAGGGCTCGTCGGGGGCGAGGGCGTCCAGGGATACCGCCTCCTCCTCGGCCTCGGCCTCCGCGGCGTCCTCCGCGGCGTCC
>CAZMTA010000023.1:0-61606 GCA_964569085.1 uncultured Gemmatimonadaceae bacterium | reverse complement strand
GGCGCTGACGCTGGTGGCGTCGCTCTTCGTGGCCTTCACCTTCATTCCCGGCCTGGCGGCGAGGGCGCTGGCGGGAGGAGACGGCTCGTATGCTGCTGTCAACCTGAGAGCCGCCCCGGGCCCGGCTGCCGGTCCCGACGCCGATCCGTCCAGGGGCCCATCCGACCCCATCACCTCCGCCGACCGCCCCCTCTACCTCCGCTTCTACGCGGACGTGGTGGGCTTCACCGTGCGTCACCCCTGGTTCGCGGTCTTCGTCACGGCGGCGATCTTCGGCGGCTCCTGGCACCTCTTCGACAAGTACGTGAGCACCTGGGCCATGTGGGGCGGGGGATGGGGCTCGCGCACGTACATCAGCGTCATGATCGATCTGCCCCGGGGCTCGAGCCTGGAGCGCACCGACGAGCTGGTGGCCTTCTTCGAGGAGAAGGTGGCGGCCATGCCCGAGGTGGAGCAGTTCACCGCCGACGTCCAGGCCAACCGGGGCTACCTGGAGATCACCTTCCCGGACTCGCTGGAGACGACGGCGGTCCCGGTGGCCATCAAGGAGCAGATGGTGGCGTACAGCCACTCCTTCACCGGCGCGGAGGTGCGGGTCTACGGCTACGGCCCGTCGTTCTACGGGGGCGGGTCCTCGCCGCCCAACTACGCCATCACCGTCCTGGGCTACAACTACGAGCGGGTGCGGGACATCGCGGAGAACATCGGCCAGCGGCTGGAGCGGCTCTCCCGGGTCCAGGAGGTGGACACCAACGCCTCCTCCCGGCGCTTCACCCGGGACAAGGCAAGCGAGTTCGTCGTGGTCGTGGACCGGGCCCGCCTGGCGGTCTACGACCTCACGGTGGAGGACCTGGTGAAGCGCCTCCGGACGGCGGTGGGCGGGAGCGCCGGCTTCTCCTTCCTCAAGCTCGGCGGCGAGGAGGTCCAGTACCAGGTGAAGCTGGAGGAGAACGAGGACATGGACGTCCTGGCCCTCCGGGAGACCCTCGTCGACACCCCCTCGGGGCGGCGCATCCGCCTGGGCGACGTGGTGCGCGTGGAGAGCCGGGACGTCCTGGCCCGCATCCGCCGGGAGAACCAGCAGTACGAGCGCACCGTGGCCTACGAGTTCCGGGGGCCCACCAAGCTCGGGGACCTCTTCCACGAAGCGGTCATCGACGGCACCGAGGTGCCGCCGGGCTACGCCGTGGAGAAGGGCGAGGTGGGGTGGTACATCGACGCCGAGGACCGCCAGCAGATCTGGATGGTGGTGGCGCTGGCGCTTCTCCTGGTCTACATGGTCACGGCGGCCCTCTTCGAGTCCCTCCTCCAGCCTTTCTGCGTGATCCTCACCGTGCCCATGGCCCTCATCGGGGTCTACCTGATCTTCTTCTACACGGGGGCGTCCTTCACCCGGGAGGCCTACATCGGCGTGATCATGATGTTCGGCATCGTGGTGAACAACGCCATCCTGCTGGTGGACCACGTGAACGGCGTGCGCCGGCGGGCGCCGGGGCTGCCGCTCACGGACGCGGTGGTGCGGGGCACGCTGGAGCGCGTGCGCCCCATCCTCATGACCACCACCACCACCGTCCTGGGCCTCCTGCCCCTGGTCCTCTTCGGGGACGCCACCGGCTCGAACATCTGGGACGCCCTGGCGCTGGTCCTCATCGGCGGGCTGCTCTCGTCGACGCTCTTCGTCCTGACCATCACGCCGGCGGTGTACGGCGTGCTCGAGGGGTGGAAGGCGAGGGCGGGGAGGGGCGCGGCCCGGGAGGGGACCGAGCCGACGCCGCTTCCTCCGGCGGCGGGGGCGCCGGCGTGACGCGGCGGCGGGGGGCCCTCGGGTCCGTGGCGGCGCTGGTCCTGCTGGCCGCGCTCCTCCCGGGACCGGGGGCGGCCCAGGCGCCGGGCGTCGGGGTTCACCCGGGGATCCTCCAGGCCCGCGCGGATGCCGGCCCGGCCGGACCGCACGCGCCGTCCCCGGAGCGCCTTCCGCCTCCGGCCTCCCTGCCCGAAGGGGTGTCGCTGGAGCAGGAGGTCCGCTCCTGGCCGGTGCGGGGCGTGAGCCGGGACGCCCTCACGAGCTGGCTCTACGAGCACGCCCCCGCGCTGGGCCGGAAGCGGGTATGGGGGCGGACCGACTGGACGCTGCGGTACCGGTATCGGACGCGCTCCGGACCGGAGGGGTGCGGCCTGGAGGGCGTCCGGATCCGGGTGGCGGCCACGGTCCTCCTCCCCTCCTGGCGGGACCGGGAGCGGGCGCCGGCGGCGGTGCGCCGGCGCTGGGACCTCTTCCGGCGCGCCCTGGTCGAGCACGAGGTCGGCCACCGGGACCGGGCCCTCGAGGTGGGGACGATGCTCCGTCGCCGCCTGGCCCGGGTCCGCGCGCCGGACTGCAGGTCCCTCGAGGCCGAGGTGGCCGCGGTCCTGGAGGAGGTCGTGAGCCGCGGCGACGCCCTCCAGACGCGCTACGACGGGGAGACCCGGGACGGGCGTGCCCAGGGGGTCCGCTGGCCCTGGTGAGGGCGGCCCTCCATCCCCCGGGGGGCATGCACTACCTTTCGAGGCTCCGAACCCAGCGACGCATCCCCCGGAAAGGGTCTCCATGAGCGACTCCGCGGGCCCCGCCGGCCCCGACAAGCGCGACTTCATCCGCCAGATCGTGGCGGAGCACGTGGAGGAAGGGGTCTACGACGAGATCGTGACCCGCTTCCCGCCCGAGCCCAACGGCTACCTCCACATCGGGCACGCCAAGGCCATCTGCCTGGACTTCGGGGTGGCCCGGGAGTTCGGGGGGCGGTGCCACCTGCGCTTCGACGACACGAACCCCGAGACCGAGGACATGGAGTTCGTCCGGGCGGCTCAGGAGGACGTGCGCTGGCTCGGGTTCGACTGGGGCGAGCACCTCTACTACGCCTCGGACTACTTCGAGCGCATGTACGAGTGCGCGGAGACGCTGATCCGGAAGGGCCTCGCGTACGTGGACTCCTCCTCCGAGGAGGAGATCCGGGAGGCCCGGGGGACCGTCACCGAGCCGGGGCGGCCCACGGCGTACCGGGACCGCCCGGTGGAGGAGAACCTGGACCTCTTCCGCCGCATGCGCGCCGGGGAGTTCGAGGACGGGGCCCACGTCCTGCGGGCGAAGATCGACCTGGCCTCGCCGAACATGATCATGCGGGACCCGGTGCTGTACCGGATCCGTCACGCCACGCACTACCGCACCGGCGACGACTGGTGCCTGTACCCGCTCTACGACTACGCCCACTGCCTCGAGGACGCCTTCGAGGGGATCTCCCACTCCTTCTGCACCCTCGAGTTCGAGAACAACCGGGAGATCTACGACTGGATCCTGGAGAACGTGGGCTTCGAGGAGCCCCGGACCCACCAGTACGAGTTCAACCGGCTGAACCTGGACTACACGATCCTCTCCAAGCGACGGCTGGTGCGCCTCGTGGACGACGGGCACGTGGACGGGTGGGACGACCCCCGCATGCCCACGCTGGCCGGGATCCGCCGCCGGGGCGTGCCGCCGGAGGCCCTGCGCGCCTTCGTGGACCTGACCGGCGTCATGAAGAGCAACTCCCGGGAGGAGACGGCCAAGCTCGAGTACGTCATCCGGGACACGCTGAACACCACGGCCCCCCGGGCCATGGGCGTGCTGGACCCGCTGAAGGTCGTGCTGACCAACCATCCCCAGGACGAGGTGGAGTGGCTCGACGCGCCCCTCTACCCCCACGACGTCCCGCTGGAGGGCACCCGCCGCGTCCCCTTCGGCCGGGAGATCTGGATCGAGCGGGACGACTTCTCCCAGGACCCCCCGCCGGGATACCGGCGCCTGGTCCCCGGGGAGGAGGTCCGGCTGCGGTACGGGTACGTGATCCGCTGCCACGACGTGGTGGAGGACGACGACGGCCGGGTGGTGGAGGTCCACTGCAGCTACGACCCGGACACCCGGGGCGGGGACGTCCCCGACGGCCGCACCGTGAAGGGGACCATCCACTGGGTGGCGGCCGCCGAGGCCCGGGACGCCGAGGTTCGCCTCTACGACCGGCTCTTCCAGGTGCCCGACCCCGCGGACGTGCCCGAGGACGGGGACTTCACCGACCACCTCAACCCCGACTCCCTGGTCGTGGTGGAGGGGGCCAAGGTGGAGCCCTGGCTGGCCGGGATCGAGGCGGGCACCCGGGTCCAGCTCGAGCGCACGGGGTACTTCTGGCCCGATCCGGTGGACGCAGGCGAGGACCGGCTGGTCCTGAACCGCATCGTGACGCTCAAGGACACCTGGGGCGCCCGTCAGAAGGAGGAGGAGAAGCGCCGCGCCGAGCAGGCCCGGAAGGCCGAGGAGGAGCAGCGCCGGCGTCAGGCCGAGGCCGACCGCCGCCGCGGGCCCGCCGTCTCCGACGAGCGCGCCGCCGTCCGCGCCGAGGACCCCGAGCTCGCCGCCCGGTTCGCGCGCTACCAGGAGGAGCACGGCCTCTCGCTGGAGGAGGCCGACGTGCTCACGGGGTCCCGGGCCGTGTCCGACTTCTTCGAGGACGCCCTGGGGGCGCACGACGACGCGGCCTCGGTGGCCGCCTGGACGGTCAACGACCTCCGGGGCGCCCTGGGCGACGCCGGGGTGGACGGCGTGGCGGGGCTCCCCTTCCAGGGCGCCGCCCTGGGGCGCCTGGCCGCCCTGGTGGACGACGGGACCGTGTCCCGCCGCGCCGCCAAGGACGTCCTGGCCGAGATGGTGGAGGAGGGGGGCGATCCCGCCGAGCTCGTGGCGCGCATGGGGCTGGAGAAGGTCTCCGACGCCGACGCCCTGGGCCCCGTGGTGGATCGCGTCCTGGCCGAGTGGCCGGAGAAGGTCGAGGAGTACCGGGCGGGGAAGAAGTCCCTCCGGGGGCTCTTCGTGGGCCAGGTCATGAAGGCCACCGGCGGCGCGGCCGACCCCCGCGCCGTCAACGAGATGCTGACCCGCCGCCTGGACGGCTGAGCGGGCACCCGACGCCCCCTGGGGCTCCGGGACGCAGGAATCCGAGAAGAACGCTGAACCGAACATCCGAGGAGGAGGCGTGAGCCTTCGCGTCCGTTTCGCACCGTCGCCCACCGGCTACCTCCACGTGGGGGGCGCGCGCACCGCGCTCTTCAACTGGCTCCTGGCCCGGAAGGACCCCGAGGGAGTCTTCGTCCTCCGGGTGGAGGACACCGACGAGGCCCGCTCCAGCGAGGAGCACACCAAGGCCATCCTCCACGGCCTCACCTGGCTCGGCCTGGACTGGGACGAGGGCCCGCACTTCCAGTCCGAGGGCGTGGACCGCCATCGCGCCGACGCGCTCCGGCTCCTGAAGGAAGGGAAGGCCTACCGGGACTTCTCCGATCCGGAGCGGGTCCGGGCCGAGGCCAAGGAGCGCCAGATGCACCCCAGCCGCGTCGCCCGGGAGAAGGCCGACGCCCTGGGCCTCGAGGAGGCCGAGCGCCGCGCCCGGGAGGGCGAGCCCCACGCGATCCGCTTCCGCGTTCCCGACGGGGAGACCCGCTTCGACGACCTCGTCCACGGCGAGATGCGCTTCGGCAACGACGACATCGACGACCTGGTCATCCTCCGGAGCGACGGCAGCCCGGTCTACAACCTGGCCGTGGTCTCCGACGACCACGACATGGCCATCAACCTGGTCCTCCGCGGGGACGACCACCTCTCCAACACCCCCAAGCAGGTCCTGCTGTACGAGGCCCTGGGCTGGGAGGTGCCCCGCTTCGCCCACGTGCCGCTCATCCTGGGCTCCGACGGCAAGCGCCTCTCCAAGCGCCACGGCGCCACCGCCGTGGGCGACTACGAGCTCCAGGGCATCCTTCCCGAGGCCATGGTCAACTTCCTGGCCTTCCTGGGCTGGAATCCCGGAGACGAGCGGGAGGTCATGACGCGGGACGAGCTGGTGGAGGCCTTCAGCGCCGACCGCATCCTCAAGAAGAGCGCGGTCTTCGACACCGAGAAGCTGGAGTGGCTCAACGGCCGCCATCTGGCGGAGAAGCCCGCCCGGGAGCTCCTGGAGCGCGTCCGGAGCCGCCTGGGGGAGCTGGACGGCGTCCGGGAGGACCTCCTGGCCGACGACGACTTCATGGGCGCCCTGGTGGACCTCATCAAGGTCCGCTCCCGCACCGTGGACGACCTGGCGCTCCAGGCCCGTCCCTTCGTCCACGACGAGCTGGAGTTCGAGGACAAGGCCGTGGCCAAGCACTGGGAGAAGGACCCGGCGGCGGCGCTGGAGCGCATGGAGCGCCTGGTGGAGGTCCTGGAGGAGAGCGAGTGGACGGAGGCCGCCCTGGAGGAGGACATCCGGGGCGTGGCCGCCGAGCTCGACGTGGGGGCGGGGAAGGTCATCCACCCCCTGCGTCTGGCGGTCACCGGGCGCCAGTCGAGCCCGGGGATCTTCGAGGTCCTGGTGCTCCTGGGTCGCGACCGCACGCTCGAGCGGCTCCGCGCGGGCGTGGAAAAGGTGCGCTCCCGGTGAGATAATCCTTTCTTGACACCCCTTCCGACCGCACATTAGGATAGCCGTCCGTCGCTGAATCCGGGCGCGTTCCCCAGGCGAAAAGGCGCCACGTTGGCTCGATCCGATCCATCCCCCCGAGGTGATGCGCTCCCCGGCCGTCGCATGGCCGAAGAAGCGTCCCTGAGCGACATCGAGCGGAGGATCCTGGACTTCATGGTCCAGTACCTCCGGTCCAACACGTATCAGCCCTCGATCCGGGAGATCGGGGAGCGCTTCGGGATCAAGAGCACCAAGACGGTCTCGGAGCACCTCCAGGCCCTGGCCGAGAAGGGCTTCCTGGAGCGCGATCCGTCCCGGTCCCGGGGCGTGCGCATCCTGGGCGTGGACCTGGCCCCCGAGACGGTGTCGGTCCCGTGCTACTCGAGCCTCCCGGCCGACGGCCGCGGGTTCCAGGGGCGCGAGGCCGACATGCACCTCTCGGTGGATCGCCGCCTGGCGGGCCGCCACGGCTCCGTCTTCGTCCGGGCCCACGCCGGCGAGCTGGCGCTCCTGGGCGTCCACGAGGGCGACTACGTCCTGGTGGAGCCCGCCCGGGTGGACGATCTGGACGACGGCTGCGTGGTCCTGGCCCGGGTCGGGGACGGCGCCTGGTTCCACCGCTTCTCGCGGAACGGGGTCGGGATCCGCCTCGAATCGCTCCGTCCCGGCGGCGAGACCACCGTCGTGGAGGACGCCGAGCGGCTGCACCTGGTGGGATGCGTCACCGGCTTCTACCGCCGGATGGACGAGAGCGCCGGCGCGCTCAACCTGACGCAGCACTAGGAGCACCGCCTCCATGCCGGATCTCCCGGCGCCCCGGCCGTCCCCGACCCGGGACGCCGACCCGTCGGCCGCCGCCCACGACGCCGACGCCTCCGCCGTCCGCCCCGACGACGCCATGTGGATGGCGCGGGCCCTGGAAGGCGCCCGGGTGGCCGCCCTCCGCGGCGAGGTCCCGGTGGGCGCGCTCCTGGTGCGCGACGGCCGCATCCTGGCCGAGGCCCACAACCGCACCGTCACCGACGCCGATCCCACCGCCCACGCCGAGGTGGTGGCCATCCGGCGGGCGGCGGCGCGCCAGGGCGACTTCCGCCTCCTGGACACCACCCTCTACGTGACGCTGGAGCCGTGCGCCATGTGCGCGGGCGCCATCGTCCTGGCCCGCATCCCCCGGGTGGTGTACGGAGCCGCGGACCCCAAGGCGGGGATGGGCGGGAGCCTGGACGACCTCCTCCGGGACGACCGCCTCAACCACCGCTGCGCGGTCACCGCCGGCGTGCTGGGCCGCAGCTCCGGCGACCTGCTCCGCGCCTTCTTCCGGGCCCGCCGGTGAGGGCCGCCGCGGGCGCGCTCCTGGCGGCCGCCCTCCTGGCGGGGTGCGCGGTGGTGGGCGCCCCGTCCCCCGAGCCGCCCTCCGGCCCCATGCCCGAGCCCGCCGAGCCCCGCCCGCAGCCCCGGCCCGCCCCGGACGCGGAGCCCCTCCGCCCGAGCTGGCCCGCGCGGACCATGACGCCGGTGCGCACCTTCCCGGAGGTGCGGGCCCTGTGGGTCATCCGCTCCACCATGACCTCGGCCGAGGAGGTCCGGAGCATGGTCGAGCGGGCGGACCGGGCGGGGATCAACACGCTCATGCTCCAGGTGCGGGGGCGGGGAGACGCGTTCTACCGGTCGCGCTGGGAGCCGCGGGCCGAGACGGTGCGGGGAACCCCGGGTTTCGACCCGCTGGCGCTGGCGGTGGAGGAGGCCCACGCCCGGGGGATGGCCGTCCACGCCTGGATCAACACCCACCTGGTGTGGGGCGTGGGCGACCTGCCGGAGAGCCCCGACCACCTGGTGAACGCCCACCCGGAGTGGCTGGGCGTCCCCCGGGAGCTGGCCCGGGAGCTCTTCGAGGTGGACCCGGCCGACCCCCGCTTCGCCCGACGGCTCCACGCCTGGGCCCAGGCCAACGCCGGGCGGGTGGAAGGCATGTACTCGAGCCCCTCCCACCCGGCGGTCCAGGAGCGCGTCTACGCGGTCTGGATGGACCTGGTGGAGCGCTACGACCTGGACGGGCTCCACTTCGACTACATCCGCTTCCCGTCCTCCGAGTTCGACTACTCCCGGGGCGCGCTGGTCCGCTTCCGGGACTGGGTGGCGCCGCGTCTGCCGGCGGCGCGGCGGGCGGAGCTGGACCGGGCCGCCGGCGGCGACCCGCTGGCCTGGCCCGAAGCCCTCCCCGAGGCGTGGAACGAGTTCCGCCGGGCCCAGGTCACCGCCCTGGTGGAGCGGATCTACCACGGCGTGAAGGCCCGCCGGCCGGAGCTGGTGGTGTCGGCGGCGGTCTTCGCCAACCGGGAGGACGCCTTCCTCCACCGCTTCCAGGACTGGCCCGCGTGGCTCGAGCGGGGGATCCTGGACGTGGCCGTCCCCATGGCCTACACCCCCGACCCGGCGCTCTTCCGCCGCCAGATCCGGGGCGCCCGGGAGGCCGCCGGGAGCCCCGAGCGTCTCTGGGCGGGGGTGGGCGCGTACCTCAACGGCGTGGACGGGACGCTGGAGAAGATCGGCATCGCCCGGGACGAGGGCGCCGGGGGCGTGGTGCTCTTCTCCTACGACTGGGCCGTCAGCGAGGGGAGCCCGGCCGGAGCGGAGCCCTTCCTGCAGCGGGTGGGCAGCGAGGCGTTCGGCGCCGGCGGGCGATGAGCGGGCGCCCCGCGGCCCGGCGGATCCTCACGGGCGCGGCGGTCTTCCTGGGCTGCGTCGGACTCGCCTTCCTCTTCGCCCCCGACGAGGCCGGACGCTTCCTGGGGCTGCTGCCCCTGCCGGCGGGCGTCCCGGCCGGTCCGGGCCTGGAGCTCTTCGGGGCCGCCCTGACCGGGTTCGCCCTCCTGGACTGGGCGGGCCGGGGCGCCATCTACGGCGGGATCTACGGTCGGCCCATCGCGCTGGCCAACCTGCTGCTGGGGTTCGCCGCGGGCCTCACCCTCCTGCGGGAGGGCGCCGGGCTGCGGGCCGCGTTGCTGGCGTGGGCCTTCCTGGCCCTGGCCGGCGCGTTCGCGTGGCTGGTCTTCGGGGCCCGCCCCTGGGACGGGGATCAGGAGCCGGGCGCGTAGCGCCGGGTGTCAGGCCGTGGCCGGCGGCGGAGGCGGCTCCACCCCGGCCTCCTCCCGCACGCTGTAGCCCGCGAAGTGGAGGAAGGCCCACAGGAGCCCCGCGCCGCCCAGGAGGGCGATCCAGTTGGGCAGCCCGTACGCCGTCCCGATGTCGCCCAGGAGCATCCCCACCACCGCCACCAGGATGGCGTAGGGGAGCTGGGTGCGCACGTGGTCCACGTGGTCGCACGCCGAGGCGGTCGAGGACAGCACCGTCGTGTCGCTGATGGGCGAGCAGTGGTCCCCGAAGATGGCCCCGGCCAGCACCGAGGAGATGGCGCCCAGGAGGATCGAGTAGGTGCCCTCGGGCGTCTCGAAGCCCACCGCGCCGCCCAGGGACACCACCAGCGGGATCACCAGGGGGAGGAGGATGGCCATGGTCCCCCACGAGGTGCCGGTGGCGAAGGCGATCCCCGCGGAGGTCACGAAGACCAGCACCGGGATGAAGTGGAGCGCCACGTTGCCCGAGAGGAGCTGGGAGAGGTACTGGGCCGTGCCGATCTGCTCGGTCACCGAGCCCAGGGACCAGGCCAGCACCAGGACCACGATGGCGATGACCATGGCCCGCAGGCCGCCGACCCAGGCGTCCACGGCCTCGTGGAGCGTCAGGATCCGCTGCGCCAGCGAGAGGAGGATCCCCACCAGGCACCCGGCCAGGGAGCCCCAGAGGAGGGCGTTGAAGGGGTCGGCCGAGCCGAACACGTCCATGAGGGAGGCGTCGGGGCCCGCGCCGGCGCGGCCGTCGAACCAGAGCCCGCCCAGGACCACCGCCACCACCGTGAGTACCGGGATGGCCGCGTTCCACCACCGGTGCGGCGCCCCGGGCACCGGCTCCATGACCTCGGAGGAGGTGTCGGTGGCGAGCTGGGCGTCGGGGCGGTGCAGGCCGCCCCCGGTGACCGCCCGGGTCTCCGCCGCCGCCATGGGGCCGAAGTCCCGGTCCGTGACCGACGTCAGGAAGACGAAGAAGAGGGCCAGGAGCGGGTAGAACAGGTACGGGATGGTGTGGACGAAGATGGTGAAGGGGTTGGCCGCCAGGAGCGCCGGGGCCAGCTCCGGGTTCTGCTCCGCGGCGATCCCCAGCCCCTGGCCGATGAGGCTGATCTCGTAGCCCACCCAGGTGGAGACGGGGATGAGGGCGGCCACCGGGGCGGCGGTGGAGTCCACCAGGTACGCCAGCTTCTCCCGGGAGATCTTCAGGCGGTCCGTGATGGGCCGCATGGTGTTCCCGACGATGAGCGTGTTGGCGTAGTCGTCGAAGAAGATGGCCAGCCCGGCGAGCCAGGTGGCGATCTTGCCGCGCCGGGCGTTCCGGGCGAAGGGCGCCACCGCCTCCACGATGCCCATGGTCCCGCCGTTGCGGGAGATGATCCCCACCATCCCTCCCAGGAGGAGGGAGAAGAGGACGATCTGGGTGTGGCCCCCGTCCACGTCGCCCAGGGCCGGAACCGCGAAGGTGTCCACCACCCGCCAGGTGGCCTGGACGGGGTCGAAGCCCGCCACCGCCAGCGCGCCGAGCCACACCCCGGCGAAGAGCGCCGTCACGACCTCGCGGAAGATCAGGGCCAGGAGGATGGCCAGGAGCGGAGGCAGGAGGCTGAACCACCCCGGGACCAGCGTGGGGGCCACCTCGAGCGTCGCGTCGCCCACCTGGACCGTGAGGGGGAGCTGCGCGCCCTCCGAGACCACCAGCTCGTCGGCCGTCGTCACGCTTCCGGGCTCCACCGCGCCCCCGAAGAGGATGGCGCCCCGGGCGTCCCGGACCTCCACCCACTCCGACTGCGGCGCGTCGGCCCCCCGGACGGCGATCCGGAAGGGGACGTCCTGGAGCACGACGCTCGGGGACTCCTCCAGCTCCTGGGAGGCGGCCGGCACGGCCATGGCCAGGAGGAGCGGCAGGAGGAGCGCGAGGGGGCGGAATCGGGCCATGGAGGGCTCGGGCGGGGGCGGGGAAGGGGCGGGCGGAAGCGCGGCTCATCATGGCCCGGCGGCCCGGTCGTGACAAGCCTCCGGAGCGCGTTGACGGCCCCCGGAGGCCCCGCTACGTTCCGGCCGCCCGCGAGCCCTTCTCCCTCCACGCCCCACGCCATGAGCCCCGACCGCACCGCCATCATGGACGAGGACGCGGTCCGACGGGCCCTGGCCCGCATGGCCCGCGAGATCGTCGAGCACACCCGCGGCACCGAGGGTCTGGTGCTCATGGGCATCCATCGCCGCGGCACCCAGATCAGCGCCCTCCTCGCCGAGGAGATCGAGCGGGCCGAGGGCGAGCGCGTGCCCCTGGGCAGCATCGACATCACGCTGTACCGGGACGACCTGATGGCCATCGGCCCCCGGCCCGTCATCGGGGGGACGGAGCTCCCGCCCGAGGGCGTGGACGACCGGACCGTGGTGATCGTGGACGACGTCCAGTTCACCGGCCGGACCGCCCGGGCCGCGCTCAACGAGGTGATGGACTGGGGCCGCCCGTCGCGGATCCTCCTCTGCGTCCTCGTGGACCGGGGCGGACGGGAGCTCCCCCTCCAGCCCGACGTCGTCGGACGGCACGTGGAGGTCCTGGAGGCCGGGCAGAACGTGGAGGTCCTCGTCCCGGAGCTCGACGGACGCCTCGGCGTCGACCTCGTCCCCACCACATCGGAGTCGGAGTGAACGAGACGGCCTCGCCCCTCGGGAAGGACCTCGTCGGACTCGAGGACCTCACCCGGGAGCAGCTCACCACGATCCTGGACACCGCCGAGCCCTTCAAGGAGATCTCGGAGCGGAGGATCAAGAAGGTGCCGGTCCTGCGGGGCCAGACCATCGTGAACCTCTTCTTCGAGGCCTCGACCCGGACCCGGGTGTCCTTCGAGTTCGCGGAGAAGCGCCTGAGCGCCGACACGGTGAACGTCTCGGCCTCGGGCTCCAGCGTGGTGAAGGGCGAGACGCTGGTGGACACGGCCCGCAACCTGGAGGCCATGCGCATCGACATGGTGGTCATGCGCCACGGCGCCTCCGGCGCGGCCCGCTTCCTGGCGGACCGGATCCCGTCCAACGTGGTCAACGCCGGGGACGGGCGGCACGAGCACCCCACCCAGGGGCTCCTGGACATGCTGACCATCCGGGACCACATGGGCACCATCGAGGGGCTCAAGGTCTGCATCGTCGGGGACGTCGTGCATTCCCGGGTGGCCCGCTCCAACATCTTCGGCCTGCTGACGCTGGGCGCCGAGGTGGCCGTGTGCGGTCCGCCGACGCTGGTGCCCCGGGGCTTCGCGGATCTGGGGGTGAAGGTCTTCACCCACCTGGACGACGCCATCCAGTGGGCCGACGTCCTCAACGTGCTCCGGCTCCAGCTCGAGCGCATGGAGGCCGGCTACGTGCCCTCGCTCCGGGAGTACAACCGGGTCTGGGGCGTCAGCAACGAGCGGCTGGCCCGGGCGCCCAAGGACCTCCTGATCCTCCATCCGGGCCCCATGAACCGGGGCGTGGAGATCGATTCCGACGTGGCCGACGGGGAGCACTCCGTGATCCTGAACCAGGTGACCAATGGCGTGGCGGTCCGCATGGCCGTCCTCTACCTCCTGGCGGGAGGCCGACCCGAGAAGGCCGAGGCGGCCAAGCAGGGAGGTGCGTCGTGAGCGGCAAGCTGCTGCTGAAGGGCGGGCGGGTCGTGGACCCCTCCCAGGAGCTCGACGGCGTCCGGGACGTGCTGGTGGTCGACGGCGAGATCGCCCGCCTCGGCGAGGGCCTGGAGGCCCCCGAGGACGCCCGGGTCGTGGACTGCGACGGCCTGGTGGTGACCCCCGGGCTCATCGACGTCCACGTGCACCTCCGCGAGCCCGGCGAGGAGCACAAGGAGACCATCGAGAGCGGCGCCAGGTCCGCCGCGGCCGGCGGCTTCACCGCCGTGTGCGCCATGCCCAACACCGACCCGCCGGTGGACGACCCGGCGGCGGTGGGCTTCATCGCCGCCCAGGGCCGCCGCGCCGGGGCCGCCCGGGTCTTCCCCGTCGGGTGCATCTCGGTGCGCCGGGAAGGGGAGCGGCTGGCCCTCATCGGCGAGATGGTGGAGGCGGGCGCCGTGGCCATCACCGACGACGGGAGCCCCGTCATGGACTCGGGGCTCATGAAGCTGGCGCTCCAGTACGCCCAGGCCTTCGACATCCCGGTGGCGGACCACCCCGAGGACGTGGGGCTCTCCGGGGGCGGGCACATGAACGCCGGGCTCGTGGCCACGCGCCTGGGGCTGCCGGGCAAGCCCAACGCCGCCGAGGACATCCACATCGTCCGGGACCTGCTCCTGGCCGAGATGACCGGGGGCCACATCCACCTCCAGCACGTGTCCACGCGCTTCGGGGTGGAGAGCATCCGCCAGGCCAAGGCCCGGGGGGTGCGGGTGACCGCCGAGGCCACGCCCCACCACCTCATCCTCACCGACGAGGCGGTGGAGGGGTACCGGACCGAGGCCAAGATGAACCCGCCCCTGCGCTCCGAGGCGGACCGCCAGGCGGTGCGCGACGGGCTGGCCGACGGGACGCTGGACACCATCGCCACCGACCACGCCCCCCACCACTACGACGAGAAGGAGGCGGCCTTCACCGACGCCCCCAACGGGATCGTGGGGCTGGAGACGGCGCTGGGGCTCGTCCTCACCCGGGTGGTGGGCGAGGGCGTCATCGACCTCGCCACCATGGTCGAGCGCATGAGCTGCCAGCCGGCGCGGGTCTTCAAGCTGCCCGGCGGGACGCTGGCCGAGGGCGGGGTGGCCGACGTCACCGTCTTCGACCCCTCGGCGACGTGGACGGTGGACTCCTCCGCCTTCCTCTCCCGGAGCCGCAACCAGCCCTTCGAGGGGTGGGAGCTCACGGGGCGGCCGCGCTACACGGTGGTGGACGGCCGCGTGGTCTGGGAGGGCTGAGCGCCCCGCTCCGCCCGGGGATCCGCAGGACCGGAAACGACGAAGCCCCCGGCGACCATCGGTCGCCGGGGGCTTCTCTTCGTCACGCCCGGGCGCCGGAGCGCCGGGGTGGGGAAGGCCTCCTCAGGCCTCCAGGCCCTTCACGTGCGCCGCGAGCTGGCTCTTGTAGCGGGCCACGCGGTTGGACGGGAAGAGGTTCTTCGTGACGGCGCGGTCCAGGAGGGCGTAGGCCTTGGACAGGCGGTCCTGAGCCTCCTCGGCGGAGTCGGCCTGGCGGACGTTCTTCATGGCCGTACGGATGCGCTGGCGCTCGGCCCGGTTCTTCTCCCGGGCGGTACGGCTGAGCTCCATCCGCTTCTTGGCACTCTTGATGTTCGGCATACGGCCCTCGGGGCGCGGTGTTCATCCAGATGGGTAGAGCCAACAAAGCTAGAAAGAGCGGCCCGTGGGCTCAACCCCCGACGGATTCGTAGGTGACGACGCGCACCCGGGCGGTGCCCGAGCCCCCCCGGGCCAGCCGCAGCTCGACCTCCACGGTGGCCCCGGCCGCCATGGCGCCCGGGGCCACCCCCTCCAGCATCCCGTGCAGGCCTCCGGGCTCCAGGCGCACGGCCGCGCCGGGGGGGAGCGGGACGCCCTCCAGCGGCTCCATCCGCACCATCCCGTCCTCCCGCCGCATGGCGTGGAGGCCGGCCCGTCCGGCGACCGCGGTGGCCAGCCCCACCAGCGTGTCGGCGCGGGGGCCGTCGTTGCGGAGCGTCAGGTAGAGGGCGGTGCGGTCCCCGCCGCCCACGGGCTCGGGCGCGTAGGCGTCCAGGACCGTCACGTCGCCGATGCGGGTCAGGGGCTCGCCCTCCGCCCCGGCGTCGGTCCCTCCCGCGGCGGGCTCCCCGGGGCCGGGCGCCGCGTCGGGTCCGGGCGCGCGCTCGTCCGCCCAGGCCTCCCACGGATATCCCGCGAGCATCTCCAGGTCGTGGACCCACTCCTGGCGGGTCGTCTCCACCCCGTACAGCACCCGCCCCAGGCCGTCGGGCGTGAACCCGTAGATCAGCGCCGGGTGGCCCACCGTGTAGCCCGCCTCGTCCCCGGAGCGCTCGGGGGCCGGAAAGCGGTAGAAGGCGAGGGCGTCCTCGATCTCCTCCGGCGTGCCCCGCAGGCCCACGAAGGTGGAGTCGAAGGCGTCCAGCCATCCCCGGAGGCGCTCCGGCGTGTCCCGCTCGGGATCCACGGTGACGAAGACCACCTCGATCCGCTCCCGCGCGGAGGGCTCGAGCTCGTCCAGCGCCGCCGCCAGGGTGGCCATGTGGACGGGGCAGATGTCCGGGCAGAAGGTGTAGCCGAAGAACAGGAGGGCGATCTTCCCGTCCGTCTCGGCCCGGAAGTCGTAGGGCTCGCCCCCGGCGTCGGGCAGGGTGAAGTCGACCTTGCCCAGGGGCTGGGGCAGCGTGGTCCCCCGCAGCGGGAGGTTGGCCGCCTCGGGGAGGGGAGGGGGCTCGGGGGCCTCGCAGCCGGCGGCCAGGACGAGGGCGGCGAGGAGCGCGGGCCGGGCGAGGGCGGGGAGGGCCGGAAGGGCGCGGCTGGAGTGCATGGGACGGGGGGCTCGCGGGGATGTCGGTCGGCCGTCCGGAATATAGCGGCGGGCGGCGCGGCCACGGCCGCCCGTTCCCTGGACCCTGCCCACCGCGGCGCGGTAGGTTAGGCGGTCTATGGAACCCGTCCTCCTCGTCTCCGTCCTGATCATGTCGGTGGTGGTCCACGAGGTCGCCCACGCCTGGCAGGCTCGCCGGGAGGGCGACCCCACCGCGGACGATCTCGGGCGCATCACGCTGAACCCCCTCCCGCACATCGATCCCATCGGGTCGGTGATCGTGCCGGTGGCGCTGTACCTGTCGGGGACGAGCTTCCTCTTCGGGTGGGCCAAGCCGGTGCCGGTCAACCCGGCCAACTACGACGACCCCAAGTGGGGGGACATCCGGGTCTCGCTGGCGGGGATCGTGTCCAACCTCCTCCTGGCCTTCGTCTCGACCCTGGTCATGGTGGCGGCGCTGCGGCTGGAGGGCGTCCTGGGGCCCACGGCCACCGACGGGGTCCTCCTGGCGGCGCGCTACGGGCTCCTGATCAACCTGGTGCTGGCCTTCTTCAACCTCATCCCCATCCCGCCCCTGGACGGCTCCCACGTCCTCTTCCACTTCCTGCCCCGGGGCGTGGCGCTGAAGTACCGGGAGGCGGGCCGCTACGGCCTCCTGGTGGTCATGGGGCTCCTCTTCCTGGTGCCCGGCGCGTTCCGGGTGGTCTTCTGGCCGGTGACGCTCCTCATGGGCGCGGCCGACAGCTTCATCCGCCTGTGGATCTGACGCTCCTGGACGCGGACGACGCGCGGGAGGAGTACTTCCTCGTGGACCTGGATCGGTTCCAGGGTCCCATGGACCTGCTCCTCCACCTGATCCGCACCCAGGACATCGACGTCTTCGACATCCCCATCTCGAAGATCACCGACCAGTTCCTCCAGGCCATCCGCGGCGTGGAGACGCACAACCTGGACGGGGCGGGCGAGTTCCTGGAGATGGCGGCCACGCTCATCCACCTCAAGGCCCAGATGCTGCTCCCCCGGCCCTCCGACGAGGAGGACGAGGATCCCCGGGCCGAGCTGGTGCGCCGTCTCCTGGAGTACGAGCAGATCCGCGAGGTCTCCCAGCGCCTCTTCGCCGCGGAGGCGGACCGGGCCCGGCGCTTCGGAAAGGGGTGGGTGCCCCCCCGGCCCAGGAAGCCCGTCCACGAGACCCCCCTGGAGACCACCTGGGAGGAGGTCATGGCCGCCGCCATGGAGGTGGAGCTCCCCGTTCCCCACGACCACGAGCACCGGGTGACCACCCGGACCGTGGCCATGGAGGACAAGGTCGTCCTCATCCTGGACACGCTGAAGAAGGCCAGCCGGATCGAGTTCAGCGGCCTGCTCCGGGACTTCCAGGACCGCATGCACGGGGTGATGACCTTCCTGGCGGGCCTCGAGCTCACCCGCCGTCGCCTGCTCTTCCTGCGCCAGGCCCGACCCTTCTCGGAGCTCTGGATCTACCGCAGGGACGAGGGCGACGCCGAGCCCGACGCCATGGATCCCGACGACGAGCGTCCCCCGGAGCCCCGCCGCGCCCCCGACGAGCCCGTGGCCGGGCCCGACGAGGCCGAACCCCCAGTCGACGACCACGAAGGAGCCACGGCGTGAACGCCCACCAGATCGTGGAGGCGGTGCTGTTCGCCTCCGACGCCCCGCTGACCGCCGACGAGATCGCCCGGGCCGACGAGAGCCTGGACGAGGACAAGGTCGAGCAGGCGCTCCAGTTCCTGCAGGCCGAGTACGACGACGCGGACCGCGCCTTCGAGATCAACGAGCTGGCCGAGGGCTACCAGATCCTCACCCGGCCCGAGTTCGCCCCGTACCTGGAGCGCTTCGACACCGTCCCCCGCCCGTCCCGGCTCTCGGGCCCGGCGCTGGAGACGCTGGCCATCATCGCCTACAGGCAGCCGCTGGGGCGCGTGGAGGTGGAGTACATCCGCGGCGTGGGCTCCTCCGGCGTGATCAAGACGCTGGTGGACCGCCAGCTCGTGGAGGTGGTGGGGCGGGGCGAGGGCCTCGGACGCCCGCTCCTCTACGGCACGACCACCTTCTTCCTGGAGCACTTCGGCTTCAAGTCGCTGGAGGACCTGCCCCGACCCGAGGAGCTCCCGGTGGTGCTCCGGGACCGGGTGCCGCTGGACCTGGACGACGACGAGGACGACGAGGAGGACGAGACCCAGGAGGAGCTGGCGCTGGCCTCCGGCGAGGACGGGGAGGCCCCCGCGGCCGACGGGGATGCCCCGGACGACGGGGACGAGGCCGACGACGACTCGGACGAGGACGGGTGGGACGACGCCGACGGCTCCGACGACGACGCGGACGACGACGGGTGGGACGACGCCGACGCCGACGAGCCCGACGGGTGGGACGACGACGAGGCGTGGGACGACGACGAGCCCGACGCCGCGGACGACACCCTGGACGACGACGAAGACGACACCTCCCGGGGCTGAGCGCCCCCGACCCATGGCCGACGAGATCCGGATCCAGAAGTACCTCTCCCGCGCGGGGGTCGCCTCCCGACGGGAGGCCGAGCGGCTCATGCTGGCTGGCCGCGTGCGGGTGAACGGCCGGGTGGTCACCGAGCTGGGCTCCAAGGTGGACCCCGACGCCGACACGGTGGAGCTCGACGGCGAGGCCGTGGGCGTCCCCGCGGCGCGCTGGATCGCCTTCCACAAGCCGCTGGGCGCGCTGACCACCACCGACGACCCCCACGGCGGCACCACGGTCTACGACCTCCTTCCCGACGACGCCCGGGCGCTCCGCTACGTGGGTCGCCTGGACAAGGACACCGAGGGGCTGCTGCTCCTCACGAACCAGGGGGACGCCCTCCACGGCCTGACCCATCCCAGCCGCGAGGTCGAGCGGGAGTACGAGGCGGTGGTGGCCGGGGTCCCGGCCGCGGCCGCCCTGCGCCGCCTGGAGGGCGGGGTGGAGCTGGAGGACGGGCCCGCCCGGGCCGTGCGGGCCGAGCTCCTGGGGACCCACCTCCGGCGGGGACGCGTACGCATCGTCCTCGCCGAAGGACGGAACCGCGAGGTCCGCCGCATGCTGGACCACATCGGCCATACCTGTCTCGGGCTCAAGCGCGTGCGCTTCGGGCCCGTCAAGCTCGGCGACCTGGCCCCCGGGGCCTGGCGCGAACTCACCGAATCCGAGCGTCGCCGGCTCGTGGAGCGATCCCGACCCGGCTGACGCCGCACCTCTTCTGGAGTCCTCCCGCCATGGATCTCCGCGACAAGACCGTGCTCATCCTCGGCGGCGCCGGCCTGGTCGGCACCGCCGTCGCCCACCGCATCCTCGAATGCGACCCCGCCCGCATCGTGGTGGGCTCGCTCCGGAAGTCCGAGGTGGACGAAGCCGTCTCCGACCTCCGGGCCCACCCCCGCGCCCGCGGGGTGAAGGTGGAGGGCGTGTGGGGCGACCTCTTCGTCCCTCACGCCCTCAAGGACCGCCCCCGCGGCGAGCTCCTGGCGGACCCCGAGGCCCGCGCCCGCATCGTGGACGACATCTACGGGGAGCTCACCGAGGAGGTGTTCCGGCGCTCCACCCTGGGCCGCCTCCTCCTGGAGACCGAGCCCCGGATCATCGTGGACTGCATCAACACCGCCGGAGCGCTGGCCTACCAGAACGTGTTCCGCTCGGCGGCGGAGCTCCGGGAGCGCGCCGCCGAGGGGGGCGCCGGCCCCGACGCGGTGGACGGCCACCTGGCCACCCTCTACCTCCCCCAGCTCATCCGCCACACCCAGATCGCGCTGGAGGGGATGAAGCGCGCGGGGACCGAGGTCTTCGTGAAGGTGGGGACGGCGGGGACGGGTGGGATGGGGTTGAACATCCCCTTCACCCACTCGGAGGAGCGGCCCTCCCGGGTGCTCCTGGCCAAGTCCGGCATCGCCGGGGCCCAGACCCTCTTCCTCTACCTCATGGCGCGGACGCCGGGGGCGCCGGCCGTGAAGGAGGTGAAGCCCACGGCGGCCATTTCCTGGAAGTCCATCGCCCGGGGGCCGGTGAAGCGGGGCGGACGCCCGATCCTCCGGGCCGACGCCGTGGAGCCCCTCCCCATGGACGAGGCGCTGGGCGAGGGGCAGGAGCGGGGCTGGGTCCGCACCGACGAGCCGCTGGAGGGCGTCTACCTGGACGCCGGGGAGAACGGGGTGTTCACGCTGGGGGAGTTCGAGACCCTCACCGCCCTGGGGCTCATGGAGTTCGTGACCCCGGAGGAGATCGCGGAGAACGTGGTCCGGGAGATCCTCTCCCACCCCACGGGGAAGGACGTGGTGACCGCGCTGGACTCCGCCACCATGGGGCCCACGTACCGGGCCGGCGTCCTGCGCAGCGCGGCGCTGGACCGCATGGAGGCCCTGGAGGAGGAGGCGGGCATCCGCTCGGTGGCCTACGAGATGCTCGGGCCCCCGCGCCTCTCCAAGCTCCTCTTCGAGGGCGAGATCCTGGCCCGCCTGGTGGGCACCCTGGAGGCGGCGGCCGGACTGGACCCCGAGGCCACCGCCGAGGAGGCGCTGGCGCTGGTGGACGAGGACGACGACCTGCGGCAGCGGATCGTGTCCATCGGCCTCCCCATCGTGCTCCCCGACGGCGAGCACGTGCTGCGGGGGCCCGACGTGAAGGTGCGCCCCGAGCCCGGGGTGGCCCTGGGGGACGCCCGGCTGGTGGACCGTGGCTGGGTGGACCTGCGCCCGTCCAACTGGGCCCGCTGGCGCCGGCGCTGCCGGGCCGTGCGGGACGAGATCGAGGAGCGACCCGGCGTCGAGACCGGATCCCGGAGCGACCACGAGTACGGCGACCTGGAGGGGCGCCTGCGCCCCGGCCGCATGGCCGCGTGGATCTTCCGGGTCGAGGACGCCGGCGAGCGCATCAAGCGATAGGAGACCGAACCCCATGCCCGCATCCGACGCCGTCACCGTGCTGGACCACCCCCTCATCCGCCACAAGCTCCACCTCCTGAGGGACGAGGAGACGCCCCGGAAGCTCTTCCGGGAGCTGGTGAGCGAGATCACCATGCTCATGGCCTACGAGGTCACGCGCGGCCTGGAGGAGGAGGAGGTCGAGGTCCGCACGCCCCTGGAGACCATGACCGGACACCGGCTGGCGGGGCGCGACCTGGTGGTGGTGCCGGTCCTGCGGGCGGGGCTGGGGATGGTGGAGGGCGTCCTCCGCCTCATCCCGGGGGTGCGGGTGGGCCACGTCGGCCTGAAGCGGGACGAGGAGTCGCTGGAGCCGGTCGAATACTACTTCAACCTGCCGCCCGACGCCGGGGTGCGGCACTTCGTGGTGGTGGACCCCATGCTGGCCACCGGGGGCTCGGCGTCGGCGGCGGTGTCGGGGCTCAAGTCCCGGGGCGCCGACTCCATCAGCTTCATGTGCCTGGTGGCGGCCCCGGAGGGCGTCGAGGCCTTCTCCAGGGCCCACCCCGACGTGCCCGTCTTCGCGGCGGCGCTGGACCGGGAGCTCAACGACCAGGGCTTCATCCTGCCCGGCCTGGGAGACGCGGGAGACCGGCTCTTCGGGACCTGAGGTCGGAGCGGGCGGAGGCCCGGCTCAGCCTCCCAGCAGCGGGTCGGGGACGCCCAGGACGTGGACGGCCCACAGGCCCAGGAGCCCCAGGACCAGCAGGTAGTACAGGGTGGGGAGGACGGTCTTGCGGAGGGTGGCGCCCTCCCGGTCCAGGAGCCCCACCGTGGCCGAGGCGGCCACCACGTTGTGGATGGCGATCATGTTGCCCGCGGCGGCCCCCACGGCCTGGAGCGCCACGATCATGGCGGTGGACATGGCCAGGCGCTCGGCCACCCCGAACTGGAACGCCGAGAACATGAGGTTGCTCACCGTGTTCGACCCGGCGATGAAGGCGCCCAGCGCCCCGGTGGCCCCGGCGAAGAGGGGCCAGACCTGTCCCACGTTCCCCGCGACCCACTCCGCCATGGCGATGGGCATGGAGACCAGTCCCGCCGCGTTCACCCCCGAGTTGATGTAGACCCGCACCATGGGGACGGTGAACACGAGCACGAAGCCCGCGCCCACGAGCACCGCGGCCGAGGACCCCACCGCGGCCCGGAGCTCGCCGGCCCGCATCCGGTGGAGCAGAGCCGTGAGGCCCACCACCACCAGGAGGACGAAGCCGGGGAGGTAGAGGGGGGTCGTCGAGGCGTCGATCCCCGTGCCCAGGATGTCCGTCCAGGAGATCCGGAGCGCCTGGAGCCAGCCGCCCACCGGGAGCGAGGGGAGCCGCGTCAGGACCAGCAGCCCGCCCAGGAGGCCGTAGGGAAGCCAGGCCATGAAGCTCGAGACCCGCCCGCCGTCGGGGACGTCGGCCATCTCCTCCTCCAGGCCGCTGGTCCACTCCTCCTTCCAGCGGGCGCGGGGCGGGAAGTCCCAGGCGTCCCGGGGGACCAGGAAGCCCCGCCGGGCGGCCGTGACCACGATGGCCAGGCCCACCGGCGCCCCCAGCAACGACGGGAACTCGGGGCCCAGGAAGATCCCGAAGAGGACGTAGGGGACGACGAACGCCAGCCCGCCGAAGAGGGTGAAGGGGAGGACCCGCAGCCCCTCGGTCCACGACCGGTTCTCGCCGAAGAAGCGGGTCATCATCACCACCATCCAGGTGGGCATGAGCACGCCCGCCGTCGCGTGGAGGAGGACGGCCCGGCTCGTCACCAGGCGGAGGTACTCGCTCATGGTGAGCCCTGCCGCGGCGAGCTCGCCCGCGAAGACCTCGCCGCCCAGGCCTCCCTGGATCCCCACCAGGACCGGGGTCCCCACGGCGCCGAACGTCACCGCCGTGCTCTGGACCATCATCCCCAGCATCACCGCCGCCGCCGCGGGGAAGCCCAGCGCCACCATGAGGGGCGCGGTGACCGCAGCGGGGGTCCCGAAGCCGGCGGCCCCCTCGATGAAGGAGCCGAAGAGCCAGCAGACGATCACGACCTGGACGCGCCGGTCGTCGCTGACGCCGTGGAAGCTCCGCCGGATGGCCGCCACCCCGCCGGAGCGCTCCAGGGCGTGGAGGAGCAGCAGCGCCCCGAAGATGATGAAGAGGAGGTCGAAGGTCAGGAAGAGCCCCTGGATCGAGGCCGCCACGACCCGGGCGGGGGCCATGCGCCACGCGCCCAGGGCCACCACGACGGCGGCCACGTACGCGGCGGGCATGGCGCGCCGGGCCGGCACGCGGAAGCCGACCAGGAGGACGCCGGCCAGGACGATGGGGAGGAGGGCCAGGAGGGCCAGGAGACCGGGGCTCATGGCCGCCGAAGGTAGGCCCCGGGCCGGGACGGCGCGAACGAGGCCGGGGGAGGGCCCCGGAAGCCGCGCCCGGACGGCGCGGCGCAGTCGGGGCCGCTAGTGGAAGGTGCGGCGCCGCTTCCACATCTCCGGGTGGAAGAGGAGCAGCACCGTGTAGATCTCCAGCCGGCCCACCAGCATGAGGAACGAGAGCACGCCCAGGGCCGGGTCCGACATCCAGCCGTAGTTGTCGGTGGCGCCCACGGCGCCGAAGCCGGGACCCACGTTGCCCACGGTGGCGATGCTGGCCCCGATGGCGGTGAGGGGATCCATGCCCAGGAAGCCCATGACCACGGCGCCGGCCAGGCAGAGGAGGAGGTACAGGATCACGAAGCCGATGATGTTGGCCATCACCTCCTCCTTCACCGCCGTCCGGCCCACCCGGGCCACCAGCACCGCCCGGGGGTGGAGGTGCCTCCGGATCTCGTTGGCGGTCTGCTTCAGGAGGAGGAGGACCCGCACCGCCTTGATGCCTCCGCCGGTGGAGCCCGCCATGCCGCCCACGAAGAAGAGCGCCAGGAGCGTCATCTGGGCCGCCGGGACCCAGAGCTCGTAGTCGGCGCTCACGAACCCGGTGGTCGTCACGATGGCCACCGACTGGAAGAGCCCGTCCCGCACGGCCTGCTCCACGCCGGCGCCGGTGAGGGCGTACGAGCCCGACCAGAGGTTCACGGCCGCCATGGCCCCCGCGGCCAGGAGCACCACCAGGGTGAAGAACCGCCACTCCTGGTCCCTGAAGTAGTCCAGGTTTCCGCTGGCCGCCCGGAAGTGGAGGCTGAAGTTCACCCCGGCCAGGTACATGAAGACGATGGTGACCCAGTGGATGTACGCCGAGTCGAACCCGGCGATGGAGGCGTTCTTCGTGCTGAAGCCCCCGGTGGCCATGGTGGCGAAGGCGTGGTTCACCGCGTCGAACAGGCTCATGCCCCCCGCCAGGTACAGCAGCGTCTCGGCGAGCGTCAGGCCGAAGTAGACGAGCCAGAGCAGCTTGGCCGTCTGGGTGATCCGCGGCCGGAGGCGCTCGGGCGTCGGGCCCGGGACCTCGGCGCGGAAGAGCTGCATGCCCCCGACCCCGAGGTAGGGCAGCACCGCGATCACCAGGACGATGATCCCCATCCCGCCCAGCCAGTGGGTGAGGGAGCGCCAGAAGAGGATGCCGTGGGGGAGGGACTCGATCTCCGAGAAGACCGTGGCGCCGGTGGTGGTGAAGCCGGACATGGCCTCGAAGAAGGCCGCCATGGGGTTGGAGAGCACCCCGGTGAAGAGGTAGGGCAGGGCGCCGAAGAAGGCCGTGGCGGTCCACGCCATGGTCACGATGGCGAAGCCCTCCCGGGCGGTGAGGTCCCCCTCGAAGCGGGTGAGGCGGTAGAAGAGGAAGCCCACGACCCCGGTGACCAGCGCCGCCAGGGCGATCCCCGTCGTGTCCCCGTCCCCGTAGAGGCCGGCCACCAGCGCCGCGCCCATCATGGCCAGCGCCACGAAGACCTGAAGCAGGCCGACGACGTTGGCGACCTTGCGGAGCGACATCAGTCGAACAGCGCTTCGACGTCCCCGATGGCCTCGGGGAGGGCGAAGACGATGACCTCGTCCCCGACCTCGATGCGGTCGTCTCCCCGGGGGACGATGACCTCCTCGCCCCGGACGATGGCCCCCACGATCCCGCCGGCGGGGAAGTGGAGCTCCTTGAGGCTCTTCCCGGCCACCGGAGAGCCCTCGTCCACCCGGAACTCGATGGCCTCGGCGTCGATCCCCGTGAGGCTGGCCACCGTCATGACGCGGCCCCGGCGCACGTAGCGCAGGATCGCGTTCACGGTGGCCATGCGGGGGGAGACCGACGCGTCCACGCCCACCCTGGGGACCAGGCGGAGGTACTCGAACTTGTGGACGAGGCTGACGACCTTCCGGGCTCCCGCCGTCTTGGCCAGGAGGCTGGAGAGGAGGTTGGTCTCGTCGTTCCCCGTGGCGGAGACGTAGCCGTCGATGCCGGCCACGCCCTCCATCTCCAGGAGCTCGAGGTCCGTGGCGTCGGCGTGGAGGACCAGGGAGCGGGGCAGGGTCTCGGCCAGCTCCAGGCAGCGCCGACGATCCCGATCCAGGATCGTGACCTCCACGTCGTGCTCCTCGAGGATCCGGGCCAGGTACTCACCCTCGGCGCTCCCCCCGGCGATCATGACGCGCCGGAGCTCGTAGCGGTCGTAGCCGGCCAGGGGCGGGATGTCCCGCACCTCGGAGGTGGGGGTGAGCATGTACAGGCGATCGCCTTCCCGCACCACGCTCTCCCCGTCGGGGATCGTCGTCTCGCCGTTCCGGACGATGGCGGCGGTGACGTAGTGGTGGTCCGAGAGCTCCTGGCCGAGCTGGGCCAGCGTCTTGCCGGCCACCTTGGCGCCCTCCTTCACCAGGAGGCCCATGAGCTGGACCCGGCCGTCGGCGAACTGGGCCACGTCGCTGGCGGCCGCGCTCTGGAGGAGCTGGAAGGTCTCCCAGGCGCACTCCTGCTCCGGGTTGATCATGAGGTCGATCCCCATCTGCTCCCGGGAGAGCACGCTGCCCTGGCTGTAGTACTCCGGGTTGGAGATCCGGGCCATGGTGTAGTCCACGCCCATGCGCTTGGCCGCCAGGCAGGCGATGAGGTTGACCTCGTCCTTGCTGGTCACCGCGAGGAGCATGCGCGCGCCCCGGACTCCGGCGTTCTCCAGGACGGAGAGGGAGGCGCCGTTGCCGACGATGGTCAGCACGTCCAGATGCTGCTGCGCGAATTCCGCCCGCTCGGGGTCGGACTCGATGAGCACGACGTCCTGGCTTTCTTCGGAGAGGCGCCGGGCGAGGTGGTAGCCGACCTCGCCCGCGCCCACCACCAGCACCTTCATGGAGGCTCCCGGAGGAAGGGAGGGCACGGCGACCGCGTAAGGTAGCGCCCCGGCCCGGCAGGTCCAGGGAGCCGCCGGGCCGGGGCCGGCCGGCCGCGCCGCGGGGCCTGGACGTCGGAGGCCGACACGAAACGGTCGGCGAGGAACGGGGTTTGCATGATGTAGGGCAGGGACGCGGCCCCGGGCCGCACCCGCTCACGAGCCTTTGGATCCTCCGCCAAGGAGAACGACTTCGATGCTGACCCGAATGGAGCTGGTTGAACTCTACCGATCCCTCCAGGACCAAGCCGTCCTCAGCGTGTACGTGGACACGGACCAGCACGACCCGGCCGCGAGGAGCGCCTGGAAGACGGCGCTGGAGTCCGAGGTGGGGCGCATCCGGAAGTCCCTCTCGGACAACGGAGGGGCCGAGGGGTTCGAGTCGGCCTGGGAGACGCTCCAGACGGCGCTCCGGGACGAGGAGGAGGGGTTCTTCCGGGGCCGGGGGCTCGTGGCGTTCGTGACCGCCGACGGCGTGAAGCACATGGAGAAGCTCCCCATCTCCACCAACACCCTGGTGCGGTGGGAGGACGGGCTGCGCGTGGCCCCCTACGTCCGGGCCCTCAAGCAGAACCGGCCCATCGAGATCGCCCTGGCGGACCGGGAGCGCGTCCGCCTCTTCACGTACCTGGAGGGCGGGCTCACCGAGCACGAGGAGATGGACGGCGACACCGACATCGGCGACGTCTCCGAGGTGGGCATGGCCAAGCGGGGCTCCAAGGGGTCCGGACGCCGCGGTGAGACGGCAAGCGACCAGGCCCAGCGGATCCTCGACCACGAGACCTCCCGCATGCTCAAGGCCGTGGCCGAGCGCCTGGAGACCCAGATGGGCGAGGACGGCGTCCTCATCCTGGGCGGGACGTCCGAGGCGGTGAGCCGCCTGGCGGACCTCCTCCCGGACCGGCTGTCCGACCGGGTCACCCAGGACACCTCCCTCCACCTCTCCATGAGCCTGCCCGAGCTCAAGGACGCGGTGCGCGAGCTCGCCTCCGGGCTCACCAGCGACGAGCAGATGGGGCTGGTGGACGAGGTGGTGAACGCCGCCCGCTCCGGCGGAAAGGGCTCCCTGGGCCGCGAGGAGACCGAGCGCGCCCTCCGGGAGATGCGGGTGGACACGCTCCTCCTCTCCCGGGATTTCCTGTGGGAGAACCCGGACTTCGCGGACCGGTGCGTGGGGACCGCCTTCGCCCAGAACGCCGACGTGCGGGAGCTGGGCGGCGCCGCCGGCGAGCGCCTCGACCGGGAAGGGGAGGGCATCGGGTCGCGCCTCCGCTTCCGGGTCCGCACCGACGGGAACGTGGAGAACGCCGGCACCGACGAGGAAGAGGCCGAGGCCCGGGCGGCGGCCGGCTGAGGAAGCGATTATCTTGGGCGCTCGGGCTCCGGTCCGGACCGCCGTCGGCGGCCTCCGGGCGGGGCCTTCCGGGCCCGTAGCTCAGCTGGTCAGAGCACGCGACTCATAATCGCTAGGTCCTGGGTTCGAGCCCCAGCGGGCCCACTCGCACGAACGCGCCCCGATCCCCTTCGCGGGGGTCGGGGCGCGTCGCGTGGCGGGGGGAGCGTCCGGGCGCTACCAGTCCTTCCGCTTGGGCGGCTTCCGGAGCTTCTTGAGCCGGCCCCGCCGTCGCTTGTTCTCCACCCGCTTCCGCTTCTGGCGGGCGGACTCCCGGTGCGTCCGGTTCTTCTTCCGCTTCTTCTTCTTCCAGGACTTCCGGACCACCTCCCGGTTGTGCTCCCACAGCTTCTCCCGGAGCCGCTCCAGGGCCAGCTTCTTGTTCCGGTGCTGGCTCCGCTCGTCCTGGGCGGTGGCGGTGATCCCCGACGGCTCGTGCGCGAGGCGCACCGCGCTGTCGGTGGTGTCCCGGTGCTGGCCGCCCGCCCCGCCGGAGCGGAAGGTCTCCACCCGGCACTGGGCCAGGAGGGCGTCGTCGTCGTCGGGGATGGGGATCTGGGAGGCCATGCCTCAACCTAAAAGCTTCGGCGGACGGGCCGGGCGGCGGGCGGGGCCGTGGCACCGGGCGGGCGCGTCGGGCCCTGTTCGGGGTCTGTGGCACATCCCGGGCCCTGGGGGTACTCTTTCCACTGGCGCGCCCTGCGCGCTCTTCCGTCCCGGGACGCCCTCCTCTTCGTGACGCATGATCTTCGACCGGACCGAACAGAACCCCGGGGCCAAGCTCCTCTTCATCCTCGCCTGTCTGGTGGTGGTGGTGTGGGGGATCCAGTTCGCGGCGCCCATCCTCCTGCCCGCGGCGCTGGCGCTCTTCCTGGCGGTCCTGAGCCTTCCCATCATGCTGGAGCTCCGGAACCGCGGGCTCCCGGCGAACCTGGCCATCGCCATCACCGTCCTGGTGAACGTGGCGGTGTTCGGGCTCCTGATCCTCCTGGCCAGCCAGTCCTTCTCCCAGCTCCAGGAGCAGCTCCCCCGCTACGCCGTCCGCCTCCAGGAGCTCCAGGCGCGCTGGGTCACGGACCTGGAGGAGCTGACCGGGGCGGAGATCTCGAGCTACCTGACGACGGACCTCATCAACCCCCGGGGCGTCGTGGACTTCCTGGGGAGCACGGTGGGGCGCATCGCCCAGTTCTTCACCACGACCTTCATCGTCTTCCTCATCATGATCTTCATGCTGGGCGAGGCGACGGTCTTCCCGGCCAAGTTCCGGGCGGTCCTGGGGCTCGGCGAGGGCGAGGAGGACCGCCTGACCAAGGTGGTCACCGAGGTCCAGTCCTACCTGGGCATCAAGACGGTGATCTCCCTGGCCACCGGGCTCATCCTGGGCGCCTGGGCCTACGTCATGCAGCTCGACTTCCCGGTGCTGCTGGGTGTCCTGGCCTTCGTGCTGAACTACATCCCGACGGTGGGCTCGATCATCGCCGGGATTCCGGCGGTTCTCCTGAGCCTGGTCATCCACGGGACCGTGACCCACGCCCTGGTGGTCACCGGCGGCTACATGGTCGTGAACACCCTCTTCGGCAACATCCTGGAGCCGAATCTCATGGGTCGCCGGCTGGGCCTCTCCACCCTGGTGGTCATCCTCTCCCTCCTCTTCTGGGGGTGGGCCTGGGGCCCCATCGGCGCGCTCCTGTCCGTGCCGCTCACGGTGGTGGTGAAGATCTGGCTGGAGAACACCCACGACCTCCGCTGGGTCGCGGTGCTCCTCGACAAGTCGCCGCCTCCCGAGGGCGTGGTCCCGGGCCCGCGCTCGGGGCCCTCCAGCCGGGCCGAGGGGCGACGCCCCGCGCCCGGCGAGCCGCCCGCCGCCCGCCCGGGCCCCGACGCCGAAGGCGCGCGCCGGGAGCCCTCCGGCGAGCCGGCCTGAATCCGACGATCCACGCACCCACGACGAGCCACGCCATGCCCCGCACCACCTTCGACCGCCTCCCGGAGCACGGACGTCTCTGGGTCTTTCCCGCCAGCCGCGCCCTCGAGCCCGCGGAGCGGGAGGCCCTCCTCGAGGAGGTCGACGCCTTCCTCGACGGCTGGGCGGCCCACGGGGAGCCCCTCCACGCCGCCCGCGACCTGCGGGAGGACCGGTTCCTCCTGGTGGGCGTCGACGTGGACGCCTCCTCCCCCTCGGGGTGCTCCATCGACGCGCTGGTGAACCGCCTGCGCGCCCTGGGGACGGAGCTGGACGTGGTCCTCGTCGACCACGCTTCGGTGTGGTACCGGGGCGCGGAGGGCATCGAGCGGGTGACCCGGGCCCGGTTCAAGGAGCTGGCCGAGGAGGGCGCCGTCGACCCGGACACGCCGGTGGTGGACACCACGCTCACCCGGGTCGATCAGCTGCGGAAGGAGGGGCTGGAACGCCCCGCCCGGGACAGCTGGCACGCCCGTGCCTTCTTCCGGGAGCAGCTCGCGGGCTGAGGGACCCGGGCGGGGCGGGGGAGGCGAGGCGCCTCCCGCCGGCGTCAGCCCCCGGGGACCGGGGCGGCGGCCAGGCGCTCGGCCAGGAACCGCGCGCTCTCCTCGTCGGCCCAGAACGAGGGGTTCCAGGGCCAGCCCTCCAGGAAGCCCACGTGGCCACCCGTCTCGGTGACCACGTCCACGAGCCACGGGTTGGCCCGCATGGCCTCCCGGGGGATGGCGCTCCGGGGCAGGAACGGGTCGTCCAGGCTGTGGAGGAGCAGGGTGGGCACGCGGATCTCCGGGAGGAACGACGCGCTGCTGCTGGCCCGGTAGTACTCCTCCGCCCCGGGGAAGCCGTGGAGGGGTGCCGTGGCCGCGTCGTCGAAGGTGCGGAGGGTCGTGGCCGCCTCGACGGCCTCGAGGTCCAGGACGGGGGCCAGGAGCTCGCGCTTCGACCGGGTCTTCCCCCGCAGGGACCGGAGGAAGTACCAGGAGTAGAACCGTCCCATGCCCCCCTCCTCCAGGAGGCGGCAGCCCGCGTCCAGGTCGTAGGGCACCGACATGGCGACCGCCGCGTCCACGAGCTGCCCGCCGTCCTCCCCCATCTCCCCCAGGAGCTTGAGGAGGATGTTCCCGCCCAGCGAGAAGCCCATGGCGCCCCGGGCCCGGTCGGGGAAGCGGTCCCGGAGGACCTCGAGCACCCAGCGGACGTCCTCCGTCTCCCCGGAGTGGTAGAAGCGGGGAAGGAGGTTGGGCGAGCCGCTGCAGGCCCGGAAGTTCAGGCCCACCGGCCACACGCCCCGGGCGTGCAGCTCCCGGCCCAGGTTGCGCACGTAGCGACGCCGGGCGCTCCCCTCCAGCCCGTGGAGGAGGAGGGCCACCGGGGCGCCGGGCTCGGGCTCGGGCATCCAGTCCAGGTCGAGGAAGTCGCCGTCCGGGGTGTCCAGCCGCTCCCTCCGGTACGCCGGGGCCGCCTCGGGCCGCAGGGCGCGGCCGAAGAGGGTCTGGGCGTGGGGATTGGTGGCCCACGGGGACGGCCGGAACGGCCGGGGCTCGAAGACGACGGGCAGGGAGGGCATGACGCCCACAACCTAACGGGGGGCCGGGGAGAGGAGGAGGCGCCGTCGATCCTCGTTCGGGACGTGCCTCGAATCGACATGAGGTGTGACGCGTAAGCGTTTGGGGGACAGAAGCATTGGGCGTATGTCCTGAGCGGGTGCCCGGGCGCGGCCCTCCGCCGGCCGCCCGGCCGTCCGGCGGCGTCCCATGCCGCGCCCCGGGGCTCGCCCCACCCCCTCGCCGGCCCGCGTGAAACGCCCACGGCGGTCCCTCCGTAGGGGCTCGTGTCGACGCAGGATCTCTTACCGGGAGAGGACGAGATGGGTGTGACGAAGTGGGCGGTGCTCCTCCTTACGGCGCTCGTGGGCGGAGCCCAGGAGGCCCCCGACGACCGGCTGTACGGCCGCGTGACGACGGCGGGGGGGGACGTGTACGAGGGCTTCATCCGGTGGGACCGGAACGAGGGGAGCTGGGGCGACCTCCTCGACGGGTCCAAGGAGATCCCGTGGCAGAACGTCCGGGACGCCGAGCGCCTGGACCGGGACTGGCAGCGGCGCCGGGACCGGGACAACTCCATCAGCATCCTGGGCCTCCGGATCTCGTGGGACGAGGACGAGGACTACCCGGAGACGGCCTCCAGCGGCATCCGCTTCGGGCACATCCGCCGGATCATGGTCCGCGGAGACGACCGGGCGGCGCTGGAGCTGAAGTCCGGGGAGGAGGTCGAGCTCCGGGGCGGGTCCACCGACCTGGGTGACGAGCTCCGCGAGCTGATCGTCCGGGATCCCGGGGGTGGGAGCGTGAGCCTCCGCTGGCGGGACCTGGACGAGGTGGAGTTCATGCCCGCCCCCTCCGGGGCCCTGGACGAGGGGGAGGTCCGCATCCACGGCACCGTCACCACGAGCCGGGGCCGGGAGTTCACCGGGTGGGTCGCCTGGGATCGGGACGAGGTGCTCCACGCCGACGTCCTGGACGGCGAGGACCGGGACGGGGATCACGAGATCCCCTTCGGCCGCATCGCGGCCATCGAGCGGATGGGCTCGTCCCGCTCCCGCGTGGTGCTCGTCGACGGCCGGGAGCTCGAGCTCGGCGGCACCAACGACGTGGACGACGACAACCGCGGAATCGCCATCTCGGACCCGGGGCTGGGGCAGGTGACGGTGGAGTGGGACGAGTTCGACCAGCTCCGCCTCCATCCTCCCGCGCCCGGAGCCGGGGGCTACGACTCCTTCGACGGGGGCTACGCGCTCTGGGGCACCGTGCACACCGAGGACGGGGAGTCGGTGACCGGGTGGATCCGCTGGGACAACGACGAGGAGTGGTCGTGGGAGCTCCTCGACGGCGAGCAGGACGGCCTCGAGTTCGACATCGAGTTCAGCCGCATCGAGCGCATCGCCCGGCGGGGCTCCTGGGGCTCCGAGGTCGTGCTGCGGGACGGGCGGACCTTCGAGCTCGAAGACTCCAACGACGTCGACGACGGCAACAAGGGGATCTACGTGACCCCCGAGGACGGGGAGACGACGCTGGTGGGATGGTGGGACGTCCGCGAGGTCACGTTCCAGCACCCGTGAGCACGCGAGGCCAGGTGCGTCGGGCCGGGATCCTGGCCGCGGTTCTGGCGGCCGGGGCCGCCCAGGCCCTCGCCGCGCAGGACGGCGCGGCCGGGAGCGGGACGTCTGCGGAGCCCCGCCTCCGCGCCGTCGCCCGGGCGGCCGCCGAAGCCCCGTCGTCCTTCGAGGACGCCGGGGCCCGGGCGCTGTGGGAGGCAGCCGCCGCCCGGCGGGTGGAGCTGGACGACGAGCTCGTCCAGTACGTGGCCGAGGTGAAGCAGCGGATCTCGGCGGGGCTCCGGATGCCCCTCAAGGACCGGACGCTCTACCGCGCCGAGGGAGCCACCCGGGTGTTCTGGACCCGGGGCGGCAACACGGTGGTGCAGATCCTCGGCGCCCGGGAGCAGACGCCGGCGGGGGTCAGCGAGGGCCTCGTGCACCTCGGCCTCTTCGACGCGGCCTTCGACCCCATGAACGACCAGCTCTTCTTCGGGCTGGGTCCGGTGGAGGACGCCGACCCGGGGGACCGGGACGACTTCTGGTTCGAGCACCCGCTGGAGCCCGCGTGGCTCGCCGGGTACCGCTTCGCCAGCGGCGACACGCTGTCGGTGACGTTGCCCGACGGCCGTCGCATGGACGTGGTGGAGCTGGAGGTGGTGCCCGCCGAGGCCGACGTCCACCGCATGGTGGGGTCCCTCTGGGTCGAGCCCGGCTCCGGCGCACTGGTCCGGGCCGTGTACCGCCTGTCCGAGACCTTCGACGCGTTCCGGGACGTTCCCGACCTGCAGGAGGAGGAGGACGAGGACCTCCGCCACCTCCCGGGCTTCCTGAAGCCCATGACCATGGACGTCTCGCTCATCGTGGTGGAGTACGCCTGGTGGGAAGGCGACATCTGGCTGCCCCGCACCCTCCGCATGGAGGGCACGGCCCGGGCGGGGATCGTGCATGCCCCGGCCACGGTCGAGATGAGCTACGCCGTGGAGTCGGTGGTCACCGAGGCCGATCTTGAGGCCGAGGAGGCCGATGGCGACGCGGTGGAGGAGCGTCACTTCCGCACCCGGGCGGAGGCGTTGGCCTTCCTGGCGGAGCGGCTGGACGGGGACGTCCCGTACCATCTGGGAACCACGACCACCCGCTCCGAGGATCCCCGGAGCCGAGGGGAGCGGGAGCGGGCCGTCCGCTACCTGGTTCCCGACGACACGGCGTGGCTGGCCACGTCCCCCCACCTGCCGCCTCCGGTGTGGGAGGCCGCGCCCGGATTTCCGGACGAGAACGATCTCGGCGAGTGGGAGGAGGCCCTCCAGGACCTCCCCCTCCCCCAGGCACGCCCCCTCCCCCTGACCGTCCGCTGGGGGCCCCAGCGCCTCGACCTGCTGCGCTACAACCGGGTGGAGGAGCTCTCCGTCGGGGCCCGGGCCGAGGTCCGCCCCCGCACGCCCTTCGGCCCGGTGGGGGTGTCGGCCACGGCGCGCTTCGGGAGCGGAGACCGCGTCCTGAACGGGCGGCTGGACCTCACCCGGGAGAGCCTGGCGCGCCGCCTGACCCTCTCCGGCTTCCACGAGCTGGCGGCGGTCGACGCCCGGGGCCGCCACCTGGAGATCGGGAACACCGTCAACGCCCTCCTCTTCGGTCGGGACGACGGCGACTACTACCGGCGGACCGGAGCGGCGCTGACCTGGACCCCTCCGGCGGCGGAGCGCCAGGGCTACCGGGTGCGGGTCTGGGCCGAGCGGCACCGGGCGGTCGGCGCGGCGACGGACTTCGCGCTCTGGCACCTCACCGGGGACTCCCTGGGCTTCCGGGACAACCTCCAGGCCCGGGAGGGCCGGGAGTACGGCGGGCTCGTCTCCCTCCGTCCCTGGTGGGGCACCGATCCCCGCCTGGCCCAGGGCGGCTTCGACCTCACCCTCCGGGGCGCCGAGGGCGACTGGCGGTACCTCCAGGCCTCCCTGGAGGCCCGCACGGCGCTTCCGCTGGGGAGACGGCTCCGTCTGGGGCTCGAGGCGGGGGGCGGAACGAGCTGGGGCGATCCTCCGCCGCAGCGGCTCTTCCTCGTGGGTGGCCCGCGCACGCTGCGGGGCTACGCGCCGCGCACCACGGGCGGCGACACCTACCTGCGGGCCCGGACCGAGCTGGCCCGCCACTTCGACTTCGGGGCGGTGGCGCTCTTCGGGGACGCCGGATGGGGCACCGAGGGCCGGGCCGCCCCGCGCGCCGACGAGATCCTGTACTCGGCGGGAGCCGGGCTGTCCATCCTGGACGGCCTCATCCGCCTCGACGCCGCGTGGGGGCTCCGGGAGCCCCGGGGCTTCCGGCTGGACCTCTACCTGGACGGGATCCTCTGATCCTCCCAGAATAGGGGCCGCCGCGCCGCCGGGGACGCCCCCGGGCCGCGGCTCCGGCCCGTCCCGCCCCGGGCCCGTCGACACGCCTTCCTCTCCCCTCCGGCGGCCCCCGTGCGCCCACGCGCTCCCGAACGAGCTCTCTGGAAGCGCCTCGTGGCGCCGCTGGACGGCGTGCCCCCCGGCCTCCAGGTCATGGCGGTGGCGGCCCTCTCCTTCTCGGCCATGGCCGCCCTGGCCAAGGTGGCCGGGGGCTCGGTGCCCCTCTTCGAGATCGTGCTGGCGCGCTCCGCCGTGATGTGCGTGCTCTCGGGCGCGGCGCTGGCGCGCAGCGGGGCCTCGTTCCGGGGCCACCGCCCGGACCTCCTGGCGGTGCGGGGCCTGCTGGGCTTCGGCGCGCTCACCTGCTTCTACTACGCCGTGGTCCACCTGCCCCTGGCCGACGCCACGGTCATCCACTTCATGAACCCGGTCTTCACGGCGCTCATCGCGGCCGGGGTCCTGGGCGAGCACATGGGGCTCGCGGAGACCCTCCTCGTGGTGGGGAGCATGAGCGGCGTGGTGATGGTGGCCCGCCCCTCGTTCCTCTTCGGCGCCGCAGACGCCCTGAACCCCTTCGACGTGGGCGTGGCCCTGGCGGGGGCCTTCCTGGCGGCGGGCGCCTACGTGACGGTGCGGCGCCTGCGGGAGGAGGAGCCCATGCGCATCGTCTTCTGGTTCTCGGCCATGAGCACGCTTCTGTCGCTGCCCTTCGTGCTGCGCGACCCGGTCCTTCCGTCCGTGCCCATGCTCCTGGTCCTCCTGGGCGTGGGGCTCACGACCCACGTGGGGCAGGTGCTCATCACGTACGGCTTCCGCCTGGAGCGGGCGGGGCGCGCGTCCGCGGTGGGCTACCTCCAGATCGTCTTCGCGGCGGGGTGGGGGTGGCTCCTCTTCCAGGAGGTGCCCGACGGCTGGACGTTCGCCGGGGCGGCCGTCATCGTGGGGTGCACCATGGTGCTGGTCCGCCTGCACCCGGTACGATAGGCCCGTCCGCCCGCCCCGTCCCACCCCGCCACCACCCGGAGACCCCATGCGCGTTCCGACCCTCTTCGTCCTCCTCCTCCTGAGCCTGGCCGCCGCGCCGCTGGCCGCCCAGGACCTGCTCCTGGTGAACGCCCGCGTCGTGGACGTGACCGACGGGAGCATCCGCTCCGGGGCCTCGGTGCTGGTCTCCGACGGCCGGATCCAGTCCGTCGTCGACGGCCGCGCCGACGCGCCCGCCGGCACCCGGGTCGTGGACCTGGAAGGGAAGTACGTGGCGCCGGGGCTGATCGACGCCCACGTCCACGTGGGCAACGCCGACCAGGCGCGCCGGGCGCTCCGCACCGGCGTCACCACCCTGCGCTCCATGGGGGCGGAGCACTACGCCGACGTCGGGATGCGGGAGCTCCAGAGGGCCGGGCACCTCCAGGCCCCGGAGATCCTGGCCGCGGGCTACCACGTGCGGCCGCCCGCCGCCGAAGGGTTCTTCCAGGACCACCCGGAGATGGGAGAGTGGTTCGGGGGTGAGATCCGGGGCGAGGAGGCCCTGCGGGCCATGGTCCGCGCCCTCCTCTCCCGGGACGTGGACTTCGTGAAGACCAACGCCACGGAGCGGGCGGGGCTTCCCGAGACCGACCCGCGCAAGCAGTTCTACTCCGAGGCGGAGCTCCGGGCCATCGTGGAGGAGGCCGCCACCGAGGACGTCGGCGTGGCGGCCCACGCCCACGGGGACGAGGGCGGCCGCGCCGCCGTGGAGGCCGGGGTCGCGAGCATCGAGCACGGGACGTACCTGAGCGAGGAGACGCTGACCCGCATGGCGGAGCGGGGGACCTACCTCGTGCCCACCATCGCCATCGTGCGGGATCTGACGATCCCCGGGGGGGACTACGACAACGCCGTCCTGAACATCCGGGGGCGGCACATGCTGCCGAGGATCCTCGAGACCGCCGCCGCGGCCCACCGCCTGGGCGTGCCCATCGCGGCGGGGACGGACACGGGCTACGGCCCCAACTCCACGACCATCCTGGCCCACGAGCTCATGGAGCTGGTCCGGGTCGGGCTGACCCCGCTCGAGGCCCTCCGCGCCGCCACCACCAACGGCGCCGCGCTGCTGGGCGTCGACGACCACACCGGCCGCATCGAGGCCGGCCTGGAAGCCGACCTCATCGTCCTGGAGCGGAACCCGCTGGAGAACATCGGCGTGATCCAGGACGTCCTCATGGTGGTGAGCGACGGCGCGGTCGTCGTGCAGCGCGGGGACTGGGGCGGGGAGCCTCCGGCCTCCTGAGCACCGCCGGGCCGGTCGCCCGGCCCGGCCCCCTCCCCGGTCGGGGCCCGCCCCCGACCCCTGCCTGAAACCCGGAACCGCCCGCCTCCGTCCATGGAGGCGGGCGGTTCTCTTTTCTCGTGTATCCGGTTCGCACCCTTTTGGACTAAACGCCGTTACACGGGAAACCTCTGCAGGCATTGAGCTTGGTTCCCGATTCGTTTACAGTGTTCACCTATGTCCGACCAACGAGAGAAAATCCTGGCGTGCGCGTGCGACCTCTACCTGGAAGACGGGTTGGAGGGGTTCTCCATGCGCAAGCTGGCCCGGCAGGTGGGCGTCACGGCGCCCGCCCTCTATCGCTACTACGAGGGGAAGGAGCACGTCATCCTGGACGTGGTCCGGGAGGCGTACCGCGAGTTCTCCGGCTCCCTCTACCAGGCCCTGGAGGGGCGCACCCCGGAGGAGCGGCTGCGGCGGGCGGGCGAGGGGTACCTCGACTTCGCCCTGAAGCACCCCCGCTGGTACCAGATGGTCTTCATCTCCCCGGAGCAGCTCGGCGTGACCGACGTGCCCGAGGAGCTGGAGGCCCAGGGGTGCGCCATCCACCAGTTCTGGGTGGACCGGCTCCGTGAGTGCATGGAGGCGGGGCTCCTCCGGGACGACGACCCGGAGCGGGTGGGGATGACGATGTGGGCCCACTCCCACGGGCTGATCACGCTGTACCAGAACGGGCACCTGGACCTGACCCCCGAGGAGTTCCGCCTGGTGCTCCAGGAGTCGGGCCAGCGGATGCTGAAGGGAATCGCCACCGAGGCGTACGTCAGGGAGCTGGAAGCCCGGGCGGACGCCCCCGAAGTCGGGGTGACGGGATGACGCGTCGCCACGCCGAGCACCACGAAGACGAGGACGGGATGAGGAACGACACGACGCCGAGCCGGAGGGCCCGGACCGCGGGCCGGCTGGCCATGGCCGCCGCCGCGCTCGGGCTGACGCTGGGCGCGCTCCCCGCAGGGACCGCCGCCCAGGCGGCGCCGGGCGCCACGGTGCTGACCCTCGACCAGGCCATCCGCATCGCCCTGGACGAGAACCGGGAGATCCGGACGGCCCGGCTGGGGCTGGAGGAGGCCGACAACCGGGTGGACGAGGCCTGGGGCAGCGTCTACCCCAGCGTGGACTTCAACGCGTCCTACACCCGCAACGTCTCGCCGGCGGTGAACTTCCTTCCGGCGGGGATCTTCAACCCCGACGCCGGCCCCGACGAGTACATCGCCGTCCAGTTCGGCGCCGACAACCAGTGGTCCTCCACCATCTCGGTCGAGCAGCCCCTCTTCTCCGCCGGGGCGTTCCTCGGCGTGGGGGCGGCGGGCCGCTTCGAGAACCTCCAGCGGGAGGTGTACCGGGGCACCACCCAGAACGTGGTCACCCGGGTGCGCACCACCTACTACGACCTCCTCCTGGCCCAGGAGCAGGCCCGCCTCTCCGGCCGCTCCGTGGAGCGGGTGCGGGAGTCGCTGGAGGAGACCCGGGCGCTGAACCGGGCGGGTCTGGTGGCCGACTACGACGTCCTCCGCCTGGAGGTCGAGCTGGCCAACCTGGAGCCCACGCTGCGCCAGGCGGAGAACCTCGTGCGGCAGGCCCGGCGGACGCTGGCCGTGGAGCTGGACCTCCCCGAGGGGACGGAGGTCCGGGTGGAGGGCTCGCTGGCGTCCCTGGAGCTGGACTCCCTGGAGGCCAACACGCCGGCCAACCGGCAGGTCCTGACCTTCATGGGCTTCCAGGCCCCGTCGGACGCCCTCCTCGAGCGGGCGCTGGAGCTGGCCGCCGAGGCCCGGTCGGATCTGCGGCAGCTCGAGCTCACCGAGTCGCTCCGCCAGACGGAGCTGCGGCTGGAGCAGGTGGAGTACCTCCCCCGGGTGAGCCTCTTCGGGACGTACCTCATCTCGGCCCAGGACAACGGGAGCCCGGACTTCTTCGCCCGGGGCGACGGCCAGCGGGCCTACTCCCGGAACGTGGGCATCCAGGTGAGCCTGCCCCTCTTCCAGGGATTCCAGCGGGACGCCCGCATCGACCAGAAGCGGGCGGTCCTGCGCCAGGCCGAGACCCAGACCCGCCTCGCCACGGACCAGGCGCGCAGCCAGGTCCGCACGCTGGTCGAGCAGGTGGAGGAGTCCCTCCTCCGCGCCCGCGGTCAGCGGTTGGCGGTGCGGCAGGCCCGACGAGGCTTCGAGATCGCGGGCGCCCAGTACCGCGAGGGGGTCGGCAGCCAGCTGGAGCTGACGGACGCCGAGGTCGCGTTGCGACAGAGCGAGTTCAACTACGCCCAGGCGGTCTACGACTACCTGGTGGCGAGGGCACGGCTGGACGAGGCCACGGGGCGGGTCCCCGGGGTGGACGTTCCCGTGGAGGCCTCGTGAGCGCCGCCGGAGGGTCCGGGGCCGCCACCGATTCGAGCACGACGACGGAGACGACGATGCGGAACCAGAGGACGAAGGGACGGGCGGCGGTGGGGATCCTGACGGCGGCCCTGGGGCTGACGCTGGCGGCGTGCGGCGGAGACGCCGAGGCCAACGGCGCCGCGGACGAGACGACCGAGGGCGAGGCGTTCGCCCGGGTCATCAACGTGGAGGTCCGCGCCATCGCGCCGCGCTCCTTCGTCGAGCAGATCCGCCTGACCGGGGCGGTGCGCGCCGACCGGGACGTCCAGGTCTCCGCCGAGGAGTCCGGGGTCGTGGAGGAGGTCCTGGCCGAGAAGGGGCGGTGGATCGAGGCGGGCGCGCCCATCGTGCGCCTGAACGCCGACGTCCTGGCCGCCCAGACCCGTCAGGCCCGGGCCCAGGCCGATCTGGCCGCCCAGACGTGGGAGCGCCGCCGGCGCCTCTACGAGGAGGACCAGGTCGGGAGCGAGCTCGCCTACCTGGAGGCCCGCTTCAACGCGGAGCAGGCCGAAGCGGCCGTGAACTCCCTGGAGGAGCGCATGGCCCGCACCGTCGTCCGCGCCCCCTTCTCGGGGATCCTGGAGGACCGGATGGTCGACGTGGGCACCCGGGTGAGCCCCGGACAGGCCGTGGCCCGGCTGGTGGACCGGACCCCGGTGAAGATCGTGGCGGGCGTCCCCGAGCGGTACGCCGCGGACGTCCAGGTGGGGGCGGAGGCCGTCGTGACCTTCGACGTCTTCCCCGGCGAGGTCTTCCGGGCGCCCATCGCCTACGTGGGCTCCACGGTGGACGCCCAGAACCGGACCTTCCCGGTGGAGGTCCGGATGCCCAACCCCAACGGCATCATCAAGCCCGAGATGGTGGCCAACGTCTCGGTGGAGCGCCGGAGCCTGGAGAGCGCCCTGGTGGTCCCGCAGGACGCCCTGGTGCGCGTGGAGGACGGCTACGTCGTCTTCGTCGTGACCGAGCGGAACGGGAACACCGTGGCCGAGACCCGGCGCGTGGTGCTGGGGCCGTCCCAGCGGGACATGGCGGTGGTGGAGTCCGGCCTGGAGGCCGGGGACCGGATCATCGTCCGGGGCCAGAAGTCGGTGGCCGGGGGCGACCGGGTGAACGTGGTCGGGGATCGGGAGAACGGCTGACGGGCCCCACGGCCCGGCGGACGTGACGCGGACAGGGGAGAGGACGAAACCATGGAACGAGACGGAGATCGGATGAACGAGGCCCCCGGACGGGACCGGCGCTTCCTGGAGCGGTTCAAGGAGTTCCGCCCCACGAGCTTCGCGGTGGAGCACCGGACCAGCGTGATGGTCCTGCTGGCCATCATCACCATCATGGGGATCCTCTCCTACCGCACCACGCCCAAGGAGTCGTTCCCCGAGCTGGCCATCCCCATCATCGCGGTGAACACCGTGTACCCCGGGGTCTCCCCGGCGGACGTGGAGAGCCAGGTCACGCGCCACATCGAGGACGAGCTCAGCGGCATCAGCGACATCAAGGAGCTCACCTCCACCTCCGTCGAGGGCTACTCGAGCGTCGTGGCCGAGTTCGATCCCTCCATCGACCTGACCGAGGCGCTTCAGAAGGTCCGGGAGAAGGTGGACCTGGCCAAGCCGGACCTCCCCGAGGACGCGGAGGACCCGAGCATCGTGGAGTTCAACTTCTCCGAGGTGCCGATCCTCCAGGTGAACCTGTCCGGCGAGTACGGGCTGGTCCGCCTCAAGGAGCTCGGCGAGGAGATGCAGGACCGCCTGGAGCAGATCCCGTCGGTGCTGCGGGCCGACCTCCGGGGCGGTCTGGAGCGCGAGGTCAAGGTGGACGTGGACCTGGCCAAGCTCCAGTTCTACGGCCTGGGCCTGGGCGACGTCGTCGACGCCATCCGGAGCGAGAACGTCAACATCCCCGGCGGGTCCATCGACGTGGGGGACGCCAAGTACCTCCTGCGCGTCGACGGCGAGTTCGGGGACCCGCGGGTGATCGAGGACCTGGTGGTCACCACCAAGGGCGGCCGGCCGATCTACGTCCGCGACATCGCGAGCGTCGACTTCGGCTTCGCCGAGCGGGAGAGCTTCGCCCGCATGAACGGGAGCGAGGTGGTGACGCTGGACGTCATCAAACGCTCCGGCGAGAACATCATCGCCACGGCGGCGGCCGTGAACGAGGCCATCGAGGAGATGGAGCCGCTCTTCCCGCCGACCACCTCCATCGAGATCACCTCGGACCAGACCGAGCAGATCGAGGACATGGTGTCGAGCCTGGAGAACAACATCATCTCCGGGCTGATCCTGATCGTGGCCATCCTCCTCTTCTTCCTGGGGCTGAACAACTCGGTCTTCGTGGCCGTGTCCATCCCGTCGTCCATGTTCCTGTCCTTCATCGTCCTGAAGGGGCTGGGCATCTCCATGAACATGGTGGTGCTCTTCAGCCTCATCCTGGCCCTGGGGATGCTGGTGGACAACGCCATCGTGGTGGTGGAGAACATCTACCGCTTCCTGGAGGAGGGATGGGACCGGACGCTGGCGGCCAAGAAGGCCACCGGCGAGGTGGCGGTCCCCATCATCGCCGCCACGGCCACCACGCTGGGCGCCTTCGCGCCGCTCCTCTTCTGGCCCGGCGAGGTGGGTGAGTTCATGGGCTACCTGCCCAAGACGCTCATCGTGACGCTCACCAGCTCCCTCTTCGTGGCGCTGGTCATCGTGCCGACGCTGTGCGCCATGTTCATGCGCCTGGACTCGGAGCCGGCCCGTCCCATGCGTCCGGCCCTCCGCTGGACGCTGATCGGGCTGGCCGCGCTCACCGTCCTGGCCGTCGCCGGGGTGAATCCTCTGACGGCGGGGCTCCTCGTGGTCACGGTGGTGGGGCTGTGGGCGCTGCACCGCTTCGTGCTCGAGGGCGTGGCCCGCCGGTTCCAGGACCGGACTCTCCCCTTCCTGGTGGACCGCACGTACGAGCCCCAGCTCCGGTGGGCGCTGGACCACCGGCTGCTGCTCGTCGGGGGCACGGCCGCGGCCTTCGTCCTGACGGCGATGGCCTTCGGGCGGTTCAACGCCGGGGTGGAGTACTTCCCGGAGTCCATGCCGCCGCCCCAGCTCATCGTGGACGTCGAGGGCCCGGTCGGCACCCTGGCCGAGGTCACCGACTCGGTGGTCCAGCGTCTGGAGCGGGAGCTGGGCGGGGTGGAGGGTCGCGCGGACTGGGAGTCCGTGGTGGCCGTGACCGGGAGCGGTGGCGGTGGGGGCAACCCCATGGGCGGCGGGCCCGGCGGGCCCGAGTCCGGCCGCATCACGATCCAGCTCGTGGACTTCCAGGACCGTGAGAACGACGCCTTCGACGTGCTGGCCCGGATGCAGGAGGAGGTGGGTCGCCGGATCGCCGGGGCCGAGATCACCATCGACAAGGTCGAGGACGGCCCGGCCCAGGGCGCGCCCGTGAGCGTGGAGATCGTCGGGGAGGACCCCGCGGTGCTCCAGGAGCTCTCGGACCAGGCGCTGGCCACCCTCCGGGCGGCTCCGGTCTACCGGAAGCTCGTGGGTCTGGAGAGCGACCTGGACGACGCCCGCTCCGAGCTCTCGATCCACGTGGACCGGGAGAAGGCGGCGCTCTACGACCTCTCCACCGCCGAGGTGGGCAACGCCGTGCGCGGCGCCATCAACGGGATCGAGGCGGCCAAGTACCGGACCGGGAACGACGAGTACGACATCGTGGTGCGCCTGGCCGACGTGTACCGCCAGGACCTGGAAGGGCTCCGGGAGCTGACGGTGATGGCCGAGGGCGGCGTCCAGGTGCCCCTGGTCTCGGTCGCGGACTGGAGCGTCGAGGAGGGGTTCGGCTCGATCCGGCGCAAGGACCAGGAGCGGGTGGCCACCATCAGCTCCGACGTGGCGGCGGGCTACAGCTCCAACGCCGTGCTGGCGGAGGTCCAGGAGACGCTGACGGACTTCCGGGCCGAGCTGCCGGCGGGCTACACCATGGGCTACACCGGTCAGTCCGAGGACCAGGCCGAGGCGATGGCGTTCCTGGGCGGGGCCTTCCTCACGGCCCTGCTCCTCATCGGCTTCGTCCTCATCAGCCAGTTCAACTCGGTGGTGAAGCCGGTGATCATCCTCACCTCGGTCATCATGTCCACCATGGGCGTGCTTCTGGGGCTGATGATCTTCCGGATGCCCTTCGGCGTGATCAACACCGGCGTGGGCATCATCTCGCTGGCGGGGATCGTGGTGAACAACGCCATCATCCTCATCGACTACATCGACATCAAGCGGGAGCGGGACGGCCTGTCCCGTCGCGAGGCGCTGGTCGAGGGCGGCAAGACCCGCTTCCGGCCGGTGGTCCTGACCGCGCTGACCACCGCGCTGGGGCTCGTGCCCCTGTCCATCGGGCTGAACTTCGACTTCTTCGGCCTCTACGGGTCGCTCCAGCCGGAGCTGTACTGGGGCGGCGAGCAGGCGGCGTGGTGGGGCCCCATGGCGGTGGCCATCATCGCGGGAATCCTCTTCGCCACCTTCCTGACGCTGATCCTGGTGCCGGTCATGTACTCGCTGGTGGACGACCTCGGGGACTTCTTCAAGCGCCACTACGGCCACCAGGAGGCGATCCCGGCGGAGGAGTCGGGGGTGGAGGCGGCGCCCTCCTCGTCCGACGGGGCCCGTCCGGCCCGTCCGGCGCCGCGCCCGGCGCCCGAGCCCGTCGGGGTGCCCCGGAGCGTGACGGGCGGCCTGGACCCCCAGCCCGAAGCCTCCTGATGGCCTCCCGGTCCCTGGTGCGGCTCCCGGCTCCCCGGGAGCGGTTCCTCGCCTCGGTCCGGGAGGTCCTGGACGAGGTGACCCGGGAGGTGGAGGAGCACCTGGCGCCGGTGGACGGGGGGATCCTCGTCCACCCGCCGGGGCCGAAGCGGTGGAGCGCGGCGCACTGCCTGGTCCACCTGACCCGGACCGGGGCACTCTACCGGCGTGACCTCTCCGCCGCCTTCGAGGAGGCCCAGGGAGGCGCGGCGGCCCTCGAGGATCCCGTCCGGGGAAGCTTCGTCGGGCGCCTGTTCGCGAAGGCGGTGGGGCCCGACCCCAAGCTACGGGTCCAGACGCCCATGGCCTTCCGGCCGGACCCGGAGCAGGTGAGCGCCGTCGCCGTGGACGCCTTCCTCGAGGAGCAGGCCGCCTGGAGGGCGCTCCTGGAGCGGGCGGAAGGGCTGCCCCTGGACCGGATCCGCGTCACCTCGCCCGTGACCCGACTCCTCCGCCTCCGGGCCAGCGACGCGCTGGCCGTGGTGGCGAACCACGAGCAGCGGCACCTCGCCCAGGCCCGGGCCGCGCTCCGCGCGGTGGAGGGCGGCTCGCCGACGTGAGGGATCTTCCCCGCGCCGGGCTCGCCTGGTACTACCTGGCCACCCCGCTCTTCGCGGTCCTGGACCTGGGGGCGGGGTGGCCGGTCCGCGTGGCCGGCCTCGGCGATCCCGTCCACAGGGCGCTCTACTACCTGGCCGTGACCGCGCTGGGCGTGGCGGTGGCCCGATGGCCCTGGGCGGCTCCATGGGCGGGGATGGCGGAGAGCTCGACGAACCTCCTCCTCCTGTGCCTCTCGGTGCTCCTGCCCGTCTGGTCCCTCCCGGACCAGGTGCTGGCGGGGGTATCGCCGGCGGTGGCCGGGGCTCCGGCGCTGGTGAACGTGGCGCTCTCCGGTACCGTCCTGGTGGTGGCGTTCCATCGGCACCGCCGGGCCGCCTTCGGCGCCGGGCCGCCGGGAAGGGGGGGACCGTCGTGACGGGGACGGCCCTCCTGCAGGCCCCCCTGGTGCAGCCCGCCCTCCTGGGGCTGGCGGTGATCCTCTGCGCCATGACGCTCCTCTGGGCGCTCAGCCTCCTCCTCCGGGACGCGTCCATCGTCGACCCGTTCTGGGGGCCCGGGTTCTTCCTGGTGGCCCTGACCTGGTACCTGGCCGCCGGCTCGGGCACGCTCCGGGCGGCGCTGGTGCCCGTCCTGGTCGGCCTCTGGGCCGCCCGTCTCGGGTGGCACCTCCTCCGGCGGAACCGGAGGGAAGGGGAGGACCCGCGGTACGCCCGCTGGCGGGAGGAGCACGGGGACGCCTTCTGGTGGGTGAGCCTCTTCAAGGTGTTCTGGCTCCAGGCGGGAATCCTCTGGGTGGTGGCCTGGCCCCTCCTGGTGGCCGTGACCGCACGGACCCCCACGGGGTGGGTCGGAGCCCTCGGCGTGGCCGTCTTCCTGGCGGGCTTCCTCACCGAGGCGGTGGCCGACGCCCAGCTCCGCGCCTTCCGCGCCGATCCCGCCAACCGGGGGGAGGTCCTGGACCACGGCCTCTGGCGCTACAGCCGCCACCCCAACTACTTCGGGAACGCGGTCCTCTGGTGGGGGTTGTGGCTGCTGGCGGTGGACGCCGGTGGCTGGTGGACCGTCTTCTCCCCCGTGGGGATGACCTTCCTGCTCCTGAAGGTCTCGGGGGTGAGCCTCCTGGAGGAGGACATCCAGGAGCGGCGTCCCGCCTACGCCGAGTACGTGCGGCGCACCTCGGCCTTCGTGCCCATGCCCCCCAAGAGCCCCGAGGAGGCTTCTTGAGCTCAGGACCCACGGACGCGGCCGCCCCCGAGATGGTGGTGGGGCGGGCCATCCAGGACCTCACGGCCAAGCGGCTCGGGCGGGCCTTCCTGCCCCTGGCCGCGCTGACGCTGGCGGGCGTGGCCCGCCTCGTCGTGGGAGGCGTCGGCCGCCCCGAGCCGTGGACGCTCGCGGTGGGTGGGCCCCTGGTCGCCGCCGTGATGCTGGCCTACGGGGTCCGGGGGGTCCAGCGCGCCTTCGGGCGCCCCGCCGGCGGCTGGTCGGCGCTGGTGGGCCCCGCCTCCCTCCTCCCTCCCGTGTACGGCCTGTACGTGGTCGGCTGGCTGGGGCTCCGCGAGATGGCCCGGGGCGGCGGCGCGTCGCTGGCCGGCGGCGCGCTCCTGGCCGCGCTGGGGGCGTGGGCCCTCCTGGGCTGGATGCGCCTCCTGGAGGTCCAGCGCCTGGCCGAGACCATGGCGGGGCTCGGGGGGGCCGTGGGCCGGGAGGGCTCGTGAATCAGGCTCCGAACGGATCCGGAGGCCGCTGACGTGACCGGACCGAAGCCGATCTGGGGCGGGGCCTTCCGCCGGATGGTCCTGGCGGGCCTGGCGTACGGAGCCGTGGTGCTGGTCCTGGGGATCCCGCTGAGCCGGGCCATGGACTCGGCCTTCCTCCTCCCCCCCATGTTCGCGCCGCTGGCGCGAGGCCTCTTCCTCCTCATCGGGGTGGTGGTCCTCCTGGCGGCGTGGCGCTACCCGGAGATGGGCCACGGCCCCGGGCCGGGCGAGGGCGGGGACGGCCCTCAGTCGTCCGGGCGCGGCGAGCCGCAGTAGCGGCAGAAGCGGGCCGCCGGGTCCGTCTCTCCCGCCCCGCAGGCGGGGCACGGAGGGGGCGCCGCCCCCTCGGACCGGGCGGGCGCCCCGTGGGGTCCGGGGGGAGCCGAGCCCGGGCGCTCGCCGCCCGCGGCTTCCTGCGCTCGCTCCCGGCGCGCGCTCTCCCGGCCCAGCTCGGTGGTCACGATGCCCGTGGGCACGGCGATGATGCCGTAACCCATGATCATCACCAGGGCCGCGAGCGCCTGGCCCAGCGGGCTCTGGGGCGCGATGTCCCCGTATCCCACGGTCGTGAGCGTGACCACGCCCCAGTAGACGCCCCGGGGGATGCTGGTGAAGCCGCCCTCGGGCCCCTCGACCAGGTACATGAGGGCGCCGACGACGACCACGATGTTCACGACGGACAGCAGGAAGACGGTGATCTTGTAGCGCGAGGCCCGGAGGGCCGAGGCGAGGACGTTCGCCTCGCCCACGTACTGGGCCAGCTTCAGGATGCGGAAGATCCGGATCACCCGGAGGATCCGCACCACCACCAGGACCTGGCCGCCCGGGGCCAGCACGCTCAGATAGGTGGGGATCACCGCCAGGAGGTCGACGACGCCGAAGAAGCTGAAGGCGTACCGGGACGGTCGGTCCACGCTCCACAGCCGCGCGACGTACTCGGCGGTGAAGAGGAGGGTGAAGAACCACTCCAGCCCCCGGAGCCCGGGCCCGTACTGCACCCGGAGCTCCCGGACCGAGTCGACCATCACGACGCCCACGCTGACCACGATGGCCACCAGGAGCAGCTCGTCGAAGAGCCGCCCGGCGCGGGTGTCGTGCTCGAAGATGATCCGGTACGCCCGCTCCCTCCGGGATCCCGGGCGACCGGCGGGGCCGAGGCCGGTCACGGCGCGCGGTCGGCCGCGTACCCGGTGGCCACCTGGATGAAGCGCGAGACCTCGGTCATGTCGGCGCCGGTCCAGCGGATGGAGTGGGCGTCGGCCCGCTCCACGTCGGGGAGGTAGCTGAGGATCTCCGCCGGCATGTAGTTCTTGTACGAGAGCTCCAGCGTCACCGGCGTCTCCAGCCGGTAGGGCTCGAAGTCGTCGAGGCGGGCCAGGGCCGCCCGCACGGCGTCCCCGATGAGGGGGTAGGCCGCCTGGGGCGTGAGGGTGCGGGCGGAGTGGAAGCCCAGGCTCCACTTCACCGTGGCGGCCTCCATGTCGCCGATGAGGCCCCGGGCCTCCTCCACGATGGCGTCGTCCCCGGAGATCATCACCACCGGGACGCCGAAGTGGCCGGCGATGGCGGCGCTGACCCCGGCCTCGGCGTGCTCGCGGCCGTTGAGCTGGAGCCCCGTGAGGTTCGCGCTGGACATGGTGTGGGCGCGGACGCCCCGGGTGTTGGCGGTGCTGGCGTGGTAGCCCAGGAGGAGGACGGCGTCGAAGCGGGCGTCGATGCCCTCCATCATCCCAAGGGGGCGGGGCCACGAGCGGATCACCTGGACATCGGCGGGGAGGAGCTCGAGGAGGAGGTTCTCCCCGTTGCCGTGGGAGTCGCTCACGACGATCTCCACCGCGCCGGCCTCCCGTGCCGCGTCGATGGCCGCCAGGACCTCGCGGGTCATGAACTCGCGGAACCGCCCGTACTCGAAGCCCGACGGGCCGAGCTGGTCGCCGGTGACCACGCCGGCCACCCCCTCCATGTCGGCGGAGATGTAGACCCGGAGGCCGTCGTCCTCCTGGGCGGCGAGGGGGGAGGCGGCGCCGAGGGCGGCCCAGGCCAGCAGGCCCGCGGCGGCAAGGAAGGGCGCGGCGGCGCGGGGGCGGACGGCGGAGGGAAGGCGGTTCGGTCTCATGGGGTCTCCTTGGGGGCGAGGAGCCAGTGGGCCGTGACGGTGGCCACCTCCTCCCCTCCCGGATCGACGATGTGGGCGGTGACGGCCTCCTCGCGGCGCGCGTCGACGGCGGCCAGGGAGGCCTCCGAGCGCGCCTCGAGGCGGCCCCGGGCCTTCTTGTGGTACTCGACCTCCAGGCGCACCAGGATGCCCCGGACGCCGGGGGGCTGCCCTCCCAGGACGGCCAGCCCGGAGGCCAGCTCCCCCAGGTTGGCCAGCGCCACCGCGTGGACCGAGCCCAGGTGGTTGCGGACCTTCCGGCGATCGCGGAGCTCGACCACGGCGCGCCCGGGCTCCAGGGCACGGACGACGGCCCCCATGCTGCCCGAGTACGGCACCATGCGCCCCAGGAGCCGGCTGAAGAGCCAGGCGCCCCCGGGCCAGGGGGAGAGGCGCCGCCAGAGGGCGAGGATGCGGGGGCCGGGGGAGGCGTCGGAGGCCAAGGGCGTGGGCTTCGGGGGTGGGCGGAGCGGTGGGGAGTTCGGTATCTTCGGGCGCCCCCGGTCCAGGGGCAAATGTCACGGGAGCGGTGCCGAAGGGGCGCCGCGGGAGGACGGTGTGGTGGAGACGGGACTGTCGGGATACTGGCTGGAGTCGCTGGTCGGCTTCCTGGTGTGGCTCGTGGCCAACCTGGTGTACCTCGACCGGAAGCGATCCGGACGCCGGGGCCTCCGGCGGCTCCTGGCCTTCTGGCTGGGCATCCCCACCACCTGGCTCACGCTGCTCTTCGTCCGGGAGGGAAGCACCCTCCTGGTGGAGCCGCCCCCCGACGACGAAGAGGCGCTCCTGGCCGAGGTCCGACGGGACCGCCGTCTCCGCGGCGGCCCCGCACCGACCGAACCCGACCCGCACCCCTCGGAGGAATCGTGATCCGACCGTCCGCCGCGCTTCTGGCCCTGAGCCTCGTTCTGGCGGGGCTCCCCACGTCCGCCACCGCCCAGGCCGCTCCCGCTCCCGAGGCCGAGGTCGAGAAGGTGGTCCGCGAGCTCTTCGACCACATGAGGGCCGGCGACGCCCAGGCCATGTCCTCCCTCATGCACGAGAGCGTGCGCCTGGTGACCACCTCGGAGCGGGACGGCGTGCCCGTGGCGCAGGTGGTGCCCGTCTCCGCCTGGCTCGAGAGCGTGGCCGAGGCCGACGCCGAGCTCGACGAGCGCCTCTACCACCTGGACGTCCGGGTGGCCGGCGGCCTGGCCACGGTGTGGACCGGCTACGAGCTGCTGGTGGACGGGCGGTTCAGCCACTGCGGCGTGGACGCCTTCCAGCTCGTGGACACGGCCCACGGCTGGCAGATCCTCCAGGTGACCGACACCCGCCAGACCGAGGGGTGCCCCGGGCGTTGAGCCCGACGGAGCGTCCGGCGGCCGAGGCGCCGCCGAACCCCCCGCCGGGCCCCCCGACCGGCAGCCTGGCGAGCTTCGCCCCCCGCTCGGAGGACCTCCGGGCGCTGGTGCGCCTCGCCCTCCCGGTGGCCACCGTCCAGGTGGGGATGCTCCTCATGGGCGCCGTGGACACGGTCATGGTGGGCCGGGTCTCCGCCACGGACCTGGCCGCGGTGGCGCTGGGGAACCTGTACTACTTCGGGGTCTCGGTCTTCGGCATGGGGGTTCTCTTCTCCCTGGACCCCGTGGTGGCCCAGGCCGTGGGGGCGCGGGACGAGGTGGGCGTCGCCCGGGGGGTGCAGCGGGGCCTGGTCCTCTGCGGGATCCTCACCGTGCTCGCCAGCCTCCTCCTCCTTCCCGCCCGGCCGGTCCTGGAGCTCCTCCGCCAGCCGGCCGACGTGGTCCCGGTGGCCACGGGCTACGTCCTGGCGTCGGTGGCGGGCGTCTTCCCCTTCTACGCCTTCGTGGTGCTCCGCCAGAGCCTCCAGGCCATGGGTCGGGTGGCGCCCATCGTGGTCACGGTCGTCCTGGCCAACGTCGCCAACGCCTTCTTCAACTGGATCCTGATCTTCGGGAACCTGGGCGCGCCGGCCCTGGGCGCCGTGGGCTCGGGGTGGGCCAGCTCGGCCAGCCGCTGGGTCATGGCGGTGCTCCTCCTGGCGCTGGCGTGGCGGCGGCTCCGGCCCTCGGTGCTTCCGCTCCGGCCCGAAGCCCTGCGGGCGGCTCCCCTCGGCCGGCTCCTCCGGGTGGGGGCGCCCATCGGCGGTCAGCAGGTCCTGGAGTTCGGCGTCTTCGGGGCCGCCGGCATCCTGATGGGGTGGATGGGGACGGTGGCCATGGCGGCCCACCAGGTCGCGCTGAACCTGGCCGCCATCACCTTCATGGTGCCCCTGGGCGTGGCCCAGGCCGCCGCCGTCCTGGTGGGGCGCGCCGTGGGGCGGGAGGATCCGGCCGGGGCGCGGCGGGCGGCCGGGGCGGGGCTCCTCACCGGAACCGCCTTCATGTGCGGGACCGCGGCGCTCTTCCTGGGCCTTCCCGGGCTCCTGGCCCGCGTCTACACGGCGGACGCGTCGGTGGTGGGCGTGGCCGTGCTCCTGATCCCCGTCGCCGGGATCTTCCAGGTGTTCGACGGCCTCCAGGTGGTGGCCGCGGGGGTGCTGCGCGGCGTCGGGGACACCCGGGTGCCGATGCTCCTGGCCCTCCTGGGCTTCTGGCTCGTGGGGCTGCCGGTGAGCGCCTGGGCGGGCTTCGGGCTCGACGCGGGGCCGCCGGGGATCTGGTGGGGGCTGGCCGGCGGCCTCGGCGTGGTGTCCGTCCTCCTCCTGGCCCGGGTCCGGGCCCGCTTCGGCCGGGAGCTCCGGCGGCTGGTCATCGACGAGACGGGGTGAGCCGATCGAGGACGGGCGCGGTCGCCCCGTCGCCGGCTCGCCCCTCGCCGCCCGGTCTCGGGCGGACGAGGTCGTCCAGCCCCGGCTTGTACCGTCGGGTCCTCGGGCCGTAGCCTGGGGGAGCCACGTCCCGCGGGACGACCGATCCCTCCCTGGTCAGGCCATGACCCTCTCCGAGCCCGTCCGGAAGTACCGCCTGCCGCTCTTTCCGCTCCCCGTGGTCCTCTTTCCCACGGCGGCCATGCCGCTGCACGTGTTCGAGCCCCGGTACCGCCGGATGGTGGCCCGCTGCCTCGAGTTCGACCGGCGCTTCGGCCTGGTCTACCACGACTCCGACGTGCGGGGCCCGTTCCTCTTCGAGGAGGGGCGGGTGGGCTGCGTGGCGGAGATCGAGTCCTTCCAGCCCCTCCCCGACGGCCGGTCCCTCATGCTCGCCCGGGGCCGGGAGCGCTTCCGCATCCTCGACGGCATCGAGTCCGAGGAGCCGTACTACGAGGCGCTGGTGAGTCCCTACGCCGACGACGAGGACGCGCCGCCGGCCACCGAGGGTCGTCGACGGGACACGCTGGAGCTCTTCCGCACCGTGGTCGACCAGCTCCCCGAGGAGCCGGAGCGCCTCCCGGAGCTGGACCCGGCCCGGGAGCTCTCCTTTCCCCTGGTGCGTACGGTGGAGGTGGAGCCGCCGTGGCAGCAGACCTTCCTGGAGATCCGGAACGAGGTGGCCCGCCTGGACCAGCTCGACCGGGTCTTCCGCGCCGCGCTGGGCTGAGCCCCCCGGGGGTGGTCCCCGGCGGCCCCGTGGGCGACCTTCCCGGCGCGCTCCCCGCTCCGTCCCCCACGTCCCGCCGTCCATGAGCTTCCGCTTCGAGCCCACCGAGATCCCCGCGGTGGTGGAGGTCACCCCGACGCTCCACGCCGATGCTCGGGGCTTCTTCAGCGAGCGCTACCGGCGCTCCGCCTTCGTCGGGGCGGGGATCGACGCCGTCTTCGTCCAGGACAACGTGGCCCGCTCCGGACCCGGCGTCCTCCGGGGCCTGCACTTCCAGGCCCGGCCCTCGGCGCAGGGCAAGCTGGTGGGGGCGGTGCGCGGCTCGATCTGGGACGTGGCCGTCGACCTCCGCCGGGACGCCCCGACCTTCGGGCGCTGGGTGGCCCGGACGCTGGACGCCGACCGGGGGAACCTGCTCTGGATCCCCGAGGGCTTCGCCCACGGCTACTGCGTGCTGGGGGAGGGGGCCGACGTGGCCTACAAGGTCACCGCCGAGTACGACCCGGAGCGCGAGGGCGGGGTGCGCTGGGACGACCCGGCCGTGGGCATCGAGTGGCCCCTGGCCGAGCCCGTCGTGTCCGAGAAGGACCGGGCGCTCCCCGGGCTGGACGGCGTCGGGAGCCCCTTCGGTGGCTGACGGCCCGGTCCGGAAGGAGCGGACGCGCCCCCGCGAGGGCCACGTGCGGGTCCCTCGGACGGCCCGCTACTGGTCCCTCGGGCCGGAGGGTGGCCCGTCCGAGACGTGGTACGTCCTCCACGGCTACAAGCAGCTGGCGCGCCGCTTCCTCCGCCGCTTCGCGCCGGTGGACGACGGACGGCGGCGGCTCGTGGCCCCCGAAGGGCTCTCCCGCTTCTACATCGACCAGACGCCGGGGCGCCACGGCCCCACCTCGGTGGTGGGCGCCACCTGGATGACCCGGGAGGACCGGCTGAACGAGATCCGGGACTACGTGGGGTACCTGGACCTGCTCCACGACGAGGTCTCGGGCGAGGGCGGGGCGGGCCCCCTCACGGTCCTGGGCTTCTCCCAGGGCGTGGCCACGGCCGCCCGGTGGGTGGTCCAGGGCGCGGTCCGCCCGACGCGCCTGGTGGCGTGGGGCGACACGCTCCCGCCGGATCTGGACATGGAGCGGGCCGCGGAGCGGCTGGACGGGGTCGAGCTGGTCCTCGTCCACGGGGACCGGGACCCCGCCCTGGACGAGGAGCGGGTCGCCGAGGAGCGGGCGGCGCTGGAGGAGGCGGGGATCGCCTTCCGGGTGGTGGGCTACGCGGGGGGTCACGACGTCTACCCCGAGCCCCTGCGGGCGCTGGCCGGGGCGGGGGAGGGCCCGTCGGACCTGGCTGACGCCCCCAGGGATCCGTCGCGCGCCTAGAACTCTCCCACGAAGCTGATCTCGGGAACCAGCTCGTAGCCGGTCTCCCGGCGGACGGTCTCCCGGGCCAGGTCGATCACCTCCCGGACCTCCCGTGCGGTCCCGCCACCCAGGTTGACCACGATGTTGGCGTGGCGGTGGAAGATGCCCACGCCGCCGTGCACGTGGCCCTTGAGGCCGCACTCGTCGATGAGCCGGCCGGCGCCCACGCCCTCGATCTTCTGGAAGATCGAGCCGGCGCAGGGGTAGAGCCAGAGGTCCGGGTGGCGGTCGTCCCGCCATCGCAGGTTCTCCCGCATGACGCGCCGCAGCTCCTCCTCGGGGGCGGGGTCCAGCCGGAAGGTCGCCGAGAGGACCACGTCGTCCCGGTGATGGAGCACGCTGTCGTCGTAGCCGAACTCGAAGTAGTCCACGTCGACGGTCCGTCGCTCCCCTTCCTCGGTGAGGAGGTCCGCGCTCTCCAGGACCTCCTCGATGAAGACGGTCCGCTCCCGCTCCGGGGCGGGGGAGAGGAAGTGGAGGTTCTGCCAGAGCGCCCCCCCCACCGTGCTGGGGATGCCCACGAAGTGGTGCAGCCCGCCCAGGCCCCGCTCCACCGTCTCCACGATGAGGTCCGGGAAGGTCTCGACCCCGGCGCCCGCCCGGACCCGGGTCTCGTCCAGGAACTCGATCCCCTCCACCTGGTTGTGGATGACGAGCCCCCGGAAGCCCTTGTCGCCCACCAGGATGTTGGCGCCCCGCCCCAGGAGGAACGACGGCACGTCCAGCGCGCGGGCCGCGGTGACCGCGGCCGCCAGGTCGTCGGCGGTGCGGGCACGGAAGTAGACGTCGGCCGGCCCGCCGATGCGGAAGGTGGTGAGGGGCGCCAGGGGCACGTCCGTGCGGAGGCGCTCCTCGGGGAGGTGGGCCGAGAGCGCCCGCACCAGGTCGTGGGGATCGTGGGTCATGGGGGCGGCGGTACCGGAGGTGGACGGGGTCGGACGCGGCGGGAAGGTACTCGCCGGCGCGGAGGGTGGACACCGACCCCGGCGGCGGGTTCCGGCAGCCTCGCGACGCGCCCGCCTCCCGCACTAGCTTTCCGGGCTCCGGGCCTCCGGGCCGACCCACGCGCCTCCGTCCCCACCGACCCATGTCCCTCCGATCCCGTCTCTCCCCCTCCGCCGTCGTGCTGCCGGCGGCGCTGGCGCTCCTCGCTGGCCCGCTGGCCGCCCAGGCGCCGGTACGCTACGAGATCGCCTTTCCCGACGCCGAGCACCACGAGGCCCGGGTCACGGTGCGCTTCGAGGAGATCGGCCCGGGGCCGCTGGAGATCCGCATGAGCCGGACGTCCCCGGGACGCTACGCGCTCCACGAGTTCGCCAAGAACGTCTACGACGTGGAGGCGCGGGGCGTGGACGGGCGGGCCGTGGAGGTCACCCGGCCCGACCTGCACCAGTGGGACGTGGCGGAGCACGGGGGCGCGGTGGAGTTCCGCTACACCCTCTACGGCGATCGCGCCGACGGGACGTACACCGGCATCGATCGCACCCACGCCCACCTGAACATGCCGGCCACCTTCGTCTGGGCGCGGGGGCTGGAGGCCCGCCCCGTGGAGCTGCGGGTCTCGGTGCCGGGCGACAGCGGCTGGCGGGTGGCCACGCAGCTCGCCCCCACCGACGACGCATACCGGTTCACCGCGCCCGACCTCGCCTACTTCCTGGACAGCCCCACCGAGGTCTCGGACTTCTGGGCCGCCGAGTGGGAGATCCCGGGCCCCGACGGCCCCCAGACGGTGCGCATCGCGCTGCACCACGACGGCACCGAGGCCGAGGCCCGTGCCTACGCCGAGGCCGCCGCGGCCATCGTGGAGGCGGAGAGCGCGGTGTACGGCGCGCGCCCGCGCTTCGACTTCGGGACGTACACCTTCCTGGCGTGCTACCTCCCGTGGGTCGACGGCGACGGCATGGAGCACCGCAACTCCACCATCCTCACCAGCACCCGCTCCCTCGAGGAGAGCATGACGGGACTCCTGGGAACGGTGGCCCACGAGTTCTTCCACGCCTGGAACATCGAGCGCATCCGGCCGGCGGCCCTGGAGCCCTTCGACTTCGAGGACGCCAACGTCACCGGCGCGCTCTGGTTCGGCGAGGGCTTCACCAGCTACTACACCAACGTGGCGCTGTGGCGCGCCGGGCTCATCGACGACGAGGCCTTCGCGAGCCGGCTGGGCGGGACCGTGAACGCGGTGGTGAACGCCCCGGCGCGGGCGTACTTCAGCCCGGTCCAGATGAGCACCCAGGCGCCCTTCGTGGACGCCGCGGTGTCCGTGGACCCCACCAACCGCGCCAACACCTTCCTCTCGTACTACACCTGGGGCTCGGCCATCGGGCTCGCCCTGGACCTGACCCTCCGGACCCGGTACCCGGGACTGACCCTGGACCACCTCATGCGGGAGATGTGGGCGCGCCACGGCTCGCCGGAGATCCCGTACGTGGTGGACGACATCGAGGCGGCGCTGGCCCGCGTCACCGGCGATCCGGCCTTCGCCCGGGACTTCTTCCGGCGCTTCGTGCGGGGGAGCGACGTGGCGGACTACGCGGCGCTCCTGGGCGCGGCGGGCTTCGAGCTGGGGCGGGCCGAGCCGGGGCGCGCCACCCTGGGTCGCGTCTTCCTCCGGGGCGAGGACGAGGGCCTGCGGGTGGTGGGCGCCACCCTCGTGGGCACCCCGCTCTACGAGGCCGGGGTGGACCGGGGCGACCTCATCCGGTCCGTGGACGGCCGGGGGGTGCGGTCGGAGGAGGAGCTGGACGCGCTCCTGGCCGCACGGGCCCCCGGCGACGAGGTGACGCTCGCCTTCCGGAGCCGGGGCAGCGAGGTCGAGGCGACGGTGGTGCTCCAGGAGGATCCCACCCTGGCCGCCGTCCCCACGCCCGGAGCCCCGGCGGCGCGGCTGGCCTTCCGGGACGCGTGGCGCGCCGGGCTGGAGGGGACGCGATGAGCGCCGGGACGCTGGGGCCCGCCTACGCCCGGATCCTGCGCCGGGAGCTGGACCGCCTGTCCCGCCTGGTGGAGGCCTATCCCGACGAGGCCGACCTCTGGCGGGTGGAGGGGAGCGCGAAGAACAGCGCGGGGACCCTGGCGCTCCATCTGGCCGGCAACCTGGAGCACTTCGTCGGCGCCGTCCTCGGGGACACGGGCTACGTCCGGGACCGGGAGGGGGAGTTCGGGGACCGGGACGTGCCCCGGGCGGAGATCCTGGGGCGGATCCGGCGCTGCCGGGACCGGGTGGGGCGGGTGCTGGAGGGGCTGGAGGACGAGGACCTGCTCGACGCCTACCCCCAGCCGCTTCCGGGCTCCCTGGGCGCCATCGCCTCCGGCGCCGAGATGCTGGCCCACCTGACCTGGCACCTGGGGTGGCACCTGGGGCAGATCGACTACCACCGCCGCCTGCTGGTGGGCGGCGACGCGGTCTAGGGAGCCCGCCCCGGCCCCGAGCCCTCGCCCGCCTCCCGGAGGTAGAGCCCGTCGAAGGCGGTGGTCCACGTCTCCCCGCCGTCGCTGGACTGCTCCCAGTGCTGTCGGACCCGGTCCGGGTCGCCGTCCACGCGGGACCAGGTGATGCGCTGGAGCACGGGCTCGCCGTCCCGACCGAGGATCTCGCCCCGCATCACCATGGCCTCGCCCTCCAGGCCGCCCTCCAGGCGCAGGAGCAGGCCCCCGTTGTCCGTCCACGTCTGGTGCCAGACGCCCCGGCGGGCGTCGAAGATGTTCAGGCTCTCCCCCTCGTAGCCCCTCGGGGTCGTGTAGCGCTCGTGGAGGACGCAGCCGCCCAGCGTGCGCTCGATCCGGTTGTGGCCCACCACCTGTCCGTCGGGGCGGCGCACCTCCCACGTGCCGGCCCAGAAGTCGAAGGCGCGGTGCTCCGGGGTGGCGCAGGGGGCGCCCTGCGCCGAGGCCTCGCCCGGGACGACGGCCGCCAGCGCCGTGGCCAGGGCCAGGGCGACCAGGCGGGCGCGGGTGCGGGCGGGGGCGGACGTGGGTCGGCTCACGGGCGGCTCCGGGTACGGGACGATTCGGATTTCGCGGGAAGGTACGGCGCGGCCCCCGAGCGGTTACGCGCGGCCCGTCGGGGAGGTGCCGGGAAAACTTCCGGAGCCCTTCCTCCGTAGGGGCGGCTGGAGAAAGTGTCCGGTTGTGGGACGGCACTGTCCCGCAGCCGCACGGTCGGGGCCGGGTCGCCGGACAGGCGAAAATCCGGAAAACCCGCATGGGACATGGACGAACCCCGGATCGTCCGATTCTGGCACACACCTTTCTCCTGGTAACGGCCGAACCGGATGGATCAGCGTCCGGCCGGAGAGTGACGACGATGACGAGGGGATGGGTCGGTGATCAGCCCGCCGGCTCCGGTCGGACCTGGTTCTTCTGGATGCCCACACAACGAAACGTGACGACGGGATGACGGCGTGAGGACGACGATCGAGAAGCTGGACCGAAGCGCGGGCGCCCTTGCCGGGGCGCTGGTCCTCCTGGCACTGGCGGCCACCTCCCTGGTGGCCCAGCAGGCCGGCGGGACGCTCACCCTGGACGAGGCCGTCCGCCTGGCCCGGGACAACAACCCGACCTTCCAACAGACCCGGAACGACCGGGCCGCCGCCGACTGGGGCGTGCGGGAGGCGTACTCCTCCTTCCTGCCCACGGCCAACGCCAGCTCCAGCGTGAGCTGGGTCGAGGGCGGCGCGCAGCGCTTCGGGACCGTGGACCTGGGAACGGCCGGCACCGACTGGTACCAGTCGTTCTACTCCCTGAGCGCCAACTGGACCCTGGACGGCAACACGATCTTCGGGGTGCCCGCGGCCAGGGCGAACCAGCGGGCGGTGGACGCCCGGGTGGACGCGGCCGAGTTCAACCTGGAGTCCCAGGTGGCCCTCCAGTACATGGCGGTGCTCCGGGCACGGGACGGGGTGGAGGTGGCCCGACGTCAGCTCGACCGGGCCAACCAGAACCTCCGGATCGTGCGCACCCGGGTCCAGTCCGGCGCCGCCGCCGGGACGGAGGGGAAGCAGGCCGAGGTCGACCTGGGCCGCGCCGAGGTCGAGGTGATCCAGAACCAGCGTCGGTACCGGGAGGCCATGGCCCTGCTGGCCGAGCAGCTCGGCGTGACCCTGGAGGAGGGCACCACGCTGGCCAGCGAGTTCCGGGTCTTCGAGCCCGACTGGTCCCGGGACGAGCTCATGGCGATGGCGCTGGGGTCCCACCCGTCCCTCCGGGCCTTCGAGGCGCAGGAGTCGGCGGCCAAGGCCTCGGCCCGCCAGGCGGCGAGCCGGTACTTCCCGTCCTTCTCGATCTCCACCGCCCTCCGGGGAACGACCCAGGAGGCGACGAGCTCCGACTTCGTGGTCGACCAGGCCGAGGAATTCTGGGACGCCCGCTTCTCCAATTGCGAGTTCCAGAACGCCCTGGTGCGCGGCGTCCCCACCCTTCCGGGGGAGCTGCAGGACTGCTCCCAGTTCGCCTTCACCGACGCGCGTCGGCAGGCGGCGCTGGCCGACAACAGCGCGTTCCCCTTCAACTACACGAAGCTCCCGGTGTCGGTGACCTTCCAGGTTTCCGTCCCGATCTTCACGGGCTTCAGCCGGCAGCGGCAGGTGTCCCAGGCCTACAACCAGGCCGACGACGCCCGCCATCAGCGGCGGGCCGAGGAGCTCCGGCTCCGCACCGCCGTGACCCAGGCCTTCGACAACCTGACGGCCGCCTACCAGGTGGTGCAGCTCGAGGAGAACAACCGGAGCCTGGCCGAGGAGCAGCTCCAGATGCAGCAGCGACGCTACTCGCTGGGCGCCTCGGCCCTCCTCGAGCTCCTGGACGCGCAGACGACGCTCAGCACGGCCGAGCAGCAGTACCTGAACGCCCTCTACGACTTCCACTGGAACCTGATCCGCCTCGAAGCCGCGGTGGGTCAGAGCCTCCGGCCCGAGCGGCCGTAGACTCGCACGACACCGCGACCACAGAGCAAGGGATTCGACTTTGGACATCATTCGCGACACCAAGCCGAAGAAGAAGAAGAAGCGGCTGATCTGGGCCGGCGCGGCCCTCGGCGTCCTGGCGGTGGGCTTCTTCGGAGTCCGGAGCCTCCCCTCGGCGGCCCCCTCCGTGGAGGCGGCCACCGTGTGGGTGGACACCGTGGAGCAGGGGACCCTGGTCCGGCAGGTCCGCGGCCCCGGGACGCTCATTCCGGAGCAGATGCGCTGGATCACGGCCGTGACGGCGGGCCGGATCGAGCAGATCCTCTCCCTGCCGGGCACCGAGGTGCAGCAGGGCGACGTCATCATGCGCATGAGCAATCCCGACGTGGACATGCAGCTCCTCCAGGCCCAGCAGCAGCTCTCGCAGGCCGAGGCGAACCTGGCCCAGCTCCGCACCACGCTCCAGACCCAGGAGCTGACGCAGCGGGGGACGGTGGCCCAGGTCCGGACCCAGTTCCGGGACGCCCGGCGCACCTACGAGACGAACCAGCGCCTCTTCGACGAGAACCCGGACCTGGTGGCCCGGGACGAGCTGGAGCGGACCCGCGAGTCCATGGAGGAGCTGGAGATCCGGCTCCAGATCGAGGAGGACCGCCTCCAGGTGATGGAGGAGACCCAGGGCGACCAGCTCGCGGCGCAGCAGGAGCAGATCGCCCGGCTGCGGGACGTGGTGACCTTCAATCGGGACCGGCTCCAGTCCATGCAGGTCTCGGTGCCGGTGACCGGCGTCCTGGCGCCCCTCGAGATCCCGCTCCAGGAGGGGCAGTGGGTCCAGTCGGGGCAGAACCTGTCCCGGGTGGTGGTGCCGGGCCGGCTCAAGGCCGAGATCCGCATCCCCCAGACCCAGGCCCAGGACATCGTGGTGGGGCAGCGGGCGCTCATCGACACCCGCACCGACACGATCATGGGTCAGGTCACCCGCATCGACCCGGCGGTCCGGAACGGGACGGTCACCATCGACGTGACGCTCCCGGACGACCTGCCGCCTTCGGCGCGGCCCGACCTGAGCGTGGACGGGAACGTGATCATCGACCGGCTCGAGGACGTGACCTACGTGGGCCGGCCCACCTTCGGACAGGCCAACCAGCGGGTCAGCATCTTCAAGGTGGTGGAGGGCGGGGAGTACGCCGAGCGCGTGCAGATCGAGCTCGGCGCCAGCTCCGTGAACGAGATCCAGGTCCGGGAGGGCCTGCAGCCCGGCGACATCGTCATCCTGTCGGACATGTCCCAGTGGGACGGCTTCGACCGGGTGCGGCTGAAGAGCTAGACCGGAAGCATTCGTGAGGGCCGCGGCGGCCCGCCCCGCGTGAAGGGAGGACGGGACGTGGGGAGGGGCGGGTCACCGGGGTCCTCGACAGGCGGCATCGACATCAACGAGAGCAGGATCCAACGGGAGGGGGAGACGACGATGGCAGACGATCGTGCGCTGATTCATCTGGACGGGCTGAGCAAGGTGTTCTACACCGAGGAGGTGGAGACCCACGCGCTGTCCAACATCAACCTGGAGATCCAGACCGGGGAGTTCGTGTCCATCGCCGGCCCCTCGGGCTGCGGGAAGACGACGCTC